>JYJN01000207.1 GCA_003263845.1 Vibrio aestivus | reverse complement strand
ATCAAAAGAACCTTGAGTGCAAGGACGTTTTCAGTAGTCTGAAGACAACATTTAAAGTTCGCGTGCGTCATTACATAACAAACAATTTAAGCAGACCCTCAACGCGTGGCATTTTTGGTTTGCAGGTAATTCAGTGGTTACGGCGCTATGCAGAAACTATCGTTGTGCGTTTCGGGCTACTTAATCGGGCGTTATGTTTTAAAGGGAATCTATGATTAAATTACTAATTACGCTAAAGGTAGCTTTGTTAATAGCTATTTCTAGCTCTATCTTCTGGGTGCAAAATTTTGATTTTGGAGATACCTATAGGCTTTTGGTTGTATTAGCTTGCGGGGCTTTAATCCCCTTTGTTTGGAGTTCTTCCGTGGCAGCTCCTTCTTTCAACTTTACCTTGCGGGGGAGTGCCAGTCGGATTCCAAAAGGTTTGGCTTTTTTAATATTTCCTTTCTTAATTCTGATCCCTTTAGGCTTTCAGCCTGAATTAATGGAGTATTTTAAGTCTTGGCTTGGGTTATTGAGAAGCTTCCAAACACTTGGTTCTCTTTTTTCTGAAAGTGGGCTGGATCTGGTTCGCTCATCCATACCACTATTAGGTGGGGGCTTGTACTTGCTGTTCATTTTCGTGTCTTTCCAAGTTGTGTCTAAGATCGTGGTTGATTTCTTTTTTGAGCCTCAGAGCCAACCTCCCGCATAAAACATAACAAAGCGTTTAAGACAGATTCCCAACGCATGACATTTTTTCGTTTCATCGTTGGGTTTTGTGTTTACGGCGGCATGTTTAGGTTCAGTAGTGGCGTTGCTCACTACTTAACGCGGCGTTATGTAACAGTCTGATTTTCTATAATATTTAGTCCTTCGAAGTGCCAAACTTCTCCACTGGTTTTTTAGCTACTGATTCTACGTTTTTGGTTGGCTACTTCGTAATAATTCAAGGTTAACGAAACTGCTTCCCACTTGGTGAGTTCGTTTCGGCTTGTGTCTCCGGTTCAAAAGCTAAGTCAGTCGCTGAAAACCACTGTCCTGAAATCGTTGTAACTCCCCCACTCCGAATTTGGCTTTCGCACTCAAATCCATCAAAAGAACCTTGAGTGAAATGACGTTTTTAGTAGTCTGAAGGCAACAATAAAGCCTGAGTACGTCATTACATAACAAACAATTTAAGCAGACCCTCAACGCGTGGCATTTTTGGTTTGCAGGTATTTCAGTGGTTATGGCGCTTTGCAGAAACTATCGTTGTGCGTTTCGGGCTACTTAATC
>JYJN01000206.1 GCA_003263845.1 Vibrio aestivus | reverse complement strand
GCACTGCCTGAGTTGCCCACTTCGTCTTTGAAACCAGCAATGGTCATTGGCATGTGACTATCGGCCGCATTGGATGCCGGTACGATCACGCTGCCGCTCCAACTGTTTTGCTCACCGCTGCCACTCCATGTGATGTTTACACCATCGAGGTTCGAGCTGCTTGGCTCGGTCACTGCGCGGCTAAACTCAGCGGTCACATTGATGGTGTCACCTTGGTCGCCGTAGTTTGG
>JYJN01000205.1 GCA_003263845.1 Vibrio aestivus | reverse complement strand
AGCTAAGCAGGATCGAACTGCTGACCTCCTGCGTGCAAGGCAGGCGCTCTCCCAGCTGAGCTATAGCCCCAAATGTGTATCATGTTAGCCGCCTTCTTCTGGGAGAAGAAGTGGTGGGTCTGAGTGGACTTGAACCACCGACCTCCCGCTTATCAGGCGAGCGCTCTAACCAGCTGAGCTACAGACCCAACATGATATCTCTTAACG
>JYJN01000204.1 GCA_003263845.1 Vibrio aestivus | reverse complement strand
GATTAAGTAGCCCGAAACGCACAACGATAGTTTCTGCAAAGCGCCATAGTCACTGAGCTACCTGCAAACCAAAAATGCCACGCGTTGAAGGTCTGCTTAAATTGTTTGTTATGTAATGACGCACTCGGACTCTATTGTTGCTTTCAGACTACTAAAAACGTCCTTTCACTCAAGGCTCTTTTGATGAATGTGAGTGCGAAAGCCAAATTCGAAGTGGGGGAGTTACAACGATTTCAGGACAGTGAATTCGAGCGAGTGATTCGGCTTTTTGTTGCGAGAAGCAAGTTGAGATGAACTGCTCAAGTGAGATGTGCTTTCGATAGCCTTGAATCATTGCGAAGAAGCCGAACAAAAACGCAGAGCCAGTAACTAAAAATCAATGCTGCAGTTTTGCGTTTCGAAGGGCTAAATATTATAGAAAATCAGCA
>JYJN01000203.1 GCA_003263845.1 Vibrio aestivus | reverse complement strand
GGAAGCATATGCTTCCTTTTTGTAAACAATAAGATCAATCGACTTATTTCCGTGCAGTCCTACGAGGAGGCGGTTTAGACGAACGCTCAGGCGATCCTTCTAGCGGTGGAATTGTTTCTTTTCCTGCCAACTTCTTCTGAAGAGACATCATCAGCTCTGCTTCCGCTTTGGGTAACTCGCACTCTTCTATCAGCTCATTAATCCCTGCACCTAACTTGACCATTTTACTGGCACGAGAGTATAGCCTCCCGTCACTATCAGCATTTTCTAACTCATTGAGCCTTTCGTTTTGATAGTGAATGAGCTCTTGTTGCTCACTAAGCTTTTGCCCTAGCCCAACAACCACTGATCTTACTTCAAGTAACTGCTTGTTGGCCTTCTGAAGTTCTTTATCTAACGCCCGAGACTGTTGGCGATGATGATTAGATAAAGTGTTGATACTTCGTTTAAGCCTAAACAAGCCGAGCAAAAGCAGTAGTATCAGCGCTACTGCCACGCCCGCGATAACAGGCAGACTTGTTAACTGTTCTGTGGTCATTACAGATGAGCCATTTCATCCCACTCTTCATCAGTAAGTAGCTTGTTAAGATCAACCAAAATAAGCAGCTTACCGTCACGGTTACTCACACCTTGAATGAACTTAGCACTTTCATCAGTACCCACACTTGGTGTTGTATCGATTTCAGAAGAGCGAAGGTAAACCACTTCAGCGACGCTATCGACAAGAATACCAATCACTTGATGCTCTGATTCAATCACGATAATACGAGTATTATCTGTGATCTCACCTTCCATCAGGCCAAAGCGAGAGCGTGTATCGATAACAGTAACCACGTTACCACGCAGGTTAATGATACCGAGTACGTAATTTGGTGCTCCAGGAACAGGGGCGATTTCAGTATAACGAAGCACTTCGCGCACTTGCATTACATTGATACCGTAGGTTTCTTCTTCTAACTGGAACGTCACCCACTGAAGCACTTCGTCGTTAGACTGTTCTTTTCTTACTTCGACTTCATTTGTTTGAGACATACCTTTTCCTCTCTAAGTCGTTGCCGACATAAATGATTTATTTATCCAGTGCTTTAACATCGAGCCCTGCATTAAGCATAGCGATTAATGCCTCTACATGTATCAATGCACACATTTTTTCTTTAACCATACCAGCAAGCCAAGGTCTTTTTCCGGCTTGCTCGCGCCATCGTACTTTTTCTGTGTTCAACAGCTCAGTCCCTTTTAACTGAGTTGAAGCTAACCCCCAAAGGCTAGAACCGAGCATGACAACATACTGGTACTCGTCTTTGTAATCTTCATCCGTCAACTTCTCTGGCATCACCCACTTAGCCGTATCAACAATATCCAACTGGTTCTCTTTAGATGTCAATAGGCCAAGGTACCATTCGGGCCTGCCAATTAAGTGGTTCAGTTCCGACATTCTATGAATGCCGCCTAGTTCATCCAGAGGGACAGCAAACATCACACCATTCACTTCGAAGTATAGAGCCTGAAAATCTTCATCTCTACGAGTGCTGTGCCACTCGCCTAAGTCACCACCACCCGTTTGAGTTTGCGGTTCAACATCGACTAGCATTTCAGTTTCGATGCTTTCTTCAACGTCTGGCGAAGCTTCATCGACAGGCCAATCATTAACTTCAGGTTCAATGACAGTTTCTTCAACAACAGGCTCTTCAACAGCGAGATCCCAATCTTGCAGCTCGTCAATTTGCGCGAGTTCTTCAACTTGCGATCCTTGCTCTAAAGCAATTTGCGCTGTGTTTTGCTCCATCACTTCTTCAAGTTGCAGATCTTCAACGGGATTTGTCGTTTCTAACTGTTCAAGAAGGCGTTCTACGTCTTCGAGATTAGGAACTTCTATCTCTGCCGTTGGTACTGAGTAGTAACTTTTCTCTTCTACAGACTGCAGCAGCGGCTCTGGCTCTGGCTCTGGCTCTGGCTCTGGCAATAGTTGTTCATCTTCTTCTACCGCTTCAAGCACTTCCTTACTGGGCTCTACTGCATCGGAATCTACAGCATCACTCTCTGTTGCATCAAGAAAGTACTCTTCTTCATCTAGCAGTGCTGTGAAGTAATCATCAAGAGCTTGATCGCCTGAAAGCTGAATATCACTACTCATCAACCGCTAACCTCTCAAGGTGAAGAAGCAGCTGTTTATAAGCGAATACCCCTCGGCTACCTGCGGCGAAATGTGAAACCGGTAAATGCTTCAAGCTTGCGTCTCTAAACTTTGTGTCAATCGGTATTGCTGAATTCCAGACTTGGTCGGGGTAGTCACGCTTTAATTGAGTCAACGTTTGAAGTGACGCATTCGTGCGCTTGTCGTACATCGTAGGAACAATCGTTACGTTAAAACCCTTATTGCGTGATTTCTGCATAATAGTCAGCGTTCTAACCATACGCTCTAAGCCCTTCATCGCCAAAAACTCTGTTTGGACAGGGATAAGGATACGATTACTCGCCGCTAAAGCATTGACCATCATCACACCCAAAATTGGCGGGCAATCAATCAAGACGTAATCGTATTCACTACGCAAGGCCAAAAGTGCACGTTTAAGAATTAACCCCATACCGCTGCGGTTTCCCATCACCCGGTCTAAGGTTGCAAGCGACATGTGAGCAGGAATGATATCGATACCTTCTACATTCGATTGCAAGATAATAGGTTTGACCGTTTCTGGCTTAAACTCTTTGAGCTGAAATAGATCGAAAAGACTGGCAGAGACTGCATCAGAGTCATAACCAAGATAAGTCGTCAAAGACCCATGTGGATCCGTATCCACTAGCAGGACTCGTTTACCTTGTTTACTTAACAAACCAGCTAAGGTGATGGTAGTCGTTGTTTTTCCTACGCCACCTTTCTGATTAGCCACACTCCAGACAATCATTTAATTCCCTCTATTTGGCAAGGCCAACTTCAACAAGCATTCTTTCAGCAATGCGCTCAAGAGGAAGGTCTTCAGTAGAGATCCCCGCTTTAGCAACAGCTTGTGGCATGCCATAAACAACACAGCTCTCTTCATCTTGTGCCCAGATAGTTGCACCTGCTGACTTGAGCATTCGAGCGCCTTCGCGGCCATCGGCACCCATTCCCGTCAATACCATTGATAGGACTTTATCTGCATAGATTTTTGCTGCAGACCCAAACGTAACGTCCACACATGGTTTGTAATTCATGCGCTCGCCGCCATCAATGATTCGCAGCTTAGCGGAGCCTGGTCGGCCATCGACCATCATTTGCTTACCGCCGGGCGCAAGATAAGCCACGCCAGGTTTCAATACATCACCGTCACTGGCCTCTTTCACCTGAATTTTACAAAGAGAATTCAAACGACTAGCAAACGCCGCTGTAAAGGTTGCGGGCATATGTTGAATCAACAATATTGGGTGAGGATAGTTTGACGGAAGACTCGTGAGAATTTTCTGCAAAGCGACTGGGCCACCTGTTGATGTACCAATGGCTGTTATTTGGTATTTCTTGCCCGATGCACGAAAACGCGTAGCTGCCGGAGCCGCAGGCTTAGCCGCAGGCTTTGAAGTCAATGCGCTTGTCGTTGCGGCTGGACGTGCTGTTCTCGCTGGAGCAGCTGGACGGAGCGGCCTGCGCATCATTGAACGACGCGATGAAATTTGAATGACTCGCTGCTGTAGCAGTGACACTGCCTCATCGCGGTTACGAGCAATATCTTCAAATTTCTTTGGCAAGAAGTCCAACGCACCTGCATCTAATGCGTCGAGTGTTGCTTTAGCACCATCATGGGTAAGGGATGAAAACATCAGAATAGGGATAGGATTCTTGGCCATGATCTCTTTCACGGCAGTAATCCCATCCATTACTGGCATTTCAATATCCATAGTGATGACGTCAGGCTTAAGAGACAGCGCTTTTTCCACTGCCTCTTTACCGTTAACAGCAACATCAATCACTTCTAAGCGCGATTCCGCATTGATGATTTCACTAACACGTCTTCTAAAAAAACTAGAGTCATCAACGACTAACACTTTAATCGCCATAGTATTCCTTTTTCAAGCGAGTGCGAACTAGATTCTTGAGGCAGCTGCGTACTGCTTCAGTAGGTCTGGTACATCTAAGATCAATGCAATATGACCGTCACTCGTAATCGTAGCGCCCGCCATACCTGGCGTGCCTTGTAGCAAATTGTCTAGTGGTTTGATAACCACTTCTTCTTGGCCAATGAGGCTATCAACCACAAAGCCAACTCGTTGACTACCTAGCTGGACGATGACTACATGCCCGTGTCCTTTACGCAACTCAACTTGACCAGCTTGTGGCGCTAACCAGTTTTGTAGGTAGAACAGTGGGATGGATTTCTCGCGCACAATGATTGTCAACTGACCATCAACCACGTTGGTACGACTTAGATCAAGATGGAAAATCTCGTTCACACTCGCCAACGGTAGAGCAAATGGATGGCCTGCAACACCAACCATTAGTGTTGGTAGAATCGCAAGAGTTAGTGGCACCTTGATCGTAATCTTTGTACCCTTACCCATCTCTGAGTCGATATCAATCGAGCCGTTTAATGTGTTGATGGCCGTTTTCACAACGTCCATACCCACACCTCGCCCAGAGATGTCCGAAATCTGTTCTTTACTTGAGAAGCCAGGCATGAAGATAAGATTGAAACACTCTTTATCTGTCAATCGAGAGGCCGCGTCTTCGTCCATCATGCCGCGTTTTACTGCAATGCCACGAAGCTTATCTGGATCCATACCACCGCCATCATCAACGATAGCAAGTTCAATATGGTCGCCTTCTTGAGAAGCGGAAAGTATCACTTTACCTTGGCGAGACTTACCTGCTGCGACACGGTCATCTGGCATTTCAATACCGTGGTCTACCGAGTTACGAACTAAGTGAATCAGTGGATCCGCAAGGGCTTCCACCAAGTTCTTATCAAGATCCGTATCTTCACCGCGCATTTCAAGGTTGATGTCTTTCTTCAAGCTACGAGCAATATCTCGAACGACTCGTGGGAATCGACCAAATACCTTTTTGATTGGTTGCATGCGGGTTTTCATTACCGCGCCTTGCAAGTCAGCAGTAACGACATCTAGGTTGGCAACGGCCTTAGACATCTCTTCATCGTTACTATTCAAGCCTAAGCTGAGCAGACGGTTTCTCACCAGTACAAGCTCGCCTACCATATTCATAATGGTATCAAGCGTAGAGGTATCAACACGAACGGTCGCTTCTGCTTGAGGTTTTTTAGTTTGTGTTGCCGGCGGCGCTGCGTCTTTCTTAGCTGGCGGTTTAGCTTCCGCTTTAGGAGCAGGAGCTGGTGCCGCTTTTGGTGCAGGTGCAGGGGCAGGATCAATCGCAGGTTTAGGTTGCGGTGGTGGCGCAACAGGTTTAGTTGCGGCTTCTAGCTCTTCAATAGAAGGGCCTTTTCCAGAACCATGTAAGTCGTCAAGCAGCTTTTCAAACTCTTCGTCTGTCATCAAATCATCACCGCCTGCGGCAGCAGAAGGTGCAGGTTTTGATGGCGGAGGAGGCGGTGGCGGAGCGACCGCAGCTGAAGCTATAGACGAAGGGCTATTACCAGAACCATGAAGTTCGTCTAACAGTTTTTCAAACTCATCATCAGTGATATCGCCACTCGCTTCACTGGCAGCAGGTGCTGCTGGTGTCGGAGCTGGAGCGGCCGGTGCTGCAGAAGCGGAACTTGGTGCAGAACCTTTACCATGAAGCTCATCAAGAAGCTTTTCGAATTCGTCTTGGGTAATTTCGTCAATAGACCCGCCACTTGATGCCTCTGCAGAAGGCGCAGGGGCATTGACTTCAGGCTCGACAACAGGTTCTGGTTCAGGAGCCGAAGGTGCTACAGGCTCAGCGGCTGCTTCATCTTCAGATTCTGGCTTACATAAGCGATGTAGCTCATCAAGGAGCGCTTGTTCCGCTTGTGGAAGTGGCTCACGATCTTGAACCGCTTGAAACTGCTCATTAACCGTATCTAACGCTTGAAGCATGGTATCCATCAGAGATGCGGTAACCGAGCGCTGACCATTACGCAGAATATCGAACACGTTTTCTGCACCATGGCAGGTATCAACAAGTTCAGTCAGTGACAAAAACCCAGCACCACCTTTAACGGTGTGGAAGCCACGGAAGATTGCATTAAGAAGATCTTTATCTTCTGGGTTGTTTTCCAACTCAACTAGCTGCTCTGACAGCAGCTCTAGGATCTCTCCCGCTTCGACCAAAAAGTCCTGTAGAATGTCTTCGTCTAATTCGTAGCTCATACGTTACCCCTAAAACCCAAGACTTGATAATAAGTCATCGACTTCGTCTTGTGACGACACCGCATCCGTGCGCTCTTCAGCGTTGAGGATCGGCCCTTCCGCTTCAGTAGATGCTTTGTTCTTGTTATCTGGTATTTCTTCTAATTGTTGTGACCCAAATGCGGTCAGTATCTGCACTAATCGATCTTCGACTTCGTTAACCAAGGTAATTACACGACGAATAATTTGCCCTGTTAAGTCTTGGAAGTCCTGCGCCATTAAAATTTCGGTCAGCTGATACGCAGCTCAGAGCTATCGCCTTCAACCTGTTCCAACAAACCATCAATACGATGGCAGAGCGCTTTAAACTCGGTAAGTTCGATACGACCATGCATCAGTTCATTCCATTGAGGACGAACTTGGAGTAAACAGTCATGAAGGCTATCAGCCATAGGCATGCAACGCTCAACCGCATCCATGGTCTTGTTCGCTGCAACCTCAGTTTTGTCAATGACATATTGAAGACGGTCGCGCGCGTCAGGGATTTCATCGTTCGCGATTTCTGTCATACGCTCTTCGAGATTGAACTGCTTAAGAGAGTCGTGTAAATCGCGGGTCAATGTCCCTATTTCTTGTAGCATTGGATTGCCAGCGTCTACATAGATCGATTTAACAAGAGAGTCTGCCTCTTCTTGCTGACCTTGCTCTAGTAGTTCAACTAGCTGTTTTGCCTGTTCTAATGAAATCATCCTGAAATGGCCTTTCTACGCCCATTAAAT
Organism: Vibrio aestivus; assembly: GCA_003263845.1. GTDB lineage: Bacteria > Pseudomonadota > Gammaproteobacteria > Enterobacterales > Vibrionaceae > Vibrio > Vibrio aestivus. Next base: position 27,011 of record JYJN01000203.1, on the reverse strand, counting down.
TGTCAATTTGACTTATAAACGCTCAAAAATTTTGTCTAATTTTTCTTTTAGAGTCGCAGCAGTGAATGGCTTAACGATGTACCCATTAACCCCGGCTTGGGCCGCTTCAATAATCTGCTCGCGCTTAGCTTCTGCTGTGATCATCAGTACGGGTAGATGCTTTAGCTCATCGTCTGCACGGATGTTCTTTAGCAGATCAATTCCCTGCATTCCTGGCATGTTCCAATCCGTAACAACGAAATCAAATTCGCCTTTCTTTAACATTGGCAACGCAGTTAGACCATCATCAGCTTCTTGGGTGTTGTTAAAGCCCAAATCACGAAGTAGATTCTTTACAATACGGCGCATTGTTGAAAAGTCATCAACAATAAGTATCTTCATGTTTTTATTCAAAATTGCCTCCACTGAGTTCTATGTCAGTGTATTTAGTCAGGTTGTGTCCAAGCACTTAGTTTAGTGCGCAGACGCTGCATTGATTGACTCAGAATTTGGCTCACGCGAGATTCACTGACACCAATAACTTCGCCAATTTCTTTTAAGTTTAACTCTTCGTCGTAGTAAAGAGAGAGAACCAACGCTTCTCTCTCAGGTAGAGATTTTATCGACTCTACCAAAGCTTTGCGAAATATTTCATCCGCTACCCCCTTGAATGGACTGTTCTCTTCTTCATCCACTGGGGCAATAACATCATCAGATACGCCTAAGTCTTCTATACCTACTAGCTTAGAACAATTTATGTCAGTTAACGCTGTATGATATTGTTCTAAGGACATTCCTAGATGTTTAGCGACCTCTGCATCAGTTGGATCGCGATTAAGCTCACCTTCCAGGATAGAGATTGCCTGATTAATTTCTCGGTTGTTTCTGTGCACTGAACGAGGTACCCAGTCACCACGGCGTATATCGTCAAGCATAGCACCGCGAATTCGTATACCCGCGTAGGTATCGAAGCTTGCACCCTTACTTCCGTCATAATTCTTTTGAGCTTCTAAGAGCCCGATCATGCCCGCTTGTATCAAGTCTTCAACTTGAACACTCGGTGGTAAACGTCCAAGTAAGTGATGCGCGATACGTTTGACCAATACAGAGTACTTCTCCAAAAAAGCCTTCTGGCTATTTTGGTTAGCATATTGATCGTAAGTGAGCGCTTTATTCACCAAACGGTTCCCCTAAACTCTCAGTTCTATTCAATAAGCGTTCGACAAAAAACTCTAAATGTCCACTCGGTACTTTAGGTATTGGCCAAGTCATCGCTTTATTTGCGAGTGAGCCAATAGCAAGTGAAGCTGGTGAGCGAGGAAATGCATCCACGACAATCTTTTGTTTCTTAACTGCTTGACGAACTTTATCATCCAATGGAATACATGCTACGAGTTCAAGGCTCACATTCAAGAATCGCTCTGTGACCAACGTCAATTTTGCAAACAATTCTCGACCTTCTCGGTAGCTTCTGACCATATTTGCAACAATTTTAAAACGTTGGACTTGATGATCCTTACTCAACAGCTTGATTAACGCATATGCATCAGTGATCGATGTTGGTTCATCGCATACCACAACAACAACATCCTGAGCAGCACGCGAAAAACTGACAACCATATCAGAAATACCAGCTGCTGTATCGATTAAAAGCACATCCATTTCATCTTCAAGACTGCCAAATGCTCGAATTAAACCAACGTGTTGAGCATGACTCAGTTCCGTCATGGATTGTGTACCTGAGGTCGCTGGTATAATTCTGATACCATGCGGCCCTTCAACAATCGCATCTTTCAGGTCACATTCACCCGCTAGCACATGTCCAAGGTTACGTTTTGGACGAATACCGAGCATTACATCAACGTTTGCCAAGCCAAGGTCGGCATCCAGTACCATCACCTTTTTGCCTTGGCGAGCCATGCAAATAGCCATACCCAAGGTAACGTTAGATTTACCAACTCCACCTTTACCCCGGTAACCGAGATAACCTTAGTCAATGAAGGTTTGGTAAGGCGGCGTAATCCGCTTGCTTGGTCTTGTATCATATTCTTTGTCATAGTTGTCCGCCGCCTAGAACCCTTCTGATTCGCTATTCCAGAAGTGAGGTTCATTTTCTGTCGACTTCTCTAATAATTCATTCGCCTTTGCCACCATATATTTCGGTTGAGCAATGACAATGTCCTCAGGAACACGTTGGCCATTCGCGATATACGCGACTGGCAATGCATTTTGAACCACTACGCTGACAAATTCGCCTAAGCTGAGTGACTCATCAAGTTTGGTCATGATGCATCCTGAAAGCGGAATGCGTCTAAAATGTTCAATGGTTTCTTGAAGTACTTTTCGTTGCGCTGTAGCCGGTAATACGAGGTAGCTATGGATCACTTCACCACTTTCTTGCATTAGGGTATCAAGCTGTTCTGACAAGCGTACATCTCGCTGCCCCATACCCGCCGTATCGACCAATACAAGCCTTCTATTACGTAACTGATAGATTACATCGGCTAACTCGTTGGAATCTTTAGCAACTCTTACAGGACAACCCATAATTCGTCCGTAAATCGACAACTGCTCTTGGGCGCCGATACGGTAAGTATCCGTTGTCACTAACGCAACGTTGTCTGCCCCGTACTCCATTGCAGCTCTTGCCGCAAGCTTCGCGACCGTGGTCGTTTTGCCCACCCCAGTAGGGCCGAGCAGTGCGACAACACCACCGCGCTTCAAAATATCTTGTTTTGTTACTGGAATTTGATCTGCCACTAAGCCAAGCAAAGCTTTCCAAGCTTTCGTTGGCGGCGTGTCTTCTGGAATGTAACAAGCGAGCTGATCTGCTAGCTCGGCAGAAACGCCCATTCTCTCTAGGCGTTTGATTAGCATTGCACGTAAGGGCTCGCGGCGCTCCACTTCTTGCCACATGAGTCCAGAAACCTGATGCTCAAGAAGGCGACGAATAGATGTCATCTCTTCTTTCATTTCCTCAAGTTCTGCCCCATTTAACGCGCTGTCGTTGTTACGCTGCCTATCATAGCGGGTAGGGTCCAAACGTGGTGCAGGACGCTCTACACGGCGATCTTCAGCAATCAATTTAGCAAGTGGTGAATCTTGATTTATGCTCACATCATTTGAACGACCACCACGAGATTCATTTTGCCTTTTTAGCAAAGCCGACAAAGAATCTTCATTCTCTGCGCGATGATCGGATTCTGCTTCACTCGCGCCATTACTGTACTGCTTGAGCATGTTGGCAAAACGCTTGGTCATTGAACGACCATTGTCTGCGCTAGACTGAAGGCTAACGCGATCATCATCGATCTCGCGTTGGGAAGGTTTGGCAGCAGAAGCGGCTTGCGTGTAACTGCTGGTCTTCTGATGTTGAGTTCGCGGCTGCGAGTTGTAGCTACTGGAAGCACGCTTTCCTGCTTGCTCCCCATCAACGGCTGCAACAATCTCTACTCCACCAGCAACTTTTTTGTTGGACATAATAACGGCATCCACCCCAAGTTCTTCTTTCACTTGAAGAAGGGCGGTACGCATGTCCTTGGCAAAAAATCGTTTAATTTTCAAAGTAGCTGTCCGTTATTTCATCGCTTAAGCAGTCCTTTGGCTCTCGCCTAGTTCCCTACTGCCTGAACAATTCGAATCTGTTTCTCGTCGGGGATCTCTTGGTAAGAAAGCACTCTTAACGAAGGGATCGTGTTCTTCACAAACTTGGCTAAGGTAGAGCGCAAGACACCTGATGTAAGCAGAACTGCAGGCTCGCCTTTCAGTTCTTGCTCTTGCGTCGCCTGGCTCAATGACGCTTGTAGCCTCTCCGCTAGCCCCGGCTCAATTCCGGCGGATTCCCCACCAGAAGCCTGCATTGTTTGATGCAAAATTTGTTCCAGCTCAGGGATCAAAGTAATCACTGGCAATTCAGGCTCTATACCATTGATTTCTTGAACAATTAATCGCTTGAGCGATATCCGGACCGCCGCAGTCAAAATGTCGGGTTCTTGACTCTTTGATGAATATTCCGACAACGTTTGAACAATCGTACGAATGTCTCGAATTGGAATCGCTTCGTTTAACAGGTTCTGAAGCACTTTAACCACCACACCCAATTGCAGTTGATCGGGTACAAAGTTCTCAACCAGTTTCGGCGTTGACCTACCCAACATTTCAAGCAGGTTTTGTACCTCTTCATGGCCTATTAGCTGCGACGCATTATTGGTTAACAACTGGCTAAGGTGCGTGGCCAATACCGTTGAAGAATCGACTACAGTATAGCCCAGTGCTTGCGCATGTTCGCGCTGCTCCTCTCGAATCCAGACAGCTTCCAACCCAAATGCTGGGTCGATTGTCGGCTCCCCTTCAATCATGCCGTAGACTTGTCCTGGGTTAATCGCAAGCTCTTGGTCTGGTCTAATTTCGGCTTCACCTACCGCAACCCCCATCAAAGTAATGCGGTAACTGTTTGGAGTCAGTTCTAAGTTATCTCGAATATGTACTGCTGGTATCAAGAAGCCGAAATCTTGCGAGAGCTTTTTACGAACCCCTTTCACCCTTTCAAGCAGCTCGCCACCTTGGTCTCTATCTACCAGTGGGATAAGTCGATAGCCCACTTCTAGGCCGATGATGTCTACTGGCTGAACGTCATCCCAAGACAGCTCTTTCTGCGGAGCGGCTTCCTGCTCTGTCGTTGCAGGTAAATTCTTCTCATCTTCTTTGGCTTTCTTCTGTTTACGTGTCAACCAATACGCACCGCCTCCAGCAAGTATCGCTAGGAACAAGAATGAAAAATGTGGCATTCCCGGAACAATACCCATCACACCTAAGATACATGCTGTGATCAACAACGCTTTCGGGTTGTCGAACATTTGGAACCTAAGCTGCTGCCCCATATCTTCGTCGGTGTTCTGTCTCGTCACCATAATTGCGGCGCCGATAGACAATAGTAATGATGGGATCTGAGCAACTAAGCCATCACCAATCGTTAGCAAAGTATAGATTTGAATCGCTTCACCGAACCCGAGGCCGTACTGAGCCATACCTATGGTCAGTCCACCAATAATGTTGATGAAAAGAATCAATATACCCGCTATGGCATCCCCTTTTACGAACTTAGACGCACCATCCATAGAACCGTAGAAGTCGGCTTCTTTGGTCACTTCAAAACGACGAACTCTCGCTTGGTCTTGGTCAATTAGGCCGGCGTTTAAATCGCATCGATTGCCATCTGTTTACCGGGTAACGCATCCAACGTAAATCGAGCGCTCACTTCCGAAATACGCCCTGCACCCTTGGTCACAACCATAAAGTTAATGATCATTAAGATGAGGAACACGACCAAACCAACCGCGTAGTTACCACCAATTACGACGTTACCGAACGCTTCAATCACACTACCTGCGGCTCCGGGGCCCTCGTGCCCATAAAGTAAAACGACACGGGTAGACGCAACGTTAAGTGCCAAACGCAATAGTGTTGCAATTAGGAGAACCGTTGGGAACGCAGCAAAATCTAGAGGGCGTCGTGTGTATACCGTAACGAGTAACACCACCAGCGACAGCGCGATGTTGAAGGTAAAAGATAAATCCAGTATGAATGCAGGTATGGGAAGAACAACCATACCCAAGGTGGCCAGTACCATAACTGGCGCACCGATCGCTGGCACTGCTCGCTGAGGGATAGGCGGTAGCTTATCCGCAAACGGTAAGGAGAATTTCATAGATTAACGGGTCGTAGTCTTGTTCTTAAATCAGGCAGTAGCACCTAGATGCAAATATCAGTCCACTGTCATATGTCAAAATTCTGGCTAACAAACGGCGCTGCAACATAGAGTTACCCTAAAGTGAGCTTTTCGCTCAAATTAAGATCGACGCCATCGTATTACCCACCAGAATCAATATCACTGTGGGTTCAAGTGCCAGACTTTTTGACCACTTTGCGTTTCGGGATCAAACTCGATACAGATCATTCCAGAAGTTGGGAACATTGGTGGAATCATGTCTGGTACAAACTCAGCGGTTAGGTAACCCACTAAAGGCAAGTGAGAAACGAGCATGACCGAATTGAGTTTTTCCACATCGATTAGCGCCGTTACGTAGTCGAAGACCTGTTCCGCCTGACCGTACGGCGTAATATCTGCACACGTTTCAACGCTTTTAGTGTCAAAGTTGGATTCGATGGCTTGCCACGTTTGCTGAGCGCGTAAATAAGGGCTAACCAGTACCTTATCGATTTCTTGCGCACCATTGAGAGCCGCTGACTTCGCGACCGAAATCGAACAGTCGATGCCATGAGCAGTAAGGGCTCGCTCTGAATCACTCGCCGCAAAGTGTTCCGCTTCACCGTGACGCATGATGTATATTTTCATTTTTAATTCCTATACTTACCGACAGTTCAGCTTTTTTGCCGATTAAAAGTCTCTCAAACAACGTAAGGATTTTGATTTACTTAAAAATAATTATATCAAGTACCTTGCTAAAGACCTCGACATTCTTAACAATCTATTAAAAAGACAAATTCTGTTTCAATTTCTCTGTCTTCGCTCTGATTTCTTCGCGCTGTAATTTGCAGCGTTGTTAATGAGAGTCATACTTAAGGTAATTCACCGTTGGAGAAAACCTGTGCACCTTAGCCCAAATGATAGTAATGAATACAAATACCTAACGCTAGACAATGGTCTAAGGGTACTTATTGTTCATGACAGTAATGCGCAAAAATCGGCGGCAGCTCTAGCCGTCAACGTTGGGCACTTCGATGACCCTATTGAACGTGAAGGTCTCGCACACTATTTAGAGCACATGCTTTTTTTGGGAACGGAAAAATACCCTAAAGTCGGTGAATTTCAAAGCTATATTAGTCAACACGGCGGCAGTAACAATGCTTGGACGGGCACAGAACATACTTGCTTCTTCTTTGACGTGTCGCCTAATGCGTTTTTTAAGAGTTTAGACCGCTTCAGTCAGTTCTTTACTGCCCCGCTTTTTAACGAAGAATCTTTAGACAAAGAAAGACAAGCAGTCGAATCTGAATACAAACTCAAATTGAATGATGACTCTCGACGTCTATATCAAGTATTGAAAGAGACCATCAACCTAGAACACCCTTTCTCCAAGTTCTCTGTCGGTAACTTAGAGACACTTGGGGATCGAAATGGGCAAACTATTCGCAACGAAATCTTAGGCTTCTATCAAACTAAGTATTCCGCTGATTTGATGACTCTTACCGTAGTGAGCAGTCACTCGATTGAGGAAATGACTAAAGCCGTTACCGATAAATTTTCATCAGTCCTCAACCAAAGCCTTCAAGGGAAGTCCATTACTGTCCCTTATACAACGCAAGACCACACAGGTATCAAGATCCACGTAGAGCCTGTGAAGGATATTCGAAAGCTGACGTTAGCCTTTCCGCTACCCAACGTAAACGACTATTACAAAGGTAAGCCTTTGTCCTACTTTGCGCATTTACTTGGTTATGAAGGCCCTGGCAGCTTGATGATCGCGCTAAAGCAAAAAGGGTGGATCAACTCTTTATCGGCAGGCGGTGGTACTTCCGGCAGTAACTATCGTGAATTTAGCATCAGCTGCGCACTCACACTTGAAGGCATTGAGCACATTGATGAGATTACTCAGGCGGTCTTTCATTACATTCACTTGATTTCCTCAAACGAGTATGACGAGTGGCGCTATAACGAGAAACAGGCTGTTCTCGAATCCGCATTTCGTTTTCAAGAGCCAACACGCTCTTTAGATCTCGCCAGTCACTTAGTAATGAACATGCAGCATTACCTACCTGAAGATGTCGTTTATGGCGACTATATGATGCAAGATTTCAATCCATCGCTACTTGAAGAGCTGTCTGGCTATTTCACCCCTGAAAATCTGCGCATGGTACTGATTGCAAAGGGGGAAATCACGACAAACAGGCGAAATGGTATAATACTCCCTACTCTGTTTCTCACTTTTCTACAAAACAGATTGAACGATTTAATAAAGAAACTGAGCTCGAGTTTTCTCTTCCAGAGCGTAACCCTTATATATGCTACGACCTCGATCCAAAGCCTATTCAGCAATCTCTCGATACGCCTGAAGTGATTGAAGAGCTATCTGGATTTAAATTGTGGCATCTGCAAGACAGTCAATTTCGTGTGCCTAAAGGGGTCATGTATGTCGCTATCGACAGCCCTCATGCCGTTGCCAATGCAGAAAATATCGTCAAGACTAGGCTTTGTGTCGAGATGTTTTTAGACTCTTTAGCAGAAGAGACTTACCAAGCTGAAATCGCTGGTATGGGCTACAACCTTTATGCCCATCAGGGAGGAGTGACTCTTACCATTTCGGGTTTTAGTCAAAAACAACCCGAACTTCTCAAACTCATTTTGAGCCGTTTTTCCGCACGTGAGTTTAGCTCAACGCGCTTTTGATTCAATCAAGCAACAATTATTGAGAAATTGGCTAAACTCAGAGCAAGATCGCCCGATTTCCCAACTTTTCAATGCTATGACGGGGATCCTGCAACCCAATAACCCTCCTTATTCGGCATTGATAGAAGCGCTTGAACATATAGAAGTGGGTGAACTTGCCGCGTTCGTCGACAAGATTTTGGCTGAGCTGCATGTTGAGATGTTTATTTATGGTGACTGGCACAAAGAGGAAGCACTCGCGCTTGGGAATACTTTAAAAGACGCGCTACGCGTCAAAGATCAAAGCTATGAAGAATCATTGCGACCTTTGGTTATGCTTGGCAAGAATGGAACCTTCCAGAAAGAAGTTATTTGCAATCAAGAAGACTCCGCTATTGTTGTCTATTACCAATGCGAAGATATCGCCCCTAGAAACATCGCGTTGTATTCGCTTGCAAATCATTTGATGTCCGCGACTTTCTTCCATGAGATAAGAACCAAACAGCAACTAGGCTATATGGTTGGCACGGGAAATATGCCGCTGAATAAGCATCCAGGTATTGTGCTCTATGTACAGTCACCAAACGCAGCGCCCTCGGAGCTTATTAGCTCAATCGACGAATTTTTGAATGCTTTCTACATGGTACTGTTAGAGCTTAATGAATATCAGTGGCACAGCAGTAAACGCGGTCTTTGGAATCAGATCGCAACACCAGATACCACCCTGCGTGGACGTGCTCAAAGACTATGGGTGGCGATTGGTAACAAGGACGAGAACTTTAATCAAAGGCAACGCGTCCTCGAAGAGCTTAAAAACTTGAGTCGTAGCGACATGATACGTTTCGTTGTCAATGAGTTAAAACCACGAACAGCCAATAGGCTAATCATGCATACGCAAGGTAATGTGCACCACGAAGCCGCACCTCTAGATTTGGGACTAGAGATTGGGTCGATTGAAGAGTTTCAGTTGAGACCGAAAGACTACGATTTAGGCTAGAGTGCCTATCCAATAAACTTCAATCAGATATATTGAAAAAGGAGCTCATTCGAGCTCCTTTTCTTTGAATTACTGTCCAATCTTCTAATAAATAGGCACTTACGCCTGCTCTGACTCAACAATTCGTTTCAATGAGTGCGGATGAAGCTTGATACAGATCCCCTTGTATTTGAATGCCACTGTAGGGTTATTTAAACGCTCACCCTCGCCTTTTGGACTTGAAAGCTTTGTTTTAATACCCAAACCTTGCAATTGATCGTATTGCGCTCCAAATTCAGGATAAGTATGTTTTAAATCAGCCAGAAACTCATCTGCGGTTTGGGCATGTGAAGGCACCACAAACTCTACGTGCTCCCAACTTTCGCTGGGGTAAAGTTTGCCTTCAACAGGGTACGGCAACTCTAGGCACTCTATAGACCAACCTTTGCTTTTTAACGGCTGATTAAACTCGAATACAATAATTGGCCGTCCGTTAATTTGAGCTTGCGATATCACCTTACCAAACTCCGCCCATGAAAGATGGGCAGCTTTGGCCGTTTCTAGGTCGTTAATGCGAAGTGCAATATGATCAGCCTGGGCCAAGCTCAAATCCAGTTTAAGCATCGCTGTAAGCTCTTCAATTTTTCCCATGAAAGAATCTAGATCTTGGATCATGAGTTCCGGTGTTAAGTCGTTTTTCAATCAATTGACTGGTCATTATGACTCTCTTTTCGGGGTTCTGTTCTCTATACCAAGTAACCTCAAGGTGCGTGGTTCAGCGAGAATTGCCTAGTTTGCAAACGAGGCAACGATTCAACAATCTAGTGGTTCTAAATTGAGAATCGTTAACAACCTGTGCGAGCTAGGCAAATTCGCCCTTCGGGAGCGTATCACTGATTCAATTTCAGCGTTAAATGACTTGGAAAGAACTCGTTATTCCACAGCGTCATTTGCCTTGAACTTGAACCCATGACAACGCTCAGAATCCTGCATCTTGAAGTCACTTGGGTGTATATTCGGCTGCAATAGTAAACCCAAACTATCGTACATTTCCATTCAATCGAAAAAGTTAAAAATTCCCCGAATCGTCTCTGTATGAAAAGCAATAAAGTTGTTATCATTAGCCTCATTTTTGTGAACTCTAACAGAACTCGGCACTCAATAAGCCGAGTTCTTTGTCCTTGAATAGAAGGAAACCCGTGTGAATATCCAAGCACTTATTAATGACAAAGTATCTCAGGCTCTTGAAGCCGCTGGCGCACCTGCAGGAAGTCCTGCAGCGGTCCGTCAATCTGCAAAACCACAATTTGGCGACTATCAAGCTAACGGCGTCATGGGCGTAGCAAAAAAATTGGGCACAAACCCACGAGAATTTTGCGCAAAAAGTACTGGATGTTCTAGACCTTGAAGGCATTGCAAGTAAGGCAGAAATTGCAGGCCTGGTTTTATCAATATTTTCCTGAGTGAAGAGTTCCTCGCAAAACAAGCAGAAGCGGCATTGGCAGATTCACGTCTTGGCGTTGCTAAAGAAGAAGAGAAAACCATCGTTGCTGATTACTCAGCGCCGAACGTTGCTAAAGAGATGCACGTTGGCCACCTTCGTTCAACTATCATCGGTGATGCGGTTGTTCGTACATTAGAGTTCTTGGGCAACAGAGTCATCCGCGCCAACCACATCGGTGACTGGGGTACTCAGTTCGGCATGCTTATCGCAAACCTTGAGCGTGTTCAGCAAGCATCAGGTGAAGTATCTATGGAGCTAGCTGACCTTGAAGCCTTCTATCGTGAATCTAAAAAACTGTATGATGAAGACGAAGAGTTCGCGGTTAAAGCTCGTAACTACGTAGTCAAACTACAAAGTGGCGATGAGTTCTGCGCAGAAATGTGGAAAAAGCTGGTCGATGTGACCATGATTCAAAACCAGCGTAACTACGACCGCTTAAGCGTATCACTGACTCGTGAAGATGTGATGGGCGAAAGCATGTACAACGATATGCTTCCGACTATCGTCGCTGATCTTAAAGAGAAGAACTTGGCTGTTGAAGACGATGGCGCACAAGTTGTATTCCTAGACGAATACAAGAACAAAGACGGCGACCCAATGGGCGTTATCATTCAAAAGCGCGATGGCGGATTCCTTTACACTACAACGGATATCGCATGTGCCAAGTATCGCTACGAGCAGCTAGGTGCTGACCGCGTACTTTACTTCATCGACTCTCGCCAACATCAACACCTAATGCAGGCGTGGACTATCGTTCGTAAGGCGGGCTATGTTCCAGAGTCAACATCACTTGAGCATCACGCATTTGGTATGATGCTAGGTAAAGATGGTAAGCCATTCAAAACTCGTGCAGGTGGTACGGTTCGTCTGGCTGACCTATTAGATGAAGCAGAAGAGCGCGCAGCAAAACTGATCGAGTCTAAGAACCCAGATTTGGATGCAGAAGAGAAAGCCAATATTGCTACTACTGTCGCAATGGCAGCGGTTAAATACTCCGACCTGTCTAAGCATCGCACTACAGATTACGTGTTCGATTGGGACAACATGCTAGCATTCGAAGGCAACACTGCTCCTTACATGCAATACGCTTATACTCGCGTTGCGTCTGTGTTTGCTAAAGCTGGCGTGTCTATGGATGAGCTTCAAGGTGAGATCAAAATCACTGACGAAAAAGAGAAAGCACTGATTGCTAAACTGATGCAATTTGAAGAGGCCGTTCAGTCGGTTGCTCGAGAAGGTCAGCCACACATCATGTGTAGCTATCTGTTTGAGCTAGCGGGCCAATTCTCTAGCTTCTATGAGGCGTGCCCAATCCTAGTAGCTGAAGATGAATCAGTTAAACAAAGCCGATTAAAACTTGCAGCGCTAACCGCGAAGACAATCAAGCAAGGCCTATCACTACTTGGCATTGATACTCTAGAGCGCATGTAAGCGATTCGCGACTCGACAAAATTAAAAAGGTTGATGTGAAAGCATCAGCCTTTTGTTTTATCTGCCGTATAATCCAATAAATCATTTCAGTCTGGATAAAATAATGAGTTTTGAACTACATCCTCAGTTAGCAAAAGATACCACTGTTATTGGCCACTTCCCGCTTTGTATCGCACTACTGCACAAAGACAACGCTGTTCCATGGGTTATCTTGGTACCAAAGCGTGCCAACTTGAAAGAGCTGCATCATCTACCAATGCCAGAACAGCAGCAGTTTCTATTGGAATCTCAAGCTGTTAGCCAAGCATTAGAAGCTACTTTCCGTCCAGATAAACTGAATTTGGGTGCGCTGGGGAACATAGTGCCCCAGCTACACATTCATCACATCGCGCGTTTCAAGGATGATGTTGCTTGGCCCGGACCTTTATGGGGCAATACGGCCGGGGAATTCCGAACAGAAGACAAACAGATCCAAATACTCGAAAGAATTAAAAACGTTCTGTCTCTGAGCTCAATTTTCCAAAAAGCGAACTAGTTTAATTTTGTTGCGATACTTTTTCCTCAAAGGCAACACTGCATAACCCTTTCCAATAAAGCCACTAGGTCTCAGGTGGCTTTATCTATCTTTATGTGTCCTCGCTAAACAACATTGTAAATCACCATTTTCACACCTCACCACTTCCCCCTTTAGCTCCTAAACCATTAAAACCCCAAAACAATCACAAATGAGAAAAGGTTTCATTTAAAATCAACAGCGTCATATTTGTAACTTAACAAGCCTATATAAATGGCTAGCTGTCATCGTGGTTATTCATTAACTGTGTTGTTGAACGGGTGTTTTGATGGACTTTCCTTGCTAAGGATGTTTTGTTCCTCCTATCAATGCCTTCTTCACTTCGCATCCCTCGTCAATCTCGTCACTTTTGTAAAAACGCCAATCGTCAAAAAACGTTAACAATGGTCATTTTGGTGCTACTCAAAACTTTGCAAAATGCTAAAAAAATAAAAACACAAAAAATAAATATTTAATTTTCAACAACTTAAAGACACGATTAAAAAGTGTCGGATTTCTTATGCTTTTCTGGCGTTAATTTTATAAGTGAAAAAAGTGGTAAGACTTATAGTTAATCCATCGAGAGGCAATCGTCCTCGACTTTAGAATTCCAGAGGTAGTATGGCTCGCCATACTACTCCGGCAGCAAGCGAAGGTGTCATTGGCACCCGTGTATAGTCCCCCCGGCTATACCACGATATTTTTTTTCTTATCTTTCCAAATCTTACCAACACTACTTCTCAGCCCTAATTATCTTCACATACCTAACCCCCGTTATAGCTTCACAACACCTAACTTTTACCTCTACCACGGAACGTGTTATTGATAGATCGCGAGCGAAGCTAAAACGCATGTATACCGATATCCCGAACGTTAATTAGCGAACCTAAGTAAGTACCTAAGCCACTAACTTGTTGAGTTAATCTCAAATGTTGGTTGTGTTTAACTAGACTATTAGATTTGAAGAGTGAGCACGAGAAGGCGGTAAAAGCTGAGGTCAATAAAAGCTATGGTTAGTAAAGCTCAGATTACTCGCTCTCCTCTACGAACTGAGTAGGTGACATGCCAAAGTGATGCTTAAAGCGCTGGCTAAAATACGATGGGTCATTAAAGCCACATTCGAATGCGACATTGGATACTTTGTCGCCTTTTAGTAGCATGCGACACGCTTGTTCCAAACGAACTTCATTGAGGTATTCTTTAAAAGTCTTGTCTTTTGCTTGTTTAAAGCGGCGCTGTAAACTTCGCTCAGAAACATACATCAACTTAGCCGCAGAATTGGTACCGAAGTCAGCATTCGCGTAATTGTCTTGTACCAATTGCTCTAACTTCATCAGCCACGGGTCCCCTTCATCTAAAACAGATTCACGAGGCTCTTCTGCGGGTAAACCCAATTCAGAAGAGACAGTAGCCGTTGGCCAAGTCACTTCAACAATATTACGCTCATCATAGGTGTAAAACCTCAGCGTACCACCACTGTTCTCGACCCAAACTGGTAATTCAGTTAATGAAACATCATTGTGGTCGACAGACACTCCACTCTCCAACTGAGGTAAAGCAGAGCCTGGGTCGATGACCTTAAGCGTTGAGAACTCGCTATCACTGTCTAATGTCACCATAACTTGCTGATTACGATAACAACGCTTTAAAAGACTGGCGAATAACGCATTAAACATGATGTCCAAATTGAACTCCGTAAGTTCAACGTATGCCGACTTTTCTGGGCTATTGTTAACGAGTTCGATGTAAATCCCCGATTTATTGAACTCTTCTCTCCAACCATTAATCACCGATGTTGCCACTATCGCAAGATCATGGACTTGCTTAGTGCCCGTATTATCACTCCTTACGTTAATAAGGATTTCCAGCTCACTTTGCACCGCATTTATAAAATGCTCGGCTTTTTGCTGCTCATCTGGCAATGTCCGACGAGCAATTTTGCGCAAATTGTTACTGATTGACTCCAAAACCTGCTCAAACAAAATATGTCGGACATGAAGCTGCTTGCGAAGTTGTTGGTTATTGGTCAATAAGATTCGGCTTTGGTGGCGCAGCTGGTTGGTCTTAAGAGCAACCTGAGCTTTAAGCTTGTGGTTACTGCGTAATATCAGTCGCGAACGCCATACAAACGCTAAGCTAATCAATATGATGGTTAGTGACAGAAACAGTGCAATAGTCCAAGCATTCATGTACCAAGGCTTACCCACATTAAAATCAAGATTATAGATTTTACTGCCCTGTTGCTGCTGCGTTCGAATACGAACAAAAAGTTGATAGGATCCTGGCTGTAAGTGCTCAAATGTAAGTTGCACCCCTTCTAGCAATTGCCACTCTTCATTCTCTCCCAATCGATATTCCAACTGCTGACTATTCGATTGAGGCATCAATCCGAACAAGAAACTAATTGACTGACCGTAACCTATAGAAAGATCGAGTGAACGAGCTTGGCCAATGGCCACTGGTTCTTGGTCTACCCTGATTTGACTAAAAATGACGCGGCTGGTCGGGATCTGACTCACCAGAAGTTCATCTGGTAACACAGTGATAAGCCCATAACGCGAGCCCAATATCAACCTACCTGTTCCATCTTCTGAAGCAGAGCAAAGCCGAGGAATGAACTCATTGTTTATTATGCCAAAGGGCTTACCAAAGTGTTTTTCAAGCACGCCATCTACCGTGTAATAAGATAAACCAGAGGACGTAGTTAGCCATACACCGTCTGAGGTGGATATGACACATTGAGGGATAATATTCGATTCTGCGAGCGTAACTTGAGATATCGTTTCAACGTCATCCAATATACGAAATACACCGTAAGTACTGGCTACCCAAACATCCAAGTTCTGCGACTCCTCTATATGAGTCACCTGACCAATTCTTTCACTCTGCTTAAAGAAGCGCACATGTCCATTCCGAATACTATACAGGCCATGGTCGGTTCCCAAAAACAGACCTTTTTCAGAACTGGCTTTAATGTCTGTGACCTTTGCGGGTAAGTGAGCACTTATTATCCATTGGTTTGAATAGTCTTTGTATTCATTACTCTCAGGATTAAACGAAGAGAGTTGGTCGTTCGTTACTGTCCAAATCACCCCGTCGGTATCCACTTCTACAAAGTCGATTTCGATGTTCTTTAAACTTTCAGGTAATTTGTCAATGACCACTTCATTGGTGACAATATCGATACAAATCAGCCCTTCTTCTGTCGCAACCAGCAGAAGATTTCCAAACTCAGCGATGTCGTTCACGTTGCCTTTAAAAATAAGGTCTCGTTTGGTTTGCCCCTGCAAGCTCACACGATATAAACCTAAACTGGTGATTAGCCAATAGCCATCTCGGCCAGAACTCTTTCGCATCAAAACAGGCTTTTCTAACTGCTTATCATAGGTTAACAGTCGACTTGAAAGTCGCTCAAACTTTTGACCAAAAATCGAAAAGTACTGAATCCCTTTATTAGACGCAATCCATATCCCTCCGGCTTGATCATTTACTAATGAGTAAATTTTATTACCCGCTAGCTCAAAATCATGCAATCCACCTTCGGTATACTTGCGTGTTGTCCCGTCGACAAATGAGTAAACAAATAAGCCATCTTCAGTCCCGATCCAGTAAGCTTGCTCTGTTTCGGTAACGGTCAGAACATGGGAGCTGCCTACATGTTTTAACGTGCTATTGGGGTTAGTGATATCAATGATAAGTGCCCCATTAAGAGTACCAATCACCACCTCTCTTCTCTGCTTTGAAAAGTAAGCCATTTCAATAAAGAACTTACCGGAGTTGGCGACATGATTAAAACCGGTGCCGTCGGTGATATAAGTCCCTGAATTGGTAGCAACTACCCAATTAGACAGAACATACTGGGCATCATTAATGAAGGTCTGACTAGATTCGCTCGATTGATAAAGTTCCATCAATGAACGGGATTGAAAATCACGTGTATCTACATTGTAGGTATAGAAATACGTATCATCGGTTAGCCAGATATGACGATCTGACGAACCGATTTTATTAATTACCGCACCAGGAGTAAGACTGAATACGAGTTCACGTTCATGATTAGGCAGAACACGGTAGATTTCATTATCAATAAAAGTCCAAAAAGCACTATCGAGATAAGTCACTTGCTCATAGTTATCATCAAGCACCGAACCTCGCCTTGCGACATCGATTTGCCATCGAAGAAAGCGACATTATTGTGAATATCATGAATCCAAATCCCCCCTTCTTCACCTAAGTACAGATCTTGAGCCACGAAGACACGCCCTTCAGCCTGAGTCGGCAAAGGATAGAAAATTGAAGGTGAGGAATCCGACGCGAATGCTGGTAATGAGAAAAGTACGCATAGCATCCAGCGAATTAGTATATGCAGCAAGCCTTTATCCACGTAGCAACAAGTAAAAGTCCAATGACAGCAAGTTATTTTTTGAAGCTAATTATCTAATACTATACGAATTTTCTTATTTACGACACAAGCTCTACTCTTGAGATAGATAAACTATCGCCACGATCACGACAGCTTACAAATAAACCAACTTATTTAAGGTATTTTAAGCAAAAAAAAAGAGCGATAAATCGCTCTCTTAGACTCGTTGTTCAGTTACTGAGACAAGCAGCTATAAAAGCTGTTTGAAACTGTCTTCAAGAGGTTGAAGTAGCCGCCCTGCTCAACTGGTGTTGTAGAACCAATCGGGTCCAACTCTCCAACTAACACATCACTACCACGCGTAACGGACGTAACAATCGCAGGAGTAAATTGTGGTTCAGAGAAAACGCATTTCGCCTTGCCTTCAGAAAGCGCACTACGTATTTGCACTAGTGTTTTCGCGCCAGGACGACGATCTGGCTCACAGTAAAAAAGCCAAGTTGACTAAGGCCAAACTCCGCTTCGAAGTAACCGTAAGCGTCGTGAAAAACATAATAACCCTCTTGTTGCACTGGTGCTAGCTGCTCTCTAATGTCGACAATTGTCTTGTCTAAGTTCGCTTCGAACACTTCAAGTTTGGCTTTGTATTGCGCTTCATTATCTTTATCCAGCTCTATTAGTTGATCAGTAATCGCACGAGCAACTGTTCGTGATGGTTCTGTACCAAGCCAAAAGTGTGGATCATGTGTTCCATGATCATGGCCATGGTGATCATGCGCATGTGATTCATCGAATGCTCTCAGCTGTAAACCAGAAATTTCAGAGATGGTTAATACATGCTCATTGTCGGTAACAACACTTTCAAGAAACGGCTCTAGATCGCGTCCGTACCAGATTACTAGATCGGCGGAACGCGCTTTACGCACATCGGACGGCTTCAGCGCATAGTCGTGAGGTGAAGTGTTCGACGCAAGCAGTACATCCAACGAGTCATTCTCTGCCACCAACTCATTAGCGATGAGTTGAATCGGCTTGATACTGGTCAGAACGTTCATAGACATTGCTGGTAAACTCACCAATAGTGGCAATGCTACTGCGACAATTTTGCGAAACATAAGCTTTATTCTTTACTGTGTGGCGTTAAGGGAAGACAAATGTTACATTATCACATTAAGTTTTTGCAAATGAGTTTTATTTATGTCTGCTCTTGTTGAGCTAAATAATATCTGTGTCACCTTCAACGATAAGAGAGTTCTCGACTCAATTAGTGTTGAGTTACACAAAGGGCAAATTACCACTTTGATTGGCCCTAACGGCGCAGGTAAGTCTACTCTAGTTAAAGTTCTGCTTGGACTTCAAACCTCTTATACAGGAACAATCAATAAGCCTAAAAGAATGAGAATTGGCTACGTTCCTCAAAAGCTCAAGCTTAACGAATCTCTGCCACTTAACGTCACTAGATTCCTTAAAATTGCAGGGCGGTTCAGCCAGCAAGAACTTAATGAAGCGCTCAAGTTAGTCGGTGCGGATCATTTGATCACTGCCAACATGCACGCACTTTCAGGCGGCGAAACCCAACGTGTACTTCTTGCAAGAGCACTACTACAAAGGCCTGACTTATTGGTACTCGATGAGCCTGCACAAGGTGTCGACGTTCAAGGGCAAATCGACTTATACAATCTCATAGATTCTATTCGCCATCGCTTTGGGTGTGCCATTTTCATGGTTTCTCACGATTTACATTTGGTCATGGCTAAAACCGATCATGTTATCTGCTTGCAACACCACATTTGCTGTTCCGGAGCCCCAGCGGATATTACTAAACATCCAAACTACCTAGCGCTATTTGGTGACCACCGAACCGATGCGTTAGCCTTTTACCAACATCAACACGACCACCATCATCACGACCTTGCTGGCGAGCCAGTAGCCGAAGACGGTGCAACTTGTTCTCACCATAACCACGGCCACCATTCATGATTGAATTTCTACTCCCTTCGATTTTTGCAGGCCTTGGTATTGCCCTGATTGCAGGCCCTTTGGGCTCGTTCGTTGTTTGGCGCAAGATGGCTTATTTCGGTGACACCCTCGCTCATGCCTCTCTCATGGGCTCGCATTTGGTTTTCTTCTGGACATAAACCTCTACTTCGCACTGCTTATATGCTGTCTCGCGCTAGCCGTTGTGTTAGTTACGCTACAAAGGCAACAGCTAATAGCAACCGATACGTTGCTTGGTATATTAGCCCATAGTGCATTGTCATTAGGTTTAGTTGCCATCAGCTTTCTAGATAACGTTCGAGTCGATCTCATGAGTTATCTATTTGGTGACCTCTTAGCGGTATCGCCCGAAGACCTTATTTTTATCTATGTCGGCGTTTTAGTCGTACTCGGACTACTGATCGTGTTCTGGCGCCCATTGCTCTCCACTACTATCAGCGAAGATTTGGCTGCAGTAGAAGGACATAACGTTGACCTCATGCGTCTGATCTTAATGTTAATGGTGGGTTTAGTGATTGCCGTCGGCATGAAGTTTGTCGGGGCACTGATTATGACGTCCCTTCTCATCATTCCTGCAGCGACTGCAAGAAAGCTGGCTAACACACCAGAATCAATGGCGGTGTATGCTTCGATAATAGGTGCGATATCAGTGCTTGGAGGCCTATCCTTTTCTTGGCATTACGATACCCCAGCAGGCCCTTCGGTTGTACTAAGTGCCACTGCGCTGTTCATTGTGTCTCAGCTCATTCCAGCAAAACGTTAATCTTATCGATACAAAAAAGGCTTCCAATCTAGGAAGCCTTTTTACTCATTCAAATCTGTCGCAAAGTAGCGTCAGAATTATGAGCCTTCGTTATGCAGTTCCAAGTTCGCTAGGTCTTGCTGAATCTCACGTTGGACCTTTGCATCATCACTACGTAGAGACTCTAGATAGTCTAGGTATGATTGATCGATATCACCTGTTACATACTCACCATTAAATACAGCAGTATCAAACTGAGTAATATCTTGGTTACCTGAACCTACTGCAGTCACAAGATCTTCAAGTGTTTGGAAAATCAAAGCATCGGCACCAATTTGATCACAGATGGTTTGGTTATCACGACCGTGAGCAATTAGCTCAGTCGCACTTGGCATATCAATTCCATAAACGTTCGGGAAACGTACTTCAGGAGCCGCAGACACCATAAATACTTTCTTCGCCCCGGAGTCACGCGCCATCTCAATGATTTGCTCTGATGTCGTGCCACGCACAATCGAATCATCAACTAGTAGTACATTTTTGTCTTTAAACTCAGAGCGGATAGCATTTAGCTTACGGCGAACTGACTTTTTACGCTGCTGCTGGCCTGGCATGATGAAAGTACGCGCGATATAGCGGTTTTTAACAAAACCTTGGCGATATGGTTTATCAATCGCTTGAGCAATGCGTAGCGCAATATCGTTCGACGTTTCTGGAATTGGAATAACAACGTCGATATCAAGCTCTGCGTACTCTTCTTTAATACGCTTACCAAGTAGTTCACCCATTTCTACACGCGCACTGTACACAGAAATCTTATCGATGAATGAATCTGGACGAGCGAAATAAACAAACTCGAAAATACACGGGTTCAATTTCGGGTTATCAGCACATTGCTTCGCGTGTAGTTCACCATCAAATGTGGCGTAAACAGCTTCACCTGGCGCAACATCACGAACAAAATCAAAACCTACCGCATCTAATGCTACGGATTCTGATGCCACCATGTACTCAATCACGCCATCAATTTCACGTTTACCAAGACATAGAGGCGAATGCCATTTGGATCACGAAAAGCAATCATACCGTGACCGATGATCATTGCCGTCACAGCATAGGCGCCACGAATAGTACGGTGAACATTTGCAACAGCACGAAATACATCTTCAGATGTCACATTACCCTTAACCGTATCGATTTCATGGGCCAACACGTTTAGTAGTACTTCTGAGTCAGAAGTTGTATTGACGTGACGACGGTCTTTGGCAAACAATTTCTCGCGAACTTCGTTAGCGTTAGTTAGGTTACCGTTGTGAGCTAGCGTGATACCAAACGGAGAGTTCACGTAGAAAGGTTGCGCTTCAGATGCGCTTGAGCTACCTGCTGTTGGGTAACGAACGTGCCCGATACCAACCGTTCCTTGAAGGCGTTGCATGTGTTTTGCTTCAAACACATCTTTAACTAATCCGTTTGCTTTACGCAGACGAAAACGATTGCTTTCTATGGTACAAATACCAGCGGCATCTTGGCACGATGCTGTAAAACCGTTAATGCGTCATAGATAGACTGGTTTACAGGCGTTGTACCCACGATTCCAACAATACCACACATGTCCTAACCCTCGATTTGCGACAATGACTGGCGCTAAATCGCGCCAGATAAGAAACTTGATGTTGCTTGTAAATGTTCAAAGAACGGTGCAATGATTCTGCTGAACTCAGGCACCAGTTCCGACGCTTTCCACCAAACTGTGTCTGGTGCTGTTGTGAAAGCATCCATAAAGAACAGGCCAGCAGAAACAATAAGAACTCCGCGTAACGCTCCAAAAACGATACCCAAAACTCTATCGGTTCCCGAAAGACCCGTTTTCTGCACTAATTGGCCGATGACATAATTGACTACGGCTCCAACAATCAATGTTGCAATAAATAGTGCAGCGATCGCGGCGCCATTGCGGAACATGTCGTCTTCGATATTGGAAAAGTACACAGCAAGTTTTGCATAGTACTGACTGGCGATGAAAAAACGCGCCAAACCAAATAACAAGTGACAATGCTTCCTTAGCAAAACCACGAAC
Source organism: Vibrio aestivus (assembly GCA_003263845.1). Taxonomy (GTDB): domain Bacteria; phylum Pseudomonadota; class Gammaproteobacteria; order Enterobacterales; family Vibrionaceae; genus Vibrio; species Vibrio aestivus. The sequence continues at coordinate 5,002 of JYJN01000203.1, read as the reverse complement.
TAAACTGATCACGGCTGACAGCCCGATCACACTTAAAATGACAATATCTAACCAATTCATTTTGTACTTACATCTTAAGTTGGCGCGCATTTTAACAGAAAAAATGCCGACGCAAACGTTTTCTTATGGATTTAATGGCTTAAATTTAAGCAATCGACCTTTTGATCCGGTTATTTTTTCCAATTCAATCAATTGCCGTTCAAGTTTACTTTTGGATACATCTGGCCCAACAATAACTCGAGTAAAGCTGTTTTCTCTTTTGGTATGAGCTTGATAACCACGGTTCTGAAGATCTTTGACAAGATTCTCGGCGTTATCCGCATTCTTGAGTGCCATGAGCTGAATGATCCAAGCGCTATCTTGATATTCATTCTTTTCTGGAACTACATTAACCACAATATCGAGAGGACGAGAGTCTTCTTTAGGATCTGCAGCCTCTCCGACAACCGCTTCACCAACCACAGCTTCAACAGGTGAATCTGGAAGCGCAACGATATCCTCGACAGGGTCAAGAACCTCAAAAGTTTCTATATCGCTATCTAATTCCGGTTTGATTGGAATGCTCGCAATGTCTTCTTTGTAATGTGTCTTTTTACCGTCCAAAACATCTGGCAAAACGATAACACCGATGGCCACCAGAATAATTGTTCCTACTAAACGGCTTTGAAACTTGCTTGCCATTTACTCTCCTTTTGTCTGCCAGTGTTCTAATACTTCACCAACAGTATGAAATGAACCCACAACTAGTATCACATCTTCCCGACTCGCCGCTGTCAATGCAGCTTCAAAAGCCTCTACAGGCGTATCGAAACCCGTCTCTGCCTGTGGAAGGTGTTCAAGTATTTCTTGCGCAGTCGCAGCGCGTGGGCCAGTAAGCGAGGCTGGATACCAGTGGCTTGTAATAGGAGCAAGAACTGCAAGAGTCGCTGCGATATCTTTATCATGCAGCATCGCTACCACCACATGTAGGTTACGGTCAGTATACTGACGTTGAACTTGGCTACAAAGATATTCTGCCGAATGCGGGTTATGAGCAACATCGAGCAAAATCGTTGGAGCGTCACTAATACGCTGCATACGACCCGGTAGTGACGCGTTCTTCAAGCCGTTGACGATGTTCACATCACTAATATCCAGTTCAGCACACCCTAAAGCCATTAATGCAGTTGCAGCATTAGGCAAAGGAAGGTTCGGTAAAGGTAGATCTTCCAGTCCAAAAGAGCCACTCGCCCATTTCCAACTTTTCTCATCCACGACTTGGTATTGATACTGAATACCCACTTGGTGAAGTGTTGCTCTGATGTCATCAGCATGAGCTGCAACAGTTGATGGCGGTGTCGGCTGGCCACATACAGCAGGTTTGCCTGATCGGAAGATACCTGCCTTCTCAAAACCAATCACATTGATATCGTCGCCAAGCCAATCAATGTGATCGAGCGCTAGGCTAGTGATGACAGACACATCATGATCAACCACATTTGTCGCATCTAGACGACCACCTAGCCCAACTTCAAGCAGTACAACGTCTACTTTTTCAGTTTTGAACAAACGTAAAGCAGCTAATGTTCCATATTCAAAAAAGCTAAGCGTAATGTCACCACGCTGCTTTTCGATGAAGTCGAAAGCCTTTGAGTGCTTTTCATCACTCAAATCTTCGCCGTTGATTCGGACGCGTTCGTTATATCGGATAAGATGTGGCGAGCTATATACCCCAACGGAGTACCCTGCATCGAGCAAGATAGCTTCCATTAAAGCACAAGTTGATCCTTTACCATTGGTTCCGGCAACGGTGATAACAGTGGGAGCAGGTTTGGTTAATTGAGCTTTCTTGGCGACGGCTTCAACGCGTTCAAGGCCAAGGTCAATTGCAGAGGTGTGAATGCTAGTTAAATAATCAAGCCACATCGATAGAGGTGATGTGGCTTGAGGAATTGAGATTTGAGTCATCTAACTGAAACCATAAATGTTAGGTCATTGTTAGTGTCTACTTTACCCTTTTTCTTTCGCTTCTGGTACATCGTAAGCGGCTTCATTTGGAGAATCGTTCACAGAAACAACCAGAGGTGACGCTTGATTCGTCAATTTAGCGATTAGGCTACCAACACGTTGACGCATTTCACGACGGTCAACGATCATATCAATAGCACCGTGCTCAAGTAGGAACTCACTACGTTGGAAACCTTCAGGTAGGTCTTCACGTACCGTTTGCTCGATAACACGACGGCCAGCAAAGCCGATTAGAGCTTTTGGCTCACCGATATTGATGTCACCTAGCATAGCTAAACTTGCAGAAACGCCACCCATTGTTGGGTCAGTCATGACCGAAATGTACGGCAAACCTTTGTCAGACAAACGCTCAAGCGCGGCACTGGTTTTAGCCATCTGCATTAGTGACATTAGAGCTTCTTGCATACGCGCACCGCCACTTGCTGAGAAGCAAACAAGACCACAATTGTTTTCAATCGCGGCTTCTACTGCGCGTACAAACCTTGCACCTACAACAGAACCCATTGAGCCACCCATGAATGAGAACTCAAAAGCACACGCTACGATAGGCATGCCCAATAGCTCACCTTTCATTACAACCAGAGCATCTTTCTCGCCGCTGTTCTTTTGTGCAGCAGAAATGCGCTCTTTGTAGCGCTTAGAATCTTTGAACTTTAGCTTATCTCTTGGTTCAAGCTCGCTTGCGAGCTCTTCACGATTTGTTTCATCCAAAAATGTTTCTAAACGACGACGCGCTTTCATGCGCATGTGATGATTACATTTAGGACAAACTTCTAAGTTACGTTCCAGCTCAGCGTGATATAAAACTTGCTCACAAGAAGTACATTTTGTCCAAACCCCTTCAGGGATGGATGCTTTGCGTGAGCTTACGATGTTGCTTTTTTCTAAAATCTTTTCAAGCCAACTCATGGAAGACCTTTTCTCTTAACACTTCCGCTGCATTGCGAAAGATACAAATTTGGAATTTATGCGTTGTGGATTAAAGCATATTAAATGCCAACTGTAGACAAAAAACTGGTTGTACCTATTTCCTGTACTGCCATCCCATATTTTTCATAAAGTTAAATCGTTCGAAGATCGATCAACTTAACTCGTCTGGGAAAAACAGAGGACCAATTGGTGCTCTAGGTAAACCAAATGTTTCAGGGTAATCAACATCAACTAGATACAAGCCTTCAGCTTTTGCCGTCGCGCCGGCTAACTTGCGATCTTTGGCCTCCAGCAGCCACTTGATCCATTCTGGCTCTTGTTCGCCTTTTCCAACCGAAATCAAGCTGCCTGTAATGTTTCTAACCATGTGATGAACAAAGGCATTCGCTTTAATGTCAATCACCACATATTGACCGTGGCGAGTCACATTTAAGTGCATAATATTACGCCATGGGCTACGAGACTGACAATGAACAGCTCTAAAGGACGTGAAGTCATTCTCACCTAAAAGGTATTGACCGGCTTGGTGCATCTTTTTTTCATCGAGCTCGCCGTGATAGTGGCTCACTCCTGAAGATAAAATCCCAGGTCTAAGCGGACTATTAAAGATAATATATCGGTATCGACGCGCCGTTGCAGAGAAGCGAGCATGAAAAGACTCATCGACTTTCGTTGACCAACGCACTGCGATATCTTTCGGCAGATTTGCATTTGCCCCCATAGTCCAAGCTACCATTTTACGTTCTGACGTTGTTTCAAAGTGGACTACTTGCCCCGTTCCATGAACACCTGCATCGGTTCTGCCAGCACACTGTACTTCAACCGGATGATTAGCCACGATACTGAGCGCTTTTTCTAGCTTTTCTTGAACACTCTGTACATCTCGCTGCCTTTGCCAGCCAAAATACTTAGTGCCGTCATACTCAATACCTAACGCTATCTTCATTGGAATGTCTCTTTAATGATGGGCGGGAAGTATATATCTAAATTGGGTGATATTTCTAGGTTGAGCTTAGCTTTGAAGAGCGGCCCAAAAACTAAGGGGAGCGTAGCTCCCCTTTAAGATTTAACTTTGACTATTAATCAAATCAATGAGGTTTTTGGCCTCTCTTCGAATCTCATCGCTACCATCAACGATGGCTTCTTCAAGCAATTTTTTTGCGCCCGACGAATCATTCATTTCCATATAGATTTTGGCCAAATCCAACTTACCGGCGGCTTCCGCATTCGAGTCAACATCGGTATCACCAATATCCCCAATCACATCTGGGAACTCATTCAAACCGACATCTAACTTTAACTCTTCCTCTTCTGGCGTAAGCGGTTTAACTTCCTCTTGCTCAACTTCAGCCATGAGTTCATCAATGGTTCGATATTGATTCGACTGAGGGTCAAACGATGGTAGTTCGTCTTGCTGCTCCCAGTTTTCGTCATCCACGGTCGCTTGCTCAGGCGCGTTACTACTGTCCCAAACGCTTTGCTCATCAGCAGGGATCTCATCTGAAATTGACGCTTGCTGCTCTTCAGAGAGGCTAAAGCCATTCCAGTCTTCCCCACCCATTTCTAGCATCGCATCGATATCCATACCCGCGCTGTCAGAAGTTTGAGTGTCAATCTGACCATCGAAAGAGAAACCAGCTTGATCGGCATCGGAAGATTCATCGAGCAGCTCATTAAAGCTCTCTTCATCAAATTCCTGATGAGCTAGGTCTTCCGAAGTTGAAGACTGGAAAGCGTCAAACAAGGCATCCTGTTCATTCGACAGGTTAGAAGTATCAGCAACACTTTCAACATTCGTAGTGTCTAATGCCTCTAGTTCACCAAATTCAGGAAGATCAAAATCTTCTAGAACGGCTTTGGTGTCATCGACACTGTCACTCTGAACTTCACCAAGCTCTTCCATTGGAGGAAGTTCTTCATCAAGCAATGCATCGTCTTCGTCAAACGTTGGCAGCTCTAACTCATCAAGCTCAACGGGCGCTTCAGGCTCGTGCTCAGGAGTAACTTCTGACTCAGCAGCCGGAGACTCTTGCGCTAGCTCTTCATCAGCAGCCTGTTCATCAGT
>JYJN01000202.1 GCA_003263845.1 Vibrio aestivus | reverse complement strand
GATTTTTATTATTGTTTAGTGAGTTAGTGGCTGCGATTGCTGAAGGGCACAACGAAAACTCACCGACGGAAAATATCCTTCCAATTCTGCATGGTCATGCATACGAGAAAAAACCATGGTCATTCCTCCGGCATCACGTAGAACTTTTTGTTTGCCAGCTTTTGGGCCTTGAGGGTTGAACTCCGGTGATTGTTGGTAATATTCAGGTGAG
>JYJN01000201.1 GCA_003263845.1 Vibrio aestivus | reverse complement strand
AATCTCGATGATAACGCGCCGATCTTCGAGGACGATGATGGTAATCCGGTGGATGATTACACCTTCGAATATAACGAAAACAGCGAAGACGGCACGGTAATTGGCACGGTGACAGCGGTGGATGCAGATCTGGAAGCGGTCACCTATAGCATTCAATCTAATGTGTATGCACCAGACGATGTGGATGAAGAGCTCCCACTGTTTGAAATAGACGCTAATA
>JYJN01000200.1 GCA_003263845.1 Vibrio aestivus | reverse complement strand
GGCATTACTCCCTTAGGGAGCTTTCTAACTGCTATTCAATAAGGTCAATGAGGAACTCCTCGCTCGTCGTAGGCGAGAAAGTTGCGTGAGTTCGATTCGTGATGCGCTCGATCTGAGACTGTTCTAATGCATATGGCATCACCAGCTTCAGCTTTTCGATTCCCTCATATTTCGCAAGTTCACACAAGGTAATCAAATTCGATTCATCACTTCGACTCGCCGACAGTGACTTAAGAGCAGCATCCCAAAGCCTATCCTCGGGCGTTGATAACTCCTTCACATTGTCTTTCCAGACAATGCTGAAAATTGGAGCAAACGTGCTCATTGCTTCAAGAAACGTCCATTTTTTACTGCAAGAGGCACCAAGGAAGGTTGTGTAGTCAAACTCAACGCACTGCTGGCTATCTTGATAGTCCATATCATTTTCTCCGGCATAGTCTAAGTTGCGTGGTGTCTAAGGAGTAAAACTACTATGGTTGAGCATTACCTATATAGCAATAGGATATAGAAGATTGGTATTTTATTACCTTTTTGCGCACTTAAATGGCATATAAAAACCAATCTCATAACATTAGCCGTACAGCATTTTTAATAGTAGGTACGAACAGTTAATATTTCTCAGTCAAAAAAAATACATCATCGAATATCAACAATTCGACTGGCTTTTTTGTATTGAATACGCCAACCGTTCCAACGAGGAAGCTCCCATCGCTTAGGATCAGTCTTCCGTAAGCCGTTCGCATAAACAACGTAAACAAGCTTTTTCTTAGGCTCATATTCAACAGTCAGATTCAGAGCACTCAGCGCTAATTCAAATGGATAAAGCTCAGCAAATTCAGCATACTCCCACTCAGGTATTCCATCAAACGGGAAGTCATCTCCAGTAAACAACTCCAAGTCTCCTAAGGTCTCTACGCCCAACTGATCCAATTGCTCTGTAAACCAAGATTCGAATAAAACATTGCAATCCTCGCTCGACTCTCCCAAGGTCAAGTTATCGTGACTCATATGATCAGGGTTAAGCTGAACAAAAAGCTTCCAGTGCTCAATCTGTTGCCAACGCTGCTGATAAAAGCCTGGCAGATACTTCTCGGATTTGACCGCTTCCACCATTGCCTGAAGCGCATTTCCACCTGTCGCGTTTTCTTGTCGCTTTGCAATCACCCTACCTGCGTATTGATACTCAAGTTCAGAAATGATCTCCCCTTCTTCTGCACTACTGCTAGTTTGCTGCCATTCACCAAGGCCAAGCTCTTCAATATACTCTAAAGGCAAGGGCATCAATACAGTCGCTATGTTCAGCGTCTCTTTTACACCTCGCCCTGGTAAGTAGTGGAAATCTAAAATCACGCTGCTTCTGCGCTCTCTGCGAATCGAGTTTGACGGCCTAATACTGCTCCATCTGACCATTGGCCAGCACTTCACGACGCCTAGCTCTTCTTACGAACACGCTTTGTGGTGACCATTTAGCCACCTGTTTGACAAGCTCAGTGGCTCATAACGGCTCGCTACCTCGAGCTGCGGAAGTTGCAGGCACTCTCGCATTTGAGCCGAAATACCTTGCGCCTCTTTAAGAACACTTTCGTCTACGATTACGCCCGGCAGTTGCTCTCCTCTCACTAACCGAATCACGATGGCTGCATCACAGCAACGCGGTTCTTCTTTATTAAGTGCTTCGTGTTTGTCGGGGTTAGAGGACAATGAATACAAAGATGAATAAACCGAGAGCCCAGCGGTCAGATCAACCATGGCTTCTTTTAGAGCCTTAGTTTCCATACGACTCACGAGGTCGGCATAAAATGCTTCTAATGGTAGAGGAGAAAGCGATCGACCATGGTCTGTTACGCAACCTGCTTTATCAACCACACCCATTTGTAGAAGTGTATCCTTAGCGATGGCCAAAGACTTTTCAGGCAGCGGTTCCAACAATTCTAGTGTTTCGATGGAAAAGTCACTCTGGGCGGCAGCGACCATCGGCTCGATTAAACTCTCTCTTTGCAGCTCTGGTGGGGTAACTGATTCCAACGCTGCGTCTTTACCATAGAGCCGAATGCAGCGACCATCTCGAACACGACCCGCTCGGCCTGCTCTCTGTTTCGCACTCGCTTTCGAAATATGGGTTAATACTAAGGTTGTGCGCCCGTTTCTCTGCACAGTCCTTCGTTCCAAACCAGAATCAATGACACATACAACGTTATCAATGGTGAGGGATGTTTCCGCCACATTGGTTGCTAGAACCACTTTGCGTTGAGGTTGGCTATGTATTGCGACATCCCGCTCCTCATCACTCACCGAAGCGTGCAATGGTGCAACAAGTAAGTCCTCTATCCCCGATAACATAGATTGGCACTGGGAAATCTCTTTCCGGCCCGGTAGGAATACCAAAATATCACCATCGCCCCAATCCAGCTCTTGGCGAATAGCATGTGATACTCTTTGTTCAAGGTTCTTAGCATTAGGAAGCGTGCGAGCTTCACTTTCAACATGGCTAATGACCACCTCAAACTGACGGCCACTCGCAGCTATAACATCGCCGGATACATACTTCGCTAACGCATGGCTATTCATCGTTGCCGATGTCAGCACCAATCGATGCTTTGAATGTGTCTTGAGCATTGCAAGCAAAAGATCCGTGTCCCATCGACGTTCGTGAAACTCATCAATAACAACAACATCAAACTCATCAAGCGATTGTCGGCAAACCATTTGAGTGCAACCCCCGGAGTAACAAACACCACGTTGGTATTCTCGTTGTATCGGTTCTCCAGTTTGATCGCATAGCCAACAGACTGACCAATTGTTTCGTCGCGCTGGCTTGCTAGGAAGCTTGCAAGCGATGTGCAGGCTATCCTTCTTGGCTCAATCACTAAGACTCTTCCTTGATTATTCGCCCATATAGGAAGGCGCGTCGATTTACCCGATCCTGTTTCTGCCTCTACCACCAAGTGAGTATCGGTAAGTCGCTTAATGAATTTATCTTTGATGGGATCAATAGGAAGAGAGTGCATAATGTTTAGTATCGATAGAAAATTGCCTCAAATTATATCGTTAAGTGTCGGATTAGGCGAAGATTAAGCGTTAAAGATAAGGTAGAATCTGTTTACAAAGTGTTTACCACCTTCTATTTTTTTATTGTTTGCTAACCCCTACGATAGGCCTCGAATGAACAACGACAAACGCCCCCTATATATTCCCTATGCAGGACCTGCACTTCTTAGTACACCTCTTCTTAACAAAGGCAGTGCATTCTCCACTGAAGAACGTATATCGTTCAACCTTGAGGGGCTGCTACCGGAATCAACGGAAACCATCCAAGAGCAAGTGGAACGTGCGTATCAGCAATACAAAAACTTCGAAAGTGACATGGATAAACACATTTACTTGCGTAATATTCAAGACACCAACGAAACCTTGTTCTACCGTTTAGTTCAAAACCATATTTCTGAGATGATGCCTATCATCTACACACCAACCGTTGGTGCGGCGTGTGAAAACTTCTCAAACATTTATCGTCGCGGACGCGGCCTATTTGTCTCATACGCCAATCGCGAGCGTATCGATGATCTACTGAACAACGCATCAAACCATAACGTAAAAGTCATCGTTGTGACCGATGGCGAACGAATTCTTGGTCTAGGAGACCAAGGCATCGGTGGTATGGGTATTCCAATCGGTAAGCTTGCGCTTTACACCGCCTGTGGTGGTATCAGTCCGGCTTATACGCTACCGATCGTATTGGACGTGGGTACAAATAATCCGCAGCGCCTTGCTGACCCAATGTACATGGGCTGGCGTCACCCTCGTATTACAGGCCAAGAGTACGATGCATTTGTTGAAGAGTTCATGCAGGCAGTGCAGCGCCGTTGGCCTGATGCGCTTATCCAGTTTGAAGATTTTGCCCAGAAGAACGCAATGCCACTACTTGAGCGTTATAAAGATCGCACTTGCTGCTTCAATGATGATATCCAAGGTACTGCTGCCGTCACGGTAGGTTCTTTGCTTGCGGCTTGTAAAGCGGCGGGAAGTCGATTATCTGAACAGCGAGTCACTTTCTTGGGTGCTGGCTCTGCCGGTTGCGGTATTGCAGAAGCAATCATCGCACAAATGGTGTCTGAAGGTATTTCTGATGAGCAGGCTCGTTCACAGGTATACATGGTTGACCGTTGGGGTCTATTGCAAGAAGGCATGCCAAACCTACTCGATTTCCAACAACGTCTCGTTCAAAAACATACAGATACAGCGGATTGGGAAAGTGACGGTACCGCCTTTTCACTACTTGATGTAATGAAGAATGCGAAACCAACGGTATTGATTGGTGTATCTGGTGCTCCGGGCTTATTCAGCGAAGACATCATTAAAGAGATGCATGCCCATTGTGAGCGCCCAATTGTGTTCCCACTTTCGAACCCAACTAGCCGCGTTGAAGCAACACCAAACGACATTATTCGTTGGACAAACGGTGAAGCGTTGGTTGCAACAGGTAGCCCATTTGAACCTGTCGTGCACGACGGAAAGACTTACCCAATCGCTCAATGTAATAACAGCTATATTTTCCCTGGCATTGGCCTGGGTGTGCTTGCCGTTGGCGCTAAGCGTGTTACCGATGAAATGCTTATGGAATCGAGCCGTGCGTTAGCCACGTGTTCACCACTGGCGATTAACGGCCACGGTGCGCTTTTACCGCCACTTGAAGCGATTCATTCAGTGTCGAAGAAGATTGCTTTCGCGGTTGCAAAGAAAGCGATTGAGCAGGGTGTTGCCCTAGAGATTACCGACGAAGCCCTAGAGTCAGCGATCGAGCAACATTTCTGGCAGCCGGTGTACCGTCGCTACAAACGTACTTCGTTCTAATTCTCTCAATCTATCTATTCTGGCTCATTGAAATGCAATACTTATTGCTTTTTCACTGGGCCAGAATAATTTTATGATCTGCTTTCATCATTTCAGCTTTTTACTGTTATTTTGTCCTAACCGCCCCTACACTTCTTAGCGTTTTTCGCCAACCCATCTCCTAATGATTACCTAGGTTTCTTCATGCAGCTGATTATGAACCTCCTTAACTCGCTCGGGCTTCATCTTTATCCCTATCTTTCTGAAATCTCAACCGCGTTGGTCGCTTGCCTACTGGTTATTAGCGGCGGAAAAATTAATCGTGCTCTCTGCGCGATGTTGAGAAACGAGTCATTTATTGTTCGAACCTTGGTGTTTGTGTTGATCAATGCATTTGGTTACGGTTTAATCATCATAAAAGCAACACCTTACATCTCTCAGACATTAAGAAGCCTAGACGCTGGCATCATGCTGATTACCGTTATTGTAAGCTTCTTTGCTATAGGAGCTTGGGCACAAAGGAACCGACAAGTATAGTGCGCAATATTTTTAGAAAGCCGAATCCAACCAAAAGCTTCGTCTATCGCTGCTACATAGCAGTGAAATATCTATTTGCGCTTCTTGTAGTTACCGCCGCATCCCTGACTGTTATCGACGCTTGGGTAACGGTCCAAGCTCATCGTCAAATCATCAAAAGCGAACAAGAGATCGAAAACTTTGATGTAGCTGTCGTTCTTGGCACTAGCAAGTATCTTGGCCGTACTCTCAACGACTATTACAAGCACCGCATAGATGCCGCGATTTCTTTATATCAAAACGGTAAGGTAGACAATTTTCTACTAAGCGGAGACAACGCTCATCGTTCATACAATGAGCCTTGGACGATGAAACGAGATTTAATGAGAGCGGACGTTCCAGAGAACCAGATATTCTTGGATTATGCGGGCTTTCGAACGTTGGATTCGGTCTTAAGAGCCAAACTGATTTTCGATACTGACAACTTCTTGATCATTTCACAGAAATTCCACTGCGAACGTGCTTTGTTCATTGCCAACTATCACGGCATCAATGCCCAATGTCTTGCGGTCCCTGGCCCAACCAATCATTCAGGGTACAAGGTTCGAACTCGCGAAATTTTTGCGCGGGCAAAAGCCTTTTTAGACTTGTATATCATTGGCACCGAACCGAAATTTCTTGGCCCTAAAGAACCTATCGGTCGTAATGCTATCGCCAGTCAAAATGAATCTGAAAACGAATACTCAGGCAAATAGCTCATCACTCAAAACGTAGTAATGCAATACAAGCATCTTCATAGGGTTCAATTAAGCTTGAGCTCTTTTCTTGAAGTAACTTACTTCGACACGATTTCGCCCGTCACGCTTGGCACAATAAAGTGCTTCATCGGCACGCGCGAGCGCTTCGGTATGTCGCTCATCACCAATTTGCGCAACACCTAACTGCACGTTAACGCATCACCGTGAACCCAAATGTGGTTTTCAACTGTCTTTCTCACATTTTCAGCGACAATGGTTGCTTCTTCAAGTGAGGTTCTAGGGCAATAAAGTACAAACTCTTCCCCACCCCACCTAACTAATCGGTCCGTTTTTCGCGTGGCGCTCATGACAACCATTGCGAACTCTCGCAAGATATCATCCCCCATCTTGTGGCCATAGGTGTCGTTTACTTTCTTAAAGAAATCGATATCCATGTAAATCATCGACAATTCAAGAGGGTCTGGGCCCTTATTTTCAATTTGGGCTTTAAACCAATCTCTTATTGAGTGTCGGTTCATTGCACCGGTAAGTGCATCACGGTGGGCAAGTTCAGCGAACTGGAAGTTCTGCGCTCGAAGAGAACGGTTGATGAACGTTAGGTGCTCTTGACGAAGTTCTGCTTGTTTTACTACTCGCCTGCCCCGTCGGATTTCGCTGCCACTCCAAACCACGACTAGGAAAATCCACATAAATAGCAATGTTAGAAACAACTCTTCGCCTTCAACGTACTGCCCTATGAATGAGACCTCTTTAACGACCATTTTGTAGTTACCTACGCCCGCACCGGATCCTGTCGCGAACTCAATCTTATTGATGTTACCGTACTCAGGTGCGGAGTGTTCGATAGGTATGTTGTTATCAACTAGCCACCACGTAAGAACTTGTAAGTTACCAATTGGGATATCAATCGCGCCTTGTTCATAGGAAGGAAGGTACTCTAAGCCGTTGTACTTATGCGTGTATTCATTATCCACTGTCGAATAAGCAGGGTTAAAATTGCGCAGGTAGAAACGCATTCGAGGGTAAGAGCCCGTTTCTAAGTTAATGAAATCTACGTTAAGCCTCACTGTGTGATACTTACTCAGATTTAAGCCAATCGTCGGATCTTCGTTGACATGAATGGACACGCCACAATATGGCCAAGGGTACTCGCTTTCCTTGAGTTCACAGCTGAGCACCGTTTCGCCATCGACATAATCGATTGAAGAGGTTGAGGTACCACCTTGGCTCTGGTCGTTGGTTGGAAAGTACGACAATCTTTCAGGAGACAGGGTGTACACACGGCTGTCGCCGTAAAACAAATAGAGATACACAATGATCAATGTCACTGCAACTAGAAAAGCGACTGCTTTATGAATCAATTTCACTACAGATCACCATACAAAATGCCTACTACGGGTACAAAATAAATCCCTGCGATCACCTTACCAGACTCCATCAATTGATAAGATTAACGGTATAATACTTTGGAAATATGAAACTCTCCTAATAAACTTTTGTATTAGACGCAAAATTATGACCTATTTCAACAATTGCTAATACAAGCTTGTAGGAAACCTCATTACCGTGAAGCCGGAATTTGCTACACTCACGTTCTAACTAAAATTATAGAGCAAAGTCATGTCACTATTAGCAAAAGGTACACTAAAAAAATTAAAAGGTGCCAACTTAGAGAACGTCCAGTATCACTTACCTGTCGGTGATGAGTTAGTCGACCTCTCTCCTTATATTGGAAAAAACATCACGCTGACTCATACAGGTAATATCTTCTGTAGCTCGTGTGGAAAGAAAACCAAAAAAAGCTACTCTCAAGGCCACTGTTTTGTATGCATGAAGAAGTTGGCAAGCTGCGATATGTGCATAATGAAGCCAGAGACCTGCCACTTCGACCAAGGCACATGCCGTGAGCCTCAATGGGGTGAAGACAACTGTATGGTCGATCACTTTGTCTACCTGTCAAACACCTCTTCTTTGAAGGTTGGCATCACACGACACACGCAAATTCCAACGCGATGGATTGACCAAGGCGCTACTCAAGGCCTGCCTATTTTAAAGGTAAAGAGTCGACTCATCTCAGGCCTAATCGAAGTTGAACTGGCTAAGCACATTGCAGACAAAACCAACTGGCGTACCTTCTCAAGCAAGATGGGGAACCATTAGACCTTCATGCAGAAGCCGCTAGTCTCCTTCCTTTAGTCGATGACAAGATTGCACAGATCAAATCCACTTACGGTGAAGACGCGATTGAAGTGCTTAACGATGTAATCACAGAGCTCAACTACCCAGTGCTCGAGCACCCAACAAAAATCACGTCTCATAACTTCGATAAAAACCCTGAAATCACTGGAACACTGAAAGGAATCAAAGGTCAGTATCTGATCTTTGATACCGGAGTGATTAACGTGCGTAAGTTCTCTTCCTATGAAGTCGAAGTGAGCGACGACTAACCAACATATTGAGTTTAGACCAACGTAAAGCGTGATGCAGTATAAGCTCCATCGCGCTTTGTCTTATTTAGTCTCTTTTTAGGGGCCTAGTTTGATAGGCAGCCCCTATTACTGCAATCAATACACGGTTATTTACGCTTTGCATCTTGAAAGTGTCTCTACTAACCCTATATATTCCTTACAACAAAGACTTAACCTCTTGGCCTGCACAAGGCCTGTATCCATTTGGATTGGAGCAATAATGAGCAACGCGAAACACTGTAATCTTCTAATTCTAGGCTCGGGGCCAGCTGGCTACACAGCAGCCGTTTATGCCGCGCGAGCGAACCTTAAACCTGTTCTTGTAACAGGCATGCAGCAAGGTGGTCAGCTAACCACAACCACTGAAGTTGAAAACTGGCCAGGCGATGCGGAAGGATTGACAGGTCCAAATCTAATGGAGCGCATGAAAGAGCACGCTGAACGCTTTGAAACAGAAATGATTTTTGATCATATCAATAAAGTCGATCTTAGCCAGCGCCCATTTAAACTTGCAGGTGACAGCAACGAATATACAGCCGATGCGTTAATCATCTCAACGGGTGCTTCTGCTAAGTACCTAGGTCTTGAGTCGGAAGAGGCATTTAAAGGCCGTGGCGTTTCAGCTTGTGCAACATGTGATGGTTTCTTCTACCGCAACCAAAAAGTCGCGGTTGTCGGTGGCGGTAACACAGCTGTTGAAGAAGCGTTGTACTTATCAAACATTGCTTCAGAAGTTCACCTGATTCACCGTCGTGACACGTTCCGAGCTGAAAAAATTCTGGTTAAACGCCTGATGGATAAAGTAGAAAATGGCAACATTGTTCTGCATACAGACCGTACACTTGAAGAAGTGGTTGGTGATGACATGGGTGTGACTGGCGTTCGAATTAAAGACACTCAATCAGACAACATTGAGCAACTTGATGTCATGGGCGCATTCATTGCCATTGGTCACCAGCCGAATACGGCGATTTTCAAAGGTCAGCTCGATATGCAAGATGACTATATCATCGTAAAATCTGGTTTAGACGGCAACGCTACACAGACAAGTGTTGAAGGTGTATTCGCTGCGGGTGACGTTATGGATCATAACTACCGTCAAGCCATCACTTCAGCAGGTACAGGCTGTATGGCGGCACTGGATGCAGAGCGTTATCTTGATGCTCTCGCTGACAAAGCGTAACCCAAATCGATACTATCAATTTACGCACCTTTAATTTGCACTTTTAGTTCAAATCCCTCTAGCCCGACGGTATAACCGACGGGCTTTCTTTTGTATAATGCCCGGCTCAACAGTCAAAATAATTATCATTAAAACTTTCAAATGGATAAGAAAAAACAACGCAGCTTGAATAATTGGCTCAAGCAGCAAAGTCGGCTCGCTAAGCGCTGGCTCATGATTGCTGTCGGCTCGGGGTTTTATCAAGCTTGTTTCTCCTAGCTCAGGCGGCACTATTAGCGTCCATTCTCCATCAACTCATAATGGAACACGCCGACAAGCAGAGCCTTATTCCCCAATTTCTTGGATTAATCGCCATTACGATCGCGAGAGCTGGCTGTGCATGGGGCCGCGAGATTGCAGGGTTTCGCTGTGGGGAACAAGTCCGCGTTTACATAAGGCAACTTATCCTCGATAAACTGCGTGCGCTTGGGCCTGCTTACATCAAAGGCAAGCCGGCAGGCAGCTGGGCGACCCTGCTGCTAGAGCAGGTTGAAGATATGCAAGACTTCTTCTCACGCTACTTGCCCCAGATGTCTTTGTCGGTGTTCATTCCATTCATCATTCTAGTTGTCGTATTCCCAATCAACTGGGCGGCAGGTTTGATCTTCCTAATCACAGCGCCGCTCGTTCCAATCTTTATGGCACTAGTCGGCCGTAAAGCGGCTGATGCTAACCGTCGCAATTTCAAGGCGATGCAACGGCTATCTGGTCACTTCTATGACCGCTTACAAGCCATGACCACCATCCGCCTTTTTGACCGTACTAAGGCAGAAACCGAGGTGCTAAAAGGCGCATCAGAAGTTTTCAGAACTCGTACCATGGATGTACTCCGAATCGCGTTTTTATCCTCAGCTGTACTAGAGTTCTTCACTTCTATTTCAATCGCAATTACGGCGGTTTACTTTGGTTTCAGCTTCATCGGTGAACTTAACTTTGGTCACTACGGGGTTGGTGTAACCCTGTTTGCAGGCTTGTTCATCTTAATTTTGGCCCCGGAGTTTTATCAACCCCTTCGAGACCTCGGTACCTTCTACCATGCTAAACAGCAAGCGGTGGCGCAGCCGAGAGTATTGTTGAATTTCTAGAGACTGACGTAACCGAAGTTCAATCGGGCACAAGGCAAATTGAGCAAAACAGTGCTATTGCTATTAAAGCGACTGACTTAGAGGTCTTTAGCCCAGAAGGGACAAAACTTTTGGGTCCCATTTCTTTCGAAATTTCGCCGACACTAACAACTGCGCTTGTTGGGCCTAGTGGTGCGGGCAAGACAAGTTTGATCAATGCCATTCTTGGTTTCTTACCTTACAAAGGGCATCTAACTATCAATGGAATCGAACTTAACCAAGTGGACATGGCAGATTGGCGCAAGCAAATTAGCTGGGTCGGTCAAAACCCTCTATTGCTGCATGGTACGATTCAAGACAACGTAACCCTAGGTCAAAATGAATTCACGCCAGAGCAAGTCAATCAAGTTTTAGAGCAGTCTTACGCTTCCGAGTTTGTCGCTCAACATGGTTTAGACTACCCAATCAGCGACCGCAGCGGCGGCTTGTCTGTCGGGCAAGCTCAACGTCTAGCATTAGCTCGCGCCATGCTGCAAAACGGACGTTTTTGGCTGCTAGATGAACCAACCGCAAGCTTAGATGCCCGCAGTGAGCGGTTAGTGATGCAAGGCATCAATAATCAAAGTGTAGGCAAAACGACACTTATGGTCACTCACCAACTCGCTCCACTAAAAAACGTCGATCAAATCCTAGTCATGCAAGATGGACTGTTGGCTCAATCAGGCACTTCCAAGATCTTGCTAAAGCCGATGGACTGTTCAAACAAATGCTCGACGCAAATTTAGCGGCGAACCAAAGTAATGAGGGGAACCTCGATGCGTGAATTAGCCCTTATTTAAAACTGTACAAGAAGCATTGGTTTGGCCTTTCGCTAGGCATGATCCTCGCGTTTTTTAACTATAGCTGCTTCAATTGGCCTACTCACACTTTCGGGGTGGTTCCTGTCTGCTGCGGCTGTCGCTGGCCTTACGATTGCGCGAGAAACCTTTAATTATATGCTGCCGGGCGCGTTTGTCCGCGGCTTTGCTATGGGACGAACTGCTGGGCGCTGGGGCGAACGCGTCGTAAGCCACAATGCAACTTTTAAGCTGTTAACAGATCTAAGAATCTTTTTCTTCAAGAAGCTAGCTCCTCTGATTCCTGGGCGCATTTCCAATCTTCGCGATGGTGACCTTCTCAACAGGTTGGTTGCCGACGTCGATGCAATGGATCATGTCTATCTAAGGCTTATCAGCCCGGTTGTGGTTGGCGTATTTGGGATCGCGGCTCTCACTGCATTCCTCGTATGGTTTGACACTGCATTAGGCTTAACGCTTGGCACTATCTTGATGGCCTTGCTAATTGTTTGGCCTATCTTGTTCTACAAACTAGGGCAAAAAAATGGTGAGCAGCTCACTGAGACTCGCTCTAAATTAAGAATCGCCACATTGGATTGGTTAGAGGGCTTCAGTGAACTGACGCTATTTGGCGCTGAAGAGCGTTATAAGAAAGCGATTTTGACTGAACAAGATAAGCTCTTAAACAACCAAAGAGTTAATGCGCACTATTCAGGTTTAGCTCAAGCTCTACTACTACTGTTTAACGGTTGGACGTTAATCTTAATTCTATGGTTGGCATCGGATGGCGTTGCAGGCAATACTCCAGACCCGTTGATCGCACTGGTTGCCTTCGCGACTATGGCGAGCTTTGAACTACTTATGCCAATTGCTGGCGCTTTCCAATACCTCGGCCAAACTCTCACCTCTGCTCGACGTTTGAATGAGGTTATTCTGGCAAGGCCGGATGTGATCTTCCCAGAAAAAGACATCGAACTGAAACAAGACTATCGAATTGAGTTTGATCATGTCGATTTTCGCTACCCAGACAGTTCCCAGCAAGTATTAAAACAGGTGTCTCTTACTGTTGAAGCTAAGCAAAAGCTAGCTATTGTCGGCCAAACTGGCTCAGGGAAATCGACACTTCTACAACTGCTCTCTCGCTATTGGGACCCAAGCCAAGGTTCAATCTCGATTGCTGGCGTTCCGCTGACCAAATGGAGCGAGAGCCAACTACGTAAGAGTATTACTGTGGTTAGCCAACGTGTCGACATCCTCAATGGTACATTGCGAGATAATCTCTTAATGGCGAATCCAACAGCTGATGACACGTTACTTCAACAAACGTTAGTCAAGGTTGGATTAGATAAATTGATTGAATCGCAAGGACTTGATGCTTGGCTTGGCGATGGTGGCCGTCAACTCTCTGGAGGAGAAAAGCGACGCATAGGAATTGCCCGTGCTCTACTTCACAACGGATCAATTGTTCTTCTTGACGAGCCAACCGAAGGGCTAGATAAGAAAACTGAACAGCAAATTATGGCACTGTTCGACGAGTTCCTAACTGATAAGACGGTGATATTCATTACCCACCGCCTAGTAAATCTCGATAAGATGGATGCTATCTGCCTTATTGAGCAAGGTGAAGTCGTCGAGTTTGGCCATCACAATGACCTTTTACGAAATCAAGGTCGCTACCACCAGTTAACTCAAACGCTATAAACTAAAAAGGGAGCTCACGCTCCCTTTTTGTCAAATCCGGAATTGTCTCACTATCTAATTTCAGCAAGAAACTTGTCGACCTCTAAAAAAAAGAACTCCGTATCGTGAGTGATAATATCGTGGCCAACATCCGAGAAGACTAGCTTAACGTTTTTATCCATCTCTGCTTCTTGCTTTTCAACATTCACAATCAACTCTGATAAAAACTCAAAACCTTCACCATACCCAGTGTTATAAAAATTCAGCACTGGTGTCTCATGATATCGAAACTGATTAAACTCCATCGTAAACACTTCTTCTATTTCTGATTGCACTAGCTGGTCATCTAACCGTAACGGCGCGAAGTGCTGCGCAGTCGCTTCTTTTTTTTCGGCAGGCACTTTATTTTTAATCTTTGAATATAGATTACTAATTCGAGTATCGATGTTGATAACCCCCTTCACTCGGTCAGGATGTAGATAGTTGTAATAGCGAGCATAGTAGCCGCCTAAGGAAGGCCCCAACAAGATCATGTTATCCAGTTCGAGTTCATCAACAAGACTTTCGAGCTCGGCATTTATGGTTTCTAATGTACGCTTAGGCTGATCTAGCTTGCTTTCACCATAGCCACCGCGGTTGTACAGGAGGACACTACAACGTTTCGCCAACTCATCTTGCAACCAAACATTATGATGGATGTGAACCCCTGCCCCAGTGCAAATAACGATGCACTCCGACGCGTTCTCATTTTTACAAAATCGGTACTCAATTCCTTGGCGACTAATCATTCTATCTTCTCATTTAAATTACATTTACAGCATTGCACATTACTCGTTAAGCAATAGAAATTACAAAGCCATAAATCCAGATTTGTTAACTATTGGACTCAAATCATATTTTTCACTCACTCTCACTTAAATTTACAAATATTCTTCCTAAACCCTAAGATTAATAAAAACCAGTTTAAAAGCCTCTACTTAACAACATCTTATGCCCAACATCGCTGTGTCGCACGCAGCCCAGAAAGAATATAAATTCAGGCCTATTCTGCTTCTACATTGAATTATTTGCCAATAGCACGTAAGGTTTTATCTGTTTACATATGTAAATAAACTTTAAAAGGAATGTATTCCATGGATCCCATACTGGAAGTTAAGGGACTATATAAAGTATTCGGAGAAGACCCCGAGCGCGCCTTTCCCCTGATTGAGAAAGGAAACAACAAAGACACTATTTTTGAAAAAACTGGCCTCACTCTTGGCGTTGATGATGTATCCCTATCCATCAACGAAGGCGAAATATTCGTAATAATGGGCCTCTCTGGCTCAGGAAAGTCTACCCTAGTCCGCCTACTCAACCGCCTTATTGAACCCACGCGCGGCAATGTATTTTTTAAAGGGAAAGACATTGCTCATATCTCAGATGACGAACTTCGCGAAGTCCGCCGCAACAATATCTCCATGGTGTTTCAAAACTTTGCGCTTATGCCGCATATGACGGTGATCGAGAATGCAGCATTTGGCCTAGAGTTAGCGGGGGTCGAGGTAGAAACCCGTAACCGCTCTGCATACCTAGCATTGGAGCGTGTTGGATTAGAAGCTTACTGCAGCTCCTTCCCTGATGAACTCTCAGGTGGTATGAAGCAACGCGTGGGACTGGCACGTGCATTAGCCTGTGACCCGATATTCTCTTGATGGATGAAGCATTTTCAGCACTTGACCCACTCATTCGTACTGAAATGCAAGATGAACTGATTCGTCTACAAAATGACGACAAACGTACCATTGTGTTTATTTCTCACGATTTGGACGAAGCCATGCGCATTGGCGATCGGATCGCCATCATGCAAAACGGCTCGGTTGTTCAAGTTGGCACGCCCGATGAAATTCTACATAACCCTGAAAACGATTATGTCGCTGCCTTCTTTAGAGGTGTCAACGTCGCTAATGTCCTTACTGCTAAAGATATAGCACGCAAAAAAGCCCGCAGCTGTATTTAAAAAACATGAACATGATGGTCCAGCGTCTGCAATGCAAATTCTCATCGATAATGATCGAGATTACGGCATCATCGTCGAAAAAAGTAGCCGCTACTCAGGCATTGTCTCCATTGAATCCCTTCGTGATGCACACAATGAGAACCGCTCGTTAACGAGTGCAGAGCTCATCGACGGCATCACACTCCAGCCTAATCAACCAATCAACGACATCCTCGGTATCGTAGCAAGCGTTCCCTACTCCGTTCCCGTAGTGATGAAGATGGAAACTATTATGGCGTCGTCACAAAGTCACGACTGCTACAAACTCTCGATAAGGATTAGGCTATGTCTGATGAACAATCAAACAGTGACCCGTGGTCACAATCTCAAGAACAGAACGACCCTTGGTCTCAATCCACACAAGAAACCACAGAACAAGCCGATCCTTGGGGGCAAGCAGCTGAAACATCGGCTTCTAACGATTGGCTCACGAGCGAGAGCGTCGAAAAGGCTCAGTTCGATGTAATGAACCCATTCCAAGAAGCCATTATTCCTCTTGATTCTTGGGTGGAAACTGGTCTCAACTGGTTGGTAGAACATGGTCGCCCTGTATTCCAAGCGATTCGTGTACCCATTGACTTCATATTGATGTCATTTGAAACCGCGCTTGTCTCAACACCCGCCCCGTTAATGATTCTGATACTTTTCTTGTTTGCTTGGCAGTTTTCAAGCCTACGACTTGGTGTCGCGACGTTATTCTCGCTCGTTTTTATTGGGCTAATCGGCGCTTGGTCTGAAGCGATGACTACCCTGTCACTGGTTATGACCTCTGTGTTCTTCTGTTTACTCATAGGCCTCCCCCTAGGAATATGGTTGGCACGAAGTGAAACGGCTGGAAAAATAGTGCGCCCGATTCTCGATGCCATGCAAACGACCCCCGCGTTTGTTTACCTCGTTCCAATTGTCATGCTATTTGGTATCGGTAATGTACCCGGTGTGGTTGTAACCATTATATTCGCTCTGCCGCCTGTGGTTAGGCTCACCATTTTGGGCATCCAACAGGTACCAGAAGAGCTTATTGAAGCCGGACACTCCTTTGGGGCAAGCAAAAAGCAAATGCTCTATCGCATTCAACTCCCTCTTGCTCTACCTACTATCATGGCAGGCGTAAACCAGACTCTAATGCTTTCCCTGTCTATGGTCGTTATCGCTTCGATGATTGCGGTTGGAGGCTTAGGCCAAATGGTATTACGAGGTATAGGTCGTTTAGATATGGGCCTAGCTTCAGTGGGTGGCTTAGGCATCGTCATTCTCGCCATTTTACTCGATCGAATTACTCAAGAACTTGGCACAAACGCCGGCGACACAAAGGTTCGTTGGTATCACTCTGGCCCAGTTTCGTTTGTCACAAAATTCATTGCTGCGGGCAATAAGCCTGAAGCATCACTCAAGGAGAAATATAAATGAATAACTCATGGAAAAGAGCACTAACTCTGGGTGCGGTTTCAACCATCGCATTTTCTAGCACCACGTTAGCAGCATCACTTCCTGGCGAAGGTGTCGTTGTACAGCCAGTACAGTCAACCGTGGCTGAAGAGACTTTCCAAACCCTTATCGTCAATAGAGCATTAGAAGCGCTTGGCTACGATGTTCAACCAACCAAAGAAGTAGATTACAACGTTGGTTACACGTCCATTGCCAAAGGTGATGCAACATTCCTTGCAGTAGGTTGGTTCCCACTACATGCTGATAAATACACTATGTCTGGTGGAGACGACAGTTTTTACATGCAAGGTCAGTATGTCAGTGGTGCCGCGCAAGGTTACTTAATGGACAAGAAAACCGCTGAGAAATACAACATCACCAACATTGAGCAATTGAAAGATCCTGAGATTGCCAAATTGTTTGATGCAAATGGCGATGGTAAAGCGGATCTTACCGGCTGTAACCCAGGTTGGGGTTGTGAACTCGTGATTGAAGAGCAGCTCACCGCTTATGGTTTACGTGATACGGTCACGCACAACCAAGGTAACTATGCAGCCATTATCGCAGACACAATCTCTCGTTATAAAAAAGGCGACCCTGTGGTTTACTACACCTGGACACCATACTGGGTAAGTGGCGTACTTGTTCCTGGTAAAGACGTGGTTTGGCTAGAAGTGCCATTTTCAGCACTACCTGGTGAGCGTAAGGGTGTAGATACCACACTGAAAAACGGCAAAAACTACGGTTTCGAAATGAACTCAATGCGCATTGTTGTTAATAAACAATTTGCTGCAGAAAACCCAGCCGCAGCAAAACTGTTTGAAATCATCAAACTCAACATCAATGATGTGAGTGCTCAAAATATGATGATGAGCCAAGGCAAAAACAGCATGGCCGATATCGAATCGCATGTGAATGGTTGGATCAAAGCGAATCAATCTCAATTTGACGCATGGGTGGATGAAGCCAAAAAAGCCGCTATGTAGCGTGATAAGTGTATCGTGACAAAAAAACAAAAAGGCCGAATCGAGTTGATTCGGCCTTCTTTTTGAATGCTAAAGCGCGGGATACCTTTTTCTAGTTATCCAAACATATGCCCCAACCAAAGTGCAGGGCCAAAAATTATTATCAAGTAGATGATACCCAATAGCGGACTGATCTGACGTTTCTTTTTCTTCGACATTCTAAACTTACAAACTTACCACTTTGACGCCATCGATATCTTAGACAGGCAGCCTGTCCAACGTATCCATCTCGCCACTTTTATATTGTTTTAACCGAGTTTAAACATCTGTTTTTTTCGTTTCAATCCTTTTGCAGCCAACAGCCTACTTTTCAAACGCTGCAAATGCATGACATATTTTTGATCAATAACTTACGCCCGATCTATCGATTCAATCATGCACGACCAAACTTTCTAATCACTTAAGTCAAATTACACCTATTTCTGCTTTATGCAGCCCTTCTTCAAACCTTGGGGCTTGAGTTTGCTATTAGTTAAGGTTTTTTATTTACTGCCGTTAAGCGGTAACACCATGATTTAAAAGTAGTAGGAATCAAATGACCCCATATAAATTTGCAGTTGATGATGGCTCAACAAACGTGAAAATCAGTTGGATCGAAAATGGCGAGCTACGCACGGTTATCTCCCCGAATTCATTCAGGAAAAACTGGAAAAGCGCAGCGCTTCGTAAAGATAAAAAGATCTACAACTACACCATTAACTCAACTAAATACACTTATGACATGACATCTGACAAGGCGTTAGAGACCACTCATGTCGATTATCAATATGATGATTTAAACCTACTCTCTGTCCATCACGCATTATTACAAACAGGTATTAAGCCAGGACCAGTCAAACTGGTGGTCACTCTGCCTATTACAGAGTATTACGATGCGGAAGACTGCCAAAAGAACGAAGACAAAATTGCTCGCAAACGTGACAACTTAATGCGTGCAATTGAGCTAAACAAAGGCGAATTGTTCGATATTGTCGACGTTGAAGTCATGCCCGAAAGCCTACCTGCCGTACTTTCTACACTGACAATGCAATCTGTAAGTCAGTTCAATCGTTCACTGGTTATTGATATTGGTGGAACGACACTCGATATGGGCGTCATCGTGGGCGAGTTCGACGATGTATCAGCATCTATGGAAACAACGAAATTGGCGTTTCTATGGTGACAGATGTCGCCAGAAAATACCTTGCTGCCGCGGACAGCGACTCCAGTTACCTTGTGGCTAATGAACTGATTAAACAACGTAACAATATCGAATTTGCGCGAGAAGTGGTTAATGACGAGACGCAAATCCCGCTGATTTTGAACAAGGTTGAAACCAAGATTGAAGAGCTAGGCAAACAAGTCGCTCACGAAGCGAAGAAGTTTGCTAAGAATCCAAACCGAGTTTACCTAGTAGGCGGTGGCGCAAGCCTAATCTATCCTGCAATTAAAAATGCTTACGGCACATTAGGTAACCGTGTGGTGCTTGTCGACGAACCTCAGGAAGCACTTGCTCGAGAGCTTTGCCTCTACCACTCTGATGGTGAATCTATCGCGATGCCAGAGCAACCTGCTGTTGCTCAACAGTTGCCGCATCAAGAGGTGGTGAATGTCTGATAGGCTAAAACGGATAAGCTATTCTATCCTGCTCGATCCACTCAACGTCCCCGCTGACCGTTTCGCAAGCAAAGTTTTACACGAATGGGCGGACAAAATAGCCAGTCTTGCTAATAGTGGAGATAGCGGCATCGAAATGCATGACGCAAAAGCGATACACAAGCAAGTGTATCTTAGCGGCATGTTTCTGCATCTACTTAGCCCTGAACTATCGAGTCGTCTTGGTACTCAGCTGACAGAAGATCAAGTCACCGTTGAAACACTCCAAGCCACGCTTGAGAACTTAGGTCTGCATGACTCCACTGCTTCACCAACAACTGGCGCAGGTATGCTTAACGCTGATTCTCTCAATAGAATGGAGGATGCACTTACCGAACATATTAAGCTTGAGTCGCAACTTACTCGAGAGCAAATCATTGAGCAGCATGAACAAAGTAGCGATGCTCGCGACGATACCATTGCCGATATTGTCTTAGCGACAAAGGGGCAAAATGATCACCTGATTGATATCGTAAAATCTCAAGCGACGCAGCTAACAGAACTTAAGAACCTAGTGAAAGCTCAAACTCAGTTGATTCAGTCTCTATCACTCACATCCAGTTCGAGTTCAGATTCGAAAACGGCTAAATCAGAGGAAAAAACGCCTGTGATAGATTTAAATGAACGACTAGCGCATGTTCAGAAAATCAAAAAGAAAGGCATTTTCTAACTCGTACTGACTCATTTGGAAAATCAAAGAAATCAAAGAAATCAAAGGCCAGCTTGGTATCCAAGCTGGCCTTGTTAAAAACATCTAAGAGCAGAGTCTAGTAATTGTTAGATCATGCTGCCCCGTACTTCTGCTCTACTTTTTTCTTCACCCATTTCTCATTCAACCAAAGCGATGCTGCAATGATCAAACCACCAATGAGTAGTCGTCCTAGATCTTCTTCCCTATTCCAAATCAACACATTCACAATTAGGCCCATCGGTATCAATACATTATTCATAATGGCTAGAACACCTGCGTTAACTTGGCACGCGCCTTTGTTCCACAAGAAGTAACCAGCACCTGAAGCAATCGTTCCTAAATACACCAGAATCCCCCACTGTGTGGTCGTCGTTGGTAGCTTTTCAATATTGCCAAAAATTGCAAACGCGATAGTCGCGACCACTAACGCACCGAGGTAAAAATAACCAAATACGGTATGCTGCTTCAAATCATGGGTTTGGTTTTCCATCAGTGCCTTGTAACCCACTTGCCCAATGGCAAAACACACATTGGCTCCTTGAACGACCATAAAGCCCATCACAAAACGCTCGTTGATTCCGGCGTAGCGAATAAACACCGCCCCGAGCACCGCAATCAATGCCGTTACCAAATACCAAGCTGAAAAGCGCTTGTTTAATAAATCATAGAGAAGCGTGACGTATATTGGTGTCATCACCGTAAATAGCAGCACTTCTGGCACAGAGAGTAAAAGGAACGACTGATAATAGAAGCAGTACATTAACCCAAGCTGAAATCCGCCCAGAGTCATCAGCTTTACAATCAAGCTTTTCGGCACGCCGCGGAATCTAAGGAAAGGCAAGAAGACCAAGCCAGCTAATGCCACTCGAATCCAAACAGAGAACCAAGCATCGACTTGTCCCGCTAAATAAACGCCTATCAAGCTAAATGAGAATGCCCACAATACTGTAACGGCAGACAAATAAAACATAATCAAATCTAAAAAATGGATGATTCGGCTAGTCTATCGAAAAACGACTAAGAGTTCTTGATAAATATTATCATTTAAACTTACGCGAGCTCACGAGTCATAAACCATCTATGAGCAACATGCTTGCTTGGTTCTTTCGATACCAACAGATTCAATAAAACAAGAAGGCCGATAGCATTCAATACTATCGGCCTTCTCAAATTTTTCTGAAATCAGCGTCTATCTTATTTAGCGACGGTTCTTAGAACGAGCCCCTTGCTCTCCGGCTGATTTCTTTGGCTTACGGCGAGACGGGTTGTTGCTGCGACCTTTTGGCGTATTCACGCGCTCTTCGTGACGCTTAACTGCGCGACGAATTTTCTGACTACGTGAACGCTCACGTTTACGTGAAGTGTTATCTTTAGACAGGTCTAGCAATGTCTCTTTTTCTGGGCGAAGTTCGACAAGCTCACGCAAGTAGTTAACCTCTTTCAAGTCCAGTTCCATCCAGCCGCCACGCGGCAGTTTCTTGTCTAGGTAGATATCACCGTAACGAACACGCTTAAGACGGCTCACCGTTGTGTCTTGCGATTCCCATAGACGACGAACTTCACGGTTACGGCCTTCGTTAATCGCCACGTAGAAAGTATGGTTCATACCTTCACCGCCCGCGTAAACCACGTCTTCGAAACGTGCCATACCATCTTCAAGCTCAACACCGCGTACAAGGTTTTTCACTTTCTGCTCAGTCACTTCACCGAATACACGAACGAGATATTCACGCTCTACCTGACGGCTTGGGTGCATTAGGCGATTCGCTAGCTCACCATCGGTGGTAAAAAGCAGTAGGCCAGAGGTATTGGCATCCAAGCGACCAACAGAAATCCAACGCGAACCACGAATTTTTGGCAGGCGATCGAAAACCGTACGGCGACCTTCAGGATCGTTACGAGTACATAACTCACCTTCAGGTTTGTAGTACGCAAGAACGCGACAAACTACTTCTTCAGAAGCCTTCGCGGATACTGTATGACCATCAATACGGATAACAGCACTCTCGTCTTCTAGGCGCTCACCTAGTTTTGCTACTACACCGTTTACACTTACACGACCAGCTTTAATCAACGCTTCAAGCTCACGGCGAGAGCCATGACCTGCACGTGCTAAAACTTTCTGTAACTTTTCGCTCATTTATCTACCTAGTTAATGTCGTCTTCACAGACGTCGAACATAAAAAATTTGCGACCTTAAATCGCGGCCGCATATTATCGCAGAAGCATTATAGAAAATCACTCATTTTCGAATGAATTCTATCACTCAAATGGCGTTGGATCGCCAGAGCCAACACGTGCGATAACAGGCTCATCCTCACTGAAGTCAACCACAGTCGTTGGTTGCTCCCCTAAGTAACCTCCATTAAGGATACAATCCACCGCATGCTCTAGCTTGTCGCGGATATCTTCTGGATCCGATTCGGTGTTTTCACTACCCGGAAGGATCAATGATGTAGACATCATTGGTTCACCTAACGCTTCAAGTAAATCAAGAGCAATTTGGTTATCTGGCACACGAATACCAATAGTCTTCTTTTTGGCATTCATTAGACGCCGTGGCACCTCTTTGGTCCCTTTGAAAATAAAGGTGTAAGGGCCTGGAGTATTGTTCTTCAATAGTCGAAACGCTGCGTTATCCACGCGAGCATAAAGCGAGATTTCTGATAAATCACGACACAATAAAGTGAAGTTATGTTTGCTGTCCAAGCGACGAATTTGACAAATACGCTCTAAGGCTTGCTTGTTCTCTAGCTGGCAGCCCAATGCGTAACCGGAATCGGTTGGATAAATGACAACGCCACCATTGCGGATAATTGCGACCGCTTGGTTAATGAGACGTGCTTGAGGGTTGTCTGGGTGCACATAAAAAAAATTGGCTCATTCTAGTTCCTCTTTATCGAGTCTCTCGACTCTATAATCCTAGCCTTATTCTTATCTAAATAGTTCTTGTCTAAATAATTCTTTTCTAACAATCACTTGGCTTAGGTTCAATTCCCCAATCGTGCCAAACAGACGTTACGCCTGAAGGCAACCATAAATTCCTTCCCAGTTCCATCCATGGAGATGGGTAATGAAAGTCACTACCTTGAGAGGCTAATAGTTTGTATTGTATAGCATAATCTGCCAAGTTGCGTCTTTCTTGTTGTGCTTGTTGAGGCTGTGCCACTTCCATTGCATCACCGTTCGCTTCAACAAACGCGGCTAACAAGCGTTTTAACCACTTAGCCGTCAGCCCGTATCGACCCGGATGAGCCAACACTGCTACGCCACCAGCGGCATGAATAGCATCAACAGCTTCACTCATTGAACACCAGTTCGGTGGCACATAGCCAGGGTTGTTCCGCGTCAGATATTTCTTAAATACCTGCTGCATGTTTTTCACATAATCATTATCGACTAGCCATTTAGCAAAGTGTGCTCGCGTAATAGGAGCATCACCCGCGATGAGTTTAACTTCTTCCAGTACACCTTCACGAGTCGCTTTACTTAGTCTGTGCGCAATCAGCTCGGCACGCTCTTCTCGATACTGTTGTTGCTGACGAATCAGCGACAGGAGTTCCGGAGAGTTTCTATTCACATTCAATCCGACAATATGGATGTCTTTATTTTGCCAAACCGTTGAAATTTCGATGCCATCAATGAGTTTTAGTGGTAATTGCTGTCTAGCAATGTACTCATGAGCCGCTTTTAAACCTTCGAGCGTGTCATGGTCAGTGATTGCCAAGACATCGAGATTAAACTCGGTAGCTCTGTCAATGAGCTCATGAGGGGCAAGTCTTCCATCTGAAGCGGTGGTGTGGCTGTGTAAATCTATTCGCATTTTTTGCTCTTTAATGGTTGACTTTTTATCTAAGTACTAGTTAACTAGTACGCAGATACGAAATGTCGGTTTTAAGGTCCATCATGTTACAAGAATTTAACCTAGCTCTGAAAGCAAAAAATGCATTTGCTGCCCTGAACACGGGTAAGTGCATTCTTGTGTGGTGGCGCACTTGGTCAAGTTCCAAGTGGGCAGTTGTGCATTTCTGAAAGTTAGAAATTCCATATCAAGCCCGCTTCTAAAGCGGGCTTTTTTTGTTTTGTCGTATACCTCACAATCAAGTGCTCAAACAATCTACAATTTGCGTCGTATCTTGATTGGGTCATCGTTTGCTTTATGCGAGTATGTAGAGATTGACGTTGGCTTTCATATATAAAGATAAGGAGGTCTTGTGAACAAGGCCATCAAAATTAATAAATTAGGGAATCTGAAAGTCATTGAAGCTTCAGTTCCATATTCGCAAGATCCTACAGGCTTGTTCCACACACTGTGTGAAAACAAACGTGATAGCTTGCTGTTAGAGTCTGCAGAAATTGATTCTAAACAGAATCTAAAAAGCTTATTAGTTGTCGATTCGGCGGTACGAATTGTGTGTTACGGCCACACCGTCACTATGACGGCTTTAACTGGTAATGGTGTAAACCTATTAAAGTTGATTGAGCAAAATATCGATGACACGATTAAAGCCGATTACCAACCTCATCACTAACGCTGCAATTTGAAGCGCCGTGCGACACACTTGACGAAGATTCACGCCTACGAGAGGCTTCTTCTTTTGATGCACTGCGTTTAGTCCAACACAGTTTTGACCGCGCAAATAAACCAGAGCACAGTATCTTCCTAGCTGGCCTGTTTGCTTACGATCTTGTCGCAAACTTCGAACCACTTGGTGATGCCAGTGAAACCAATCAGTGCCCAGATTATGTTTTCTATGTGGCGGAAACACTGTTGGTTGTCGATCATCAAACTGAGCAGTGCCAGCTTCAAGCTAGCTTGTTCGAAAGTGATGAGAGCGCAGAGTCTCGTTTAGAGCAGCGCTTAGAAGAAATCAAGCAAGCCTGCACCGCGCCTAAACCGCTTCCTCAAGCGACAAAGCTGCCAAACGTAGAAGTAGAAACCAACATCTCTGATGAAGGCTTCTGCGAAACCGTTCGTGATTTGAAACAATACGTCGTCAAAGGTGACGTTTTCCAAGTTGTGCCATCAAGAAGATTCACGCTACCTTGTCCATCACCTCTGGCTGCATACAAAGCACTTAAACAAAGCAACCCAAGCCCTTACATGTTCTACATGCAAGATGAGCTATTTACCCTATTTGGTGCCTCTCCTGAGAGCGCACTGAAATACGAAAAGAACACTAACCAAGTTGAGATCTACCCGATTGCTGGAACTCGCCGTCGTGGTAAACATGCCAATGGCCAAATCGATTTCGATCTTGATAGCCGTATCGAACTTGAACTGCGCACCGACATGAAAGAGAACGCAGAGCACATGATGCTTGTCGATTTGGCTCGTAACGATGTGGCTCGTATTTCTCAGGCGGGCACCCGTCACGTCGCAGACCTTCTTAAGGTGGACCGCTACAGCCACGTAATGCATTTGGTTTCGCGTGTTGTTGGCCAACTTCGCGAAGATCTCGATGCACTTCATGCATACCAAGCGTGTATGAATATGGGTACGCTAACTGGCGCTCCAAAAATTCGTGCTATGCAGCTTATTCGTGACGTTGAAAAGACTAGACGCGGTAGCTACGGTGGCGCTGTGGGCTACCTGAACGGCGAAGGCACGTTAGATACCTGTATCGTTATTCGCTCAGCTTACGTAGAAAATGGCATTGCCAATGTTCAAGCGGGTGCTGGTGTCGTGTTCGATTCCGACCCACAAGCAGAAGCGGACGAAACTCGCGGTAAAGCTCAAGCCGTCATCTCTGCTATTCAAGCAGCGCATAAGGAGTAGCAAAGTGGCCAACATTATTTTTGTCGACAACTTCGACTCATTTACCTACAACCTCGTGGATCAATTTCGTTCTCTGGGCCACAACGTGACTATTTACCGAAATAGTATTGACGTACCAACTATCGAAAAAGCACTAGACGGTTTGGAACAGCCTGTAGTATTGCTGTCCCCAGGCCCAGGTGCGCCTTCGGAAGCTGGCTGCATGCCAGAGCTGATTCAACGCCTAAAAGGCAAAGTACCTATGATTGGTATCTGCCTTGGCCATCAAGCGATTGTTGAAGCTTACGGGGGCACAGTAGCAGGTGCTGGTGAAATCATTCATGCAAAGTGTCGATGATGGAACATGACAATCATGCAACATATAGCAACCTACCTTCACCATTAGCAATAGCGCGCTACCATTCATTGGTTGCAACTGAAGTTTCAGATGCATTGACAGTGACCGCAGAAGTGAACGGTTTGGTTATGTCAGTTGTTCAAGAACAAGATAAGGTATGTGGGTTCCAGTTCCACCCAGAGTCTATTATGACGACCTACGGTGCAACACTGCTTGGAAACGCGATTAACTGGGCTCTAGAAAATCCAGCTAATCAGAACATCAATTCAAACCAAAAGACAGACTTAGAGACAAACGGAAAATAGGAGATCACCGCATGGAAAGTATCATTAATAAACTATATGAACAGCAGTCTCTAAGCCAAGAAGAGAGTCAGCAACTTTTTGATATCATCATTCGTGGTGAACTCGATCCTATCTTGATGACTGCGGCCTTAACCGCGCTTAAAATCAAAGGTGAAACGCCACAGGAAATTGCAGGTGCAGCGCAGGCGCTTCTTGCCAACGCTAAAGACTTCCCTCGCCCAGACTACGATTTTGCCGACATTGTAGGCACAGGCGGTGACGGCCACGACACGATCAATATTTCAACAACAGCGGCCTTTGTTGCAGCGGCTTGCGGGCTGAAAGTGGCAAAGCATGGCAACCGCAGCGTTTCGAGCAAATCTGGCTCTTCTGACCTACTAGACTCGTTTGGTATCAATCTAGCAATGAGCCCAGAAGACACTCGCGCTGCAGTTGACCAATTAGGTGTAGCGTTCTTGTTTGCCCCGCAATATCACGGTGGTGTTCGCCACGCAATGCCAGTGCGCCAAACCATGAAAACTCGTACTATCTTCAACATTCTTGGCCCACTGATTAACCCTGCTAAGCCAAACATCGAATTGATGGGTGTTTATAGCGAAGAGTTAGTGCGCCCAATCGCTGAAACCATGCTGAAGATGAACATGAAGCGTGCTGCGGTCGTTCATGGCAGTGGTCTAGATGAAGTGGCAATTCACGGTTCAACAACAGTTGCAGAGATCCAAGACGGTAAGATTACTGAGTACACGCTCACTCCTGAAGATTTTGGTCTTGAGTCATACCCACTGGAAGCGATCAAAGGCGGTGCTCCAGAAGAGAACAAAGCGATCATCACCAATATCTTGACGGGTAAAGGCACACCAGCACAAGTAGGGGCAGTCGCAGTAAACGTGGCTCTGCTGATGCGTCTATTTGGTCATGAAGATCTAAAAGCGAACACGGCGAAAGCGATTGATGCAATGAACAGTGGAAAAGCGTACGAACTTGTTCAAAAGCTTGCCGCTCACGCATAACGGAAACAGACGCATAGGAATAATCATGACTGATTCTACTCAACAATTATCCGAGCACGTTTCTGTTCAAGAAGCAGAAATGGCTGAAGTACTGGCGAAAATTGTTGCCGACAAGCACATCTGGTTGAAGAACGTAAAGCTTCTCAACCACTAGAGACGTTCATTGATGGCATTACGACTTCTGACCGCAGCTTTTACTCTGCTCTGCAACAGCAAAAAACCGTATTCATCACTGAATGTAAGAAGGCATCACCTTCCAAAGGACTTATTCGCGAAGACTTCGATTTGGACTATATCGCTTCGGTTTATAACCGCCATGCCGATGCTATTTCGGTTCTGACTGACGAGAAATATTTCCAAGGCGACTTTAACTTCATCAATCAAGTTCGTAGCCAAGTAGTGCAACCAGTTTTGTGCAAAGACTTTATGATTGATACGTACCAAGTTTATCTAGCTCGTCATCATAATGCTGATGCGATTTTATTGATGCTATCGGTACTCAATGATGAGCAGTACAAAGCGCTAGAAAAAAGTCGCTCACGAACTCGATATGGGTATCCTAACTGAGGTCAGTAATGAGCAAGAGCTCCACAGAGCTGTCGCATTAGGTGCTAAGGTCATCGGCATTAATAACCGTAACCTTCGCGATCTTTCAACTGACCTAAATCGTACTAAAGAGTTAGCCCCGCTTCTGCGTGAGTTAGCCCCTGAAGCCGTTGTTATTTCAGAGTCTGGTATCTATACCCACCAGCAAGTTCGCGATTTGGCAAATTTTGCAGACGGCTTTTTGATTGGCAGTTCATTGATGGCGGAAGACAACCTTGAACTAGCAGTACGAAAAGTCACTTTAGGTGAAAACAAAGTCTGTGGCCTGACTCATGCGGATGAAGCGTCTAAAGCCTACCAAAGCGGCGCTGTATTCGGTGGACTTATCTTTGTTGAACAATCCAAGCGTGCTGTTGACCTAGAGCAAGCGAGACTCACCATGAGCGGTGCACCTCTGAAATATGTTGGGGTGTTCCAGAACCATGACGTCGAGTTTATCAGCCAGCGCGCTAACGAATTGGGCTTAAAGGCCGTTCAGTTACATGGCAAAGAAGATCAGGCGTTCATTAACACATTGCGTGGGAAACTTGATGCCTCTGTAGAGATTTGGAAAGCCTATGGTGTAACCAGCGAGTCGCCAGAGTTGTTCCAAGATAATGTGGACCGTCATTTACTGGACACTCAAGTAGGGACGCAATCTGGAGGGACAGGCCTAGTCTTTGATTGGTCACTAATCCCTAATGAAAATAACGTGATGTTGGCAGGTGGATTATCACCATTCAATGCACAAAAAGCGGCGTCACTTGGCTGCCTAGGGCTTGACCTAAATTCTGGTGTTGAGTCCTCACCGGGTAAAAAAGACGCGCAGAAGCTGCAACAAGCATTTGCAGCGATTAGACAATATTGATAGCTAGCCGCACTCAGGTGCGGCTGCATTTAAGAATTAAAAGGAATACAGAACCATGGCTAAACTCGATGCTACTTTGGCGAATACGGCGGTCAATATGTTCCGCAAATACTGGTCCCTGCGTTAGAGCAGCTTGAGCAAGCATTTATTGATGCTCAAGAAGACCCAACATTCCGCAGCGAATTCATGACGCTTCTTCAAGAGTACGCTGGCCGTCCAACGGCATTGACGTTGACTCGCAATCTAACCAAAGGCACTAAAACCAAGCTTTACCTAAAACGTGAAGACTTGCTGCACGGTGGCGCGCACAAAACCAACCAAGTATTGGGCCAAGCTCTTCTTGCTAAGCGCATGGGCAAAAACGAAATTATTGCCGAAACAGGTGCTGGTCAGCATGGCGTTGCGACAGCCCTAGCGTGTGCTCTACTCGGTCTTAAATGCCGCGTATATATGGGTGCAAAAGACGTTGAGCGTCAAAGTCCGAACGTATTCCGCATGAAGCTAATGGGCGCAGAGGTGATTCCAGTCCACTCTGGCTCTTCTACCTTGAAAGATGCGTGTAACGAAGCACTACGTGACTGGTCTGCAACTTACGAAGACGCGCACTACCTACTAGGTACCGCTGCAGGTCCTCACCCATTCCCAACCATCGTCCGTGACTTCCAACGCATGATTGGTGAAGAAACGAAGAACCAAATTTTAGCACGTGAAGGACGCCTTCCTGATGCGGTTATCGCCTGTGTAGGTGGTGGTTCAAATGCGATCGGTATGTTTGCTGATTTCATCGAAGAAGAAACAGTTCGTCTAATCGGTGTTGAGCCTGCAGGTAAAGGTATTGATACCGACCAACATGGTGCTCCTTTGAAACACGGTAAAACGGGTATTTTCTTTGGTATGAAAGCACCATTGATGCAAGACCCTGACGGTCAGGTTGAAGAGTCTTACTCGGTATCTGCTGGCCTAGACTTCCCATCTGTTGGCCCACAGCATGCGCACTTAAATGCGATTGGTCGAGCAGAATACGACAACGTAACTGACGATGAAGCACTAGAGGCATTCCAAGAGCTTGCACGCAGCGAAGGTATTATCCCTGCTCTAGAGTCATCGCACGCTCTGGCCCATGCCCTTCGAATGGCGCGTGAGAACCCAACGAAAGAACAACTACTTGTCGTCAACCTATCAGGTCGTGGTGACAAAGACATTTTTACTGTACACGATATCCTAGAAGCAAAAGGAGCAATCTAATGGGCAGCAACCAATCTACTCGCTATGAAAACATGTTCGAGCGCCTAAACGAAAAAGGCGAAGGTGCGTTTGTCCCATTCGTAACCGTTTGTGATCCAAATGCTGAACAGTCTCTAAAGATCATGCAGGCCTTAGTTGAAGGCGGTGCAGACGCACTTGAGCTAGGCATTCCTTTTTCTGACCCATTAGCTGATGGCCCAACTATCCAAGGCGCGAACATCCGAGCTTTGGACTCTGGCGCGACTCCCGATATCTGCTTTGAGCAAATTTCTAAAATTCGTCAGCAGTACCCTGAGCTCCCAATTGGCCTGCTTATGTACGCCAACTTGGTTTATTCAAGAGGCATCGATTCATTCTACGAGCGTTGTGCAAATGCAGGTATCGACTCTGTATTGATTGCTGACGTCCCAACAAATGAAAGCCAAGAGTTTGTTGAAGCGGCACAAAAGCATGGCGTTCATCCAATCTTCATTGCCCCACCAACGGCAAGCGATGAAACATTGAAGTCCGTTTCAGAACTAGGTGGTGGTTACACATATCTGTTATCTCGCGCGGGTGTGACTGGTGCAGAAACCAAAGCAAACATGCCTGTAGGCGATATGTTAGCGAGGTTAAACAAACACGATGCCCCACCTGCTTTATTAGGATTTGGTATTTCTCAGCCAGAACAAGTTAAGCAAGCGCTAGAAGCAGGCGCAGCAGGTGCAATCTCAGGCTCAGCGGTTGTAAAAATTATCGAAAGCAATGTCGAACAACCTGAAGAGATGCTGGGTCAGTTGAAAACGTTTGTTGCGAACATGAAAGCGGCAACCAAGCGATAACATCAATTCACCCAATTTGACTAAAACGACCGATAACCACTTTGTATGGGGTTATCGGTTTTTTTGTCTTTAAATTTATAACAGCCCTACAATTAAGATTCACCAATCCAATCAAACTCACCCCAAACAACCATCGCACAAATAGCAAACGTTTGCTTTGTGCGTTTTTTTTCCTCACTTAAGTGACTTTTTGTTACTAAATCCACGAAATCACCACTCTAACGGTTGCTAAAATTTCGATATACCTGTAAAAACAAACCGAATATTTATCTATCACAATATTTTAATGTGGTTATAAATACTGGACTTTTAAATTTATATAGCACAGAGGTTATGGAAGTGTTAAAAGAAAAGAATTTACTAAGCAACATTGGTGTACAGGTAGTCATTGCCATGTTCATTGGTACTGCAATTGGTGCCATTATGGGCGACAGTGCGGTAATCTTCGCTCCACTGGGCGCTATCTTTATCAATTTGATTAAGATGCTTGTAATCCCACTAGTAGCAGTAGCACTAATTTCAGGCGCAGCTGGCCTGGGCAATAGTCAAAATGCGGGTAAAGTCGGTATGGTAACGTTAGGTTACTTCGCTTTGACTTCAGCTTTGGCTGTGGCGCTTGCACTTATCATGGGTGAAGTTTTCAAACCAGGTGTAGCAATTGACGTCTCTGGCGTAGAGGGTATGTTCTCTGCTGAGTACGCTTCTAAAGGTGAACTTCCTACTTTTTGGGCAACCATCACAGGTATGATCCCAGACAACATTTTCCAGTCACTGAACGAAGCAAACATTCTTCAAATCTTAGTATTCTGCCTATTCTTCGGTATCGCAATTTCTAAGCAAGCAGAAGAGAAGCGCACACCAATCATCAATGGCGTAAACACAATCGTTGACGCTATGGTATGGATGATCAACAAGGTTATGATCATCGCTCCTATCGGTGTATTCGGCCTAATGGCAGAAGCAGTAGGTACTTTCGGTTTCGGCGCACTGATGGTTGTGTTCAAACTCTTCCTAGTATACATCGCTGCGATCCTAATCTTTGGCTTTGTTGCTTACCCGCTGATGATTCAAATCTTCACTAAGACTTCTGCAAAACGTTTCCTAACAGTGATGAAGAAGCCACAAGCCGTTGCACTATCAACAGCCTCTTCTATGGCTACTCTTCCAGTAACCATGGATACAGTAGAGAACGAACTTGGCGTACGTAACTCAACCGCTTCTTTCGTGCTTCCGCTAGGCGCAACTATCAACATGTCAGGTAACGCGATCTACTACGGCCTAGTCGCAATCTTCTTTGCTCAGCTGTTCAACATTGATCTATCGATGGGTGCGTACATTGCCATCATCGTGACCTCTACGCTAGGTGCTGTAGGTCAAGCAGGTGTCCCTGGTCCATCTTTCCTAGTTGTGGCGGTACTACTAGCGGCAGGCATTCCAATTGAAGGCCTACCACTACTCTTCGCTCTCGACCGCGTGTTTGACATGATCCGTACAGCGCTAAACATCACTGGTGATGCGGCATGTGCTGTGATTGTTGATTCTTTAGTGGAAGACACTGCTGAAGACAACGTAGAACTGAAGAAACAAAAACGCTTAACGCGACTCCCCTTCTTTCAGATATAAAAAAACCAGTAGCCTAGCTACTGGTTTTTTATTGCCTATCGACATTCATTACACTTCATTTCATAAATTTCAATACAGAACGAGTTTCACTGCGCATTTGTGAGGGGTATCATTTAGATTTTGAATTCTTAGCTATTCATACCGTTTTATCCTAACTAACATGTCCTCCAAACAGTAAAATAATTTGGCTTAACGAATCAAAGAGCAAAAGGATATTTGCCTTGAATATTTTAGATAACACGTCAGCTAGATACATAACCCACCCATAAATGGAATGACATTCCGTTATTCTTGTTAGTTGAGGAGCATAACAAACATGCATCTATCAAGACAAGAGACATTGCTAGAACGCGTATACTGACTGCTCGAACTCGATATTCATGGTTAGCAAACGCGAATCTTAATGATTTGTTTGAATCTGACGAGTATCAGATTGTAATCAAAGAAAGTCTTCCCGGACAGAGTAAAGAGAGCTTTGATTTAGAAAAAGAGATCCATAGGCAATATCAGCACTGGGGGAATTTCTTGTGTGACTATGAGTCATACAAGGTTTTGAAAAGAAGCAAGGAAACTACAAGCGTCAATATACCAATTGCTCTTCCCTCAAACGAAAAATCATATCATGCCGAACTTCTTGATGAAGTTAGAGATGACCATCACCTATACCTCACACCATTTTCCGACCAAGCTCTCCTACTATCCGACGCTGTTCTATTGACTAACTTATGTACACTAGTCAAAGTTCAAAAATGGTTTGAAATATTATTCGATTTAGACCGGTCAAACCAAGGCCGTCATTTTACAATGTTCTTTAAACATGACAGCTATAGATATCTCGTTTCCACTGCGTGCGTACAGGCAACTTGTAATAAAGATGAGTGGTTATATTTTTCAAGTTACTTCTGCAATGAAAACTGGGAATGGGATAACTACAATCAAGCATTAGAAGCACTAGAAACCTCTGAAGATATCAATCTGGATCGTGAAAAGGCGAATTTTGACCAGATAATCCTTAAGAAATTACCTTATAACTTCCCTGCTTGTGAAGTAATTAGACTCACCATTTCAGGAGAAAGAAAGCAAAGACTCTATCTACTCTATACTTCGTTGCAGAAACTTTCCAATTTGTTACGTACCCGATTTAGATTTGCGTTTAGTATAACTGACAATGAAGAAATGCTGAGATATTACAACTCATCTCCGATACTCAGCTATACAAACATCAGCAAATTAAAAGTTGTTGATAGCATTATTTGCAAAGGAATACTTCATCTCGACGAAATTAGCCAAGATCTAGAAGATACTACTTTTAGAGAGTTTACTCGAAGAGCTCTTAGAGGCAGGAAAGGGCTTAAATGATGTTTTTGCTCGAAACAATCACGTACATTTCCGGAGAGTTGTTGATTCTATCTTTGGCAGCGATAGTTGTTGCATTTTGGCTTGCGACTTTCATTTACGCTTCTGAGAAAAAAAGGACCGTAACTCATAGCCAATACACTTACTACATACTCTATACAAAGAGTATTCTTTTATGGATATTAACCAACATCTATTTCCAAACCGATCTACCTTTACAGTTTGAAAATCAGACGACAGTAAATGTTGCTCTACTAGCTAATATATCTTCTTTTGGCGCATTCACATTTGCCTTTGCTTTTTCTTGTGTGCTAGGAAATGAAACTCCACATCTCCTCATCTGGCAAAAAGGCGTAATATTCATTACTTCTTTGGCATCTTTGACTATCAACATATTACCCAACACGGCCATCAAAGGTGTTAGCTTTCAATCTGCAGGAGTCTTTGAGCTCTATTTCGGAGAATACACTCAACTATTCTTCCTAAGCATAATAATACTCATACTCGCCACGGTCTATAATCTTATAAAGCTGAAAAGCTCTAACCGTAGAATAATGAAACTTCGGTCAAAGTATATGGTATTTGGTATCATTGTCTTTATGGCATCAACCTGCCTAATCCACTTTATAATGACATACTACTTCAACGATTTTAGTCTAACGTGGCTACCACCCGCTCTATCAATCAGTGAGTTACTCTTCGTTGGTTACGCATTAATCACATCTCGTTTCTACAGTATCAGATATATGATTTACTGCGTTACCGCTGTCGGATTATGTGCCATTGTTTATACTGGCGTACTGTCACTATTTTATTTACCATTCGTAAACTATCATGAGATAGTTCCCACTTTATTAGCATGCGCTTTTATTGGTCTA
Organism: Vibrio aestivus; assembly: GCA_003263845.1. Classification (GTDB taxonomy): domain Bacteria; phylum Pseudomonadota; class Gammaproteobacteria; order Enterobacterales; family Vibrionaceae; genus Vibrio; species Vibrio aestivus. Next base: position 88,384 of record JYJN01000200.1, on the reverse strand, counting down.
TCATGGAGAAGTATTTTCGATTATGTCTCCAGCTATACAGCGCTATTAGTATATGGCCAAGCTTCCTCTCCTGTATCTCAGATCCTATCTATCGAAAAAGATTTCAAATCATCGATTGATTTAGGCAAAAAAAATCTCGCAAAACAACTCAATATTCCTTATGAACAGCTAGAAATTGTCACGAATACCGACCATCGAGCTTTTTATCAAGACTATATTGACTCTAACAAAACTGTACTTATTGCCGAAGAAGTTGAAGACCAGCTACCTAGCTATGAATCTTCAACAGGTAGTCCACTTCATAACCTATATCAAACAATGAAGTCTAGCCAAATAGGTTTGGTCTTGCCCTTATTTGACCAGAACGAATCTTTCACACATGTACTAATTTCTTCACATAAGCTCGACAATAGTCTATTTACTAATGAAGAAATCTCCGCCCTACAAAAACTACTTAAACGAATCCAAAACCTTATTGATGCCGACAGAAGAGTAAAACAAAGCCAAGCATTAGCTAACTCAATTGCGCATGAAATGCGGAACCCACTTGCTCAAGTTCAGCTTCAACTGGAGCACCTTGCAGAGCTTGTAAGAGGCAAATCGGACACAAGCCTCATGCAAGAGTATCTTGAAGCTGGAGACCTTGCTGTACTGAGGGGACGTCAACTCATCGACATCATTTTACGAGAAGTCAACGATTCCTCTCTAGAGCAGGAAGCCGCTTCACCAAGCTCAATTCGAGTTGCCATCGAGCAAGCATTGAATCGCTATGGTTTTGAGTCTAACTCAACCAGAGACCGCGTTAATCTCCATGATGGCGAAGATTTTGTCGCCAACATCAACGATACCCTATTTAACTTCGTCATTTTCAATTTGCTAAGAAACGCCATTTACTATTTTGACTCTTATCCTGAGAGTCAGATTGAAATCAGTACTCTGACTGACAACCATGAGAATCAAGTAATATTCAGAGATACCGGACCGGGGATTGACAGTCGCTATGTACAGCGGGTTTTCGATGATTTTTACTCGCATCAAAAATCAGGCGGTAGTGGCTTAGGCTTAGGTTATTGTCGTAGAGTGATGGAATCTTTCGGTGGCCGCATTGAGTGTCGCTCTGAACTTGGGAAGTATACTGAATTCATTATGCACTTCCCTGTTCAATCGGTTCGGCTGGATGAGGTAAAACAGTCGTCGAATGAGCCGATTTTTAAAACATCAAGTAATAAAAAATTAAATGTTCGTTTTCCCCACAGACCGAGCAAAGCATTGTCAGGAAAAACAGTATTAGTCGTTGATGACAAAGAGATACAGCGTGCTCTTGTCACGCTTTATCTAAGCCAGTTGGGCATGCATACTATTCAAGCCAATGATGGTGAGTCAGCCGTAAGCATCTGCAAATCAAACCCTATCGATCTGATATTGATGGATATACAAATGCCACGAATGAACGGTTTTGAAGCCACTGCTTTGATCAAAAAGATTACTCCAACTACGCCAATCATTGCGTTGTCTGGGGAATCTTCTCCCGCTGACATCGAAAAGATTGCAATGCTAATGGATGGCAGATTGGAAAAGCCCACCACAAAGAATGCCTTAGCAGACTTAATGAAAATAAAGCTCGATCTTCCGGTCAGCTGAAACCATTTCTTGGCATCGATTATGCTTAGTTACTCCCAAACGACAAACGGATGTCACATCCATACCGCTGGGAGTAATTACTATGGATATTCATCGCCACACTTATTACGGCTTAATCCACCACGGCATCAAATCACTACTTGTCGACCGTGTCGGGCATTTTACAGAGCTTGATTACCACGAGTATTTGAGCCTAATGACGGGAAAATCTAGCTGTTTTTCAATGAGTAATGAAGAGCTACAAGTCACAGTCGATAACCTCAAGAGCGAAGGTTACCTCGAAGATCTAAAGCGACTCATTCCTAAACTAGAAGAGTCAAGCTTAGAGCGCTAGTCTACACACTAGCGCATCATTTCTAGGCAACACGCTGCCACTCACTGCATCTTGGCAAGCAAACAATTTTACCCTGTCTGCTTACTGCCTTGTTTACTCATCCATGTCAGGTATACTGCCGCTTTGCTGGCTTTGCGCATCTAATCTCTAGGATCTAGGTTTTAGTCTCGGATCTCTGTGGTGCGCCAAACTAATAAATTCTCAATTTGCATTATTCTAATGCCCTAGATTTACTCGGTTTACTTCCTTAATGACTATACAATCAACAAAAAATCCAATTGGCTCACTTCTACTAAGAACTTTGGCAATGCCTAGCGATACAAACGCCGCAGGCCAAATTTTTGGAGGTTGGATCATGTCCCAACTCGACCTCGCTGGCGGTATTTTGGCGAAAGAGATATCAAATGGAAAAATAGTCACGATTTCCGTATCAAGCATCGAGTTTAAGCAGCCTGTATCCGTTGGAGACGTAGTTTGCATTTACGGTGATTGCACCAAGATTGGTCGTACGTCTATGAGCATCGATCTTGAAGTTTGGGTTAAGCCGGTCTTAGACCATGGGATTGGCGATCGCTATAAAGTCTGTGGGGCAACGTTCAATTATGTCGCAGTAGATGAAGGAGGAAAGCCTAGACCAATCAAGTTAAGCGACTAAATTCACATTCTATTGATTTTTACTAGTCAAACTCAGGCTACATTAAGTACATTAACTTTCAGAAACTTAGAACATAAGGATATCGTTTAAATGTGGTACGTAATTTTCTCTCAAGATGTGGAAAACTCTCTAGAAAAGCGCATGAGCGTTCGCCCTCAACATTTAGCTCGACTTCAAAAACTTCAAGATGAGGGACGTCTCCTAACTGCAGGCCCAATGCCAGCAATAGACAGCGATAACCCTGGTGCTGCCGGCTTCACGGGTTCTACCGTTATCGCTGAATTTGATTCACTGGAGCAAGCTCAAAGCTGGGCAGACGCGGACCCATACATTGCCGCTGGTGTCTACGAAAACGTGATTGTAAAACCATTTAAGAAAGTGTTTTAACATGGTGAGTCTCACTCGCCTTTTTGCCGTTGTACTCACTCTTTCTGCCATATTGGCAGGGTGTTCGAGTAAGTCAAATGAAGAGCAACAACTGGAGCTACTCGCTGCTAACAGAGCTGGAGTGCTCAGTGCGGAACTGCCACTCGAATACGGCCCTCTTTCCATACTGAGAGCCAATGCGAAGGGCAGCACGATTGAAATAATGATGGTCTACAACGATGACGCGCGTGGAGCCAAACCAACCAAACAGGTGATTCAAACAAGTGTCGCAAGCTATTGTGGTAACCCTGAAGTATTGAGAAATCTCGATATGGGGTTAACCTATCGAATTAAAATGCGGAATACGCGCGGCCAGTTAATAGTAGATCAGTTTATTAATAAAGCGACCTGCTCTGATAGATAAAATTCAATGAGAAAAATTGAAATAATTTTTCTCATTACTTACCTCCCCTAACCTCCAACTCTATGATTAAACTGCCATTTAAAACCCACTAAATTGGATGAGTTTTTTGTCACATAAAGTTCATCCTTTTGTTACCTTGACGATGTAATGGTCCACTTCTAATGTTTCTTATTAGTCACATCAACTAGGAGGATCATTATGAAACGTGCAAGTACCACTTATCGCCTTCAACTTATCAAAGAAGTTGTCACTCGAAGAGAGAGACAACTATCTAATGATCCCATGGTGAACCACATACAACATTTGCTTACAGAGCAGCCTCCGGAAGAATCGCATCACGAACTCAATGGTCGATTTCATGGAAATCACTTTGATGAGCACGCAGGGGGCTGGATTAGTGACGATTGGGGACTCAAGTAACTAAGTATTGATACGCTTATAGCAGGTTCTAAACTAAAACAGAGATTGTTGTGGCGTATCGTCTTCCCTTTCAGAATCGGAAACTTGTGGCGCTTGCTTCATCATTTTTCTTCTGTAGCGCATTTTACAAAGTTTAATGACATGAAGTTGCTGAGCAGGTGTCATATCTAGCCAAGTAAAGCGCTCTTCTCTTTTTCGCATACACCCTTGACAATAACCTTTATCGTCCACAGTACAAACGCCCACACAAGGACTAGGTACAACAAAGAATTCTAATTGTTCCATACTCTAGCCCCTTAGTGATTTAGACTACTTTTAATTTTAGCTTAGTGTTTAATATAAGAAACTGCGTCTCAGCTTCTTATTATCTCCAAAAAAGTATGACGTTCTGCTGACAAAAACAGTGTTTTATTGTCTATACTCGCACTATCAAAAATAACCAATCTCTTGAAATGGTTCAAATTAAAGACTAATTGGAGTCCGATAAATGAAGCTTAAATCAAAAACATTGCTCGCAGCACTTACTCTTCCTGTACTCATGACTGCATGTGCAAGCAACGGGGACGATATGAAAGAAATCACTTCTCAAGATCTTCAGCACCACAATTGGCAATTAGTTGAGATCGACGGTAATGCGATAGCCGAAGGCACAACAAACAAAGCTCCGAACTTAGAGATCGGAGAAAACATGACAGCGAATGGCTTTGCGGGCTGCAACAACTTCTTTGGTCAAGCTGAACTTAAAGACAACCAACTTCGCATTGAAAAGATGGGTATGACAATGAAAATGTGCCCAGAAGCGGAGATGGATACAGAGCAAGCCTTTGCTCAAACGTTAGCGGAATGGAGTGATATTACGTTAACGAAAGATAGCCTAGTACTTAAAAACGATGTTCATACGCTAACATTTACCCTAAGAGATTGGGTAAAGTAATTGAGCGTTTAAAAGGAGCCATTGGCTCCTTTTTACTTTCTACCCCACCTTAAAAAAACCTTCCCATCACAAAGTTGATTCTTACTTTGAAAGTTTTGTGGCTTCTTCTCGGTCTCACGTAACAAGTGAACCACCAACATCTGATGCATAATTAACTGATAGCACAGTCGTTTTTCTATTCACACTCGCTATAATTAGATCACAACGGATTCGGCAACTAGTCGTTTGTTAGTTGCCACTACACTAAGCCTTAATCAACGGATGAGACTATGAACTTACGCTATTCCACTTTGTTACTCGCAACCTTAGCTTCCCACACCACGATTTCCCATGCCGCTGATTGGCAAGAGATAGAACAAAGTGCCAAAGGCCAAACCGTTTACTTTCACGCTTGGGGCGGAAGCCAAGAAATAAACCAATATTTACAATGGGCTAACTCTGAGCTTCAAAAACGTTACGAAGTTACCCTAAAACATGTGAAAGTGGCTGATATTTCAGAAACCACTACTCGGCTGATTGCAGAAAAAGCCGCTAACCAAAACACAGGCGGTAGCGTTGATATGGTTTGGATCAATGGTGAAAATTTCAAATCAATGAAAGAGAACCAACTGCTTGCGGGGCCTTTCACCCAGTCGCTGCCAAACTGGAAATACGTAGACAAAACTCTACCTATCGATGTCGATTTCTCAGAGCCTACGGAAGGCCTAGAAGCACCATGGGGCGCAGCACAACTTGTGTTCATCCATGATCAAGAAAAGCTCTACAACCCACCTGCTTCATTTAATGAAATGTTGAGTTATGCAAAGGCATTTCCCAATCGTATTACTTACCCGAGACCACCTGAGTTCCACGGTACCAGCGTTCTAAAGTCTATGTTAATTGAATTAACCAACAATGACCCAGCGTTGGCGAAACCTGCAACAAGCGATAACTTTGACGCCGTCACTCGCCCGCTTTGGAGCTACCTAGATGCCCTTCATAGCGTCGCTTGGCGAGGAGGAAAGCAGTTCCCGGCTGGTACTTCTGAAGCCATCCAGCTTCTCGACGATGGACAAATTGACTTAGCGGTCACCTTCAACCCGAATTCAGTCTTTTCTGCGCAAGCAAGTGGAAAACTGGCTGAAACGACGCGCGCTTACGCGATGGAAATGGGAGCTTTGTCTAACATCCACTTCTTGGCTATCCCATGGAACGCTTCAGCCAATGAAGGAGCATTAGTCGCCATCAACTTCCTACTTAGCCCTGAAGCTCAATCTCGTAAAGGCGACCTCAATGTTTGGGTGATCCTTCAGTACTGAGTACAGAACATCTTACTGGCGATGCTGCCAAATCTCAGCAATTCAAAGCAGTAGCAGAACCCCACCCAAGCTGGCATGGAGCAATTGAAAAAGAGTGGCTTAAGCGCTACGGAAGTTAGTCAAAGAGCAATCCGAGAATTAAACAGCTTCAAGATTACACCGATAAAAAAGGGACGTAGTTTGCGTCCCTTTAATTATTTCACTGTTAACGACTAAACAATAAAGCTTTTAAACTGGCTTCGCTGTCTGCATCTTGGAACTCAGGAGGATTATCCAAGCGCTCAATAAAGTTAAGTTCGGGCGCTTCTTCCTTCATGCTATCGATTAAAAAGTCGCTAGTCACCACCGGCGAGTTTACACAAGCGACAACCTCTCCTGATTCAGTCAAGAGATCGGGTAAACGACGCAGTATTTTCTTATAATCTTTGGTTAAGGCGAAACTACCTTTTTGAAAAGACGGAGGATCAATAATGATCATATCATAGGGTCCAGACTTCTTAATCTTGCCCCAAGACTTAAATATATCGTGCGCCATAAAGCTGACTTTATTTAAATTGTGTCCATTGAGCTTATGGTTTTCTCGTCCTTTAGCGAGAGAGCCTTTTGCCATATCAACGTTCACGACTTTATCTGCGCCGCCCTCGATAGCCGCAACGGAAAATCCACATGTATAGGAAAAGAGATTTAATACGTTCTTATGTTCCGCATTTCGACCCACCCACTCACGACCTAGCCTCATGTCAAGGAAAAGGCCAATATTCTGATTGCGCCCAACATCCAGTTGGAACTTTAAACGGCTCTCTACCACCACGGGCCTTGATTCCAATTCACCATAAATCACTTCAGACGGCGCGCGCTCAGCATATCGATGTTGAACGAGTATTGAACGGCCTGCTTTCACTGACCAAAGTTCTGACTCCGATAGCTCAATGAGCTCTTGTTTAAGCTCAGCTAAGAACTCTTCATCGACTTCTTTAAAGATATTGACCACTAGCTGGCCTTGCAGCCAATCACAAGTTAACTGCTCTAGTCCTTCAAAACATCGCCCACGACCATGGAATAGGCGACGTACCTCGTTAGGAACCTGCTCAAGTTGAGCCTTAATATGATTGAAAAATTGAGGTAGTTGTGCTGCTTGCATATAAATCTCGGTTGTTATTTTAATTTCGGCCACGTTAGGTCCCAAGGGTGTGCCCACTGGTTTATCGCATCTTTCACCGTTTGCTCTTGCCACTTAGTACCTAAATCTATCAATTGGCTAGGATCACACACAAAGCGGTATTGCTCTTCTTGGTATTCAAACCCAAGCGCATAAGCGTGTAAGTAACCTCTATCCGCAGTCGATGAAGGATTGTAAATAGGATCACCAACAATTGCAGAACCAATAGACTTAAGAGCTACTCGAATTTGGTGGGTTTTGCCAGTATGAGGTTTACATAAAAACAATCGTTCACCAGGATCGCCTGCAAGAGACAAAAACTGAGTAACAGCTGGATTTTCATGGCGATTAATCAATTTCCACGACGCTCGTCTAGAGCGTTCCATATCACCGCTGATCAATCCCTGTTTCTTCTTCGGTTTTTTACTGCCTATCGCAAGGTAATACTTCTCAACATTTCGGTCTGCGAACGCCTGTGAGAGCATACTGGCCGCGTCATGGTTTCTTGCTAGCAAGAGTATACCCGACGTCATTTTGTCTAACCTGTGGACCAAATAGAGCTGCTTATCTCCCGTTACTAACGAGATATTCTGCAATAATGATGATTCCTGTTCATCTTTATGAACTGAAACAGAGGGGTGTTTATTGATGACAATGAAGTCAGGATGGGTATGTAAAATATCAAACATGACGCTGGTGCTCCAATTACGAGATGAGTATACCCAGTAATTGCTTTGACACCAGCGTTTGTTATCCGCTCATTGAACTGATGAGCTTAAAAACGAAGTTATTTCAGTTTGAATTTCGCAAGCAGTTGGTCCAGTTGCTCGACTCGTTGATTCAAACCGGAAACACACTGAGAGCTCGCGTTGGCAAGTTCAAGTGACTGTTCTGAGATGTCACTAATCGATGTGATATCTGCAGCAATCTCTTTCGTTACCGCCGTTTGTTCCTCAGCAGCTGTCGCAATGGAATTAATTCGACTTTGTACGTTTGATGCACCTGCGACAATTTCTTCCAGAGCATTAACCGCGCCCGTGCTTTGCTCTACGCCGATATCAACAAGACGGCAGTTGTCTTCTGTATAAGTGACAGCTTCCTGCGTACCGGATTGAATCGATTGAATAATTCCCGAAACTTCTTGGGTTGCTTTCGTCGTCCTCTCTGCCAGTGCCCGAACTTCATCTGCCACCACGGCAAATCCACGACCAAAACTCCCCTGCCCTTGCTGCCTCGATCGCTGCATTCAATGCCAACAAGTTGGTTTGCTCAGCAATGTCTTCAATCACTTTGATGACGCTGCCAATTTGCTCACCGTGAGAGCCAAGCTCATTCATCTGCACAGACATATCGCTCATTTGCTTAGAAACCTGCTGGATGCTTGCAACCATTTCAACAATCACACTTCGGCCATCTTCCGCCGCTTTTTCTGACTGCTGTGCAACATCAAATGTCGAGTTACCTTGTTGGGCGACCTCTGATATGGTCAAACTCAGCTCTTCCGCAGCCGTTGCTATCAGTGCCGCTTTATCAGCTTGAGCTGAAGCACCCTCAACGATATTGCCACTAATATGGGATAGCTCAGAAGAGGCTGTTTGGACTTCAGCACTCACTTGAGAGATCGAGCCTAAAAGCGAGACCAAAGAGCTCTGCATTTTATTGACTGAATCAGCCAAATTAGACAGTTCATCACCAGATTTGTCGTCAATCGCATCAGCAGTAAGGTCACCGTTTGCCACTCGAAGTGCAACTTCATCTAGCTTGGTCAAACGAGACGTGATGTTTCTCGACAAAATGTAAGCGACCGCACTCGATGCAAGAATTGAGATGAGAGCCAGTAACAGAATTGTCCCTTCGATCGTTCCAAACGAATCGGTTAGTTCCAGTAGCGCCTCTTCTGCTTGGCTACTTTCCGAGATTGATGCATCGTCTAACAAACTTTCCAAGCGAACGAGATAACGCTCATACAGGTTATCCAACTCGCGGAACAAAGGTTCAGAATCATAATTACCTTGAGTCTTGCTCAATATTTTTTGTTCGAATCCAGCCGTAAACTGTGAAAACAAGCTATCAATTTCATCTAAGCGTTTCTTATCCACTGGATTGCTGCGCTCCAGCGCCATGATGGAATCAAAAGCTTCTTTAAACTGCCCTTTGTTACTGAAATATTCCTTTTCGGCATTTGGCGACTGAGCGATCACTTTCAGAGAATCACGATACACATCACCAGCTTCATCAATCAAAATAAGATAAAGTTGTACGCCAGGAACATCGTCGACTCTGATTTCAGTAGCGACCTTATGAGAAGACGACACTTCTTTCCAAATAACACCCATAGCAATCATCAGTACAAATAGAATGCTTCCAAATCCACAGTATAATTTACTTCTAACCGACATCTTCACCAGAGTTTTCTCCTAAAACAAGTCATATCAATCGCACTACATATATATCGACAACAATATCAATTAGTTTAGTACTTTATGGTTCACTCGTTGGTTTATTTACACATCCAATATGTCATACAGTATAAATCAAACTATCAATAAGTGGACAGAAAACTTGCGGTGATAGGACAAAAAAAAGAGCAGCCATTTGGCTGCTCTTTTTACAGAAGCTTATGAGACTACAGTTTCTTCGAAACAAGAGCCGTCAATGCGATGATACCGATGCCGATTAGCATGATAGCGCCTTTACCACTATCGAAACCGCTAGAGATACCTGCAAATGCTACAACTGCTACTAGTACAGGGATAACAAACTTAACTAGGTTGTACCAAAGACCAAATAGTGGGAACTTAACTTCGCCGCCGTTTGTGATTTCTTTTTCAAGCTCTTCACGAGAAAGTCTCCAACCCGCGAAGATACATACAAACATACCGCCAACCGCGAGGAAGATCTTATCAGTAAGAAGGTCAAAGATATCAAATGCGCCTGTGTCAAACAGTGTAGGACCAACGCCGCCTAGAGACAGAGAAGCGAACACACAAAGCACAGCCATTACTGCACCTGACGACAGTACTGCAGTAGAACGCTTCATACCTTTCTCATCGATTAGGTAAGAAACTACAACTTCTAGTAGAGATACAGATGAAGTCAGTGCTGCAACAGTTAGACCTACGAAGAATAGAAGTGCGAATACAACACCCATACCACCCATTTCAGCGAATAGTTGTGGCACAACAACGAATACCAGACCAGGGCCTGCTGCAGGCTCCATGCCCAATGCGAACATCGCAGGGAACATTGCTAGACCCGCTAGGATAGCTACGCCCGTATCCATCGCGGTAACCATACCCGTAGTTTGAACTAGGTTCTCTTTCTTCTTCAGGTAACTACCGTATGTGATCATACAGCCCATACCTAAACTTAGAGAGAAGAATGCTTGACCAAGAGCGGCTAGTACAACGCCACTGTCAACTTTAGAGAAGTCAGGGCTAAATAGGAATTCAACACCCGCCATCGCGCCTGGTAGCATCAAGCCCTTAACTGTCACCAAGATAAGGATCAGGAACAGTACTGGCATTAGGATCTTACCTGCTTTCTCGATACCGCCAGAAATACCACGGCTAACGATGATCAGGTTGATAATAAGATAAGCACCCATCCACATTAGTGGTTGAATTGGGTTAGTGATAAATCCACCAAAGCTATCACCGATAGCTTCAGGTGCACTTAATAGACCGCCAGCAACTTTCTGAACGTATGCCAGTGCCCAGCCTCCTACTACTGGGTAGAAACCCATGATGAGTAGACCGCTTAAAACACCTAGTACACCAACGAAAGTCCAACGACCATCAGTCGATTTAAAAGCACCTACAGCAGAACGTCCTGTCTTACGACCTACTGCAAATTCGGTCAGCATTACGCTGAAACCGATGAAAATTACGAAAGCAAGGTAGATAACGATAAATGCGCCACCGCCATTTTCACCTGCTGTGTAAGGGAATTTCCAAATATTACCTAGACCAACAGCAGAACCTGCTGCAGCCATAACGAATCCTAGTTTCGAACCCCATGAATCGCGAGGGGCTGTGGTTGAATTACTTGAAGCCACGGTATCTCCATATATTTTGTGTTGTGTTGCATCTGAAAATAGGCGCTTTTAAAAGATTGCATGTAAATCATAGTTTACACTTAGTTAAAATTAGATAAGCGCTCGTTTTGTGGCAAGTAAACCAGTTTAACCATAAAATTGGAACCCCAAAGGAGACATTTTTCAAACTATCCTCCAGTTTGTGAATTTAAATGTTGATTTTTTCATCAATAACATCTGTCTTCATCTAGCTTTTCTGTGATACTCCACACATACTCTGCCATTTGTTGCAGATAACTAGTTAAAAATCGCTCAATTGTTTTCAGCCCAAATCTAAACTCAATTTCGTTGTCAAGTCCCAGCTTGAGCTCATCGTGATAACGTTTTAATATTCATCAAGTTGTTCTCATTTGGTCTTCATATGGATAAGTTCTACCACTTCCTAACCTTAGCCAGCATCATCCTGTATTGGATACTGGTGGCAGGTGTGACATTACGAGTTGTCCTCAAAAGACGAGCCGTCAGCGTCTCGCTTGCTTGGCTCATGATTATTTACATTTTCCCTATAGTTGGTGTGGGATGTTATTTTTTGTTTGGAGAATTGAATCTTGGAAGAAAGCGAGCTGAGCGTGCGAAAGAGATGTTCGGCCCTTTTGAGCGTTGGTTTGCCAAGCTCAACGATTCTAATGCGCACCAAGTTGACCATTTAGGGCGTCATATTTTCAGAATCGATCAACTTTGTAACAATCGACTCAGCCTACCGGCCTTGAGCGGTAACACGCTGTCACTGCAAAGTTCGCCAAATGAGATTTTACGTTCAATCATAGAAGATATTGATTCTGCCCAATCCCACATTAAGATGGTTTTCTACATTTGGCATCCAGGCGGCCTAATCGACAGTGTCAACCGCTCTCTAATAAAAGCTGCGAAGCGAGGTGTCAAAGTAGATTTACTGGTGGATTCAGCCGGTAGCCCACGCTTTTTTAACCACCCAAGTTCGAGGGAACTCCAGCAAGCTGGAATTAACCTAGTACAGGCGTTAGAGGTGAGCCCTTGGCGTATTTTCTTAAGACGTTTAGATCTTCGTCAGCACCGTAAAATCATCGTCATTGATGATAATGTCGCTTACACTGGGTCGATGAATATGGTGGATCCTGCCTTTTTCAAACAACGTGCCGGGGTTGGTCAATGGATAGATATCATGGTTCGAGTCACCGGACCAACTGTGAATGTCTTATCGGCAATACACAGCTGGGATTGGGAAGTAGAGACCGGGCAACGCAATCTCCCTAATCTACCTACTACCAAAATCGAAGAACCTTCTGTTGCCCAGCCTATTCAAGTCGTCCCATCTGGCCCCGGAATGCCAGATAACATTATTTCTCAAGCACTTATACTGGCAATTAACCAAGCAAACCAATCTGTTTGTATTACCACACCATACTTTGTACCAAGTCCAGATTTACTTGAGACTTTAAAGGTCACTGCCCAACGCGGAGTCAAAGTCGAACTTATCATTCCTCATAAAAATGATTCTTTGATGGTGAAATGGGCTTCTCGTGCCTTCTACACGGAGCTATTGGAGTCTGGTGTCGAGATTCACGAGTTTTACGGGGGCTTGCTTCATACTAAGTCAGTTGTTATCGATGAAGAATTCTGCCTTGTTGGTACCGTAAATCTAGATATGCGAAGTTTATGGCTAAACTTCGAGGTGACTTTGGCCGTCGACGACCAAGCATTCACCAAAGAGATGCACTGGCTACAAACGACTTACAAAGAACAGTCTTACTTGGTCGATTTGGAGGAGTGGCAAGATCGAAGTATCTACTCTCGATTCCTTGAGAGGCTATTTTATCTCTTCAATCCATTGCTTTAATGACCTCAAGCCCAAGAGCAAATGCGTTCATGGGCTTTTTCTTCCTTAATTGGTTATTGACTCTCGATCACTCTTCCGACAACCAGAATTATTCTAGTCAATTACTTGCAATTGCCATCAAGTCCGTGTTTTAAATAACAGAAATAACTCTTTGACAAGGATTTCTCATGTCGGAAGGCAAAAAGACTAAGTTAATCACTGCTGGACGCTCAGATAAGTGGACCAACGGTGTTGTAAATCCACCCGTCCAACGTGCATCTACCGTAGTTTTCAATACCGTGGCAGAAAAACATCAGGCCACCATCAACAGAGCGGATAAAACCCTCTTCTATGGACGTCGTGGCACCCACACACACTTCGCTTTGCAAGATGCAATGATAGAGCTCGAGGGTGGTGCCGGCTGTGCGCTTTATCCTTGTGGTACCGCAGCTATTTCAAATGCAATCCTGTCATTCGTTAAAGCTGGCGACCATATTTTGATGGTTGATACATGTTACGAGCCGACTCGTGATTTCTGTGACGTTATTTTGAAGAAAATGGGCGTAGAGACAACCTACTACGAGCCAACCATTGGCGCAGAAATCGAATCTCTTATTAAACCAAACACAACCGTGCTATTTACCGAGTCTCCTGGGTCCATCACGATGGAAGTTCAAGATGTTCCTACCCTCGCTAAGATCGCTCACAAGCACGATATCATCGTCATGTTGGACAATACTTGGGCTGCCGGTGTTAACTTCTCTCCATTCGACCACGGTGTCGACATTTCAATTCAAGCAGCAACAAAATACATTGTTGGTCACTCGGACGTTATGCTCGGTACCGCTGTCGCGAACGAGAAATGCTGGGATCAGTTGCGTGAACAAAGTTATCTAATGGGCCAGTGCGTCTCTCCAGATGATGCTTACCTTGGGTTGCGCGGCATTCGAACTCTTGACGTGCGTCTACGTCAACACGCGGAGAACAGCCTAAAAGTGGCCAAATGGCTGGCTTCTCGCCCTGAAGTCGATCACGTTCGCCACCCTGCTTTGGAGAGCTGTCCGGGTCATGAATACTTTGAACGCGACTTCACGGGTGGTAATGGATTGTTCTCATTCGTTCTTAAGACAAGCTACCCACGCGCTACGACAGCGCTTCTTGATGGTATGAAACACTTCAGCATGGGCTACTCGTGGGGCGGTTTCGAAAGTCTCATCTTGGCCAATGAGCCGAAAAGCTTCAATAGCTTGCGTACACTGTCTAACCCTAACTTCGAGGGTACATTGATTCGAGTACACATTGGTCTAGAAGACGTAGAGGATCTAATCGCAGACTTGGCAGCGGGTTTAGAGCGACACAATGCACTAGTGCTAGAGAAAGAAGCTTCAGCAAGCTAGGTTTTCAATACTAACCTGAAATCTCCACATCGAGCCTCATTAAAGCCAGTACTGTGTACTGGCTTTAATTGTTATAGCTTTTTGATTCACGTAGGTCGCCGCGTTGAATTCCGGGTAAGCAGCTTCGCGCATTACCGTTGCAACCACGCTAAATAGCTTTATCCAAGCCTGTCGTGTTTGTTGGTCGAAGTCTGATTTCAGCCCAGCTTTCAATGTATAAAGCAGAGCATTACCGACAGGGGTATAATCGTCGACCATAACACCGTAACTTAAATGTCTTCTTGCTAACGCTTGCAACGGTTCGATTAAACTTTCCAAGTCATCCAGTCCTTTCACAGCCGTACCTAGCATTTGCATCAGCTTTCTGCCTTGGCAGTCAGGTCTGATTTGAACAGCGCGCGCAGTCTTGGGTCGTATTCAAACAACTTAGCGTAGAAGATTTCTGCAGCTTGCTCTGCAATCGGTTCTACTTTGCCAAAGCTTTCCTGTATCAATCGCTTATCATTAACACTTAAAGTCATTACACCCAGCCCTTTCTTTATTATCGTTTACCTAATAATAGAGCATTCAAAATAACTTAAGTTGCTTAAATACAAAAAGCCCCTCTGGTATGAAACAGAAGGGCTTTATACACGTGTTTTCCTGCGTTAACTCGGCACTTTAAGCTTATGGAACAATCGGTACAGGACAGGAACAACGATTAGGGTTAATACTGTTGCGAAACCTAAACCGAACATGATAGTCACTGCCATTGGCTTAAAGAAGATATCCGGCAATAGTGGAATCATACCTAAAATGGTTGTAATCGCAGCCATACAAACAGGCCTTACACGGCTGAGCGCGGCATCGACCACCGCCACATAAGGATCCTTACCCGATTGCATCTCAATTTCGATTTGATCAAGCAGTACAATACCGTTTTTCAGCAGCATGCCCGAAAGACTCAAGAAACCAAGCAAGGCCATAAAACCAAATGGGGTATTGAGTGCCAACAAGCCTGTTGTTACACCAATAATCGCCAAAGGTACGGTAAGCCATACAATCAATGGCTCCTTCACCGAGTTAAACAAGAAAACGGTGATTAAGAACATGAACAAGTAACCCAAAGGCATCGTAGTAAACAGCGACTCTTGGGCATCTCTAGAAGATTCGTATTCACCACCCCACTCTAGCTGATAACCAGGTGGTAACTCGATGGCTTCAATCGCAGGCATTAAGCGCTTCTGAAGCGTTGACGCCGTTTCTTCACCTAAGAGATCTGGGTCTGCGAATACAGTAAGTACACGCTTGCGATCTTTACGAATAATAATTGGGTCTTCCCAACGCATATCGTAACCTAGTGTGACTTGCTGTAATGGGATGTATTCCGATAGTGCCGGACTCCAGATCTTCATACCCTCTATGTTTCGAATATCAATTCGCTCATCTTCTGGTAGTCTCGCGACAATTGGCATCAGCGTTGTACCGTCACGGTAAACACCGACAGCCTTACCCGAAAATGACATGGATAAGAAATCATCAACATCAGATTTTGTGATACCGTAACGACGTGCTTGGCTTTCATTGAATTGTGGTTCCAGCACTTTCGTACGTTCGCGCCAGTCATGGCGCACGTTGGTTGTACTAGGGTCATCATGCATGACATTAACCACTTGTCTTGCAATGCCACGGAGTACGGTTGGATCTGAACCGATAATGCGCGCTTCAATTTTCGCACCGCCACCTGGGCCTAACTCAATTTGCTTAAGCTTATAGTTAACCTCGGGGAATTTAGTTTCGACATGCTCCCTAAAGTTCGCCATTAACTCATGCAAAGCTTCATAGTTATCAACACGTGTGGTGATTTCACCATAAGCAGCATAGCTCTTCTCTGGTGCGTAAGTGAGCATAAAACGCTGTAGGCCTTTACCCGCAGTCGTTGTGATGTGCTCAACATGATCTTGCTCAGATAACCATGACTCCAACGCTTTCAACTTAGTGTTGGTCGCACGAATATCTGTCCCCTCAGGTAGCCAAATATCCGCTTGGAACATCGGTGTAGTAGAAGATGGGAAGAATGCTTGTTTAACGAAACCGAAGCCGTACAAACTAGCGCCCAAAGCGACCACTAGCACAACGACAGTGAGCCAAGCTCGTTTCATACAAAACTCGAGGAAGTTTTTTGTAGATAACAAAAATCATCCCATTGTAAGGATCTGAATCTTCTCCTTCTTCTGGCGCTTTCTGCCCTTTAAAGAACATATCTGCAAAGAAAGGCGTGAGTGAAATGGCCGTGAACCAACTCAACATCAGGGAAATGAGAAGAACCGTAAATAGCGTTCCACAATATTCGCCCGTCGCATCTTCAGACAATCCAATTGGGGCAAACGCCGTCACCGCAATAACCGTCGCACCGAGCAAAGGCCATTTGGTCTGCGTGACGATGTCGGTTGCGGCTTGCATCCTAGTCCGCCCTTTTTGCGTTCCAATAAGTATCCCTTCCACCACTACAATGGCGTTATCCACCAGCATACCCAAAGCAATAACCAAAGCGCCAAGCGAGATCCGTTGAAGATCGATCTTGAAGTACTGCATGAAAATGAAGGTGCCAAGAACCGTCAGAAGAAGAATCAAGCCAATCAGTAACCCCGATCGAAGACCCATGAAGAAAAGTAAAACAATGATAACGATCGCGACAGCCTGACCTAGACTGACCACAAAACCGCTAACCGATTTATCTACCTCTTTCGGTTGGCTGTAGATTTCAGAGATATTGATACCAACAGGCTGTTGATATTTTAACTCAGCTAAGCGTCGGTCAAACCGCTCTCCAACTTCAACTACGTTCACCCCTTGTGAGAATGACACCCCCACGTTAAGCGCTAACTCTCCGTTAAAATTGATGATATTTTTCGGTACTTCAATATATCCGCGCGTAATTTCAGCAACATCTCGCAGATAAATAAGGCCTTGTGCACCACTCTCCGTGATGATTAGGTCGCCCAACTGATCAACGTCAGTGAACTCACCGGTTGGTTGAATTCGAATGTATTCATCACCAATCCGGATAGCCCCTGCATCTGACACGATATTTTGGGTAGAAAGCAAGTTGAATACGGTATTTGGCGCAATGCCCAAACTGCTCAAGCGCTTCATGGACATTTCGATGAAGACTTGCTGCTGTTGTTCACCGGATACCGATACTTTACTCACACCATCAATGAGCTCCAGTTCTCGCCTCAAGTAATCCACATAATCGAGCAGCTCTTTATAGCTGTACCCCTCGCCAGTGACCGCGAGCAAAATACCGTACACATCGCCAAAGTCATCAATGACGCTCGGATCATTCACGCCCGGCGGTAGTTGCCCCTTCAGATCATTCACTTTACGGCGAAGTTCATCCCAAATCTGAGGTAAGTCATCCGGACCATAGTTGTTTTTCATGGTGACGGTGATCTGAGATAACCCTCGGCTCGAGATCGAATTGATTTCATCGACGTAAGTTAATTGCTGTATGGCTTTTTCTAGTGGATAGGTTACCTCTTCTTCAACTTGTTGAGGCGTCGCCCCAGGGTAAGAGGTCACCACCATCGCATCTTTGATGGTAAATGCAGGGTCTTCTAAACGCCCGAGGTTAAAGAAGGCTGAGGTACCACCAATAAGGAAAATCAGCGCAATCATCCAACTGATAACACGGTTTTTGATGAAATATGCTGCGATGCCTTTGTCTTCCTGCTCAGACACTTCAGGTGCCTTATTTTGATCAGTCATTGATAGTCTCCACAGATATTACTTCAACGTTCATCCCTTCACGTAATCTCGACAAACCAGCCACCACAACTTGCTGACTCCCTCTAAGCCTTCTAAAATTTGTAAACTGCTTTGTGAAGCCTTGCCTACTATAACGCGCTGCTTCTTAACGACTTTACCGTCAAGAACCCATACGTACTTACTGTCACGTTCCAACTCATCGCCATCTTCATTAAAGACAGCTTCAATCGGAACCCTCACTCCTTTGTTCAACTCAAGCCCAACACTCTCACCGTCTGCTGTCACTTCTACCGCCATTCCGTCGAGAATATATTCACTCTCCGGCATAGGCATGGATAAGGTAACGGTAAAGGTACCCGAGGCAGGATCAGGTTCTGTTGTGAACTCTTTTACCTCCGCAGAATAAGTATTGCCGCTTGGCACTCGAACAATTGCCGTAGCGGTATCTGAAGATTTACCTGCATACAATCGATCTGGAAGCTGAATCGTGACTTCCACACTTTCGATACTATGAATATTCACGATGTAGGTACCGACTTGAATATTTTCAAATTGATCGACACTCACACGTGAAATAATGCCATCGACTGGTGCTCTCAATTTGGTAAACGAAAGTCGAAGCTTAGCAAGTTCGAGCTCCGCTAATGCAATCTGACGCTGCGCTGCAATTTCATCGAATTGCGACTTAGCTAAAAGGCCTTTCTCCACCAAAGGTCTGGAGCGTCTAAACTGGCTATCCACCACGCTGTAGCGCGCAGCAGCGTTATCCACATCCAATTTGTAATCGGTTGGATCTATCTCGGCAACCACATCGCCTTTGTTGACTTGGTCACCCTCTTTCACATTAAGTTTGCTGATTTCACCTGCTACTCGAAAACTTAAGTGCGATCGTTCTGCAGCAGTCGCCACAGCAGGAAAGTACAAGCTTTCTTGAGAAAACGTCTCATCAAGATTTACAACCTTAACTCTTGGTGTTTTATCCGCATTTAAGATCTCTGGCTCAGTGCAACCAAAGAGCAGAGCGGTGGATGACATCAAGCCCGTTAACAGTAATTTTTTCATATTACAGACCTCGCTCCTTCACCCATTCTCGGACTTTTATGCCCTCTTCAATACCTGTTACACCGGATGTCACAACGCGGTCACCATCATTCAAGCCATTAAGTACCTGACGTTTGTCGTTTAGCTTTACAGCGGCCTTAGTGACAAGCCCTGCATCGTCAACTCGCCATACATAGGTTTTGCCTTGCTCTTCAAAAATGGCTGAGCTAGGTACGCGTGTACTATCACCAGACTCAACTGACGCATGAACCGTTCCGGCCATACCAGGGAGAATGCCAATATCACTTGGTCTCTCCATAACCATAGTTACCTTGTAAGAGCCCGTTTTCGGATCCGCTTCCGTGTCGATTTCTTGGAATGTCAATGGATAACTGTTATCTGGGAATGAATCGAAACGCATCACAACCGTTGGGTTTAGTCGTTCGGCAAAGCGGTTCAATAAGTGATCAGGTAACAGGAACACCACTTTCATCAACTGGTTCGTTTGAATATTCATCACGCCAGATTTGGCGGCAACAAACTCATGATTCTCGGCAGGCAACAAGGAGATAGTTCCATCATAAGGAGCAACCAGCTTGGTGTAGCGAAGGTTCGCTCGAGCTTGCTCTAGTAGCGCTTTCTCCGAGTTATGATTTGCTTGCGCTTGGTCGAAGTCTTGCTCAGAGACGACTTTGTCTTCACGCAGCTTTTTATAACGCTGGTATTGGACGTCCGCTAACTTGAAGTTCGCAAAGGCTTGCTTGGCCAGCAACTCATACTCATCGGGATTCAATGTGGCAAGCACATCGCCTTTTTTGACTGGCTGACCGGCAGTGACGTCAATAGTTTGCAACTGTCCAGGAACTCGGAATGCTAAGACAGCTCGATCGCCCGCTTCCGACGTTGCTGGAAAATGACGTTCAAACGTGTTGCCACCAACAGTCACGGTGAACAATTTGGCAGGTCTAGATTCTGGCTCAGGAACTGGAGGGAGTTCACCACCACAACCAAAGAACGTGGTCGCAATAGCGGTAAGGAGTATGACTTTGTGCATTCTCATTCATCCATGTATGGGCATTAATATAAAAGATAGATGAATGATAACGTTAAGACCAGAGCTAAGTCTGTAAAAAATATGAAAATAACTAGATCTTTTTGGGAAATTAGCTCGGCGATGAAACCGAGCTATTTGAGGGTACATACCTGTCAGAGCTTACTAAACTCTCGGTCAACTTTAAATGCATCTGACGTAACATAAGCTTCCATGTTTCTTACTTTACTTTCGATAACATCGAAGTCTTTCTCCAAAGTATTTAACAAAAGCTCTGGCGACTGTCCTTGCTGCCAAGGTTTGCTCTTTAACTTGTGATCTTGACGAGTCTTCAAGGACTGCTCGTAGTTAGCTGGCTGCTTCTCTAGCATCAGTGACATCGCTACATAGGCAAGAAGAACCAAAAAACTTCCTCCTAACAGCGCAGCAGATATCACCAGAATACGAATCAGCCAAACCTCAGCCCCAAAGTAGTTGGCAATACCGGCGCAAACACCGGAAATTTTGCCGTTCACCGGATCGCGATAAAGCTCTTTACTCATAACGCCTTCTCCAGTTCGGTGATTCAGAGTCTAGGATCTTTTCAAGCGTTTCCACTCGAGATTGCATAGACTCTGCGGTTTTAGATAGCTGCTCTAGTCGTTGATAATCGTCTGCGGACAAGCCATTTGAGGTTTTACGCTTACTGCGATAGTGAAGAAATAACCACAGAGGTGCGACAAAAATCAAAAAAGACGATCAGCGGACCTGCAATGAAAAATGACGACATAGTGGACTCCTAGTTATTTCTTTTCGCTTTCAACTTGCTGCTTCAGTTTTTCTAACTCTTGCTCGATTTCATCTTGCGCTTGAAGCTCTGCAAATTCTTGGTCTAATGACTTACCTTGACCGGTTTGAGCAAACAAATCGGCTTCAGCCTCTAACTCATCAATCTTACGTGAGTACTGGTCAAACTTCGCCATTGCTTCATTAGTACGTGCGGTATGTAGATGTTTTTGCACATCACGACGACTGGTCGCGGTTTGAGTACGAATAGCGATTGCTTGCTGTTTAGCGCGCGTTTCAGTGATCTTGGTTTCCAACTTACCAATTTCGCCTGTCAGTTTCTCGATCGTTTCTTCTACTAGAGTCTGCTCTGTATGAAGGCCTTTTAGAGTCTCTTGCAACTTTTGCTTTTCAATCAATGCTGCGCGAGCTAAGTCTTCACGATTCTTTGTTAATGCCAGTGACGCCTTAGTTTGCCAATCGGCTACCTGTGACTCAACAGCGTCAACTTTACGTGCCAATTCTTTCTTATCCGCGATGGCTTTAGCCGAGTTAGTACGAACTTCTACTAACGTATCTTCCATCTCTTGAATGATGAGGCGAATCATTTTTTCTGGATCTTCAGCCTTATCAAGCAGTGAACTAATGTTTGAATTTACGATGTCTGCAAAACGAGAAAAAATACCCATGATGTTCTCCTTAATAAGTGCTTTATCATTGTGAAGCCTGTATTTGACGATTTCAGAATCGACTAATCGTTGATTTAACCTAGCTTCAGTTTCGATGCTTAAGTTTCGATGTGTAAAATCTTACTTTTACTGAATTACTGGTTTTATTATTACAAGAGCCGTGCCAAAAAAATACCATATAAATATCAATCATTTAGCTATTTTCTCTTTGCATAACAATTAGACATGTGATTAATTAAGCCTAATATTGGTAAATTTCACCACCTCGGAGAGCTAACAATGCAGCAAAACTTAATTGGAGAGTCCGCCAGCTTTTTAGCTGTGCTAGATAAAGTATCAAAACTTGCTGCCATTGAGCGCCCGATTCTAATTATTGGAGAGCGAGGTACCGGTAAAGAGTTGATCGCTCAACGCCTGCACTATCTTTCGAAGCGGTGGGACCAGCCTTTGGTTACCCTGAACTGTTCAACGCTCAGTGAGGGGTTGATTGATTCTGAACTGTTCGGTCATGAGTCTGGCTCATTTACGGGCTCTAAAGGCCGTCACCAAGGACGTTTTTGAACGAGCCGAAAACGGAACACTATTTCTTGATGAACTGGCAACCGCACCGCTATTAGTTCAAGAGAAGTTGCTGCGAGTCATTGAATACGGCCAATACGAACGCGTTGGAGGACACAAACTGCTCAATGCCAACGTACGATTAATCTGCGCAACCAACGCTGACTTACCTCAAATGGCATCAGAAGGAAGTTTCAGGGCAGATCTACTGGACCGATTAGCCTTCGACGTAATTCACCTTCCTCCGCTTAGAGAGCGCAAAGAAGACATCCCACTGCTCGCCGAGTACTACGCAATTAAAATGTGTCGTGAACTGGAACTGAGTTACTTCATTGGGTTTTCGACTAACGCTAGCAAACAGCTTGAAGATTATCTGTGGCCGGGTAACGTCCGTGAATTAAAGAATGTTGTAGAGCGCGCAGTCTATCAACATATCGACCAACAAGAGCCGATTGACAATATTGTTTTCGACCCATTCCAAGCAGCTTGGCAACAAGACGCTAGTGAAGAGGAAACTAGCGGCACCTCAACCAGTGAAATATCTTCTTCAGATACCAATATTGGCGCTCTTGAACTACCTTTGGATTATAAACATTGGCAAGAGCAGCAAGATATTGCGTTGTTAACCCGCGTTCTTGATGAAGCCAAATTTAACCAACGAAAAGCTGCGGAGTTGCTCGGACTGAGCTACCACCAACTGCGGGGAATGGTGCGTAAATACAACCTATCGCCGCAAAGTGAATAGCTGCTTTTTTATGAAGCTTGAGCAAAACGTGAACACAAACGTTCAACAAACTCTAATAAGCTCGGTTTTCTTTTGGTTACTTAACTCAATAAGTGATAAATTATTGAGATCTTGAGGCATAAACTGTTCAAATGTCCTCGTTATCTGCAAAAACAGCTCTTTCTATGAAAGCATTTATACAATTTTTTCTCAGCGTAGCGACCTTCAGCCTAATCACCGGCTGTGGCGATAATCTTGATCACAACAAGATTCGTCAAACTGGGTTTGTATATTGTGGTCAGGGGGGCCGACTAGCTTTAATCCCCAACTCGTTGACAGCGGTATCACCGCAGAGACGCTTAGCCCACAAATTTTCGATACGCTCCTCAAGCTCGATAGCGACACATTCAAGCCGACGCCTCACATCGCGACAAAATGGACAGTGAACAAAGAAGGCACTGAGTACACCTTCGATCTAAATCCTGACGTCCCATTTCAAACGACCCGATGGTTCACACCGTCGCGAAACTTGAACGCCGATGATGTGGTGTTCAGTTTCCGCCGCATGATCGATTCGACGCATCCGTTCCATTACGTTGGAGGCGGATTGTACCCTTGGTTTGCGGGCCTCGATTTCCAAAACTTGTTGATTGACGTTCAAGCGATTAATCCGCACCAAGTAAAATTCACGTTAAGCAGGCCAGACAATACTTTTTTATCCAACATCGCCACCAGCTACGCCGTCATTCACTCTCAAGAGTATGCAAACCATCTTGAGCAGAACGACTCAAAAGATAGGATTGATTCTTATCCTGTTGGTTCGGGGCCATTCGCCTTAAATGAGTATCAAGTCAACGATTTCATTCGCCTGACTCGCCATAACGACTATTGGCAAGGCCCTGCGAAGATGAAACAAGTGCTGTTTGATATCTCTCATCGCGGGACTGGTACGCTGGCAAAACTACTTCGTAATGAATGCGATGTTCTGAGCTCCCCACTTTCGAGTCAAATTCCAACTATTAGAGAACAGGATTTCATTGAACTGACGGCTAAACCTGCCATGAACGTGTCGTTTATTGCGGTGAACACCTCTCACCCCGCACTAAATGATCGTAATGTTCGTAAAGCGCTTAACTTCGCTATCAACCGTCAAAATATACTTGATTCCGTTTACTACGGGACAGGCACCCAAGCCTACTCTGTACTTCCGCCTAACTCATGGGCTTATCAAAAAGATGCGATTCAAGTCCGCTACGACCGCACGTATGCGTTAGCTCTATTGCGAGAAGCAGGGTATGAGCAAGGTCTAGAGCTCACGATGTCAGTGCCATTAGAACCACGGGCTTATAACCCGAGCCCAAGAAAAAACTGCTGAACTGATTCAATCTAACCTTGCAGATATCGGTATTACTTTAAACCTACTTACCGAAGACAGGTTCTCGCGCTCTGATATTGCCAACAACACCAAGGTTGACTTAATTCTAACCGGTTGGATTGCCAATACCGGAGACCCTGATAACTTTCTAAGGCCTTTACTGTCTTGTGATTCGAATCGAGCAGGTCTCAATGTCTCAAGTTGGTGTAACAGTGATTTTGACTTCTTGCTCGACCTCGCCTTAGAAGTCGATAAACCGCGTTATCGAATCAACCTGTACAATCAGGCACAAAATATCCTCAACGAGGAGTTCCCTGTTATCCCGCTTTCACATGGGATGCAGTTCCAAGCGCACAATAAGTCGTTAACGGGTTTCCAAGAGAGCCCTTTCAATGCTCAGCCGTTTAATAAAGTTGAAAGGATCAAATAATGCTGTGGTATTCCGTTCGTCGCTTTAATCTATTCATAATCACGTTACTGATCTTAACGATTGTTGGATTTAGCATCTTACGACTTGATGAAAATTCAAGTTGGGCTGTTATGGATTTCTGGCAAGGCTGGCAGATCTATTTAAAAGAGCTCTTACAGTTTAACTTTGGATTAAACAAAAATGGTACGCCTATCATAGAAGAGTTGGTGATTGTATTCCCTGCGACCTTGGAGCTGGTTTTAGTCGCATTTGTTCTGTCACTACTGATTGGTATTCCACTTGGCACCATCGCGGGCATGAAACAGGGTAAATGGTTAGATACCACTATTTCGTTCACCTCAATGTCCGGTTACTCCGCCCCTATCTTTTGGGTCGCTTTGCTGGCTATCATGTTTTTCTCTTTAGAGTTCGGGATTTTCCCTGTCGCGGGACGCTACGATCTTCTTTATCAGATCGATCATGTCACTGGCTTTGCCTCATCGACGCTTTCTTCGCTAAAGGTCAATACAAGGCTCATGCGCTGCAAAGCGTAATAGAGCATATAATTTTACCTTGTTTGGTATTAGCCCTTGCTCCAACCACTCAGGTTATTCGTTTAATGCGTACTTCGGTAGCCGAGGTAATGACTCAAAACTACATTCGTGCAGCTCGAATTAAGGGTTTAACCCAAACAGAGATTGTTACTCAACACGTGCTTCGGAATGCCATTCCTCCTATGGTGCCGAAGTTTGGGGTTCAGCTTTCAAGCATGCTGACCCTTGCGATCATTACCGAATCAATCTTCAACTGGCCAGGCATTGGTCGTTGGCTACTTGATGCTCTCTCAAACCAAGATTACGTTGCTATTCAAGCCGGTGTTCTCGTCGTCGCGACACTGGTTCTCATCGCCAATATCCTCTCAGATCTATTGGGCGCTATAGTAAACCCGCTTGTTAGGAAGGAATGGTATGCTAACCAATAACGTCTATCAGGAAGAGCGAATTCCTACTCAGTTTGAGCGCTTTTGGCGTAGCTATCGCTCAAACAACCTCGCAATGTTTGGCCTGTGGTGTTTAGCAATTCTATTGCTGATAACCATCGCCTCGCCTTGGCTCGCACCTCACGATCCTCAGGCGCAATCAGGTGAGCTTCTCGTACCTCCTTCATGGAGCCCTGTGGGCACAGTCGAATATTTCCTTGGCACTGATGATTTAGGAAGAGACATTCTTTCTCGACTCATCGTAGGCTCACAGCTTACCTTCGGTGCGGCGATCATCATTACCGCAATTGCAACCGTTGTCGGTTGCTTAATCGGTATCCTCGCAGGCATGACCAAAGGCTTACTGTCGAGTACATTGAACCACCTTCTCGATACGGTCATGTCGATCCCTTCCCTACTGTTGGCCATCATCTTTGTCGCCTTCCTAGGGTTCGGTGAGTTTAACATTCTGTTGGCCATCTGCTTGGCACTGATCCCACGCTTCGTGC
The DNA here is from genome assembly GCA_003263845.1 of Vibrio aestivus. GTDB lineage: Bacteria > Pseudomonadota > Gammaproteobacteria > Enterobacterales > Vibrionaceae > Vibrio > Vibrio aestivus. The sequence goes on along the minus strand of JYJN01000200.1, from coordinate 62,015 downwards.
GATCGGTTTATCTAGCGGTGCATACCGAAGTAGAGAAAGATTACATCATGGCGGCTCGCTTAGATGGCGCGAATGATTTCTATCTGCTTTGGAACTCAATCTTGCCCAACATTCTGGTGGTAATTGCTTCAGAGGTAACGCTGGCGCTGTCGATCGCTATCTTAGATATCACCGCGCTGGGCTTCTTAGGCTTAGGCGCACAAGCGCCAAGTACAGAATGGGGTGCCATCATTGGCGACTCGGTGGAGCTAATCTACCTCGCACCTTGGACAGTGACCCTGCCAGGTTTAGCCATCATGTTTACTGTAATTAATGTCAACCTAGTGGGCGAAGGTGTTCGCCAAGCACTAAACGCAGGTACCGAATAATGCCGTTACTTGATATTCGCCACCTCACTATCGAGATCGAAACTCCGCAAGGCTTGGTTAAAGCGGTCGATCGCATGAGCCTGACCATGAACGAAGGCGAGATCCGCGGTTTAGTGGGTGAATCCGGCTCGGGTAAAAGCTTAGTCGCCAAAGCGATCGTTGGTGTCTGTAAAGACAACTGGAAGGTCTCTGCGGACCGCATGCGCTTGGGTAATATCGACTTGCTTCAACTAACGCCAAGAGAGCGTAGACGCGTCATTGCCCGTGACATCGCGATGATCTTCCAGGAGCCTTCTACCTGTTTGGACCCTTCGGAAGAAGTGGGTAGGCAGCTGATCGAGTCGATTCCATCGACATCGTTCGAAGGCAAATGGTGGGAGCGATTTAAGTGGCGTAAGAAGCAAGCTATTGCGCTACTTCATAAAGTCGGGATTAAAGACCATACTCGCTTAATGGGCAGCTACCCTTATGAGCTTACCGATGGTGAGTGTCAAAAAGTCATGATTGCGATGGCCATTGCCGCAAAACCAAAGCTGTTGATTGCCGACGAACCAACCAATGACTTAGACCCGATCACTCAGTCCCAAATCCTGCGTCTGCTGAGCCGTATGAATCAGGTCAACAACACCACCATCATGTTGATTGGCCACGATTTAACAACCATTACTCAATGGGCGACTCGTATCACTGTCATGTATTGTGGTCAGTCCGTTGAATCAGCGGATACCAAGAAAATCCTTAATGCGCCTAAGCACCCCTATACTGTGGCTCTGCTTAAAGCGATGCCAGATTTTGCTGATTGGATCCCTCACAAAGAGAAGCTGCAATCTCTGCCGGGCTCCATCCCTCCGCTTCAACACCTGCCTATTGGTTGTCGCCTTGGCCCAAGGTGCCCATATGCTCAACGTCAATGTGTCGAAATACCGTTTACCAAACGCATTAAAAACCATAAGTTTGCCTGTCACTTCCCGTTGAACATGGAGAAAAAAGCATGAGTGTTTTACTTGAAGTGAACGACTTGTCTAAAGATTTCGTGAATCGCTCTGGCCTGTTTCGCAAGAAGATTAAGCAAGCCGTTAAACCGGTTAGCTTCTCGTTGGAAGCCGGGCAAACCATCGGTTTTATTGGCCAAAATGGTTCCGGAAAGTCGACGCTTGCTCGCATGCTTGCGGGTATGGTGGAACCTACTTCTGGCGAAATACGCGTTAACGGTGAGCGTTTAGAACACAAAGACTACTCAACGCGCTGTAAATTGATCCGCATGATTTTCCAAGATCCAAATACCTCTCTGAATCCGCGCATTCAGATTGGGCATATTTTGGAAGGGCCACTTAAAAGAAATACGAGCATGCCACCAGAAGCGCGTATGCAACGAGTGAAAAGCACTCTGCTTCGAGTCGGTTTGCTGCCAGAGCACGCATACTTCTATCCTCAGATGCTCGCAACGGGTCAGAAGCAGCGTGTCTGCTTGGCTAGAGCGCTTATTCTTCAGCCTTCCATCATAGTCGCTGATGAGGCGCTTAACGGTCTGGATATGGCGATGCGCTCGCAGATCATCAATCTCTTTTTGGAATTACAAGAAGAGATGGGGGTGTCCTTTATCTACGTATCGCAACACCTTGGCATTGTTAAGCACATTACCGACAAAGTAATGGTGATGCATGAAGGCGAAGTGGTTGAAACGGGAGATACTCAAAAAGTATTGAGCAGCCCAGAACACCCGATCACTCAGCGTATGGTTGAAAGTCATTTCAACAAAGCACCAAGTCACCGATAAGGTATAGGATTTTCTAATGAGAGTGCTCACCTTGATTGCGATTTGCCTGTTCACATCGGCTGCACTCTCTCGCCCTAGCCAGCAAACTTGGTTGGATCCAGACTTTGTGTTCGACTCATTCATTGAAGTTGCGCTAAAAAACGAATACCAAGATAACTACCAACCACTGTTAAAGTGGCGCCAGCCAATAAAGGTTTGGTTTGAGCACTACGTGCCAGACGAGGAACTACATACCGAACTGTCAAAAATGCATCTTGAGCATTTATCCGACACTACCAAGCACCCTATTTCCTACGCAAAAAACCGTGAAGAAGCCAATGTTGTTTGGGTGTTTACGCAAGAGAAGCGCTGGCATGAAGACGTAGAAAGGTTAGCTGGCCCTGAAGGCGCTGAGCATCTTCACGGCGCTATTTGCAATGCCAACATCAAAGCTCGCCCTAGCACCTATGAGATTGTAGAAGCCTACATTGTCATTCCTGTTGACCAAGCAAGGCAGCATGGCAAACTCTTGGCGTGCATTGTGGAGGAGATTACACAGGTAATGGGGCTACCCAATGATTCTGAATCCGTCTTCCCATCCATTTTTAATGATTCCAGTCCGGAAGATTTGCTCTCGCCATTGGATGTCGTGCTACTTTCACTGCTTTATGAGCCAGAGTTACAATCGGGCATGAGCCGCAAAGAGATCGAGCCTAAACTTCGCAGACTCATCAAGCAATACGAAAGAGATGGCGTATTAAAAAAGGCTGCCTCGCAAGCGAAAGCAGCCCCTTTATACCAGTACATTGGCTATTGAATACTGAGACTAAGTCATTGTTCTATTCTAAGTAGTTAGCTGCGCGCCGCTTGTTTTTTCAGTTCGAAATCAAACTCGTCTGGGAAAAGAACAACACCCTCTTCGTTTTCATTTGGAAACACCACCACTGAAAGCTCATCATCTTCCAAGCCTTGTGTCCAACGGCTATGCCATTTGTTCACCGAAATAGGTTCTGGTTGGCAATGTTCCCACTCCCCTGTCGCCCACAATGCGGCAAACTCACGATTTGGCCATACTGGTACACAATCATCTTCTTCGGTATTGAGCATTACACAACCATGCTCATCGGTCAGAATCCAAACTTCTCGGTTCGCTGCGATCTCTTTTAAACAGTAGCGAAAACGTTGTTCTTCGTTGTAACGATTAATCGTTGTCATCTGCTCTTCTGTCAGTGTCTTTGACATGTGAGTATCCCCTTTAGGAAAAGCAAAAGCGCCCACTAAGTATAGTGGGCGCTTTAATAATATGATCGCGTATAATTACGCTAGCTCACCTTGAAGCCAAGGCCAACCTTGCTTCTTACGGCTAAGCGTATTTTCCATCATTAGCTGACCATTTACTTCGTGCTGAACAAGTTTCTCAGCCCACTCACCTTTGTAAAGAAGACGAGTTTGAGCTGTAGTGATGTCTGTTAGCATTACAGCAGCAAATGCTAGACCGTCTTTCTCACAACGAGATTCAAGATCTTGCTCTAGTGCGTCGATCATACCATCCACTTGCTCAAGAGTTGCTAGCTCAACTTGACCAACAACAACGTCACGGCCGTTGAATGGGTAGCCTTTAAGGTCTTTTTCAACGAGCTCTGCAGCAGATAGGCCTTCGATGTTCGTCTTAGCGATTAGAAGATCTTTAATGAATGCATCAACGTCTTGTACGTCTGCGATTTCTGCCAGTTCTGCAACTGCATCTTTGTCTTTTTGAGTACAAGTTGGAGAAGCAAAGCCTACCGTGTCTGACAGAATTGCTGACATCATTAGTTTAGCAATTTGTTGAGAGATTGAGTGGCCTTCAATCTTGAACATGTTGAATAGAACAGTGTTAGTACAACCAACAGGCCAGATCCAAGCTTCCATTGGGTTTACTGTCATCACATCGCCAAGACGGTGGTGGTCAACAATACCAAGAATTTCTGCTTCTGCTACATCATCAGGTGCTTGTGCTAGATCTGAGTAATCTACTAGCCAAATTTTTTCACCTGCTACTGAAGTACGTAGCTCTGGAGTTTCTGCACCAGCCACTTCCAAAATGTGCTGAGTTTCACGGTTAATTTCGCCTTGGCGGATTGGCATTGCATCAAGACCACGAGCTTTTAGTAGCTCAGTAGCAACCAATGCACTACAAATACTATCGCTATCAGGTTCTTATGACCGACAACTAGAATCATCTTTCTTCCTATTCAAGTCTGTTATTGGCCTATTTCTAGGCAGGTTTGCTCACAAAGGCGTTACTTTACCTGATTTTTAGAATTTGTCATCCCATTCTGACCTGACCTAACACTAAACCAGCGACCGATAAATTTCGCTGTAAGCCAAGTATCACAAGGGAGAATCACCACAACAGCCCCATTTAGGGTGCGGTTAATACCGCTTTACTTGTCAGCCCTTCCGCAAGTTTTACCGTCATCACTGCCGAGGCATCATCGGATAACTTCTGACCAGTCCAATAGTCGTACCAATGGACGGGGCTATCCGAGCGTAAGGTGATTTCTTGTTCTTCACCAAAATAGTTGAACACACAGTGAAGATCATTCTTGTCTGTTAACTTTACTTGGCCATGAGTCATTGAAAGTGAGCTGAATCTAGCAGCTTGTTGACTACGTCTTCCACGCAGCATCAGCTTTGCTAAGTTGCTTCTGGCCAACATTGTCAGGTCAGGTAACGGATCGCCCGACAGCAATAGTCCGCTCGACGCCAGTAAAGCGGTTCGATGGAAATCGTACGCTTGTCGATTGGTAGTTTGGTTTGACAGGGAGACAAACGTGGCGCAATCGGGGTCAATTTGCCATAAATTCAAATGCTGCCAACTACGATAGAAAGTTTCCTTTGCGATTTGAGCAAAACGGTGAGGGTGACGCTCGACATCGTCCGACACTCGCATGCCATCAACTAACCCAAGAGACGGCCACATCGGCGAATTACATCCCAGCAAAAACGCATCTCCTGCGCCTTCAGCAACCGCTTTCAATCCCAATCGGTACGCTTCTACACCTGTAATCCCTCTTTGGTAGCGCTTCCCTTTCAGTGCACCCCAATAATTTGCATCCATTTTGAATAGCTCTACCCCCCATTCCTCTCGCATTGTGCGAACAGTCTCGGTGAGGTGTTCAATCACTTCTGGGTGACTGGTATCCAGCAGGTACCACGGTATGCAGCGCCAACCTCCGTAAGTGACTTCATCTGCGGCCATTGGCTGGCCCCGTTCATTCTTAATAAACCAATCAGGATTTTGCCTAAATACTTTTGATTCTCTTTGTGCGATGAATGGCGCAATCCAAATCGCTGGCTTTTTGCCCCGACGGATGATGTCTTCAATAAGCGATTTAACACCTCCCGTGAACTTATCTGACGGATCCAGCCAATCCCCCATAAAGGCCTGATAGCCATCATCAATCAACACATACTCTAGATCGTCAAGATCATCGGTCATCAGTTGCACGTTCTGCTCAACCTGAGTTCGAGTTACATCTGCATAATAGGCATACCAAGAACACCAACCCACAGGCGTTGCACCCGTCACGTTAATTCTCGGAGGATGGTTCAGCTTGAGATAATGGGAATACTCTCGATAGACTTCAGATAACGTTTCTCCTGTCACAACTAGGACAGATTCTAGATCATTGCTATCCCAATCCTGTGGCCGTGTATGTTCGCCATCGATATTAGCAAACAAATAGAGCCCATCGTCTTCTTCAACAATATCGAAATAGCCTGCAAAACGATGAGAACTCGTAAAGCCAAATAGCGTGTAACTCTCTGGTTCCTCAACCACTAAATAGTTGTAGTAGCGCTTTGGCTCCTGCGGTGAATAAATACGGTAGGTAGCGCTATCATCAGGACAACGGCCTACGTCTTCTGGGTTTTCAGCCGTCCCTGTTGTTTGAGCCAGCATTTGAAAGCCATCCCCCAGCAGAACAGCACTCGATTCGAAATTAAACTTAGTGGTGAACAGAGTGTATCGTTCTGAGATCGGTTCATTAGACAAGCCCGCATATTTAAACTGCAACTCTTGGCCTTTTCGATGCACATTAATGTCAGAGTTAATGGTTTCGATTTCTCGATGAAGATCGAGTTGTATCACGTAGGTCATAGGACTCCTAGTATCGCCTAATGCCATCCTTTGTGTGGTGGCTTCATTGTCTTACGAGATCTTGAATCATAAAGTTACGGCTATCACGAAACCTTAAAAATAGATTTCAAAATAGGAATCAAACTGCAAACATCCTCCTTGTAAAGTTATAACGCTTTGACTTATTTGCCTATTTTTTCGGGCATTAATATTGCTCTTATTAAAAACAGTTGATTAGGAGCAATAACATGATTGATTACGACAAAGTACTGGCAAAACCGATAATTTTCGTTGGCCCTGGCCGTTCAGGCTCAACCATCATTTCTGAGTTTGTTTTGAGCCACAACCAACTTGGATGGCCAGACAACTATTTAGAATGGATGCCTTCGATTGCTTCTACCGCATGGTTAACCAGACTGTCTCAAAATCGATTTTGGCGCGTGGATGGTGAAAAAGGCCAACTCAATAAGACCAAATTCATGAACAACTATATCCCTCGCCCTGCCGAAGCATGGAGTTTTTGGCAGAGCATTACCCGGGAAGAAATCGATTTCAGCCGAGGATTTTTTGCTTCACCAGCGCGCCAGTTCATCCGAGAAAGAGAAGATTCGCAAAACACTGGCCAAGCGTGTATCTCGCCAAGGCAAGCAGCGACTCGCGATGAAGTTCACTGGACCTGCACGTGCCGAGTATTTGCACAGCATCTTCCCAGATGCCCTGTTCATTAATGTGGTTCGAGATCCCACCGCGACGGTGAACTCATTACTCAATGTGCCATTTTGGCAGTCACAAGGCAGACATGAACTATGGTGGCATGGGGCATACTCAAGCTCAGAGCAGCGCGAGTTCGATGCAATCAAAGACGATGGTATTGCCAGCACCGCTTTTCAGCTCAGTAGAGTGCTCGAATCAAATGAAAGAGAACTGTCTAAATTCAGCAATCAGGTGCTGACGGTTAAATACGAGGATTTTGTCGCCAGCCCAAGAGCCGTCACCAATAAGATCTTAGCTTTTTGCGAGCTACCCAATTGCGAAGTGGTCGATGCAAAGATACACAATTGCCGCGTGAGAGATCAAAAACAGAAGCTCTGAAAAACTCACCTCCATCAAAGAGCAAGTTTTACGCTATTGCGGCTCGAACTAACAAAGTTGAAAATACCTTAAATACAAAAAAGCCAGCTGGTAATCAGCTGGCTTTTACTGTTTCTAGCATTTATCGAAACTAAGAAACTTCAATTGGTCCACCGAATGACGTGACCGGAGGAAGCTCGCCTGTAAACTTCTCAAAATCAACCAAACAGGTGTTTGCTGACGTTGCTTGAGCCAGTTCAGACGAAGGAATGTCCTGAGTCAGTGTGTTTGGATCGCCGTAAGTATCCAAAGAACCCACTTTCTCGTTCATCGGGCCGTACCAAGCACCTTCTTCAATACGTACAACGCCTGGCGCATAGCTGTCCATCAATACCGCACCGGCAAGAAGCTGACCACGGTCGTTGAACACGCGAACCACATCACCATCTTTAATGCCTTTCTTCTTAGCATCTTGAGGGTTCATGTAGATTGGCTCACGGCCTTGCACTGCGTACGTTGCACGGAACTCTTCAGATTCACACATTTGCGAGTGAAGACGCTTGTCTGGGTGACAAGATTGTAGCCAGTACGGGTGTTTGTCAGAACCAGGGCCACCGTGTGAACGCTCGGATTTTTCAAACCACATTGGGTGTTCCTGACAGTGCTCGTAACCCATATTGCCGATTGTACGGCTAGTGATTTCGATAAAGCCGGAAGGCGTACCCAATGCATTGATCTCAGGATCTTCACGGAATGAAGCGTGACGAGTCCAAGGCTTACCTTTACCGAAGTCTAAGAAGCCTTTCTCCCAGAATTCATCAAATTCTGGCATCTCGAAGTTCGCACTGTTAGCCGCTTTACATTCGTCATAAAGCGAGCGAACCCATTCCATCTCGCCCATACCACGAGTGTAGTCATCAAAGCGATCCCAACGACGTGTCAGTTCAGACATGATTTCGAAATCCGTCTTAGACTGGAATAGCGGGTCGACTAGCTTATGCATTGCGATCAAACCACGGCCTGAGTATGCGCCGTAGCCATCGATATCGTTACGTTCCCACTGAGTACATGCCGGAAGTACGATATCAGAGTGACGACATGTTGCCGTCCACGCGAAGTCGATAGCCACTACCGTTTGCAGGCTCTTGAACGCTTTGCGCATCTTGTTGCGATCTTGATGGTGGTGCCATGGGTTGTTACCGCTGAATACCATCATCTTAATATCTGGTAGTGTCACAGTAGAACCGTTGGCTTTGATCTTCTTACCAGGCTCGATAAGTGAATCTACCCAACGCGCAACTGGAATGACTCGGCTGTAACCATTAAAGTCATTGTTGTCATATTTAGGCTTCTGACCTTGGTCGATGTTTAGTGGGAATGAACCCGGCGCACCAAAACCAGTCGAAGAAACACCGATACCTGAGTAGTGGTGACCATAAGAGATACCACCACCTGGAAGACCAATCTGACCCACCATTGCCGCAAGAACAGCGCACATCCAGTATGGCTGCTCACCGTGCTCTTGACGCTGAATACTCCAGCCAACAAGGATCTGAGTACGGCCATTAACCAGCATCTTGGCAAACTTACGAATAGAATCCGCGCTCGCGCCACAGATTTCTGCCGCCCACTCCGGCGTTTTCTCAACCTTGTCTTTGGTTTCACCTTGAACGTATTGAATGAACTGATCAAAGCCAAGACAGTACGTATCGATGAATTCTTTGTCGTAAAGATTCTCGTTGTAGAGTACGTGCGCTACACCCAGCATAAACGGTACATCCGTATGTGGGTGAATGTAGAACTGTTCGTTATTCAGGAAGCGGCCAGTTTTGTTCTTAACTGGGTCAACCGACACAACATTGATCTCTTTGTTCGCAACTTTTTCTTTTAGCTGCTCAAGGTACTCAAATGATTCATGAGTTTCACACGTCCAACCAACCTGCAGGTTTTTAACTGGATCGTTACCCCAAAGAATGATGTTGTCACTGTTCTCTAGGATCAACTCCCAAGATGTACCTTGAGCGTATACTTCTGTCGAGCCCAGTACGTAAGGCATGATGGTTTGACCCGCACCTGTCGAGTAGTCACCAATCTTCTTAACTGAATTGCCGTGAAGTGCCATTGCACGCATCATATGGTTAGTACAGCTATGGAACTGGCCCGTTTGACGCCAACCCGTTTGACCAGTGTGCAGTGCCCAAGGGCCGTAATCTTTCTGTACGCGCTCTAGTTCACGATAGAACAGGTCAAGAGCTTCATCCCAAGTCACACGAATAAAACGGTTGTTACCGCGCGTATCCGCGCTGTACTTATGTTTCTTAAGCCAATCTAGGCGAACCATAGGGTAACGGACGCGTGATGGACTGTAGATAATACCTTTGATGCCTTTTAGCATCTCTGTTGGGTGCTTATCGAGTTCTAAAGGTTTAATCTCTTGAACTTTACCTGCGTACACTCGAGCGCGGAATGCGCCCCAGTGTGAACCAGATACTTTCCAAGTGCCTTCTGTTTCTGCAGCCGATGCAGAAGCCGACGCCAAAAGGCTTGGACCAATAACAGATACCGCACTTGTTGTTGCGACACCTTTTAGAAAACTTCTTCTAGTAATTGCCATTGTGTTACTCCAATTGACGTCTATTAGTGATGGCCGTCAGAAAAATCTGATGAGTGCTTCTGTAGATACTTCAGAACTAGAGCTTCTGTATCTGTGTCGAAGTTTACGAATGCGATCATGCCATCTAGCATACCTACCCAACCGTTAGCACTGAAGTGCGCTTCATCCGGTTGTGAGTGACACGTAGAACAGTTAGTGGTGTAAGCCTGACCTGCTGCGTTCCAAATTGGATCGAAGCTTGGCACCATAGACTCTTTCTTCATCCATAGGGATAGGCTAACTTCTTCCCACGGAAGACCTGTCAACTCATCTTCTTTCTTCTCACCTACAGTGATCACGTCACTTTGTGACACTTCACGAGTAAGAATCGCAGTAGAGATGTTCAAACCGAAATCTTCTTGAATTACACGACCAAAGCCTTTTGCTTTACGCCAGCCGTCGATTTGAATTTCCATCATGTCGCCACGCTCAGAAACAATCTGTACTTTACTCGCTGGGCTTAGTAGACCCGCTTCAGTTTCTGCAGTTGCGTCTGTGTACAGTGGAAGGTGACGAATAGAAATAACGTCATTACCATTTGAGTAACGTGTGCTGTTAGCCACTTGCTCTAGCTCGCCAACAATACCGCTTGCCGCTTCCATATCTTGTGGAAGGTGGTGGGCAATACCTTTGTGACAGTCAACACAGCTTTGGTCACGTTCAGCCGCTTGCTTCATTTGAATACGCGCAGTTGGAGACATTTGTTCGAAGTCCATCGACTCATAAGCGTGACAGTTTTTACACTCTAACGAGCCATTGGCTGAGAATCGGTCCCACTCGTGACGAGCTAATTCTAAGCGACGTGCTTCAAATTTCTCTGGCGTATCAAGATCACCAAATACTTGAGCAAAGACTTCTTTAGAAGCCTGCATCTTACGAGCAATCTTATCTGTCCAATTGTGTGGAACGTGACAATCAGGACACGTTGCACGAACACCTGAGCTGTTCTTCCAGTGCGGAGTTTCTTGCAGCTCAACGTATACGTTCTCACGCATGGTATGACAGCTGATACAGAATTCTTCTGTGTTGGTTACTTCTAACGCAGTGTTAAAGCCACCCCAGAAAATGACACCCGCAATAAAACCACCCATAGTCAGCACACCAAGCTGATATGGACAGCAGGACGCGTCATCGTGCGCCACATTTTAACAATCAGTGATTTCATGATTTGTTCTCTTAAACCGTTTAAATAAAGTGCGTGTTTTGCTTAGGTGGATTAACCATGCATACCCGGAGGACCAAAGACGAAGACTTGTAGCATCCAAACAATGAATCCATAGCCGCCTACGACTGCCACACTCAGCACGGGAAAAAGAACGACAGCAATAAAGAAGAAAGACTTCCACTCCATCGAGCGTTTTTCGCTGCTCTCAATTTTGTTAACATCACTCATACATTTGCCTATTTTGTATCTAGTAATTGAGCCACACTTCACTCTGCTCGGCGCGACTTTTATTGTTATTTCTATTGTGGAATGTTAGACCAAATCTTCCACCCCATTCAATCGAATACTTGCCTGTAACCCTTAATATTCAACACTTTTTTGAGCTCATCCAGAGATGTGTTTGGATGCAAAAATATGTGTAAATATATTAACAGTTGTGAAGAATTAATTTCGTTATCACTCAGTTAAAGATACAACATATTCACAACATTGAGACATATCTCTACTCCCTTTGAGGGAGAAATGCGCTGTGGGTCCAAACGATAAGGGATAAAGCTCCTAGCCAACGAATTGACTATTCGCATACAATGATTTCGGTTAAACAAAGGGGATAATCGTGGACAGTGTTGTAGATATTTCTTGGTGGCAGCTCGCCTTATTTTCGACGACGCTCATAATCCCGTATTTGATTAACCATTACTTTCAGCTAAGGCTAGGAAAAGACATCGTAATCGGTGTTGGAAGGATGGTCGTACAGCTGGCTTTGGTTGGTTTGTATCTTGAATATCTATTTGATCTCAATAGCCTTTGGGTCAATTTACTCTGGTTGTCTATCATGATAATCATTGGTGCAAGCTCTATCATTGGAAAAGCGAACTTACCCAAAAAACCATTGTTTATTCCCGTGATCTCCGGTCTGTTTCTTGGGCTGAGTCCGGTACTCATCCTTATATGTGTCGCTGTCGTTCAACCTGCCCCTTTTTATAGCGCGCAATACTTGATTCCCCTTGCCGGCATGCTTTTGGGCAACAGCCTAGGTGGCAATATTGTCGCTCTGCAAAATTGTTTTACCTGTTTTTCTGAAAGACGCAGTGAGTATGAAGGAGCAATTTCCCTAGGCGCACATCCGATGTATGCGAGCCGACCGTTCGTACAAGAGGCGATGCGAAAGGCATTGGCACCAACATTAGCGTCTATGGCCACGATGGGCTTAGTCACTCTACCGGGTATGATGACAGGCCAAATCCTTGGTGGCGCAAGTCCGTTGGTCGCCATCAAGTATCAATTGATGATTATGATCGCTATCTTCGTGATGATGTCACTTTCCCTAACTATCACTCTGCAACTTGCTCTGCGTCGATGTATTGAAAAAACAGGTAGAGTCACTGTCGACTTCATATCTCGTTGACAACAATCAAGCCTCACAGCTAAATCCTCGTGCACCCGATCAAATTGTATAATTTATGAACGACATATAAATGTTATCCACAGAAATTGTGGATAACATAGTTAATAGCTCAAGTGATTGATTCAATGAGAGTTGTTTTTCTGCTCATAAATCGCCGTTTAAAAGTTGGAAAGATGGTCATCAAGGTGCAATCAATCGATCATGATTCATTCACACTCCTCACCTACAGTTTGTTTGTCTCGCAACCATAGGAAGAGCAGTCATGGATATGACAAATACACCTACTACTCGTGAAAGTGAAGAGAACTTAAACTGGCTGGTTAATGATCCAAGCGAAGTTGATTCGAGCTACGCAGACATCAATTATGAAAAGTTTCTGCTGAGACAGGGCATTCCTGCACCGGCGCGTCACTCTATGCCACTTATCTAGCAAAATACAAAAAGAGGTTGAGACACTCAGTGCTCAACCTCTCGTTTATTGCTTGTCCTGACTGAGACTAATCTCTAAGGTAAATCAGCCAATACCACATTCCAACAAAGACACCACCACCAATAATGTTCCCTAGTGTTACTGGTAGCAAGTTGTTGAGAATAAAGTGACTCATCGTCAGATCTGCATACGCTTCAATCGAGGCACCTGTTGATATCCAAAAAGACTCTGGTGCAAATGTTTTGATCGCAATAGCAAGTGGCACTTGAAACATGTTGGCAATGCAGTGCTCAAACCCTGCCGAGACAAACATGGATACAGGCAAAATCATCACCATGATTTTGTCGGTGAGTGTTCGACCACTAAATGTCATCCATACTGCGATACAGACAAGCACATTACACATAATGCCCAACGCAACAGCTTGCAAAAAATCGTGGTGCAGTTTGTGCTGCGCAATCGCCATCGCATTAAGACCTACTTGCCCGCCATCAAACATGTATTGCTTGGTGAAAAGCATGCACACCACAAGCAGTAGAGCACCGACTAGATTACCTGCGTAAACAATCAGCCAATGATTGAACAACATCTTCCAGCTGATCTTTCCGCTAGCTCGCGCAACTAACGTCAATACAGAGCTAGTGAAGAGCTCCCCGCCGGTCACTACCACCAAGATCAAACCCAAGCTAAATGCTAAGCCGCCAACAAAGCGAGTCATGCCCCATGGCAAATCCCCGGCGCCGGTCGTCACTATGGTATAGAAAACAAATGCGATACCAATGTGTATGCCCGCCGATATGGCAAGTAGGAATGATTTAACAGGGTCTTTAGTTGCCTTTCCAACACCAATTTCGGCTGCTCTTTCAGCCATTTGAGGAGGAAGTAGTGAATCGAATTGATTGATATCCATCTTAAGTAACATTTTGATACAAACCACAAGGTCGCGGATAATCGCTCTGTTTTCCTCACTTTTCAAGTGGATTTTTCACCACTAACCAATTTTGTTGTTTTTGCGGGCTTTGACTCGAAAAATTTAAGGTATCCACTTGGAAACCAAACTAACTTCTACCCACTAATGCATTGATAAATAGACAATTAATGGAGAACATATCACTCAAGCGCATTATTTACTTCCAGTCAGACTATTTTATTCTAAACAGATTCCCCTTTATGCCGATTTGAACAACGAGGCTCCTAACTTTGGCCACGTTCTGTCCAATCTGGTCGCACATAACAATTCTCAACGAATTCATTTGCAGCTTCGTCGATAGCACCATACTGTTGATTGATACAAATCGATTAAGGATTAAGGCATGAAATACACCAATGACCATCTCGCTGAGCTTAACCTTTTGCGACAGTTTGACATCGGCAGTGCTGCAACAGGTATCAAGGTACACAACGACGCCTCGGAAGATGTCCAAAATGCAGTAAAGCGTCTGTTCGACAAAGGCCTGTGCACTCTTCCTGATGGCGGATACCTCACCGACGAAGGCATTGAAGTTGCTGAACACGCAGATCGAGTACTAAGAGTCCTCACATCCAGCTAATCAACCCTATCCTTTCTAGCCGCTGACACAGCGGCTTTTTTATTCGTCCATATTGAGTTTCGCAAGTTCACACGTTTGCTCGTACCTATCGCCTTTACAGTTGCCCTGACTATCACGCTAAAAACATTCAATGTATTTCCCGTATTCGGTTTGTTAAGGTTAGTTGAAAAGTCAAAGATTAAGGATTTGAAATGACCACTATCGCTATTATTGGTGCGGGCTGGCTAGGCGCACCATTGGCAGAAAAGCTAACGGATAAAGGTCATACCGTGTATGCAAGCCGCCGAAGCAAAGACAACTTAAGCGCCTTCAACCAATCTGCAACGACGGGTTTTGTCACCTCACTGAGTGATAACGACTCAAAGCCTTTATCTGAGCAGCTGATTGAGCAAGGTTCACGAGTCGTTGTCGGTTGTTTCCCTCCCGGCTTCAGAAGTGGTGGTGGCGATAATTACTATCACTATTGGGGCTACCTGATCGAGCATGCTCAAAAAGCCAATATCGATAAAGTGGTCATGGTGAGCTCAACAACCGTCTACCCAGCTGACGTATTGAACGCACGCGAGGAAACTTCTTCATTGGCTTTAGCCAATCATTCAGCTTACTTCTCCGACAACGCCAAAATCATGTTGAAGGCAGAACAAGCTCTGCATGACAATTTTGATTCAGGCTGTGTATTTCGAATGAGTGGCTTAATAGGCCCTAATCGCCACCCTGCTCGATTTGCTGCCAAGCTCAAACAGCTCAGCAATAAAGCACCGGCAAACATGGTGCATTTAGATGACGCGATTAACGCAGTAATTTACGGAATAGAGAACGATCTTATTGGCGTTTTCAATGTGACTTCTCCTGAAAGTGTCAACAAGGCTGACTTTTATCGCGCTGCGATTAAACAAGCTCAACTAAACGTTGATTTACCGCCTATTAGTAAAGAAGAGGACAAACGCATCGTCACCGACCGACTACTGCAAGCTGGATACTTATACCAATACAACTCCGTATTAGACGCCCTACCTCACTGTGGTGAAATTAATGACAATTAGACTTTATCAACACATAGAAACGCTTTGGGATTACATGCTACTCAAACATGAGCTTTCGCCATGTGATGCCTTATTTGTTTTGTGTAGCAACGACGTTCGAGTGGCAGAGTATGCAGCTGAGCTTTATCACAAAGGACTAGCACCAATTATCGTATTTTCAGGTGGGGAAGGCCGATTCACAGATGGCTTGTTCGACAAAAGTGAAGCTGAAACCTTTGCTGCAATTGTACGCGACGTGGGCGTGCCGCCTGATGCCATCTTCATGGAGACCCAATCCACCAATACAGGTGAAAATGTTCTATTCACTTATCAACTAGTTCAAGACAAAGGGCTTACTTTTGATGACATCATCTTGGTTCAAAAGCCCTTCATGGAACGAAGAGCTTTAGCGACTTTTGAAAAGCAGTGGCCAGGCAGCGTGTCAAAGCTCGCGGTGACATCTAGCGCTCAGCCTTTCTTTGAATACATCAACGAAGAGATGCCTTTAGACATGGTTGTGCGTGCTCTAATTGAAGATTTTGAGCGAATCAAAACCTATCCAGAGAAAGGGTTTCAGACTTATCAAGAAGTCCCTGACATTGTTGAGTCTTCCTACAAGTACCTTAAGCAGCACTACCCTTACCTCTAAACAGAAACTGGTTTAATCAGATACAAAGAAGCCAGAGTCAAACTCTGGCTTCTTTAATAGAATCAAACAAATGTCTGGTTAATGAAACGCCTCTTCTTTCGTACCTAGATACTCAAACTTAAGCGCGTCGTCATCTAGCGTTACGCGTACCGTACCACCATCAACCAATGAACCAAACAGTAGCTCGTTTGCTAGAGGTTTCTTGAGCTGCTCTTGAATGACACGGCCCATTGGTCGTGCACCCATAGATTTGTCGTACCCTTTCACCGCCAACCAGTGACGTGCTTCTGGGCACACTTCCAAAGAAACGCCTCTTGCATCCAACTGGGCTTGCAGTTCAACGATAAACTTGTCGACCACTTGGTGGATAACATGCTCGTCCAAGCTATTGAACCAGATAATGTTATCAAGTCGGTTACGGAACTCCGGCGTAAAGACTTTCTGAATTTCGCCCATCGCATCGTGGCTATGATCTTGCTGAATTAGACCAATTGACTTCTTAACCGTCTCTTGAACGCCCGCGTTGGTTGTCATCACTAAGATAACATTGCGGAAATCCGCCTTACGTCCATTGTTGTCTGTTAGCGTACCGTTATCCATAACTTGCAGAAGCAGGTTAAAGATATCTGGGTGCGCTTTCTCAATCTCATCTAGAAGGACCACAGAGTGAGGATGCTTGATCACGGCGTCTGTCAGTAAGCCACCTTGATCGTAACCCACATAACCTGGAGGCGCACCGATTAGTCGGCTAACTGAATGGCGCTCACCATACTCAGACATATCGAAACGAAGTAGCTCAATACCCAGTAGTTTAGAAAGCTGAACCGTCACTTCTGTTTTACCTACACCCGTTGGGCCAGCAAACAGGAACGAACCGACAGGTTTGTTATCTGCGCCTAAGCCAGCACGAGTTAACTTAATGGCTTCGCTAAGAACATCAATAGCATCATCTTGGCCGAATACCAGCATCTTCATCTTGTCATCGAGATTCTGCAGGATATCTTTGTCTGACGACGACACTGACTTTTCAGGAATACGCGCCATTTTCGCTACCATAGATTCAATGTCAGCAACACCTACCGTCTTCTTACGACGACTTGCTGGTGTTAGACGGTGGCGAGCTCCCGCTTCATCAATGACATCGATAGCCTTATCTGGCAAATGACGTTCATTAATGTATTTCGCTGACAATTCAACTGCTGCACGAAGTGCCTTGTTAGTGTAACGAACTTCATGGTGCGCTTCGTATTTCGGCTTCAAACCGATCAAGATCTTTGTAGTGTCATCGAGTGATGGTTCGATAACATCGATTTTTTGGAAACGACGAGACAGCGCACGCTCTTTTTCAAAGATGTTGCTGTACTCTTGGTAAGTAGTCGAACCAATACAACGTAGCTTGCCGCTACTTAGCAGTGGTTTAATCAGGTTTGCTGCATCAACTTGGCCGCCGGAAGCTGCACCAGCACCGATGATAGTATGAATCTCATCGATGAATAGAATGGCATCTTCTTCTTTCTCTAGCTGCTTCAAGATGGCTTTAAAACGCTTCTCGAAATCACCTCGGTACTTCGTACCTGCTAGCAATGAACCAATGTCTAGCGAGTAGATCACACTGTCTTTGATCACATCAGGCACTTGGCCTTCAACAATGCGCCAAGCCAGGCCTTCCGCTATCGCAGTTTTACCTACACCAGCTTCGCCAACGAGCAGAGGGTTGTTTTTACGGCGACGACACAAGACTTGGATGGTACGCTCAAGTTCTTTGTCTCGGCCAATAAGCGGGTCGATATTACCTTGTTTAGCAACTTGATTAAGATTCGTCGCGAAACTTTCTAGTCGCTCTTCACCATTGGCCTCTTCAGCGTTTTCCGTATTGAAGGAATCAGACTGTGGCTCATCACCACCACTTGATGCTTTAGTAATGCCGTGGGAGATGAAGTTAACAATATCCAAACGGCTAATGTCGTTTTTCTTTAGAAGATACGCGGCATGCGACTCTTGCTCGCTGAAAATAGCCACAAGAACATTCGCACCTGTCACTTCATTGCGACCAGAAGATTGGACATGGAAAACTGCACGCTGAAGAACACGTTGGAAGCTGAGCGTTGGCTGAGTTTCGCGTGTTTCATCATTCTCTGGGATTAGAGGTGTTGTTTGGTCGATGAAAATATCGAGTTCTTGCTGGAGAGCATCAAGATCTGCCTGACATGCCAACAAGGCTTCTCTAGCAGCATCATTTTCGATTAACGCTAACAGGAGGTGCTCGACGGTCATAAACTCATGTCGTTTATCTCTCGCTCGCGCAAATGCGCTATTAAGACTCGACTCTAATTCTTTATTCAGCATAAGTACCTCCTTAAGGAACAACTTAGTTGCTCGAGCAAGCAGTTAGGCTTGCTCCATTGTACAAAGCAGCGGGTGCTCGTTTTCCTTTGAGTACATAGTGACTTGGGCCACTTTTGTCTCTGCGACCTCAGCGGTAAACGTCCCGCAGATCGCTTTTCCTTCATAATGTACCTTGAGCATGGTTTGCGTTGCTTTATCAATATCCATCGAGAAAAAACGCTCAAGGATTTCAATTACAAAGTCCATGGGAGTGTAGTCATCGTTATTCAAAATAACGTTATACATCGCCGGTGGTTTAACTTTGGTTTTTTCTCTCTCCAATAAGTCTGAGTCTGGAGTAACCCATTCAAAATGTTTGCTCATGATTTTAATATGCGTAAGAGTGCTTTTCGGCTCAATTTTACCACTACTTTAACGGAAAGTTTTCGATATTGATCTTAAGATGTTCATCAAAACTGTTAGCGTTGAAAAGTGCCCTCACTTAAAGCCTAATCTAGCAATCGATCCCCTGCAAACTAATTTATGTTGTTTAGCTAACAATCCCATCTCAAGTGATTAAAAACTCACCAGAAGTACTACCAATGCTACATCCTGTAATCTACAAATGAATAAGTTACATGAATGTGAATCTCATTAGTGATTTGTTTGCAATTATGTAGTGTTCTATACCTATTTCCTATTGACTGTTTCGAATCATTGACTACATTGGTGAAATAGTGACTAAAAATTTAATTTTCATTGAATTGCTATTCACTAATCATTAGGGAAAAAGATTCATTTCAAATGGTATGAAATGCCCTAGTAACAACATCAGACACAAAATGCATGAGGGATGTATAGCATGGCTACAGGTACAGTAAAATGGTTTAACAACGCCAAAGGATTTGGTTTCATTTGTCCTGAGGGGGAAGAAGGCGATATCTTTGCACACTACTCGACAATTCAGATGGATGGATACCGTACGCTAAAGGCCGGCCAGCAAGTGGCCTACGAAGTTGAAAAAGGTCCAAAAGGCTCTCATGCCAGCTCTGTTGTTCCTATCGAGCATCAAGCAAAATAAAAGCTGCTTAAATTCACAAGACATAAAAAAGCCCGCATTACTGCGGGCTTTTTGTTATCCAAATTATATCAACGAATTAGCCGTTGATAATTGTGTTAAGCGTAATGCTTGGACGCATTAGCTTAGATGATAAGTCATCATTTAGCGCGTAGTAACCGCCTAGCTCACCAGCAATACCTTGTGCATCGTTCAGTTCTGTCACGATTGATGCTTCTTTCTCTGCTAGTGCTGCAGCAACTGAAGCAAACTCAGCAGCAAGTTCAGCATCATTAGATTGTTCTGCCAGTGCTTTCGCCCAGTATGCCGCTAGGTAGTAGTGGCTGCCACGGTTATCAAGCTCACCAACTTTACGAGATGGTGACTTGTTGTTGTCTAGGAACTCACCTGTAGCTTTGTCCAGCGCATCTGCCAATACCTGTGCCTTCGCGTTGCCAGTCACTGTTGATAGGTGCTCAAGCGAAGCCGCTAGTGCTAAGAACTCACCTAGAGAATCCCAACGCAAGTGGTTTTCTTTCTCTACTTGCTGAACGTGCTTAGGTGCAGAACCACCAGCGCCCGTTTCAAACAAGCCACCACCGTTCATTAGTGGAACAATAGAAAGCATCTTAGCTGATGTGCCAAGCTCTAGAATTGGGAACAAGTCTGTTAGGTAATCACGAAGTACGTTACCCGTTACAGAGATAGTGTCTAGCCCGTCTTTGATTCGCTCTAGAGAGAACTTACATGCATCTAGTGGCGCTAGAATCTTAATTTCCAGACCCGAAGTATCATGATCCGGTAGGTAAGCATTCACCTTCTTGATCAATTGAGCATCGTGCGCACGATTTTCGTCTAACCAGAATACTGCCGGTGCACCTGATGCTCGAGCACGAGTCACAGCAAGCTTAACCCAATCTTGGATAGGTGCATCTTTAACCTGACACATGCGGAAGATGTCGCCTTCCTCTACCGATTGCTCTAGTAGAACAGTACCTGCCGCATCAACAACACGGATTGTGCCAGCCGCATCTAGAATGAATGTCTTGTCGTGAGAGCCGTACTCTTCTGCTTTTTGAGCCATTAGGCCAACGTTTGGTACGCTACCCATAGTAGTTGGATCAAATGCACCGTGCTCTTTATTGAAGTCGATTACCGCTTGGTAGATGCTCGCGTAGCTACGATCAGGGATCATTGCTTTTGTATCTTTCTGCTTACCATCTGGACCCCACATTTGGCCAGATGAACGCAACATAGCAGGCATCGACGCATCAACAATGATGTCACTTGGTACGTGAAGGTTAGTGATGCCGCGATCTGAATCTACCATTGCAAGTGCAGGTTGAGTCTCATATACCGCTAGGATAGCGGCTTCGATCTCTTCTTTTTGCGCTTGAGGAAGTGAAGCGATTTTCGCATAAACATCGCCAAGACCGTTGTTTACATCAACGCCAAGCTTGTCGAATAGCTCACCGTACTTCTCAAACACTTCTTTGTAGTACACTTTTACCGCATGGCCGAAAATAACTGGATCAGAAACCTTCATCATGGTTGCTTTCATATGCAGAGACAGTAGTACGTCTTGCTCTTTAGCGTCTGCGATTTCTTTTTCGAAGAACTCAACCAAAGCGGCTTTGTTCATTACAGAACAATCGATGATCTCTTTGTCTTGCAGCGCCAAGCCAGATTTCAGTTCTTTTACTGAGCCGTCTGCTGCTACAAATTCAATCTTCGCTTCTGTTGCGCCAACAATAGTAGTCGATTTTTCGCTGCCGAAGAAATCGTTACCAGACATGCTAGATACGTGCGATTTAGAATCTGAAGACCAAGCACCCATTGAGTGCGGGTTTTTCTTTGCGTAGTTCTTAACGGAAAGCGGTGCGCGACGGTCTGAGTTACCTTCACGTAATACAGGGTTTACTGCACTACCTTTAATTTTGTCGTAGGTTGCTTTAATCGCTTTTTCTTCGTACGTGCTTGGTTCTTCTGGGTAGTTAGGTAGCGCGTAACCTTGATCTTGAAGCTCTTTGATTGCAGCTTTTAGCTGCGGAATTGAAGCTGAGATGTTTGGAAGCTTAATGATGTTTGCTTCTGGAGTCTTCGCTAGTTCACCTAGCTCTGCTAGTGCATCGCCAATGCGTTGCTCTGCTGTTAAATGCTCAGGAAAGTTCGCAATGATACGCCCAGCTAGTGAGATATCACGAGTTTCAACATTGATACCTGAAGAAGCAGTGAATGATTGAATGATTGGTAGTAGCGAGTAAGTTGCTAACGCTGGTGCTTCATCGGTAATAGTGTAAATAATTGTAGGTTTTTCTGTAGGCATGAAATTTCCCTATTGTTCTAACAGCATCCTCTCTTAGTTATGCTGTGTTAAATGTCCGCCATTCGCTCTGATATAACCCAAAGGCTTCCTGACGATTTTTCACTCTTTTAAGTACTGAACTTCTTACGTTGAGCAGTAAGAAACCTTAGTCCGTGAGTGCAAGTTACTTATAATTAAACAAAACAGAGAGAATAGTCTATTATCTTCTGCGTTAATCTGTTTTTTGGGCGCGCAAATGATAGCTTATTCTGTCGCACCATCAAACTTTCAAACACACTTCGTTTACAATTTTGCAAGGTAGTTAACATGTCACCACGCTCACGTCGTGAGTCCTCTAAGAGTTCACCCCAAGGTAAATCCGCCTCATTTAAACGCGGAACGAGTAAAAAACCGGCAGAATTTAGCTCTTCACGTCGCAGACAAAAACCTAAGTCAACTAAGCCCAAAGTTGCACCTGAAGACCGAAAAGTGATCGCTTTTAATAAGCCATTCGACACGTTAAGCCAATTTACAGATGGTGAAGGACGCAAAACGCTGGCGGATTACATCCCAGTCAAAGAAATCTACGCAGCAGGCCGCTTAGACAGAGACAGCGAAGGCTTAATGATTCTAACTAATGACGGTATCTTGCAAGCCAAGCTCACCCAACCGCAATCTAAGTCGCCCAAGACATACTGGGTTCAAGTCGATGGTTCGCCTTCTGAAAGCGATTTAGATAAGCTACGCAAAGGTGTTGAACTTAAAGATGGTATGACATTACCTGCGAATGTTGAGGTTATGGAAGCCCCGCAAGTGTGGGAACGAAATCCTCCCGTGCGTTTTCGCGCTAATATTCCAACGACTTGGCTTTCTATTACGATTATAGAGGGGCGAAATCGACAGGTGCGCCGAATGACGGCCAATATAGGTTTTCCGACACTGCGGTTGATTCGCTATTCGATGGGCTCTGTCGCACTAGAAGATTTACAGCCTGGTGAGTGGAAAGTTATTGAACTATAAAATTCCTACCGCGCGAGCGGGGTAAAACCATGCGCTTTCAATAGATGTTGCCCATCCTCTGAAAGTAGGAAGTTTACAAAAGCCTGAACGGAAGGCTCCTCCATCATCGAAGTTGCAATCACCAAGTTCAAAGGGCGGCTGAATGGATACATTCTTTGAACAGAGCTATTTTCGATTGGATGCTGACCATCAACCGTTAGCAAGTCGAATTTGATTCCTATGTCTTCATGATTCAGACCGCCCAACGAACCAAAAGCAATCCCATATTTAATCCGCTTATTGATCATTTGTGTAATCTGAGCTTCAGTTTCAAAGGTTGTTATATGGGGTAATTCAACCCCTTGTATGTCAAGCGCTTGAACAAAGACATCATGAGTACCGTGATGTGAACCTTTTCCTACCAAGGTAATCCGCTCTGAGTCACCTCCAAATTTGGCTCCAATCGTCCACTTCTCCTTTATAAACCTCTCTAAGTTCATACGAAGAAACTTGTTTAACAGGGTTGTCTACATCGGTTATAAACACTAAGGCGTCATACCCAATTTGAAGCACTGTCAACTTATCAAGTTGCTCTGATTCTTCTTCAGTCAAATGTCGAGACACTAGGCCTATTTGAGCATTCCCCATAAAGACTGCGCGAACTCCTAATGTAGAGCCTCCAGGGCGGATAGAAAAAACGCGTATCGTTGAAATGCTGTTTGACTCTCTGTTTGAAGCCATCTGAAAGAGTCGTGTGAACATATGTCAGGTTATCCAAGGCAGGGCTCGCCAAAAACACGTGGTCATCTCCATTGACGATATAGTTAATATGATCAACAACGGGTTTAAGGGTCGTTGAACCCAAGATTTTAAGCGTGTCTGCACTGCAAGTAAAAGAAAGCAACAAAAGCAAGATGGTACTGTTGGGCAGCAGTCTAACTCGAAATGTAAGCATGTCCTCTTCCATCATCAGCTAACAGAGAATAGCGAGAGCTTTAACACTCACGAACCTAACCAATAAAACTATCAATATAGTTTTAAAGGTAGCAGATTTCTCAAACATCAAATAAAAAGCCGCTTCATTTGAAGCGGCTTTTCAATCAATATAAAGACGGGAGTAAGACTACGATTACTCTTCTTCTTTCTTCTCTGCAGCTTTAACGGCTATCGCTAGCTCTTCAAGTGACGCTGGGTTAGCTAAGCTTGGAGCGTCTGTTAGTAGACACGATGCGTTAGTTGTTTTCGGGAACGCGATAACGTCACGGATGTTTTCCGTACCACAAAGTAGCATCACTAGACGGTCAAGACCGAACGCTAGGCCTGCGTGTGGTGGTGTACCGTACTTAAGAGCATCGAGTAGGAAACCAAACTTCTCTTGTTGCTCTTTTTCTTCAATACCTAGGATATCAAATACAGCTGATTGCATTTCTGCATTATGAATACGAACAGAACCACCACCAACTTCATAGCCGTTAAGAACCATGTCGTAAGCATTCGAATTAGCTGCTGCTGGGTTCGCTTTTAGCTCCTCTGCATTCACACCTAGTGGCGAAGTGAATGGGTGGTGCATTGCGTGTAAGTTGCCTTCGTCGTCTTCTTCGAACATTGGGAAATCTACAACCCAAAGCGGTGCCCATGCATTTGTATCAGTTAGTTCTAGATCCGTACCTAGCTTCAGACGAAGTGCACCCATCGCTTCTGCGACAGTGTTTGCTTTGTCCGCGCCGAATAGGATGATATCGCCAGACTCAGCACCAGTGCGCTCAAGAATGCCGTTGATTACCTCTTCGCTTAGGAACTTAGCCACTGGAGATTGGATACCTTCCATGCCTGCAGCACGGTCGTTGACCTTCATCCAAGCCAAACCTTTTTGCGCCGTAGATGCCAACAAACTCACCGTAGCCGTCGATTTGCTTGCGAGTTAGTTTTGCACCGCCCGGTACGCGAATTACTGCTACGCGGCCTTTCTCGTCGTTAGCTGGGCCAGAGAATACTTTGAACTCAACGTCTTTTACTAGGTCAGCAACATCAACGAGCTCTAGTGGGTTACGTAGGTCTGGCTTATCAGAGCCGAAACGACGGATCGCTTCGCTAAATGGCATCACTGGGAAATCGCCAAGATCAACGTTAAGAAGCTCTTGCCACATATCACGAACCATTTTTTCAGTAGTCGCACGAACTTCGTCTGCCGTCATGAATGACGTTTCAATATCGATTTGAGTGAATTCTGGCTGACGGTCAGCACGCAGGTCTTCATCACGGAAGCACTTAACGATTTGGTAGTAACGGTCAAAACCAGACATCATTAGCAGCTGTTTGAATAGCTGTGGTGATTGCGGAAGTGCGTAAAAAGAACCTTTATGAACACGACTTGGTACTAGGTAGTCACGTGCACCTTCTGGCGTCGCTTTGGTCAGGACAGGTGTTTCAATGTCTAGG
Organism: Vibrio aestivus; assembly: GCA_003263845.1. Taxonomy (GTDB): domain Bacteria; phylum Pseudomonadota; class Gammaproteobacteria; order Enterobacterales; family Vibrionaceae; genus Vibrio; species Vibrio aestivus. The sequence continues at coordinate 36,695 of JYJN01000200.1, read as the reverse complement.
AAGCCGTTGTCATCTAGGAAACGACGAACAAAGCTAGATGCTTTAGCACGCAGCTTGATGCGGTCACTCATTTCAGGACGGCGTAGATCAATATAACGGTACTTAAGACGCTGTTCTTCAGAGTTAGTTTGGTTGAAGTCTAGTGGCAATACGTCACTGCGGTTGATGATCTCAAGGCCTTTCGCGATGATCTCAACTTCACCCGTCGCCATGTCTTTATTTACTTGGCTATCTGGCGAACGCGAACTTCACCTGTCAATTTGATACAGAATTCATTACGAAGTTGATTAGCGACTTCGTACGCATCTGCCATATCTGGGTCAACTACTACCTGAACGATACCTTCACGATCTCGCATATCGATAAAAATAAGACCGCCCAAATCACGACGACGGTTAACCCAGCCGCAAAGTTCTACAGTTTGTCCTGCGAGGGACTTGTTCAAGTGACCACAGTAATGGGTACGCATAATGAATTTCCCAATATCTTTAAAATTGTTGATGTTTCTCCACCAGCACAAGAAATACTGATGGTTCAAAGTTCCATTTATACGCTGAAAGTCGATTTAGATCGACTCTCAAGCGGCAAATTTGTTTGGTTTTATACCGCACTGGCTGCATTTAGCTCATTTACTAGGCAAAACACGGCCAATACGTCAAAAATAGGCGGAGATTATACCGACTATTACTTATGAGATATAGGCCTTATTGAAGCGATACGGAGTGAGTTTGATTCACCTTAATATTGAGCTAACATAGCACCACTTATGATGGAGCCTTTACGCAAATGGATCAGTCCCCTATTCGCCAATTCCCCGTTCGACTGGGGTTAACGCTTTGGTCCCATAGCCAGTGGCAACAGAGCTTCTATGGTCGCGGTACCAAGCCTGCAGAAAGGCTGGCGAAATACGCTCAGGTTTTTAATACCGTTGAGGGAAACACCACCTTTTATGCAACACCCAATCAGCAAACCGTGCTGAATTGGCGGGACGCAACACCCGATGATTTTCGCTTTACTTTTAAACTGCCAAAACACATCACCCACGAGCAAATGCTCAAAGGCTCGCAAGGAGAACTGGCGACCTTTTTAAACATCATGGAGCCCTTGGCAGAAAAAGTAGGACAATGGACAATTCAGCTCCCTGCTTCGTTTGGCTTTGAGCATATCGAAAGGCTCAAGCGCTTTTGCCAGCACTTTCCTAGCGACTTTAACTTAGGCGTCGAAGTTAGGCATCTTGAATTCTTCGCCAAACAAGAGGCTGAAACTCAGCTCAACAGATGGCTCATAGAGACAGGTATCAATCGTGTGATCATGGATAGCCGCCCTGTTTTTGCCGCAGAGCCCACAACAGAAGCGGTCATCGATGCTCATCAAAAGAAACCCAGAGTCCCAGTTCATGCCATCGCGACTGCAACGCGCCCAATGATACGCTTTATCGGTCATCCTGACCTCGCAAGCAACAATGCTTTCTTCAAAGTTTGGTTAGCAAAGATCTCTAATTGGCTCGAACAAGGCATTCAGCCTTACTTGATGATACATACTCCAGACAACGATCTCGCCCCCGAACTCGCGAAGCAGTTGTATCAATCACTTTGTGAACAAGTTCAAGTAACAAACCAAAATCTACCGAATTTGCCTGCTTTTCCAGCAGACCATGAGCGACCGCCTCAAATCACACTGTTCTAATCTACGTTTCAGCGCTCGCTATTTGATTTAACTTACCCTCTCTCCTGGCCGTTTTAGATGAGTAGATCATTTATAAAACGACTCACAAGTACATGAACGACAGAACGGAAAATGAACGCCAGCACACTCGTTGGCAATATGATGAATCCGAGCGGCCATATGACCAACAAAGCCGTGGGCTTGCCGTCGAAATCCATAAAACAGGACTTTTTGGTAAACGTATCGGTCGAGCAGTAGTAAAAGATATCAGCCTAGGTGGCGCAGGCATTTTAATCTCTAATCAACTCTCAATACCCGAAGATATTAAAATCATTGGTCCCGACAAAATTCGCTTCTATGCCAAAGTAGTTTACCAACGCGCAGAAGGAGATAAGTTCAAGTTTGTTGGAGTGACATGGAATGATGGCAAGAAAAAACAACGTGTTTCATTGATTGCAAGATACTCAAGCAGGCAGAAAAGTCCGTCACAAACTAACCTGCGATCTCCCCATCAACCTACCAATTGAACTCTTCAATAATAATCCTTTGATTCTCTTGCTCAGTAAGATGACAAGCAACTAAAATTGCCATAAAATACGCGCCTTTTTAATGCTTGCTTGTCTCTGACAAGGCTATATGAGAATCGATCATGAATCCCAAAAGTAATCCAGATACTATCTTTTCAGCACCTATTGATAAGATCGGTGATTTCACCTTCGACGAACGTGTAGCAGAAGTTTTCCCTGACATGATTCAGCGCTCAGTGCCGGGTTATAGCAACATTATCTCAGCGATTGGCATGCTCGCAGAACGCTTCGTTAAGCCGCACTCACAAATATACGATTTGGGCTGTTCTCTTGGCGCAGCTACACTATCGATGCGTCGCCATATCAAGCAGGAAGGGTGTGAGATCGTTGCTGTAGATAACTCAGCCGCCATGGTTGAACGCTGCAAACTGCACGTTAACGCTTACCGAAGTGATACGCCAGTTCGGGTTGTTGAAGCCGATATTCGCGATATCAACATCGAAAATGCTTCCGTCGTCGTCCTAAACTTTACCTTGCAGTTCTTATCGCCAGAAGACCGTTACACTTTGCTTGAAAAGATCTATGCGGGTCTGCGCCCCGGCGGAATTTTGATCCTTTCGGAGAAGTACGTGTTTGAAGACCAAGTGTCGAATGAGCTTATGATCGATCTCCATCACGACTTTAAACGCGCAAATGGCTACAGCGAGCTAGAAATCAGCCAAAAGCGCAGTGCGATTGAAAACGTAATGCGCCCTGATTCAAAGAGAGAGCATAAAGAGCGCTTTGAGAAAATCGGCTTCTCTAGCTTTGATGTTTGGTTCCAGTGCTTTAACTTCGGCTCGATGTTCGCCATCAAGTAGGTTTAATATCCAATTAATGTAATGCTGTTAGCCCCTAAAGCAGCATTGCGAAACTAAAATTTCAGTTTTTCAGTTACACCGACAATAAGACCAAAACACAATGTTTGACTTTGCTAATTTCTACCAGTTGATCGCCCAAGACACTCGCCTTCAACCTTGGCTAAATGTACTTCCTCAGCAACTTACCGATTGGCAAAATGCTGAGCATGGTGATTTTGGTCGCTGGCTAAAAGCGCTGAATAAAATTCCAGAGGCGCACCAGACCAAATCGATTTGAAAAACTCGGTTACGATAGCGAATGACATCCCTTTTCATCAAGGTGAACTTAAAAAGCTTGAGAACTTGCTGCGTACATTCCACCCGTGGCGCAAAGGGCCATACACGGCTCATGGCATTCATATCGACACCGAATGGCGCAGTGACTGGAAATGGGATCGAGTGCTACCTCATATTTCCCCACTCAAGAATCGCTCCGTTCTGGATGTCGGCTGTGGTAATGGTTATCACATGTGGCGCATGCTCGGTGAAGGCGCACGTCTGTGTGTTGGCATTGACCCTTCGCACCTGTTTTTAATCCAATTTGAAGCTATTCGTAAGTTAATGGGTGATGACCAACGTGCTCACCTTTTACCTTTAGGCATTGAGCAGTTGCCAAAGCTTGAAGCTTTCGACACCGTCTTTAGTATGGGTGTGCTGTACCATCGTCGCTCACCACTCGATCACCTTATCCAGCTCAAAGACCAGTTAGTTTCAGGGGGCGAGCTGATCTTGGAAACACTCGTTATTGAAGGTGATGAGAAGGCGGTATTAGTGCCTGTCGATCGCTATGCTCAGATGCGTAATGTCTATTTCTTCCCGTCAGCGTTGGCATTGAAAGTTTGGCTAGAGCAAGTTGGTTTTGAAAATGTGCGTATTGTCGATGAGAACACAACGACGGTTGGCGAGCAAAGAACGACCGAGTGGATGACGCACAACTCGCTACCTGATTACCTAGATCCAAACGACCCAAGTAAGACAGTGGAGGGCCACCCAGCCCCACGTCGTGCGATACTCATAGCAAATAAGCCATAATTGACACAGTTCTAACTTGTCGCCAGAAATGTCACTGTACTCTCTGCAAAATTTTCTGGTAAGCATGCCGCTTACCAGAAGGTTCAACTACGCTACTGATTTACAAATAACTAATAACATCTCAAGGTTTACCATGTTACCAAGATTGGTCCCTATTCTTGCCCTTGGCCTGCTCGCAGGCTGCGCCTCATCAGATCGCGAAAGTTATCATCTAGCGACACTTGAGGCGATTGAACAATCTGAAGCCAACCTCAATAATCAAATTAACAATCTTCAGCTTCAACTGAGCAATCAAACCGATTACATCGAAAGCTTAGAAACGGAAATTGAAGAAATGACGGTACACCTTTCTAAAGTGACTGCCCTTTTCTCACTACCGCCAGAATCAAAAGTTGAAGAAGAGGAAGAAGAGCCAATCGTCCAACAAAGCTCCTCATACTCTCCAACTGCCACTTATGTGCTAGGCGAGATAGAAAAAGTTAGCATAGGTTCAGTTCCAACTCAGTTTGATGCTCGTGTCGATACAGGTGCCGCAACCTCTTCCATCAATGCTGTCGACGTCAAAGAGTTCGAACGAAATGGTCAAACATGGGTACGCTTTCACCTGACTGATGGTGAAACCACACTCGATGAGAGTAACTGGATTGAAGCGCCTGTGGTTCGTTCCGTTAAGATTCGACAGTCTACCAGTGAAGAGGTTGAACGCCGTAAGGTTGTGGAACTTTGGATTAAACTTGGGGAAATTCACGAAAAAGCACAGTTTACCTTGGCAGACCGCTCTCAAATGAGTCATCCTGTCCTCTTAGGACGAGAGTTTATTCGCGACATTGCAGTTGTCGATATCAGTCGCAAATATCTACATACGGAAATTAAGTAAAAACAATAAGGTAAGTTATGACGTCAAGAGTTCCTTTTTACCTGTCTATTCTCCTTTTGGTCGTAGCAGGGATAACATTGAGTGTCTTACGACATCAATCCTATGGTGTGCCTTGGACACCGGGTGAAACACGTCAAGTTTGGGATATTGAAGCTCGCGTAGAATTTAACGCCCAGCAACAACCCGTTAAAGCCTCATTGGCGATACCAGAAACTCAAACTGGTTATACACGCATTAACCGTTCAGCTTCTTCACCAGGCTACGGTATCTCTTACACGCAAACTGAAGCTGGCTCTCGCGCAGAGTGGTCTATTCGCGAAGCCTCCGGTGCACAAATCATTTATTATCGCACCCAGTTTCTTGTCGACCCTCAAGCTAAAGTTCACTATGCAGCGCCTACAGGCGGCATCATACCACCGACCTTTGATGGCCCGAGTGAGGCGGCAGCAAAAGCACTGATTGAACGCGCTAATCAACGTTCTGCAGACGACGTAACTTTTACTCGTGAGTTAATCAAAACGCTTAATGATGGCGATAGCCAAAACGCGGCACTACTTCTGAGTAAGATGAACAAAGTTGAGGCAATCAACAAACTTCTCTCTTACGCTCAAATCCACAACAAAGTGGTGGGTGTCATTGAGCTAGAAGATGGTCGACGCCGTCAAAGTATTCAACATATGAACCAAGTATGGAGTGGCACGGATTGGGTTCTCTACAATCCAGAGTCAGCTTCACCGGAGGTTCAAGCCAACCTATTAGTTTGGGACGAATCCAACGTTTCTCTACTTGATCTAGTTGGTGGTCAGAACAGCCAAGTTCATTTCTCAATGATTGCTCAAGAAGTCTCGCCTAAGCAGGCGACAATGGAGAAGGTTGAAGCCGATAACCTCCTGAATCTATCCATCCACAGTCTCCCGTTGGAAGAACAGTCGATGTTTAAGACCATCATGCTTATTCCAATTGGAGCACTGATTGTAGTGTTCCTGCGCGTGATTGTAGGTCTTAAGACATCAGGTACATTCATGCCAGTTCTGATTGCGGTTGCATTCGTGCAAACCCAACTAGTCACAGGTATCGTGGGTTTCCTACTCATCGTAGGTACTGGTCTTGTTATCCGCAGCTACCTATCCAAACTTAATCTGCTGTTAGTTGCACGGATATCCGCGGTCATCATTACCGTAATCATGATCATCTCAGTATTTACTGTAGTAGCGTTTAAGATTGGTCTAACCGAAGGTCTATCCATCACATTCTTCCCAATGATTATCCTTTCTTGGACAATCGAACGTATGTCGATTCTTTGGGAAGAGGAAGGCGCGAAAGAGGTCGCTCTGCAAGGTGGTGGTTCACTATTGACCGCAGTACTTGTTTATCTGGCTATGACCAACCCGTACATCCAGCACCTGACCTTCAACTTCATAGGTCTTCAGCTAATCGTATTGGCAGGTATTCTACTACTAGGTACTTACACTGGTTACCGTTTAACAGAGTTACGTCGATTCAAGCCACTAGCGGAGGACTAAACGATGTTTTCACGTTTTACTTCGCAATTTACTTCCCCAGGAAAGCTCCGTCACAAGGGCATCATGGGGATGAACCAGCGTAATCACAGCTTTATTGGTCGTTACAACGACCGTTCAAAATACCCATTAGTGGATGACAAGCTAAAAACTAAAATCATCGCAGAGCAAGCGGGTTGTACCGTGCCAAAGCTCATTGGTGTAATTAGTAACCAAGCGGAAGTTAAGCGCATCCATAAAATGGTCAAAGACTGGCAGGATTCGTAATCAAACCTGCTCAAGGAAGTGGTGGTAAAGGCATCCTCGTTGTTATCTCGCATAAAGACGGCGTTTACACCAAACCGTCTGGCGCAACGATTAACGAAGAAGATGTAGAACGACACATTAGTAACGCCCTTGCTGGTTTATTCTCACTCGGTGGTAAAAACGATGTTGCGGTCGTTGAAAACTTGATTAAGTTTGATAACTGCTTCGATGGTTACAGTGTTGAGGGTGTGCCAGATGTTCGAATCATCGTTTTCAAAGGTTACCCTGTGATGGCAATGATGCGTTGTTCTACAACCGCATCGGATGGTAAAGCGAACTTGCACCAAGGTGCTGTCGGTATCGGTATTGATATCGCCACTGGTCGCGCCGTTCGCGCCGTTCAGTTTGACCAACCTGTCACGCATCACCCTGACACAGGCCAAGACCTAAGCCAACTTCAAGTTCCCCACTGGGAGAGGCTACTCACCCTAGCTGCGAGTGCTTGGGAGATGGCTGGACTCGGCTATATGGGTACCGATATGGTATTGGATAAAGAAGAAGGTCCAATGGTTTTAGAGCTCAATGCTCGCCCAGGCCTTGCTATCCAAATCGCTAATGGAGCAGGTTTACTGCCTCGCCTGCAGCATATCGAAAACATGGGTACACCTGCCGAGTATCCGAAGCCTGCAGAGCGTGTTGCTTACGCAGCGAAACAGTTCGGTGTGTTTGCCAAAGAGATTAGCAAGTAGCTACTTGCTTCACTCATATTAGAAAAGCCCGCAGATGCGGGCTTTTTTGTTTATCTACACCTAATTGGCGAACAAGTACTAGGTAGTATTTGCTCATCCAATAAGCATTAAAAAAGGCTAGGGTTTGCCCTAGCCTTTTTATTACAGCGCATATTACGCTACAACACTTCTTCTATGAGCTGCTCTGTTTGACTTTGCGGTTTCGACTCACTGCCAAAACCTCGTAAGCCCACTACGTGTACATGTTCGTGGTCTTTAAACACTTTACGAACCAACTTGTAGGTCGTGCCTTTCTCAGGGCTAATGTTCTCAGGTGCTGCGATAAGAAGCTGCATATCAAGACGGTCACAAAGCTCGAACAAGGTGTTGATCGACTTGGTATCCAAACGCGCTGCCTCATCAAGGAACAGTAAGCGACAAGGTACGATGTCTTTACTGCGCAGGCGGCGTGACTCTTCTTCCCAGCTTTGTACTACCATCAACAGAATCGACTGACCGGTACCGATAGCTTCACCCGTCGATAACGCGCCCGATTCAGCTTGTAACCAACCATCCGAGCCACGGTTAACCTCAACACTTAACTCTAGGTAGTTACGGTAATCTAACAACTCTTCGCCTAAAACTTGCGGTGAGCGTTGACCCATATCGATATGAGGATTCACACGCTGGAACAGCTTAGCAATGGCTTCAGAGAAGGTGAAACGGTTACTTTCAAACAGGTCTTTATGCTGTGCTTGCTGTTCTGCAAGACCGTTTAATAGAATCTCATGGCTTTCTCGCACTTTCACGTTCAGACGTACACCTTTCACCTGACCAAAGCCGATGTTCGACAAGCCTTGGTTGAGCATGCGAATACGGTTTTGCTCACGCTGAATGGTCTTCTTGATGATGCTCGCGACTGAATCAGAACTGATCGCCAGTCGATTTTCACGCTGAGTCAGTTCTTCCGTTAGGCGAGCCAACTCAACTTCCATCTCTTCAATCGCTTCCACCGGATCGTCAGTGTGGATGATATCCTGACGAATACGCTCCCGCAGATGTTGGTAAACTGCGATGTAGAACAGAACCTTACGCTCTGGATGCGCAGTGTCTTCCGACAAACGCAGTGCATCACGCAGATCATCATTATCCGCAACTGCCAGACGCAGTGCACCTAGAGACTTATCCGACATCGAACGAAGCTCGCCTGCCGATAGGTAAGCCAGTTCGCGTTTGTGCAGGCGACGTTCAACATCATTTTCACGTGCCAAGCGAAGAACCGAACACCAACCCGCTTTCGCCGCCACCACGAAGGTGCGCAGCTCTACATACTCTTTCTGGACCTTCTTGAGACGTTTGGCCAAGCCCTTCATTTCAAGTTCAGTCGATGTCAGCGTACGCTCGTATTCGCTCTTACGGTTACGTGAGGTATGCAAACGCTCTTGCAGCTCATCACGGCGACGTACAGCGCGCTCTTGCGCACCTTCATCTGCGGTTACACCAAATTCATGTAGCTCTTGCTTGAACTCTTGCACCGTTTCAAGTTTCGCCTGATGCGAACTCTTCAACGACGCCAATACTTGGTTGTATTGGTTCATCTGGCCTTGTGCTTGCTTCAACTCCTCGCGAGAACGGCTTCGAGCCTGCTCAGCTTGACTAAGTTTGACTTTGAGCTGCTCACTCAATTCACTGCTCTTATTAAGCAATTCAACCGAGTCTGAGTATGCAAAGTAATGGCGGCGTTCCACTAAATCAGACAATGCAAAGATCTGTTTCTTTAGATTTTGAAGCTGTTCGTCCGCCGCTTTGTATTGAGCTTCTAAAGCATCAAACTGCTCTGGATCGGCATCCAACGCAGAAGCCACTTTTTCAAGTTCCGTTGCCGCTTTGCCGTGGTTATTTAAAAACGCCTTCGCTTCCGATAACTGAGCGATCTTATCTTCAAGTTCGTCAAAGCGAGCTTGAAGCGTATTGTCTTCAATCAGCATCATGTTCGGCGCAAGCTTATCCAACGACACAAGGGCTTGCTTGCTGGTTTGAAGCTGTGAGCGTTGCTGCTGCTCTTTCGACTCTAGGTCACTCAGGACACGAGAAACCTGATTGCGCTTCTCTCGAACAACACTCAGAGCTTGCTCTGGGTCTGATTCGAAGGCTACTTGAATGTGGTTTGCTACAAACTGGTTGAACGATTGGAACAAACGCTGCATTTTCTGAGAGTCAAATGCCGCCTTAGCGTGTTTCTCGACCACTTCTTCGCGCTCATTGCGAAGCAGTTCCAAGCGCTGTTCGCGCGCTGCACGGCCAAACAGTGGAATTTCAGGGAAACGTGAGTAACGCATTTGGCGCTCGTTCATACGAACACAAACCGCGCCTTCTAGCTCTTCTGCGTCAAATGAACTGTCGTCGAAGGCATCAATATCGCCTTCAATGATGTACAAATCTTCAGGGCAGTCATCTAGCTCAACGAGTTTTTCTTCAATACGTGACAAGTCAGAAACGACAATAGCATGGCGCGCTGGGCCATACATCGCGCTAAAGTAAGGCGCGTCATCAATGGTGATGTCGTCGTAGATCTCCGACAGTAATACGCCACCAAGCGTGTCTGCGAGTCCTTTCAAGCGAGGATCATTTGAACCACCTGGCGAAGCTAGGCGTTCAATTTCACCGTCAAGCTCCGAACGACGTTGAGCAAGCTTATCTTTAACCAAAGAAAGCTCTTTCTCTTGCTCAAGTACGACTTGCATCTGGCTCATGACTGCTTGGCTATCTGCTAGCTCTACGCCACTTTGTTCGCGCAGTTTTTCTAGCGCGTCATTCGCTGCAATCCAAGTTGGCGCAATAGCTTCAAGTTTGGTAATTTCAGCGCTTGCATCTTGCTCAGAACGGCGCTGATCACTACGCTGTTCACGCAGTTCCTCTTGAGCAATCTCAAGGGATTCAATTTGCATTGCATGACGTTCACGCTCTTGTTCAAAAGCCATTTCATCAACAAGCTCAACGTGGAACTGTTTCTGGTATTCATTGACAGATTCACGAACTTGATGCTGCTGATTCAGGTTACGTTCTAAATCACGATGCTGCGCTCGCCACTGCTGCTCATTTTGAGCAACTTGCTGAGACTCACGCGCTTTCACAATCGCTTTCTTAGCGTGTTCAGATGCATCTTTACGTTCAATTTGACCAACAATGCTCTGAACAAGCTTTAGCGCGGTTTCAAATTGCTCTGCCGCCGCAGATGACATATCCAGGCGATGCTTAACTGAAAGTAGCTCATTGGTACTTTGCGACTCTTTACTCTTAAGGTCAGCAACCAATGATTGTGCCGATTCAGCCGTTAGGCCATCTTCACCTAATAGCTGCTTGGCTTTTTCCAGAGCTTGTACCGCTTGCTGGTATTGGAGCGCACGCGTTTGTTGAACATCAAGAGCCTGCTGGTAATCCGCAAGCTGAGTCTTCAGGCTGTCCACTTCCTCTTCAGAAACCGTCGCGTGCTCTTCAACCATCAGCACACGCTCTTGGGCTTCTTCAACTACCATCATCTGCTCTTCAAGGCGCTCACTAAGCTCCTCGAGATCTTCTTGATAGCGTTCAATTTTCTCTTGTTGACGAAGCGCATTCTGAACTAGCTGTAGGTGATCAGATGCTGCTTGGTAGTCTTGCTCAAGCGCAGACTCAGATTCAACTAGCAGTTCCAATTCTTCTTGTACCCGGTTAAGCAGATTGTTTTGCTCAACCAAGGTTTCGCGAGACCCAAACAACTCAGAGCGCAGAGACATCGTCTGTTCAAGCTTGTTACGACGATCATTGGCATGACGCATGTAGTCGGCTGCCACATAGTTAGTCGATTCAGTGATGAGATGCTTGAAGAGGTCGCGGTCTGCTTGCGTTGTTTTGATCGCTTCCAACGTCATGCGGTTTTCACGCAGCGCGGACTCCATATCTTGGAACGCCTTCTTTACTCCACCATTTTGCGGCAGAAGGTAGTCACGTAAAGATCGGGTAATCGCACTTGAGATACCACCGTATAGCGAGGCTTCAATGAGGCGATAGAACTTAGAGCGGTCGCTTGAATTACGTAGTTTCTTAGGCACTACGCCAAACTCAAACATCTGCGCATGGTAGTCCACGATCGAATTAAATGCTTTAAAATGCGCCGTTTCGTATTGAGCTATTGACTCTTTTACTTCCGCAATTTGGCGCACGCGAGCGTGATTGCCCGACACCGCTTCAATAAGAATGTCTGTTGCTTTACGTCACTTGGCAAACCTTGAATGACAAAAGGTTTGATATCTACCTTTTTGTCTCGACCCGCCACTTGTTGGAGTTTAACTGCAAATAGTAAACGCTGGTTTCGTGAGTTCACCACATCCAATGCTGCATAACACGCACCTGGCTGAAGCTTACCGTACAAGCCTTTATCACGTGATGCCTGCGAGCTACCTGCTTCAGTGGTATTTCTAAAGTGAAGTAAGCTCTGATCTGGGATAAGCGCGGTGATAAACGCTGCCATCGTTGTTGATTTACCCGCGCCGTTACCACCAGAAAGTGTGGTTACAAGACCATCGATATCAAAGGTACGGGCAAAAAAGCCGTTCCAGTTAACCATGGTCAGTGATTGATATTTACCGCGTTCAATCATGCTTCACCTTCTTGTACTTTTTCTAATGACTCAGCATTATCTTGATTGTCGTCTTCTTTAAGCAAGCTGCCTTGGCTTGGCTCTTGAGTGTGTACCACAGCTTCACCATCACGGATAAGACGCAGTTGCGCTTCGCGCATGTCATCGCCAACTCGTACATCGGCACCAAAGCGGAACACCGCTTCACTGATCCTGAATTTGCCTGTTTCACCAATATGGATAATCATTCCTAGTCGGCGAAGGCGACGAAGTGATGTTCTCACTTTGTCGAACAGTTTTTCTTTATCTAAGTCTGAGCCTGACGCGCGGTTAGTTACAAGCTTCATCAGCTTTTGTTCATCCGCCAGTTGCATCAACTCATCGTACAACTCTTGGTTGGTAAAAATACCTTCGTGAGCCAGCCGTTCAGGGCTTAGGTATAGGAAACACAACACTTTTCCGACCAACATATCTAGCTCAGAAAGAACACTGCGACTAATCAGTGTGGTCGAACGAGGACGCAGGTAAAAGAAGCCTTCAGGCGCTTTTACAAGCTCGGTATTGTAGCGTTGATAAAACAGAGCAAGCTCGGTTTCAAAATCTGAAAGCAGTGCATGGTTATCAAGATCTTCACTAGAGATATGACGGCCTGCACGCAACATGCTATCCAACGCAGGAAATAGCGGGTTGGAGATCGCTTTTACCAGATTTTCTGGCATGTATTCATTAGTATCTGTCGATGACATTTGCTTGTACCTTTGCGCCAAAATCGTTGATTGCTTGCCAGTCCGGTTGTATCGTTGGTAATCAGATTCAGAGTAACCAAGGCGAACCGCTTGATCGACAACGATTCGAGCTAAATCAAAATGATGTGTTGTTGGATGCTGAGCTAGGTAGTCACGAAGCACGGTGCCAAGATCGATTGGCGTGCCATGTTGCTTGTGAACCACCAGCATCGCGGCGATCCTTTCGGACAACTCATCATTGACCTGTTGAAATTCTTCATATTCGACTTCGAGTGGAACCTGTCCGGTCACCTCTTCATCGCGGAGCACTAAGGCCTCGTCGCGAAGATCGCTCAAACGCTCAGCGTCTGCGTATGTCAGGAACCAAGGTTGATCGAAGTAGTCATTCACTGATTGACGTAAACGCTGACTGAAGGCGCGGTTTTTATCCATATCGATAGCGGTACGGATGAATTTATGAACGTGACGGTCGTAGCCTATCCATAAATCGATCGCTTGTTGCCCCCAGCTTGTGATGCGGTCGAGCTTAATCTGCAAGCCAAACAGAGTCTCACCGATAAACTCAAGTTCTTCGTCACCGTAAACGATTTCTTGGATATCGAGGATCTGTGTTTGTAGGTCATCACCCGCAGCTTGAAGGGTATCTTGCAGCTCCTTCAAGGTGTTTGAAGTTTCAGACAGCAGTGTTTCACAGTTATTGATCGCTTCGCGCCAATCTTTGTTCAGTAGCTCTGCTATCTGCAATTTTACTGCTTGTTGCTGCTCATCCATCACACGTTGGTTAAGATCAATCTGATCGAAAATCTCACCCACCGAGTATTTTAAAACACCATAAACGTTTTTCTTCCAGTGCTCTGGAGTACCGCCTTTTTGAGCCGCTTCAATGGCTTTTGCCATTTCATTTGCCACCATAGAGAGCTGAATCGAAAGCTTCAGCTTCGAGAACTCACGATGACGAACGTAATAATCGGTGATTCCAATAGCAAGTGGAGACAACCTGTAAATACTTGCGCCATCGGTCACTTCACTGGTAAAGCGGCTGATGAGCCTTTGCTTTACCAACTCATTGATGGCGTTGTTAGCTCTAAATGCTGACGCATCGCCAGTTTCATCGAACATGCGAGTGACGATAGCGAATGCGTCGTGCAACTCGCCTTCACCCAATTCCTCGTCAAAACGTTCACTACTGAGCACGGCAATCGAAATTAAGAATGCCAGTCGTTCAGTCGATAAGTTTAGCGAGAAATCATTATGCTTAACCCAAGTTACCAACTCTTCGATTGGTTGTTCGGTCGCATTGAGAGTCATCCCACTCATTATTATTCCTGTGTTTTCTTCTTTGCCCATACATGTATGTATCGGCCTAACGAGAGGTAAGGCTCTTGACGACATAATTGTCTTTCAAGCTCCAATACATCTTCAAATTGGTAGTCGCCCATGTATTCCATGTTTCCTATGTAATCGCTAAAGGAGCGGATACCTGACTTTCCACATATTTCAAATCCGCAAGCTTCTATCCATTGATAGACCTCTTCCGGTTTCAACCCTTTTTGAGGCTGAAGTTTAAACCGTTTTCTGTGCGGCATTCCATCTAATACATGAGGTATGTTTCCGCAAATAACATTCTTGTAAACCAAGCCGTGATGGTTGTAGAACATAATTGAAGCCATGCCTTCAGGCCTGACTTGTTCTAATACTTTTTCTAGCGCTGGTTTGGGATCCGCTAACCATTCCATCACTGCGTGAAACATGACCAAATCAACCGGCTTATTGAGGTGTTCATCAATAGATTGGACCGGAGAATGGACGAACCGATACTGCTCAAGCAGGCTGTTCTTTTCAATATCCTGACGAGCCAGTTGTAACATTTCCGAAGATAGATCACACAAAGTAATTCGGTGCCCTAGTTTAGCCAACTTTTGCGAAAGCTGCGCTAGTCCACCACCCGCATCCAGCACTTTGAGTGAAGTTTCACTCGCTGCCAACTGGGCTAATATCTGCTGAAAATCTTCCCAGACAATAACTTGGCGGATCTCGCCTTTGTCAGAGCCGTAAATATTTTTTGCAAATTTGTGGGCAATATCGTCGAAATTACGGTCTTGAGTCACGTTGCTTAGGTTATGATAATGAATCGTGCCGCTATTCTGTCATAGGAATAGTAGGAATAAAGAGGGTTTCTCTCTTTTTATTATCAACTGATGTTTTTTCGGACTATTTAAGTATGTTTGAGCTGAAAAAAGTGGTTTCTTCTATACTCATGCCGTTACCCGCGATGCTAATCATCGGTTTTCTTGGCTTGATGTTGATAATGTTTACCACCAAACGAAAAACTGGATGTTTCGTTGTTCTGTTTTCCCTTTGCGGAATTTTTCTGATCGCCTTCCAACCATTTTCTAGCCGCCTATTACTGCCTATGGAGAGGCAACACACTGTATTTTTACCCGTCGACCAATCCATTGACTACGTCATGGTGCTTGGCAGCGGACATGTGGTCGATGACCAAATCCCACCAACGTCTGAACTTAGCCGTGCAGGCTAATGAGACTCACTGAGGGCATTCGAATTCTGCGAATGTATCCGGGTTCGAAATTGATCCTGTCTGGTTATGATGGCGGTTCTGGCGTCAGCAACGCTCGCATGATGGCCAAAGTCGCCCTTGCACTCGGCGTGTCCAAGTCTGACATCATTTTACTCGAAACAGCAAAAGACACATGGGAAGAAGCAAGACAAGCGGCTGCTTTTGTAAAGCAGCGCCAAGTTGTTTTGGTCACATCAGCAAGTCACATGCAACGTGCACTTAATGAATTTCATTCTGCCGGGGTTAAACCCTACCCTGCACCGACAAACTTCTTAGCTCACGCCAATATTACGCAAGGCTGGGAAAGATTTACGCCTAAGGGGAAATACCTTGAGCAAACTGAACGTTACTGGCACGAAACGCTTGGTTTGGTTTGGCAAAGTTTGCGTGACTGGGCTTCGGACTATGAAGAGCAAGCCTTAGAGGCCACAGAAAGTACACTTTGATGTGGATATTATGTAATTAATAATCTAAAAAAACCGAAGCTATTGGCTTCGGTTTTTATTTGGTTTCTTGCGCAACTCTAAATTGTGTCGTTCTATGCGTCGCCAGCAAACATATAACCTTCACCATGAACGGTAACAAAGATTTGCGGGTTCTTAGGATCGAACTCCATTTTGGCACGCATTCGACGAATCAGTACGTCAATCGTTCTATCGTTCGGTGCATCAACTCGATGGCTGATCATATTTAAAATACGCTCTCGACTGAGCACTTGATTTGGGTGAGATGACAAAGCAACAAGCAGTTCATATTCAGCTTTCGTTAGTTTCACAGGCTCGCCGTTGCGGCTAAGTGCTCGTCTTTGAATATCAAATGTCCACTCAGCGAAACGGACAATATTATCATTTTGCTCTTGAGGCTGTTGAAAACTCGCATTGCGTGCATTCGATATACGCCACAGCAAATTCTTAACGCGCACCAATAACTCACGAAGCTCAAAAGGCTTGGTCACATAGTCATCTGCGCCCATTTCAAGGCCAACAATTTTATCGATGCTGTCGGTTCGGCCGGTTACCAAAATAATACCGATGTCTGATTGGCTGCGGAGTTCTCGGGTCAACATTAAACCGTCACTGCCTGGTAGATTAATATCAAGCATGATTAAATCGATCGAGTGTTGTTTTAGCATGTCACGCATTTCATCCCCACTTTCAGCTTCACTGACTGTGTAGCCTTCATTCTGGAAATAACCAGCAAGTTTGGTGCGTGTTACTACATCGTCTTCAACGACTAGAACGTGATAACTCATAAATTTTCTACTTATATTGACCGAAATGTACCCGGCCATTCTATTCATAATCCTTAACAATTCTAGCACTAGTCTCGAATAAACTAAGAAAGATGTGACTTTATTGATTCAAAACAAGCTCTCCTTGCCCCATTCATAACCGCCAATATATTGAAATTAATCATCATACTCTGTGTTACCCCTATTCATTTTTATTCGTTACACTAAAGAGATAGACATTCTAGGAATGATAAACATGCAAGAACTAAAAACATTTAATGAAAAGCGTGCAGAGATCTACTGGTGGCTTTCCAGCCTTTTTGCGAAAGAGCTGACCGAATCGGATCTAGAACAATACCATAGCCAAACGATCCGAAGCTTTCTAACTGGCCTAGGTGAGAATGAAGAGCTAAGCGGCCCAATTGAAAAGTTGATCGATTCACTAAACCGACTTCAAGATAGAGAAGATTCTCAACTGGAGTTATCCGCAGACTTTTGCGACCTCTTTTTGAAGTCCGAGAAGGAATCTGCCCTGCCTTACGCTTCCATTTACTTATGCAAATCTGGTCTTTTGAACGAACAACCTGCAAAAGATATGGAAAAGATAATGGCAGAGCATGGTATTGCCGTAGACTCCAATCTCAATGAGCCTGCTGATCATATTGCTATCGAATTGGATTTCTTGGGCAACCTTGTTATTCGCTCAAACGAACTAGAGCAAGAAGCACACTTTAATGATGCACTAATGGAACAAGAAAACTTCATACGTGAGCATTTGCTCACTTGGGTACCGGAGTTCGTGAAGCAAGCTCAAAGCAAAGATGAATTCGGGTTCTATGCTGCAGTTGCACTCGTAACTGAAGCTTTCTTAAAATTGGATAGCCACTATCTAATTGGTGAATAAGGTGTATATTCACCGCCTATTTTGTGACTAAGACGAACATTACATCGTTTTTCGTTGCGACCACACGTAATGCGGTCTAATATTGGCTGTGAAAACTATAGATTTATAATAATGATACAAACCGCTGCATATCGGCGGTTTTTGTGTTTCTGATGCATCCTACATATTGTTTCGTTGAAATGGGTGCACAGTAATTGACAGGACAAGACCCTATGGCAACCATTAAAGATGTCGCACGCCTTGCTGGCGTTTCGACAACGACTGTATCTCATGTCATTAACAAAACACGATTTGTTGCGGAAGCCACGCAAGAAAAAGTCATGGAAGCGGTTAAAGAACTCAACTACGCACCTAGTGCAGTAGCCCGAAGCCTTAAGTGTAATACTACTCGCACGATTGGCATGTTGGTAACCCAATCAACCAACTTATTCTTCTCTGAAGTGATCGATGGTGTAGAGAGCTACTGTTACCGCCAAGGTTACACCCTAATTCTATGTAACACAGGCGGCATTTACGAAAAGCAGCGCGACTACATTCGAATGCTGGCGGAGAAACGTGTCGACGGCATCTTAGTCATGTGTTCAGATCTAACAGAAGAACTGTTAGAAATGCTGGATCGCCATGCAGACATTCCAAAAGTTATCATGGACTGGGGCCCTGAGAGCTCTCAAGCAGACAAAATTATCGATAACTCGGAAGAAGGCGGCTACCTAGCGACGAAGTACCTGATCGATAAAGGTCACCAGAAAATTGCTTGCCTAAGTGGTCATTTTGAAAAAGCCGCATGTCAGGAACGTATCGCGGGCTACAAACGCGCCCTGAAAGAAGGAAATATTGATGTTATCGATGACTGGATCTTAGAAGGTAACTTTGAGTGTGATACCGCGGTGCTTGCAGCCGATAAGATTGTCGCGATGGATGAAATGCCCACTGCTATTTTCTGTTTCAACGACACAATGGCACTGGGCTTAATGAGCCGACTACAACAGAAAGGCGTTAGAATTCCAGAGGATATGTCGGTTATTGGTTACGACAATATCGAACTTGCGGAATACTTCTCACCGCCACTGACCACCGTTCACCAGCCTAAACGTCGTGTTGGTAAAAACGCATTTGAAATCCTACTTGAGCGTATCAAAGATAAGGAGCATGAGAAGCGAATCTTTGAAATGCGCCCAGAAATTGTGGAAAGAAAAACCGTTAGGGATCTACTTAAATAGTTGATTTGATATAATAAATCCGTTTTGTGCATCACTATTCATGCACAAAACGCGTTATAATTGCGGTAAATATTTGAAGCAATGTCACACTTAGCGTATTAAAATGTGATACTAACCCAAAAAACTATTTATCCTTATTATTGAAGTCACGCACAGGGCAAACCATTCGAAAGGGTGGGACGCAAAGCCTCCGGCCTCAGTCTATTATTAAAATAGAACAGGTAGCGGGGTTGCCGATGGCAAATATGCAAAGATACACACAGTTATATTTAACTTTTCTCAGACACACTCTCTGCATCGTTTTGCTAATCTCTCGGACCTGATTTGGTGGCGTATTGTTAATACACCGAGAATATACAGCATGGATAAACCAGTATTAAAAGATTCAATGCGACTTTTTGAGCAGCTAGGACGAATCAAATCTCGTTCAATGTTCGGTGGTTTCGGCATTTTTGCCGATGACACCATGTTTGCTCTAGTCGTCAGAGATAAACTTCACCTTAGAGCGAATGACAAAACCTCTAATGAGTTCAAATCCTTAGGCTACAAACCTTACGTATATAAAAAACGTGGGTTCCCAGTAGTGACCAAGTACTTTGCCCTGCCAGAAACCTGGAGTGAAAACCCAGAGAAAACGCTAAGCAACGCACGTGAAGCCTTAGCCGCGGCCAAAGTCGAAAAGGAAACACAGGCGACAAGTAAACCTGAGCGCTTGAAAGATCTTCCAAATCTCCGTCTTGCGACTGAGCGAATGCTAAAGAAAGCAGGTATCGAATCAGTGCCAGAATTGGAAGCCAAAGGAGCTGTAGAGGCCTTTAAAGCAATAAGGCAAACGCACTCTTCAGATGTCGGTTTAGAACTTCTCTGGGCTTTGGAAGGCGCGATTAAGGGCACACACTGGTCCGTCATCCCTCAAGCAAGAAGAGATGAACTCGCAAATCGAATCAACTAGATAGCTTATAAACCAACGTTTAGCGTTGGTTTTTTTTATTTCTTGAAAGTTTCTCGATAAAGACCGTGTCTGTTTAAATAGAACAGCTGCATGTAAGAGGACATCATGAACAAAAAGCTAATCTTAGGACTTCTATTCATTTTAGTGGTAGTACTACTCGCCACCAACTTTAGTCATCACCTCACCCTTGAGAATGCAAAAGCTCAGCAACAGGCTCTCAGCCAATTTATTGATGATAACTTTGTCGTTGCCGCTTTAGGCTATTTCGTGTTCTACATCAGTATCACCGCATTTTCGGTACCCGGCGCTGCAGTTGTTACCTTACTGGGAGCGGCACTGTTTGGTTTTTGGACGAGTTTACTGCTTGTCTCTTTCGCCAGCACGATTGGTGCGACCCTCGCGTTTTTTGAGTAGCCGATATTTGCTGAAGGATTGGGTTCAACCAAATTTGGCGATAAGCTGTCGACCATTAATGAAGGTATAGAGAAAGATGGTGCGTTTTATCTCTTTTCATTGCGCTTAATTCCTATCTTCCCATTCTTTTTGATCAACCTGCTCATGGGTCTATCCCCTATCGCTGTGAGCCGTTTTTACTTAGTAAGCCAACTAGGCATGCTTCCGGGTACTGCGGTATACCTCAATGCGGGTACTCAACTCGCGCAAATTGACAGCCTCGCTGGAATCGTCTCACCTACCGTGATAGCGTCTTTCGTATTACTTGGCTTGTTCCCTATTGTGTCCAAATGGATTATGAACAAGATACGCAAGACTCCAACCACTCAAGAGGGTTAACGATTGAATATCTTTACAGCGCAAAACCCACCCGAGGCCCATCTAATGCTGCAGCTTTTAAAGATGGAGGGCGTTAGGTGCGAAATAAGAAACGAAGCGCTGTTTAGCTTGCAAGGAGAATTGCCTGTGGGCGAGGATTCCTCTCCGCACATTTGGCTTTTGGACCAGACACAAAAAATCTTTGCGCAATCTATTGTCAGCGATTATCTAAAACAACGCGACAATACTGTTGGATTCCAAGACTGGAGTTGCGAGCACTGCGGTGAAAAAAACGAAGGTCAATTTGCTGCGTGCTGGCAATGTGGAGAAGTGGCACCGGACCAATAAGTCTGATCGATACCCCACCTAATTTATATTTTGTTTTATGAACTCAATAGAATGGCGATTAAATTCGTCAGGTTGCTCTACGTTACAAACATGACCGCAATTAGGAATTTCATGCAGACAACTCGACTCATGTACTTCAACCATCTCCTTCACCGGTTGGATGAACATATAGTCTCGTTCTCCCATAAGGTACAACGTCGGAATTGGTAATTCCTTCTCTTTGAAATACCTCATCATAGGATTGACTTCCGCCGCTAGCATAAACCAGCGTTTGAACTCTTTCTGGCACAGCTTTTTGGCTTCTCGTACAAACAACAATCGCGATTCTTTCTGGCTTTTCTGTGGCATAACAATATAAGCAAATAGCCTGTACAACCACATATATGGAATCACATGCTTACTTAAGTTGCCCAGCTGCACCAATATCTGCGAACGCGCATTAAATCGAGTAACCGCTCCGCCTAGCACCATGGTTCTGACTCTTTCATTGGCTAGCTCAGCCAAATTTCTCACGATAATTGTACCTAGAGACATGCCTACAAAATGAGCCGACTGAATCTTCAAGTGATCAAGTACTTTCAAGATATCCATAGTGACGCATTTAAAGGTGTATTTATTCGTGATCAGATCTTTAATAAACTCATTGGACTTACCATGCCCACGAAGGTCGATCAGCAGCAGATTAAAGTGCTCTTTGTACGCTTTGATCTGTTTAAACCAAATAGACGAGCTGCCACCTGCTCCATGCACGAATACCACCCATTCGTTGCTTGTTGGATGAGTATAAGTTTTATGAAAAAGTAAGGATTGAGACATGGTATTTATGGGAATTGCTATCACTAAAAATTCTACAGGGAGAGTACCACAGCCCTGCCATTAAGTATCATCGAATTGTTAGCATTGACGCGTTAATGATACTGCTCTGACAAAGGATGGCACGAAAAAGCGCATACATCAAACAAAAGAAAAGGTGCCCTTGGGCACCTTGTTTTTATACTCTCGCACTCATATAGAGATCAATATACTCTTTTGCACTTTCTACCCAAGAGAACTCTTGCTGCATCGCGTAGAGCTGAACACGTTTAACTTCATTCGGTTGCTGAACGTATAACAGTAAAGATCGCATCATCACGTTGAGCAACGCTTGAGGTGAAGGCTCCTCGAAAATAAAGCCTGTCGCAACCTCAGGGTTGGCGTCATAATCATTGACGCTATCCTTCAAACCACCTACCGCACGAACGATAGGCAATGTACCATAAGCCATGCTGTAGATTTGATTTAATCCACAAGGCTCAAACTCAGAGGGCATCAAGAAGAAATCACTGCCTGCTTCAACGAGGTGAGCGAGCTCATTGTTATACGCTTCGACAAACTTAAACCTGTCTGGATACTTATTCGAAATTGAAGCCAATTGATGAGCCAACACAGGATCACCCGTTCCGACAATGACGAGCTGGACATCGAACTTTAGAAAGCTTTCTAAGATAGGTAACAGGTAGTGAACACCCTTTTGATTCGTCAATCGGCATACCATGCCATACATGGCAACATCGGATTGCCCTAATCCTACCTTCTCTTGTAACGCAGACTTCGCAGCATTCTTCCCACGCACCATACTCTGACGGTTCGCCTTGTAGGTTTTTGGCAATGCTGAATCTGTTTCTGGATTCCAAGCACTATAGTCACAGCCATTTAGGATCCCGACTAAATCGCAAGCTCTCGATTGGAACTCTTGAGCCATTCCATGGCTGCCAAGCTCTGTTTTTAGCTCTTCCGCGTAAGTTGGGCTAACTGCATTGATCTTATCTGCGCAGGTAACCGCTGCTTTCAACATAGTGATATGCGAATTACTCACTGCCGCCTCTGGCACATAGAAGCTATGCATCTCAGGTAAGCATTGGAGTTCGTTATAACTAAATACGCCTTTAAACACCGCGTTATGAATTGAGATAACGCTCTTCATCGAGGCAAAGAACCCATCGTGACCATGACGATGTTTAAGCAAATATGGCACAAACCCAGTATGCCAGTCGTTTGCATGAACAATGTCAGGTCTAAAGCCTAATTTAGGCAGCATATCTAGACACGCTGCACTGAAGAAGGCAAAGCGTTCGCCATTATCCATGTATGCCTGATTATTCTCTGCATACATTGCTGGCCTGTCAAAGTACTCATCACAACGGATACCATAAACAGGGGCATCCCCGACCTTTAGGCTTACCACTTGATAAGCTGTATGTGGCCATGAGTTTAACGTTGTTTCGAGAATAACTTCGGCATGTTCTACATTTGGAATCAAGCTGTAAGCTGGAATGGCGATACGAACATCTTGATCGAGTGTAAGAAGTGCTTCAGGCAGTGCCTTGGCAACATCTGCCAAGCCACCGCTTTTAATTAACCCTTCAACTTCAGATGCTACAAAGAGAATAGAAAGGTGATTAGTAGCCAACTCTTGCTCCTTTTGGAATGACTACAATGCCATCTTCTGAGACGTGGAAGTGCTTCTTGTCTTCTTGAAGATTAATACCAATTTGAGTACCCGGTGCGATGTCTGCGTCTTTATCGATAATCACACGGCGCAGAACACACCCTTCGCCGATCTTCACGTCACCAAGTAGGATACTCTCGCTGATGTCACATGTAGATGCGATGTTGCTGCGGAAGCCCAATACACTCTTTTCGATACGTGAGCCTCGAACGTAACTACCGTTACATACCAAGCTATCGATAATCTGCACACGGCCATTATCAGAATCGGTGAATGTCGCAGGTGGGAGTGGCGGGTAGTAGGTATGCAGCGGCCATTTACGGTTGTATAGCGAGAACGGTGCATCTTTCTCTAGTAGGTCCATATGCGCTTGCCAGTAAGCATCTATAGTACCTACATCGCGCCAGTAAACCTCTTCTTTCTCACCCGTAATATGGTTGGTGGAGAAGTCGTACACAAACACATCACCGCGTGGGTACATGTTTGGAATGATATCTTTACCGAAGTCATGCGATGAACCTTCACGGTCGGCGTCTTCAATAAGTTCAGCAAATAGTGTATCTGCTTCGAATACGTAGTTGCCCATCGACACAAGTGCGTGCTCTGGATCACCTGGAATAGACTTCGGATTTTCTGGTTTCTCAGCAAAACCGATCATTCGACCATCTTTATCGACCTCAATTACACCAAATTGAGAGGCTTCCGCTAGAGGCATTTTCAATGCAGATACCGTTAGCGCTGCTTCCTTCTCTTTATGGAAGTCGAGCATCTGCTTGATATCCATTTTGTAAATGTGGTCAGAACCAAAAATACAAACTTGCTCAGGTTCAGCGAGCTGCATGAAACGTAAGTTTTGGTAGATTGCATCAGCTGTGCCTTCGTACCAACGTTTACCTGTGCGCATTTGAGCAGGAATTGGGTCAATGAATCGGTCTGTAATGCCGCTGATGTTCCAACCTTTTTTCATATGGTGGAATAGCGACTGAGATTTGAACTGAGTTAACACGTATACTCGCATTAAATCAGCATTAACGAAGTTGTTTAAAGCGAAATCAATGAGGCGATAACTGCCTCCAAAAGGAACTGAAGGTTTACTTCTTGACTCTGTCAATGGTCTTAAACGCGAGCCCTCGCCACCGGCAAGAATCATTCCTAGTACACCAGCCATTTTTTTCTCCATATCATTTTTATATTTCTCGAGTAGTCATCTCTTGGGGGAGCTACTCTTTTATTCCAAAACAAGAATTTTGGTACTGACATTAACCCCATCCCATATATCCTTATGGGTACGAGTGCTTACAACTTTGCAGCATTTTATCCAAAGAAATAAGCAATATGTTTATTATAAGCTACGGAAAATAACGAGAATTACAAACCTTAAAACGCTATACCTTGCGCAACGGCTGAATTAGTTTCTTCAGCCCTGAAGTAGCTCACACTATAAACCGATAAAGACACATCACCTTAACATCATTAACACAAGATCATGACGTCGCTCGTAATATCAAACCGCTTATGTTCATTGACTTGAGTAATTAATATCAAGATTTGATGTCAGTTCGATTACAGCCCAAACTGCTACTCATCTCAAGTCATATCAATAGTTGTATATCTTTGAAGAAAACTTAACGCACCGCTAAGTGCTTAACATCGTCAAAGACAAAAAAAAAGCCACTCAATCAATGAGTGGCTTTTTAACCCGTTTACTTTGTAGGTTTTTTACGTTTGTCCGTAATTTCCCATTTCCCGTCGATATACAAAGCCGTCCAACCCGATGGTTTACCATCGACTTCAGAACGTACATAGTTTTCTTTAGTCTTACGGCTAAAGCGAACTACAGTTGGGCGTCCATCTGGATCTTCCGTTGGCGCCGACGTTAAATATTGGAACTTAGGTGAGATTCGTTCTTTAAAGCGAACCAACTCTTCCACTAATGGCGCTCGTGTCTCACGAGATTTAGGGAAGTTACTCGCTGCCATAAACAGACCAGACGCACCATCACGCAATACAAAGTAGGCATCTGAGTTCTCACAAGGAAGCTCAGGGAAATGCACTGGGTCTTCTTTTGGTGGCGCAACTTCACCGTTCTTCAGGATCTTACGCGTGTTCTTACAATCGTCGCTAGTACAGTCCATGTATTTACCAAAGCGGCCGTTCTTCAGAACCATGTCAGAGCCACACTTGTCACACTCAACAACTGGGCCATCGTAACCTTTTACTTTGTACTCACCGTGTTCAACGATGTAACCTTCACAGTTAGGGTTGTTACCACAAACGTGTAGCTTACGCTTATCATCAATAAGGTAAGCGTCCATCGCCGTTTCACAAATAGGGCAACGCTTTTTGGCACGTAATGCTGCGGTTTCAACGTCCTCTTCTAGAACATTGATGATACCTTCTTCGTCACCAAGGTTAATCGTTGTCTTACAACGCTCTTTTGGTGGAAGCGCGTAACCTGAACATCCTAGGAAAACACCTGTTGATGCGGTACGGATACCCATAGGTCGAGAACACGTTGGACATTCAATATTTGTCTCAACAATGTGGTTAGGCTTCATACCACCTTCGCCTTCATCAAGTTCAGCTTTGCCTAAGTCTTGAGTAAAGTCCTCGAAGAAGTTGTTAAGTACGCCTTTCCAATTTGCTTCACCTTCCGCTACTTGGTCGAGTTTCTCTTCCATTCGCGCGGTAAAGTCGTAGTTCATCAGATCGTCAAAGCTGCCATCTAATCGGTCGGTAACGATCTCGCCCATTTTCTCGGCGTAGAAACGACGCTGGTCAACTTTTACATAGCCACGGTCTTGAATCGTAGAAATGATCGACGCGTACGTTGAAGGACGGCCAATACCACGTTTCTCAAGTTCCTTAACCAACGCAGCTTCAGTAAAGCGAGCTGGCGGCTTAGTGAAGTGCTGTTTCGGGTCCAGAGCTTCAAGTGTGAGCGTGTCACCAATTTGAACTGCTGGCAGAATTTGGTCTTCGTTTTTGCCCATTGGACGTTGTACACGTGTCCAACCATCAAACTTAAGAATACGACCTTTGGCTTTTAGTGTGTACTCAGCCGCCTTAACACTTACCGTAGTAGAATCATATTTTGCAGGTGTCATCTGACACGCCACAAACTGATTCCAAATCAGTGCATAAAGCTTATGCGCGTCTGCTTCCATTCCTTGTAGGTCGTCGGCAGTTACGTCAACGCTTGATGGACGAATCGCTTCGTGCGCTTCTTGCGCGCCCTCTTTGCTACCGTAAACTTTAGGTGCTTCCGGCAGGTAAGCGTCGCCAAAATTAGATTGGATATAACCGCGAGCAGCTTCCACAGCTTCCGAGCTCAAGTTGGTTGAGTCGGTACGCATATAAGTGATGTAACCTGCTTCATACAATCGCTGAGCAAGCATCATCGTCTTCTTAACACCGTAACCTAAGCGAGTACTTGCTGCCTGTTGCAGTGTTGAGGTGATGTAAGGTGCAGATGGCTTACTTGAAGTAGGACGGTCTTCGCGCTTACACACTTCATAACGTGCTTTTTCAAGTATAGACGTTGCCGCTTTGGCTTCATCTTCATTCGTTGGCTTAAATGCAACGCCGTCTTTTTGAGCGACAAGTAAGCGGAAAGGTGTTTTGTCATTCGTCGCCGTATCCGCGTGAATATCCCAAAACTCTTCTGGAATGAATGCTTTGATTTCGCGCTCACGCTCAACCAATAACTTAACTGCAACCGATTGAACACGGCCAGCAGACAAACCACGTGCGACTTTCTTCCATAGGAGTGGAGAAACCATGAAACCTACTACACGGTCCATGAAACGGCGGGCTTGCTGTGCATTCACGCCATCCATATTCAACTCACCAGGAGTTTGGAAAGCCTGTTGGATTGCATTCTTGGTGATTTCGTTGAAAACCACTCGTTTGTATCGCTCTTCATCACCACCGATGATCTCGCGAAGGTGCCAAGCGATAGCCTCTCCCTCACGGTCCAAATCGGTTGCGAGATAAACGTTGTCTGCGTTTTCAGCAAGTTTCTGTAGCTCCGCGACTACCTTCTCTTTACCTGGCAGTACTTGATAGTTCGCAGCCCAATCATCGTATGGGTTAATACCCATTTTTTTGATTAGCGCTTTACGATCTTTCTCTTTCTTAATGCGTGCTTTTTCTTCTGCGCTTAACCCTTTTGTAGAGACAGCAGCAGCTTTCTTGCCTGTACTTTGACCTGCGGTCGGAAGATCACGGACATGCCCAACACTAGACTTTACGATGAAGTCTTTACCAAGGTACTTATTAATAGTTTTCGCCTTGGCTGGTGACTCCACGATAACGAGTGATTTACCCATAATTGACTCAAATGCCCTTAATCACATTGCGATTTTATCGCATGACATACTTAAAATATTGCTTCTTTTTTTACTATTGAGCGAGAATACAAGAAGATCAATATCTTTTTTGAAAATAAACTTTGATTGGTCGACAATTCATCGAAAAGTCTCCTCTCAATGTGTTAGAGAGGACTGTCGATTAAAGTGCCACATACTAGACGCGTAAACCCTTGCCTGACCAATCAGTGGCGTGTTTTTATGCCGCCCGTCACAAAAACGATTTGCGCATGACCCAGTGCCAGCACTACACTAGCGTCTCTTTTTCCAATCAAATGTAGTAGGAATACCCAATGAGTAGCAAAAAAAACATCTCTAATTTCGACCTGTTGTTAATTGCCAATCAGGTAATTCAAGAACATGACGACTATATAGAGGGAATGCGTGCAGACTCTGTGGAAGAAAAAGAGGGCGTGTTAATTTTCAAAGGTGAGTACTTTCTAGATGACAATGGATTGCCTACACCAAATACAACGGCTGTATTCAATATGTTCAAATACTTAGCACACCACCTTTCTAAAGAGTTCACTTTAGAAAACGTCTAATTCAAGGGCATTCATCACCTAGCACAAATGATGATTGAAGGTCGTTATCGATAACGACCTTTTTTAGCACTGGTTGCTTTACCCGCTAACGCCACCAACGTTTTATTTGTGTTGGCATGACAAATCGCTACGCCCAAAGCATCTGCCGCATCCGCTTGAGGCTTAGCAGGTAACTTAAGCATATGTTGAACCATATGCTGCACTTGTGCTTTATCAGCACCGCCCGTTCCAACCACTGCCTGTTTAATCAATCTTGCAGCGTACTCATAAACGGGTAGATCCATATTCACTGCAGCAACAATGGCGCTACCTCTCGCTTGTCCGAGTTTCAGCGCAGAGTCTGCATTTTTTGCCATGAATACTTGCTCAATAGCAAACACATCCGGCTGAAATTGAGTAATGATCTCCGACACGCCGGCGTAAATCTGCTTCAAACGTCCTGGAAGCGCTTCTTCTGACATTCTAATACAACCACTACCCATGTAGTGTAAATGTCGTCCCTGTTGCTTTATAACGCCATATCCAGTCACTCTCGAGCCGGGATCAATCCCTAAAATTATCGACACAGATTCACCCACTCTACAACCATGACAACTTCCAGTTCCTAAAACAAAAAACGCTGCATCAAGCTTAAAGCTCAATACAGCGTTTGTATACGATCTGTTGATCTAAGTGGTTATTTATGACGCTCTTTGAGCTTATTCACCACGTCGTTCATCGATAAACCTTGGTCTTGAAGGAGCACCAACAGGTGGTAAATCAAATCTGCCGATTCACACACTAACTCCGCCTTGTCACCCGACGTTGCCGCAAGCGCGACTTCAACGCCCTCTTCGCCCACTTTCTGCGAAATACGCTTGGTGCCACGGGAGTATAAGCTGGCAGTATAAGAAGAGTCTGGGTCGGCGTCCTTACGGGCAGCCAATAGCTGCTCAAGTTGATGAAGCCACACCATTTGGCTCTCTTCCTGTGGGTCAACATCCCAACACGTGGTATTACCTAGGTGGCAAGTTGGGCCGATAGGATTCACTTTTACTAGCAACGTATCGTTATCGCAGTCCAACTGCATATTCACTAAACGAAGCACGTTGCCTGATGTTTCACCCTTAGTCCAAAGACGCTCTTTAGTTCGAGAGAAGAACGTCACCTGCTCCGTATCTGCCGTTTTTTTCAGCGCGTCTTGGTTCATGTAACCCATCATCAAGACTTGGCTTGATTGAAAATCTTGAACGATTGCAGGGACAAGGCCATCGACCTTCTCCCAGTTAATCTTCTCAATCAGAGTGTTTACTTCTGCGGTGGCAAAACTCATACACGCACCTCTACACCTTGTTGTTTTAAATATTGTTTTAGTTCACCAATGTTGATCACTTGCTTGTGAAACACTGAAGCTGCAAGTGCGCCGTCGACATTCGTTTGTTTGTAAGCGTCTGCAAAGTGCTCCATTGCACCCGCACCACCAGAAGCAATCAGCGGTACCTTACACACTTCACGAACCATATTGAGCTGCTCAAGGTCGTAACCGTTACGCACGCCATCTTGGTTCATCATGTTAAGTACAATTTCCCCTGCGCCACGCTTTTGCACTTCTTGCACCCAATCTTTGGTTTCCCATTGAGTCGCCTTAGTGCGAGCTTCATCACCTGTGAATTGGTAAACCTGATATTTACCTGTTTCTTTGTCGTAGTATGAATCGATACCCACTACGATGCATTGAACTCCGAACTTATCTGCAAGCTCAGTAATCAGCTCTGGGTTCGCTAGTGCAGGTGAGTTGATTGATACCTTATCGGCACCAAATTCAAGAATACGAGCAGCATCTTCCGCAGACTTAATACCACCAGCAACACAGAAAGGAATGTCGATAACCTCTGCTACACGTTGAACCCAGCTTTTATCAACTACGCGACCATCACTGGAAGCAGTAATATCATAGAAAACCAGCTCATCAGCACCTTCTTCAGCATAAC
The DNA here is from genome assembly GCA_003263845.1 of Vibrio aestivus. Taxonomy (GTDB): domain Bacteria; phylum Pseudomonadota; class Gammaproteobacteria; order Enterobacterales; family Vibrionaceae; genus Vibrio; species Vibrio aestivus. The sequence goes on along the minus strand of JYJN01000200.1, from coordinate 6,460 downwards.
GCTGAGCCAAAGGAACGATGTCACCGATGATTTCGTGGTTACGGAACTGAACGCCCTTAACCACTTGACCATCACGTACATCCAGACATGGAATTATTCGCTTTGCCAACATGCAAATGCCTCCTCTGCGGTGAACTTGCCGTCTAAAAGCGCACGACCAACAATGACGCCTGACACACCCGTGCCTTTCAATGCTTCAATATCCGCTAATGAGCCAATACCGCCCGAAGACTGAAATTGCACCTGTGGGTATTGCTTACATAGGTCAACGTATAGCTCTACGTTTGAGCCCGCTAGTGTGCCGTCGCGTGAGATATCAGTACAAAGCACGTGCTTGAGGCCAACGGTTAAGTAGTCATCAATTAGCGCTTCGATTGTGACACCTGAGTCTTCTTGCCAACCAGAAATTGCCACTTTGCGTGTGCCGCTTTCATCGATGTTGATGTCGAGCGCCAGTACGATTTTCTCTGCGCCGTATTTCTCCATCCAACCTTTAACAAGCTCTGGTTGTTTTACTGCAGTCGAGCCAACAACCACACGTTGAGCGCCTGCTTCGAGTAAGTCAACGACGTCTTGTTCACTGCGAACGCCACCACCAATTTGAATGCTTGCTGGTGTGCTCGCCAGTAATTTGGCAATCAAGTCTAGCTGACGTGCTGTCGTATCTTTGGCGCCAGTTAGGTCAACTAGGTGCAGCCAGTTAGCGCCTGCTTGGTGGTAAAGATTAAACTGCTCTGCTGGGTCGACTTTATATTCGGTTACTTGTCCGTAATCGCCTTGATATAGGCGCACTACCTGACCTTCAATTAAATCTAATGCTGGAATAATCACGTAGTTATGTCCTTATTCTTGAGTAAACGAGAGCTCAAGGAAATTTTGAATGAGCTTGGAACCGGCTTTTGAAGAGCGTTCTGGGTGGAACTGAACACCGTAATAGTTGCCACTTTGCACAGCTGCAGTAAATGGTTGCCCGTACTCACATTGTGCAATGGTGTAATCACCAACTGGCATACCAAAGCTATGAACAAAGTAGAAATATTCACCCTCTTCGATGTCTTTAAAAAGAGGATGCTCAGGGCTCGACTTAACCGTATTCCACCCCATATGAGGCAGAGGCAAATCGCCTGTCTCTAAAAGCTTAACTTCACCATCACAAAGCCCTAAACATTCAACGATTTGGTCTGCTTTCTGACCTTTTTCTTGTGAGAGCTTACCTAAAAAGTTGCATACCCAAACAAATACCAAGTAGCGGCTTTTCAACCTGCTTAACAAGCTCAATCAAATTTCGCTCTTCAAGGTTTTTCATCGCCTCGCTTGCCGTCCCTACACCCGGTAGAAACAGTTTGTCTGCTGCTAATACGACTTCAGGGTCTTTCGAAATTGTTACCTGATAGCCGAGTCGCTCAATAGCAAACTTAACCGAAGAAACGTTGGCACAACCCGTATCAATAATGACGACTTTTTGATCCGACATTAGTTACTCTCCCTTAAAGAACGCCTTTACTACTTGGCAGCTCATTACCTTCAACTTTGATCGCTTGACGCAGGGTGCGGCCAAATGCCTTGAATAGGCTCTCAATGATGTGGTGATCGTTGTCGCCAGTAGAAGAAAGGTGAAGCGTACAAGCTAGCGTATCGGTTAGCGAGCGGAAGAAGTGAACCACCATTTCCGTCGAGAGATCACCCACTTGCTCGCGGCTAAACTCAGCATCAAACTTCAGGTAAGGACGACCAGAAAGATCTAAACCACATTGAGCTAGACACTCATCCATCGGCAAACTAAAGCCAAATCGGCCGATTCCACGCTTGTCGCCAAGGGCATCTTTTAGTGCTTGTCCAAGTGCTAAAGCTGTATCTTCCACTGTGTGGTGATCGTCGATATGAAGGTCGCCTTTCACCGACAGCTTCAACTGGAACCCGCCGTGCGTAGCAATCTGATCTAGCATGTGATCAAAGAAGCCCATGCCCGTGTCAATCGAGTTACCACCCGTTTCGTCAAGGTTTACCGCAACCTTGATTGTCCGTTTCTTTGGTTGTTCGGACCACTTCCGCCGTGCGAGCATTCACCGTCAGGTCTTTCACGATCTGTGCCCAACCCATAGTCTCTGGGTTGTATTGGATACCACGAATCGCCATGTTTTCCGCTAACTGAAGATCGGTTTCACGATCGCCAATTACTACAGACTGTTTAAAGTCGACTTTACCGTCTTGCAGGTATCCTTTTACCAAACCTAAGTTAGGTTTACGGCATGAGCAGTTATCTTCAGGGAAGTGCGGGCAGATTAAGACATCATCAAATTTAACACCCTGCGACTCGAAAATTTCCATCATCATGTTGTGTGGAGCATCGAAGTCCGTTTGTGGGTAGCTGTCTGTACCCAAGCCATCTTGGTTTGTCACCATCACTAGGCGATAACCTGCGTCTTGAAGCGTCAAAAGACTTGGAATGACCAAAGGCTCCAGTTTTAGTTTGTCGAGTCGGTCGACTTGAAAATCAACGGGTGGCTCAACAATCAAAGTACCATCACGGTCAATAAATAAGATTTTTTGCTGATTGCTCACAAGAACATCCTTTTACTTATAATTTTGTCTTCCATAGCAAAGCGCTCGGCGCTCCTCTACAGGTAAAAATTTCGAATAAATCCAAGTGTTTTTTCACACTCTTCACGATTACCAACACTAATTCGAACGCAGTTATCAATCGGTGAGTTACGCAGGATAATCCCGCTGTCCCACGCGGCTTTGAAAATAGCATCGCCATCTGGGAACTTAACCAATAGGTAGTTACCCCATCCTTCGAATACTTCCAGACCTTCAAGCATGGATAAACCTACTTGTAGGTAAGCGCGGTTAGCATTCAAGTCGAGCACTTGATACTTCGCTCGAGCTAAACCAGACTCAGAGAGAGCTTGTGTCGCGATTTCTGCAACCGGAACAGGCACTGGGTACGGCGCGATGACTTTCAGTAGAACATCAATCAGCTCTTTATTCGCGAGTGTAAAACCACATCTTAGCCCTGCCAACGCAAAAGCCTTAGAAAGCGTTCGCAAAATTGCCAAGTTTGGGTACTTAGCTAGTAAATCTACCGTCGAGGCTTCTGGGCAGAAATCGATATACGCTTCATCCATTACCACAATGGCACGGTCTTTAGTCATCTCAAGCAGTGACACGATGTCATCGCGATTGACCAAATTGCCAGTTGGGTTGTTTGGGCTACAAACAAAAACGAGCTTGGTTGAATCTAAATTTTGCTTGATACCTTCAAGGTCTAATTGCCAATCCGATGTCAATGGAACGGTTTTGCGTTCAACCCCAATCGTTTCGGCGCTGATGGAGTACATCCCATAAGTTGGTGGGCAATACAAAATGGCATCTTCACCCGGTTCACAGAAAGCTCGAATAAGTAACTCGATACCTTCGTCTGCGCCACGGGAAGTTAACGTCTGCTCAGGCTTCACGCCCGCATAGGCTGCGTAAGCTTCAATCAGCTCTTTTGGCTGACATTCGCTGTAGCGATTGAGCCTTGCAAAGTCCGTCTTGTATTCATTATTGAATGGAGACTCATTGGCATTGAGCCAAACATCACCACTACCGCCGATGCGTCGCGCTGACAAATAAGGGGTCAACGCTTGAACTTGTTTACGTGCTAATTTTTCCATATCAGCCATCCTTACCCTTGTTGCGCCGCTAGCTTCTCAACTCGAATCGTTACAGCACGCTTGTGCGCGTCTAGGCCTTCTGCTTCTGCCATCGTCACCACCGTAGGTGCCAAATTACGCAGACCGTCAGCTGAGAGCTCCTGAACTGTCATTCGTTTAGAAAAATCAGCTAAGCCCAAGCTCGAGTATGTTCGAGTGTAGCCGTATGTAGGCAGAACGTGGTTTGTTCCAGAAGCATAATCACCTGCAGATTCAGGAGACCAATCGCCTAAGAATATTGACCCTGCGTTATCTAGTAGTGGCAGTAACTCTCTTGGCGCTTTAGTCTGAACGATAAGGTGCTCAGGGCCATAAAAGTTAGAGATCGAGATACACTGAGTTAAAGACTCTGCGATGATGATTAGGCTTGATGCAAGTGCTTGCTGAGCGATGTTTGCGCGTGAAAGCTCTTTCAACTGACGCGCTACCGCATCGGTTACTTGGTCGGCGACCACTTCCGAAGGTGTAACCAGTACCACTTGCGAATCAGGGCCGTGCTCTGCTTGACTTAGCAAGTCTGCAGCGATGAAATCTGCATCGGCCGTTTCATCTGCAATCACAAGCACTTCTGATGGACCAGCTGGCATATCAATCGCCGCACCACGGAAATCATTACTCACTTGGCGCTTGGCTTCAGTGACATAAGCGTTACCTGGGCCAAAGATCTTGTCGACTTTAGAAACGGTTTCTGTTCCGTAAGCCATTGCAGCCACAGCCTGACCGCCGCCAACATTATAGACTTCATCAATACCACACAGTTTTGCTACGTAAAGAATCTCATCAGCGATTGGCGGTGGAGAACACAGTACGACTTTACGACACCCAGCGATTTTTGCTGGCACACCTAACATGAGTACTGTTGAAGGTAGTGGTGCACTGCCACCGGGAATGTATAAGCCCACAGTATTAATAGCACGGGTCACTTGCTCACACACAACGCCAGGTTGTGTCTCTACTTGAATAGGCTGAGGCTTCTGCGCTTTGTGAAACTTAGAAATATTGCTGTAAGCTTGTTCAAGCGCAGACTTCATCTGCTCGGTTAGACGCGCTGAGGCTTGCTCAATCTCATCATTGCTAACACGAATCGATTCAGGCGTAACCTTATCGAATTTCTCAGTCAGCTCGATAAGTGCGGTGTCACCTTTGCTGCGAACTTGGCTAATAACATCACTCACTGCTGCAGTTATGTTTGCCCCTTCAGCTATCGCAGGGCGTTCCAATACGCTATCTTGCTGTGACTCACTAAGTGATTGCCAAACAACTGTTCTCATGGCGAATTACCCCATCATTTTTTCAATAGGCAGTACAAGAATCGAGCTAGCGCCTAGCTCCTTAAGTTGCTCCATCGTTTCCCAGAACAAGTTTTCTGTGCTCACTAAATGAATTGCGACTTTCTCAGTGTCCATTGAAAGTGGAAGAACAGTTGGGTCTTCTGCACCAGGTAGAAGGGCTTTAACTTGCTCTAGTTGAGCAACGGGTGCGTGTAACATGATGTACTTAGATTCTTTTGCTTGCTGAACGCCTTGCATTCGCGTCAGTAGCTTTTCGATTAGTGCCACTTTGTCAGCATCAAACTCACCCGTGCGCTGAATCAAGGTTGCCTTTGACTTAAAGATAACTTCCGCTTCTTTTAGGCCGTTCGCTTCAAGCGTCGCGCCAGTAGAGACTAAGTCAGCAATCGCATCGGATAGACCAGCGCGAGGAGCAACTTCTACCGAACCCGTCAGCATACAAGTACTGAAGTTAATGCCTTGCTCGTCCATGTAGGCTTTAAGTAGTTGAGGATAGGTCGTAGCGATACGCTTACCTGCAAGATCTTGAGGGCCGTTGTAAACCTCATCTTTATCAATCGCGATTGAAAGGCGGCAGCCACCGAAATCTAAACGACGTAGTTTTACAAACTCGTTTGGTTCCCCTAAAGCTTTACGATCAAGGCGAACTTCTTCTAACTCATTTTCACCGATGAAACCAAGGTCCACTACACCATCCATGATGAGCCTGGTATGTCATCGTCGCGCACCAAAAGAAGATCGATTGGCATATTTAATGAATGAACCACTAAGCGCTCACCCATAATATTAAACTTAACACCGCATTTTTTTAAGCAAGTCTTGGCATTCTTTACTTAGGCGGCCTTTTTTCTGGATTGCGATTCTTAAGCGCTGTGTCTGCATTGCGGTATCCCTGTGCAAAATATTGAATTTATTAAATTTTGTTAAGCTAAAAACTGAAAAACCCTCGGGAGTCTTTGGTCTCCCGAGGGTTTGAAATCTGTATTTTATGATTTAACCTCCGGGAGTTTCCTGCCTCCCGGGTATACGCGTATCTCCCGAAAGACTAGATAGGGTGATGATGGTGATGAATATTCATTACTAATTGGCGCATACTTATCAGCTCTTGGTTGTTTGCTGTCTTGGTATCCACACTAACTAAGCTGGTTAGGATTTGCAACAATTAATTAGCAGTTTTTCTATTAATTTTTTCATACACACACAACTTATACCCAAGTGACTTCAAGATGCAGGATTCAGAGCGTGGTCACGGGTTCAAGTTCAAGGCAAATGACGCAGCGGAATAACGGGTTCTTTCCAAGTCATTTAACGTAGAAATTGGAACCGTGATACGCTCCCGAAGGGCGAGCTTGTCTAGCTCGCACACTTTGTTAACAATTCTCAATTTAGAACCACTAGATTGTCGAATAGTTGCCGCGTTTGCAAACTAGGCAATTCTCGCTGAACCACGCATCTTGAGGTTACTTGGGT
>JYJN01000199.1 GCA_003263845.1 Vibrio aestivus | reverse complement strand
TTGTGTCACCGTTTAAAGTACGATGAAGACTTTTCCTCTCTCTTCGTAAAGAAAGTGGAGCGACACACGAGGTTCGAACTCGTGACCTCAACCTTGGCAAGGTTGCGCTCTACCAACTGAGCTAGTGTCGCATTCTAATAACGTTTCCGTCTTTAGGGCTGCGAATTATAAGAGCATTTTTTTTGTGATGCAAGTCCTTATGACAAAAAAAGGAGATTTTTTTTCTGTTTGACTAAAAACTCAGCAGCATTACACAAAAGTACTTATAAAAGGCCCGAACCAAGCCCTTAATTCTACAGTAAAAGTTCTGCATAGTGAGATATAACCCCTTATTTTCTCTGCCAGAAGTGTGAATTGTTCGAAGATATTTTGACTTTGATATATAAGTTAAATGTATATACCCAACTACCACGCATCTTATCGCTTAGCTATATCAAAGAAATTCTTAAACTGAGTTCATCTTTATGGATAAATAATGGCACTCAAACAACTGCATATTCTAATAGCAAAATTACTGCTCCTCTTTTTGGCCACAATGCTACTTTCAGCATGTGGATCAGTTCCTAAACCAATTCGCAACCTAGGAAAGAGTGATGTTGACTTCGTCATGGATGTTCATGCAAAACAACAGAAAGAGATGCTAATTACGCTTACCAAAAAACTCTACGTCAGAAACCCAAATCAACTTAAAAAGGTTGCGGGCATAACGGTAGATGAGCGTATTAATCAGATTTTTGGTTCCCTCGACGAAACCGAACTGCCCTCTCTGGTTTTTGACGAGCTCGATGGCGTGACCAGCATTGACGCCATTTTGCTAGCGTTTGATGAAACGTTTGAGGGAGACCGCGTTTTTGCAGCCATGGTCGGGTTATCTGAAATGCTTCGCCGATCCTATAACCACCAGCAAGAGTTTTTCATTTTAGATTCGCTCGACGAGCAGGCGCTCTACAACAGTGCACGTAACATCGAGGTGTTTGTATGGCGTCTCTACCATCGTCGCGACACCAATGGCAATCTGTTCCTGCTTTCCAATCGAATCAACGAAGACGACTTTGATATAAGTTTTGATAGGCTCTTTGCCAAAATGGTCATGGTGCAAGACATGATGGCGTTTATCGTCGCAGACAAAACCAACCGAAGTATTACAAAAGTAGTCCATGGCGTGACCCAATTTGTTTTCCTACCTGTTCCATAAACACCAGACATAAACAACAAAGCCAGCATTGATTGCTGGCTTTGTTTCATCTTTGATTGGCTACGGCGTCGATTAAATAGAAATAATCGTCTTTCGGTAGTACTGCAGTTCAGCAATCGACTCACGAATATCATCAAGCGCAAGGTGACTGCCTGTTTTTGAAAAGCCTTTCAATACTTCTGGTTTCCAACGGCGCGTCAACTCTTTCAATGTACTCACATCGATGTAGCGATAGTGAAAATATTGCTCAAGATCAGGCATATGTTTGTATAGGAATCGGCGATCTTGGCCAACGCTATTACCACAAATAGGCGAAACACCTGCAGGCACCCACTTTTCTAAAAACTCAATCGTTTGACGAACCGCTTCTTGCTCCGACACCGAACTTTCACGAACGCGATCAACTAAGCCACTTCCAGTGTGAGTTGTGGTGCACCACTCGTCCATCTTATCGAGTTCATTTTCCGATTGATGAATCGCAAGAACGGGACCTTCAGCTAAAATATTAAGTTCACTGTCTGTGACAATAGTGGCGATTTCGATAACTTTGTGAGCTTCTGGGTCTAACCCTGTCATCTCAAGATCAATCCAAATCAGGTTTTGATCGCTAAAGGACATATAAGAGCTGCCTATTTGTTTGCTGATAAAAAGGGTACTATACCCAAATAAAGATCCCCAAGATAGCTCGTATTCCGTGGGAACGTGAAGCATCAAGGGAAATCGCACCCCATTTTATTAATTAAAGTACAAAACTGTGGCAAAGAAAAAAAAAGCTCACTAAAGGTCAAGTTAGACGCGTTCGTAGTAACCAAAAAAAACGTCTGAAACAGGAAGAATCCATTCAATGGGATGAGTCGATGCTGGGTAATACCAAATCTGGCCTTGTCATCACTCGTTTTGGCCAACATGCCGACATCGAAGATTCTGAAACAAAAGAGATTCATCGCTGTAACTTACGGCGAGGAATTGAGACTTTGGTGTCTGGCGACAAGGTGATCTGGCGCCCAGGTCTCGAATCGATGGCTGGCATTTCCGGTGTTGTTGAAGCGGTAGAACCGCGAACTTCAGTACTGACTCGCCCGGATTACTATGATGGTTTGAAACCTGTCGCGGCCAACGTTGATCAAATGATCATTGTATCGTCTGTATTACCGGAACTGTCACTCAACATCATTGATCGCTACTTAGTCGCGTCAGAAACTCTAAGCATTGCCCCTTTAATTGTACTCAACAAGATAGATCTACTTAGTACAGAGCAGCGTGAAGAGTACCAAACCGCTTTAGCGGAATATGAACGTATTGGCTACAAGGTTCTGTTCGTCAGTAAAGAGACTGGAGAAGGCGTTGCTGCACTGGAAGCTGAACTTACCGATCGCATTAATATTTTTGTTGGTCAGTCTGGTGTAGGTAAGTCGAGCTTAGTTAACGCGCTTATGCCTGAACTTGACATCGAAGAAGGCGCTGTTTCTGAAAACTCAGGGCTAGGACAACACACCACTACTGCAGCTCGCCTGTACCATATTCCAAGTGGTGGTGACCTTATCGACTCTCCTGGAGTACGCGAGTTCGGTCTATGGCACTTAGAGGCGGAACAAGTGACCGAGGCGTTTATCGAATTCAGACCACTACTCGGCGGTTGTAAGTTCCGTGACTGTAAACATGAGGATGATCCAGGTTGCATCATCCGCGAGGCTGTTGAGAAAGGTGATATCAATCGTATTCGTTTTGAGAACTATCATCGAATTATTGAGAGCATGGCTGAAAATAAAGCGAACCGTCAGTACTCTAGAAACAAGAAAGCGGATCTTTAAGCACAGAATTCGTTGTAAAACTGCGCAAATGTTGGCTTTTATGTTGGATTTAAGTAACATCTCGCGCCCAGATTATCGTCAATTACTGAAATTGGATATTTATCATCATGGATAAAATTAAGGTTGGGCTGCAATATTGGATCCCACAACATGGGCTAACTCGCCTAGTTGGTAAGCTGGCTTCGGCTAAAGCGGGCGGTCTAACAACAGCTGTTATTCGTTGGTTTATCAAACAATACAAAGTCAACATGAATGAAGCACTTCATTCAAACCCAGAGCACTTCAAAACCTTCAATGAGTTCTTTGTACGTGAATTGAAAGAGGATGCTCGTCCAATTACAGAAGGCGACAGTGTCATCACTCACCCGGCAGATGCCTGCGTAAGCCAATTTGGCCCGATTGAGCAAGGCGAACTTATTCAAGCGAAAGGCCATACCTACACGGCTTTAGAGCTGCTTGGTGGCGACAGTGAACTGGCGAAAGAGTTCGATCAAGGCGAGTTTGCAACTTTGTACCTTTCTCCAAGAGACTACCACCGCGTGCATATGCCATGTGACGGTACGTTGCGTCAAATGATCTACGTACCTGGCGACCTTTTCTCGGTAAACCCACTAACCGCCGAAAATGTGCCAAACCTTTTCGCGCGTAATGAGCGCGTTGTCTGTATCTTTGACACAGAGTTTGGCCCTATGGCACAAGTGCTTGTCGGTGCAACCATCGTTGGTAGCATTGAACTTATCTGGCAGGTACCGTTACTCCACCACGAGGCAATACGGTTTATCGTTGGGATTACCCACCGAAGGCGACAAGTCAGTTGTTTTGAAGAAAGGTGAAGAAATGGGCCGCTTCAAACTGGGGTCGACTGTTATCAACCTATTTGCTAAAGACAGCGTCTCGTTTGATGAAACAATGCAGCTGAATGCACCAACCGTAATGGGGACACCTTACGCCCACACGGGCAATCCACAATAGCAAGAGCAAGAGCAAGAGCAAGAGCAAGCAGAATAGCTTCCGCTTTCATCCTGTCCTAATATCACGAAAAAGAGCCTCTAGACAGAGGCTCTTTTTTTTGATTAAAAACAAACACTTTTCAACAAAATTATTTAATTCATAAAAATCGAAACTGCGTCTAAGACCCTAACCTGTTTCTAAATTAACCTATCTCGACGGACGAAGAAGATAAGGTAATTGGGGTAATGGTAAAAAACACATCAGTCATCATAAAACTGCTAATCTGTTTTGGACTGCCATTGGGAGTATTAATGCTTCCTATCGACGCCATTCCTATTGATGATCTCACCCTGGTCCAACACCGCTTGCTGGCTATTTTTCTTCTGGCCGCTTTGCTTTGGGTGTTAGAACCCGTCCCCGTATTTGCGACTTCCATTTTGATCATTGCTTTAGAGCTGATCATGATATCGGATAAAGGCCTGACCTTATTTCGTCATCCACCAGCAGGCCATGATCTGGCGACCTACTCAGCTATACCGATATTTTCAGTGCTTTCTCCTCTCCTATCATCATTCTATTTATGGGTGGTTTTGCACTCGCCATTGCCGCCTCAAAATATGAACTGGATAACAACCTAGCCCGCGTTCTACTGCGACCTTTTGGTAATCAGCCGAAATTCATCATGCTCGGTTTGATGTTAATTACTGCTGTGTTCTCGATGTTTATGTCTAACACCGCCACCACAGTCATGATGTTGGCACTGCTTGGTCCCATTGTTGCCTCAGCACCTAAAGGCGATATCGGTATTAAAGCGTTGGTATTATGTATTCCCATCGCGGCCAATACCGGTGGTATCGCCACTCCTATTGGTACGCCACCCAACGCCATTGCGCTGCAATATCTCACGGGCGACAATGCCATCGATTTCTTGAGTTGGATGATGATGGGTCTGCCCTTTGTGATTATTCAGCTCACTATCGCTTGGTTCCTATTGCAGAAGCTCTTCCCATCCACCCAAAAAGAGATGGTGCTTAAACTCAATGGTCAGTTCAAAACAAGCTGGCGAGCCATTACGGTTTACGCCACGTTTTCTGTCACTATCCTACTTTGGATGACCACTAAGCTGCATGGCATGAACACGTATGTAGTATCGATTATCCCTCTCGCCGTGTTCACGTTAACAGGCATCATGGGTAAGGAAGAGCTCAAACAAATTAACTGGGATGTGCTTTGGCTAGTTGCTGGCGGTATCGCGATTGGCATCGGGCTTGATCGCACGGGGCTAGCCTCTGCACTTGCTCATGCGATTGATTATGAGTCACTGTCTCCTGTGGCTGTGGTGGTAACGCTATCTATCATCTGTTGGCTCATGGCCAACTTCATGAGCAACACCGCAACCGCCAACTTACTTATGCCGATAGCAGCCGCGATTGGCGCTTCGATGGAAAGTTTGGTCGCGATTGGTGGCCTGCAAGGACTACTTGTGGTTGTCGCCTTCTCGGCATCGCTCGGCATGATTCTTCCTGTCTCGACGCCACCTAACTCATTAGCCTACTCAACAGGGCTAATTGAAAGTAAAGATATGGCGAAGACCGGTATCATAATCGGCATCATAGGCTTGCTGATTGTTTACGCTGCACTCTTTATTCTCACTTAAAGAAATACTCTGCACCGCCTTGTGACTAATAGAAAGCGGCTAAAACCAAACAAGAAAAGCCAAACAAAATCACTTGATTCTTGTTTGGCTTAAGGCATATTGATGTGCTTACCCAAATACAGGAGAGCATGTCGTGGGTTATGAGTGGTTAGCCCTTGGGGCTGCTTTTCTATGGGCCATCGCCAGCCTATTATCAGTCACACCTGCACGCCATCTCGGCACGTTTGCTACAGTCGATGGAGGATGGGTTGTACCTCCTTTATTTTGACATCGATGGCGCTTTTTACTGGTGGTTGGGCGAGCGTTGAGTTCAGCGCTATTGCACCCATGGCACTATCGGGTCTGATTGGCATCTTCATTGGCGACACCGCTCTATTCGCTTGTTTGAATCGTATGGGGCCAAGGCAAGCTGGTCTGCTGTTTTCATGCCATGCCGTATTTTCGGCCATTCTCGGCTACTTTCTGTTTAGTGAAAACATGACGACGATGGAGTTTCTTGGATCAACTCTAGTGTTTGCCGGCGTTGTCACCGCTATCTTCTTTGGTCGAAAAAACAACCAACCACAATCATTAGAACAGGTTCGCGGTAGTATCGCGATGGGTATTTCGCTCGGACTCTTAGCTGCCCTGTGCCAAGCATTGGGTGGAGTCATTGCTAAACCCGTGATGCAAACGTCTATCGATCCTGTCGCTGCATCAGCAATGCGAATGATCACTGCGTTCTTAGCCCATTCGTTGTTTCTCTTTACTGGCGCTTCACTTGCTAAGGCCATTAACCCGATGACCTGGCGCATTTTTTCCATCACCGCTGTTAACGGTTTCTTAGCCATGGCTGTAGGGATGACACTCATTTTGTATGCATTGCGCGACGGCAACGTGGGTATGGTCGCCCTGCTTTCATCAACAACTCCGATCATGCTCTTGCCGATGCTTTGGGTGTACACCAAGCAGAGGCCAAATGGGTTTGCATGGATTGGCGCGATCTTAGCCGTAACTGGTAGCGCTATTCTCGTTAGTTAGAGACTATTGCTTAAATAGGCAATAGCGGCTTTCAATCTCGATAAAATTCTCTAGTATTAGTCATCAAGAAATGGGCTTCGAGACGAAAAATTAACGCCTTACATGCGGTAGTGTGAAAGCTAGCAACAATAAATCACACAGATAATTTGATCTTAGCCTACAGTTTTGGTTAAAAAGTGTAGTAAAATTACGCTAATTTGTTTCCAAAGTTACTTTGAATTTGACGAGGTCATCACTATGTCTGCTAAGAAGCCTATGGCTCTAGTAATTCTTGACGGTTACGGTCACCGTGAAGATACCGCAAGCAATGCAATCGCTAATGCGAAAACGCCCGTAATGGACGCGCTACTAGCAAACAAACCTAATACTCTTATTTCTGCTTCTGGTATGGACGTTGGTCTACCTGACGGTCAAATGGGTAACTCTGAAGTAGGTCACACCAACATTGGCGCTGGCCGTGTTGTATACCAAGACCTAACTCGTATCACTAAATCTATCGCTGACGGTGAATTTGCTCAAACGCCAGCGCTTGTTGAAGCTATCGATTCTGCAGTTAAAGCTGAAAAAGCAGTGCACATCATGGGTCTTATGTCTCCAGGTGGCGTACACTCTCATGAAGACCACATTTACGCAGCGGTTGAAATGGCAGCAGCACGTGGCGCAGAGAAAATCTACCTTCACTGCTTCCTAGACGGCCGTGACACACCGCCACGCAGCGCAGAAAACTCTCTAAAACGCTTCCAAGATCTATTCGCAACACTCGGTAAAGGCCGCGTGGCTTCTCTAGTAGGTCGCTACTACGCAATGGACCGTGATAACAACTGGGATCGCGTTCAAGTTGCTTACGATCTTCTTACTCAAGCGAAAGGTGAGTTCACAGCTGAAACAGCGGTTGCTGGCCTTGAAGCTGCTTACGCTCGCGACGAGAACGATGAGTTCGTAAAAGCAACAACAATCAAAGCAGAAGGCCAAGAAGACGCTGTAATTGCAGATGGCGACGCTGTTATCTTCATGAACTACCGTGCTGACCGTGCTCGTCAGATCACTCGTGCTTTCGTTTCTGAGTTCGACGGTTTCGAGCGTGAGGTATTCCCAGCAATCAACTTCGTAATGCTAACCCAATACGCAGCTGACATCCCGCTAGCAATCGGCTTCCCACCAGCATCTCTAGAGAACACTTACGGTGAGTGGCTATCTAAGCAAGGCCAAACTCAGCTACGTATCTCTGAGACAGAAAAGTACGCGCACGTAACTTTCTTCTTCAACGGTGGTGTTGAGAACGAGTTTGAAGGCGAAGAGCGTCAGCTTGTTGCTTCTCCAAAAGTTGCTACTTACGACATGCAGCCAGAAATGAGCTCACCAGAGCTAACAGAGAAGATGGTTGCGGCTATCAATCTGGTAAGTTCGACACTATCATCTGTAACTACCCTAACGCAGATATGGTTGGCCACACTGGCGTTTACGAAGCGGCTGAGAAAGCAATCGAAGCGCTAGACGAAAGCGTTGGTAAAGTGGTTGAAGCAATCAAAGAAGTGGGCGGCCAAATGCTCATTACAGCTGATCACGGTAACGCTGAAATGATGATCGACCCAACAACTGGTGGCATCCACACTGCGCACACTAACCTGCCTGTGCCTCTAATCTACGTAGGTGACAAAGCGGTTGAGTTCAAAGAAGACGGTAAACTGTCTGACCTTGCACCAACTATGCTGTCTCTAGTAGGTCTAGAAATCCCAGCAGAAATGTCAGGCGAAGTTCTAGTTAAGTAATCTAGCCGATTCAGTTTATTGAGAGCGCCTCGAATATCGAGGCGCTTTTTTTATACGCAAAACCAAAGATAGTTTAGACAATAGCACCAAGTTTTTACTTTGCTATTTCTTATCATTATTGTCTTTGGTTATACTGGATGACTACTCTAAGGATTTGGAATCGCTCAACAATGTTCACGCGGCAGTCATCTCAACTGACATTTAACTTGGTTAACTCCACAGTTTTCCAACGCTACGTTGTGCCAGCCTTATTGGGCGCATCATGCGCTTTTGGTGCAGCACCGCTTCATGCGGCTTCCAATTCTGAACTTAGCGGTGTGAAAAGCGAAATTGGCCGTCAGCAACAATCACTCACCTCTCAACAGAAAAAACTCAATCAACTGCAAAACACGCTAAAGAGTCAAGAGCTAGATATTGCCTCAATTGGTCGAGCGATCAAAGAGAGTGAGCAATCGCTTAAAGAAACCAATGAAAGCATTAAAACGCTTACTTCAAACGTCTCTATATTAGAAAACGAGCAAGAAGCTCAAAGTGCAAAACTAGCAGAATTGATTCAAACGTATTACGTGACTCGTCGTGCTAAGTCCTCATCCAATATTTTGAATAATGGCGTCGAAGAAGATCGCATTAGCCAATACTTCCAACATCTTGCAAAGGAGCGCGCCAATACGATAGAAGAACTAGAACACGTTCGAAAATCATTGGCTGATAACCAACGCCAGCTTGAACTGCAAAAAAATCAGATCACCAAGTTGCTGAGTGACCAAAAAGCGCAGCAAACCAAACTAACGAAAGCACAAAACCAAAGAAAAGCAACCGTTGGAAAAATTCAGAAAAGTATCTCTAGCGACCAAGTCTATCTCAATGAACTTCAGCGCAATGAGACTCGCCTAAAAGCAGAGATAGCCAAAGCAGCAAAAAAGAAATGCCGCGCCAATGGACGGCTTAGCCAAGCAAAAAGGTCGCCTGCCTTGGCCACTGAAAGGCAAGGTTCTGCACAGTTATGGTACTAAGCAAACAGGACAGATCGATTGGAAAGGTATGGTGATTGATGCCAACTACGGCCAATCAGTCAAAGCCGTCTATTCTGGCACAGTAGTATTTGCCGAGTATCTACGTGGTTATGGCCTAGTGGTGCTACTTGACCATGGTAAAGGCGATATGACCCTATACGGCTTCAACCAATCTCTGACCAAGAAAGAGGGTGATAAGGTACTAGCAGGTGAAACCATTGCATTGGCAGGAGACACTGGCGGCCAACCTCGTCCGTCTCTCTACTTCGAGATTCGCCGCAACAGTAAGACCCAAAACCCTAAAAATTGGCTAACGCGTTAACAGCATGACGTCGGCTGACATCATGCATTCATCGCTTTGACGCCTTCTTCTAGCAATTGCAGTTGTTCTAAACCTTGAACTGTAGCCTTGGGTTTTACGACAGCAATCATCTGGATCATACCTTGATGAACCACATGTTCCGTAATTTGTGTTTGAGGCGACATAGCCGAGCGATACGCAAGCCAACTGCAAGCGATTAAGTGCAAAGTCGTCACCAATGGTTTCAACTCATCTTCTTCAACCACTAGCAAATCTAACTCAACAAACTCAGCCATAATGTTAACAAGATTTTGCTGCAGACGATCTTGCACCGCAATGTAATCATCATGCAGTTCAGGATCTCTTTGCAGTATCTCTGGCAAATTGGCATAGAAAAAGCGGTACTTCCACATCAAGTTAAAGATGGAGTCTAAATAGTGTTTAAGTAGAGTTAGACTCTCTTGCTGGCCTTGTATTGGCGTAAAACGCTCAAGCAATTCTGTAGAATAGAGAGTAAAAATCTCTCTTACGATCTCTTGCTTATTACGAAAATGGTAATAGAGGTTACCAGGGCTGATTTCAATGTGAGCAGCGATGTGATTGGTGGTGATATTCCGTTCACCATGTTGGTTAAACAGTTCCAGAGCAGCATGTACAATTTTGTCACGGGTCTTCATTTTCTATTTAGCATTCCCTTTCTTATCGTTCAGCCAGTATAGCGACTCAAGGTTCGTATAACAAAAAAGCGCCTGATAGAATCAGGCGCTTTGTCAATCTGTTCAATTATTTGTGGTATGGCTTAGATAATTCATGTACCGCTTCCACAAACACACCTGCATTTTCCGGCGGTACATCAAGGTGAATACCATGACCTAGATTAAAGACATGGCCAGTACCAGCATCACCAAAGCTTCAAGGATAGTAGCAACTTCTTCACGAATACGCTCAGGCGACGCGTACAACATTGAAGGATCCATATTGCCTTGTAGAGCAACTTTGTCACCAACGCGCTTTACTGCATCTTGGATGTTGATTGTCCAGTCTAGGCCAACTGCATCACAACCTGTTGCTGCAATTTGCTCTAGCCACATACCACCGTTCTTAGTGAATAGAGTAACAGGAACACGGCGACCGTCGTTTTCACGAATCAAGCCATCAACAATCTTGTGCATGTACTGAAGCGAGAACAAGTTGTAGTCGCGTGGTGTTAATACACCACCCCACGTATCAAATACCATTACCGATTGTGCACCCGCTTTAATTTGAGCGTTTAAGTATTCAATCACGCTATCAGCAAGCTTATCGAGAAGTAGATGCAGAGTTTGTGGTTCTGCATACATCATCTTTTTGATTTTAGTGAAAGCTTTCGAGCTGCCACCTTCAACCATGTAAGTCGCAAGTGTCCATGGGCTGCCTGAGAAGCCAATCAAAGGCACATCGCCATTAAGATCTTTGCGGATCTGACGAACGGCATTCATCACGTATTGCAGTTCACCTTCCGGATCTGGCAGACCGATCTTTTCAACGTCTGCTTTACAGGTAATCGGCTTATCGAATACAGGGCCTTCGCCAGCCGCAAAGCGCAGTTCTAACCCCATTGCATCTGGGATCGTTAGAATGTCTGAGAAAAGGATCGCAGCATCAAGAGGAAAACGACGAAGTGGCTGAAGCGTTACTTCAGACGCAAGTTCAGCATTTTTACATAGAGACATGAAGTCGCCAGCTTCTGCGCGAGTTGCCTTGTATTCTGGCAGGTAACGACCCGCTTGGCGCATCATCCACACTGGAGTGTAATCTACAGGCTGCTTTAATAGCGCACGTAGATAACGATCATTCTTTAATTCTGTCATTCCGTTTTTCCAATTTCAGGCTTTATTATTTGGTCGATATTCTAACACTGATTCTGGGGTAAAAGCTGTAGGCTTTGCAACCTAGATCATGTTATTAAGTTTTAAATCAATGCTTAATTTGCACCCAACAAATAACGGTGTTAAATATTTGTTTGCTAGCGAAAACTATAATAAATACTGAACACTCAGTGTTCAGCATCTCATAACGACATCTTACTTACCCCTCCGGTTCGGAGGGTTTTTTTTGTCTATTTTTCAAAAAGATATGCGCACAACTACTCAACCAAGTTTTTTGAGTGTTCAATCAATTCTCTGGCAATTGTGCCATGAGGCGCCACCTCTGGAAGCGCATTAAGATCGAACCATTGAGCGTCGGAAAGTTCGGTGTAATCGGGTTTAAGATCCCCCGAATCATAATCTGCCAAAAAGCCCATCATCATGCTTGAAGGAAACGCCCAAGCTGACTGCCAAAATAGCGAATATTCTTCACATCAACGCCGGTTTCTTCTTTTACTTCTCTAGCAACGCATTGCTCTAAAGTCTCACCGACTTCCAAAAAGCCGGCTATCACGGTATACATACCACTCTTATGACGAGGATGTTGCGCAAGTAAGATCTGATGATGATTTCGAACAGCAACGATAATGCAAGGGAAGATACGTGGGTAATGCAGCGTACGACAATCCCCACACTGCATAGCGAGCTGATTGTGGTTAAGGTGGTTTCTACCACCACATTGGGAACAAAAGCGCATAGTTTGGCTCATGTGCCCGTATTGCACCGCCTTGCTGATCAGTAGAAAGATCTCCGAGCCGAAGTGCAAGCAATCACGCAGTGAGGTCAGTTCTATCTGACTTGGACAATCAGCTTCATTGAGCCACATTACTGCTCGCTTTTGATGGCTCCCGATCTTAACGCCTTTGTCTTCCGGAAGGCCCCAATCCTTAGCGTGTCCGCAAGGTAGCTCTCCGTCAATGAGCCAGATCTCACTTCCTGACACGACACACCAGTATGCCGTACCTTTATTAACTCCGTCACTTTTCATTAACAATCCATTCTCTCATCGCTTGCAGTTCATTCATTTTACTGGCAATCTAATTTCATACCAGAATTTGTAGTCGTGATGAATTACAACTATAAGCTCTAGTAAGGATCAGGGTTTATATCGATGAACTTTTTCGTCACCGGAGTTGTGACTGAATCATGAGGACATGCTCATGCTAAATAAATTCAAACAAACACAAGAACAGTGGGGTGGCTCAAGCGAAGTCATTGATCACTGGTTAGAAACTCGTCAACAGCTAATTGTCGAGTATTGTAAACTCGCTGCGCTGCAACCTTCTGCAAAACCAAATGTTGCTGAACTTCCTACACCTGAAGAACTTCAGTCTTTCTGCCAGCACCTCGTTGATTATATATCCGAGGGGCACTTCAAAATTTACGATATGGTGATGGATAAGTGGCGAGCGACTGGCTTTCAAGCCACCGAAGATATTGATCAAACCTACGGCAAAATCGTACTCACTACAGAGCCGCTACTAAACTTTACTGATAAGTATGCTGCGGTTGATAAGGAAGACACGCTCGAAGGTTTCGATAGTGACTTATCTTTGATTGGCGAAATTATTGAAGTGCGATTTGAAGTTGAAGATGAACTGATTCAGCTTATCGCAGATAGCTTGGCGGTACCTCCAGGCGCTTGAAGCCACTCTCTATCTAAGTAGGCTCTCCACATACCTGTTGGCACTTCTCGGTGCCAACCTAGCTTGTCTTGCACCGCTTTCCTGCTAATTTCTATTAAGTCGTAATCGCTCGCATCCATTAGTTTCAGTAACCCCACTAATTCTGAATAACTTCTGAGACTCATCGAAGCCAAATGACGAGCAATAAAAAAGGCACCCTAAGGTGTAATGCC
>JYJN01000198.1 GCA_003263845.1 Vibrio aestivus | reverse complement strand
CCTGAAACGCACAACGATAGTTTCTGCAAAGCACCATAACTACTGAATTACCTGCAAACCAAAAATGCCACGCGTTGAGGGTCTGCTTAAATTGTTTGTTATGTAATGACGACTTCGGACTCTTTTTGTTGCCTTCAGACTACTAAAAACGTCCTTGCACTCAAGGTTCTTTTGAAGGAATTGAGTGCGAAAGCCAAATTCGGAGTGGGGGAGTTACAACGATTTCAGGACAGTGACTATCAGCGAATGACTTAGCTTTTGAACCAGTGAGGTCAGCCGAAATGAACTTTCCAAGGGGGAAGTGCTTTCGTTAACGTTGATTCATTGCGAAGAAGCCAAATAAACATGCAGAACCAGTAACCAAAAATCAGTGGTGCGTATGGTGTTTCAAAGGACTAAATATTACAGAAAATCAGCCTGTTACATAACGCCC
>JYJN01000197.1 GCA_003263845.1 Vibrio aestivus | reverse complement strand
ATGCGGAAGTGGCGGAATTGGTAGACGCACCAGATTTAGGTTCTGGCGCCGCAAGGTGTGAGAGTTCAAGTCTCTCCTTCCGCACCATTATTTAGAACTGATTTGTTTTCTAAACAAATTGTTCGCTGTTGGCTATCGCCAAGCGGTAAGGCAGCGGCTTTTGATGCCGCCATTCCCTGGTTCGAATCCAGGTAGCCCAGCC
>JYJN01000196.1 GCA_003263845.1 Vibrio aestivus | reverse complement strand
CAAGTGATGATCAACTATGGTGTAAATGGAAAAGATGTTGTGACAACTTCCATGATAATCGCCCAGTTTAATATTCACGGTCTCAAAGCTACAAAATTGGGCATAAAAGCAACCTTGGGTATGAAAGCAGCAGTATCTCTAAACCACTTAGGAAATGAAATGGTGTCACTGAGTGGTTACTCCGGCTTGAGAAGGATACTCACGGGAACAACCTACAGGCTAGACAACCCTAAGATTGTACAACTGGGCATTGGAAAATATGGCCTCGCCAATTCAATAAAATCAGGAACCGTCTTAACGTTTTATGTCGCTGCTGG
>JYJN01000195.1 GCA_003263845.1 Vibrio aestivus | reverse complement strand
TGCTCTTTAACAATTTGGAAAGCTGACGAATAACAACAATCCCCATATCTACGGATATGCGTTGTTATTCAAATTAAAAGTTCTCAAATCCTAGATGACTTGTTCATTTAGGTACCAACACACATTCAAGTGTTCTTGGAAACATCTTTACGATGTTTAATATTTGAGTCCGGCAAAATCGAGTCTGCACATGTATAAAAATGCAGACAACTTTGGTTACGTAACAAAGACCCTTTGGGGTTGTATGGTTAAGTGACTAAGCGTACACGGTGGATGCCTTGGCAGTCAGAGGCGATGAAAGACGTAGTAACTTGCGATAAGCCCAGATTAGGTAGTAACAACCTTTTGAGTCTGGGATTTCTGAATGGGGAAACCCGGCCGCATAAGCGGTCATCATTAACTGAATACATAGGTTAATGAGGCGAACTCGGGGAACTGAAACATCTAAGTACCCGAAGGAAAAGAAATCAACCGAGATTCCGAAAGTAGCGGCGAGCGAAATTGGACTAGCCCTTAAGCTTTTAATGAGACAGACGAAGCCTCTGGAAAGTGGCGCAATAAAGGGTGATAGCCCCGTAGTCGACATCTCATCATCAGTGAAATCGAGTAGGGCGGGACACGTGATATCCTGTCTGAATATGGGGGGACCATCCTCCAAGGCTAAATACTACTGACTGACCGATAGTGAACCAGTACCGTGAGGGAAAGGCGAAAAGAACCCCTGTGAGGGGAGTGAAATAGAACCTGAAACCGTGTACGTACAAGCAGTAGGAGCACCTTCGTGGTGTGACTGCGTACCTTTTGTATAATGGGTCAGCGACTTATATTCAGTAGCAAGGTTAACCGATTAGGGGAGCCGTAGAGAAATCGAGTCTTAACTGGGCGTCGAGTTGCTGGATATAGACCCGAAACCAGGTGATCTAGCCATGGGCAGGTTGAAGGTTGAGTAACATCAACTGGAGGACCGAACCGACTAATGTTGAAAAATTAGCGGATGACTTGTGGCTAGGGGTGAAAGGCCAATCAAACCTGGAGATAGCTGGTTCTCCCCGAAATCTATTTAGGTAGAGCCTCGGACGAATACCACTGGGGGTAGAGCACTGTTAAGGCTAGGGGGTCATCCCGACTTACCAACCCTTTGCAAACTCCGAATACCAGTGAGTACTATCCGGGAGACACACGGCGGGTGCTAACGTCCGTCGTGGAGAGGGAAACAACCCAGACCGCCAGCTAAGGTCCCAAAGTATAGCTAAGTGGGAAACGATGTGGGAAGGCTTAGACAGCTAGGATGTTGGCTTAGAAGCAGCCATCATTTAAAGAAAGCGTAATAGCTCACTAGTCGAGTCGGCCTGCGCGGAAGATGTAACGGGGCTAAGCTATACACCGAAGCTGCGGCAATGCAATTTATTGTATTGGGTAGGGGAGCGTTCTGTAAGCCGTTGAAGGTGAACTGTAAGGTTTGCTGGAGGTATCAGAAGTGCGAATGCTGACATGAGTAACGATAAAGGGGGTGAAAAACCTCCTCGCCGGAAGACCAAGGGTTCCTGTCCAACGTTAATCGGGGCAGGGTAAGTCGACCCCTAAGGCGAGGCCGAAAGGCGTAGTCGATGGGAAACGGGTTAATATTCCCGTACTTCTTACAATTGCGATGGGGGACGGAGAAGGCTA
This sequence comes from Vibrio aestivus, assembly GCA_003263845.1. GTDB lineage: Bacteria > Pseudomonadota > Gammaproteobacteria > Enterobacterales > Vibrionaceae > Vibrio > Vibrio aestivus. The sequence continues at coordinate 1,506 of JYJN01000195.1, read as the reverse complement.
GGTGGGCCTGGCGACGGTTGTCCAGGTTCAAGTGCGTAGGCTTGAGAGTTAGGTAAATCCGGCTCTCTTTAAGGCTGAGACACGATGTCGAGCTACTACGGTAGTGAAGTCATTGATGCCATGCTTCCAGGAAAAGCCTCTAAGCTTCAGATTGTAAGGAATCGTACCCCAAACCGACACAGGTGGTCGGGTAGAGAATACCAAGGCGCTTGAGAGAACTCGGGTGAAGGAACTAGGCAAAATGGTACCGTAACTTCGGGAGAAGGTACGCTCTTGTCGGTGAAGTCCCTTGCGGATGGAGCTAACGAGAGTCGCAGATACCAGGTGGCTGCAACTGTTTATTAAAAACACAGCACTGTGCAAAATCGTAAGATGACGTATACGGTGTGACGCCTGCCCGGTGCCGGAAGGTTAATTGATGGGGTTAGACTTAGGTCGAAGCTCTTGATCGAAGCCCCGGTAAACGGCGGCCGTAACTATAACGGTCCTAAGGTAGCGAAATTCCTTGTCGGGTAAGTTCCGACCTGCACGAATGGCGTAATGATGGCCACGCTGTCTCCACCCGAGACTCAGTGAAATTGAAATCGCTGTGAAGATGCAGTGTACCCGCGGCTAGACGGAAAGACCCCGTGAACCTTTACTACAGCTTGGCACTGAACATTGAGCCTACATGTGTAGGATAGGTGGGAGGCTTTGAAACGTTGTCGCCAGATAGCGTGGAGCCATCCTTGAAATACCACCCTTGTATGTTTGATGTTCTAACTTAGCCCCATTATCTGGGGTGAGGACAGTGCCTGGTGGGTAGTTTGACTGGGGCGGTCTCCTCCCAAAGAGTAACGGAGGAGCACGAAGGTGGGCTAAACACGGTTGGACATCGTGTGGTTAGTGCAATGGCATAAGCCGCTTGACTGCGAGAATGACAATTCGAGCAGGTGCGAAAGCAGGTCATAGTGATCCGGTGGTTCTGAATGGAAGGGCCATCGCTCAACGGATAAAAGGTACTCCGGGGATAACAGGCTGATACCGCCCAAGAGTTCATATCGACGGCGGTGTTTGGCACCTCGATGTCGGCTCATCACATCCTGGGGCTGAAGTCGGTCCCAAGGGTATGGCTGTTCGCCATTTAAAGTGGTACGCGAGCTGGGTTTAGAACGTCGTGAGACAGTTCGGTCCCTATCTGCCGTGGGCGTTGGAAGATTGAAGGGGGCTGCTCCTAGTACGAGAGGACCGGAGTGGACGAACCTCTGGTGTTCGGGTTGTCATGCCAATGGCATTGCCCGGTAGCTAAGTTCGGAATCGATAACCGCTGAAAGCATCTAAGCGGGAAGCGAGCCCTGAGATGAGTCTTCCCTGGCACTTTAAGTGCCCTTAAGGGTTGTTCGAGACTAGAACGTTGATAGGCAGGGTGTGTAAGCGTTGTGAGGCGTTGAGCTAACCTGTACTAATTGCCCGTGAGGCTTAACCATACAACACCCAAAGGGTTTTGATGGACTCAAAGCCAAGAAC
>JYJN01000194.1 GCA_003263845.1 Vibrio aestivus | reverse complement strand
CGTTACATAACGCCCGATTAAGTAGCCCGAAACGCACAACGATTGTTTCTGCAAAGTGCCATAACCACTGAAATTCCTGCAAACCAAAAATGGCACGCGTTGAGGGTCTGCTTAAATTGTTTGTTATGTAATGACGCACTCAGGCTTTATTGTTGCCTTCAGACTACTAAAAACGTTTTTTCACTCAAGGTTCTTTTGATGGATTTGAGTGCGAAAGCCAAATTCGAAGTGGGGGAGTTACAACGATTTCAATACAGTGAACTCCAGCGTGTGATTCGGCCTTTTGTTGCGAGAAGCAAATCGAGATGAACTGACTAAGTGAAATGTGCTTTCGATAGCTTTGAATCATTGCGATGAAGCCGAACAAAAACGCAGAGCCAGTAACTAAAAACCAGTGGTGCTGTTTGGTGTTTCGAAGGACTAAATATTATAGAAAATCAGACTGTTACATAACGCTCGATTAAGTAGCCCGAAACGCACAACGATAGTTTCTGCATAGCGCCATAACCGCTGACACAACTGCAAACCGAAAATGGCACGCGTTGAGGGTCTGCTTAAATTGTTTGTTATGTAATGGCGCACTCGGACTTTACTTGTTGCCTTCAGACTACTGAAAACGTCCTTGCACTCAAGGCTCTTTTGAT
>JYJN01000193.1 GCA_003263845.1 Vibrio aestivus | reverse complement strand
ATAACGCCCAATTAAGGGGTGAACAACGCCTCCCCCTAAACCTAAAGCATTGTGCCATAAACACTAAATTTGAAGTAGAAGCAAAAATGCCAAGCGTTGTGAATCCCTCTTAAATTGCTTGTTAGAAATTACTTGTACACCAGCTCAAATGTTACAAGAACTAATTCTGTCGAGTCGTTGAATTCAATACCATATGCTGATTTACAGTCTTCGGTAAAGAAGTCATCATGTGCTTTATACCACCACTCATATGTACCGTCCCCTTCACCTTCAGATTCGGCAAATTCTCGGCTAACCTGACCAAAGGGACAAAAATCCACATTAGTTATTTTTACTATACAAACTGGATTCTTTTCCCAATCGAGCACAATTTGATGCTTTCCTATTTTGGGAAATTCCTCTCCTTCAATACGGTACGCTTCTTTGACACTACAAGTTGCACGCTTTTGACCAATAGAGACTAGTCGAGCGCACTCATTTGTATTGTATTCATCGTCACAGAAGTAAGTCGTTTCGACCTCTCCAACCTCAGCAAGTTGAGATTCTGACAATGTATCTGCATAGGTTTGGAAATAATCCACATACCTTGCTTCCATGATTAATTCTCCATGTGATTTCTAACGCCGCGTTAAGTAGTGAGCAACGCTACCACAAAACTAAACCAAACCACCGTAAACACCAAACCCAACGATAGAATGAAAAATGCCATGCGTTGGGAATCTGCCTTAAACGCTTTGTTATGTGCGTACTTCCGATTGCCAAAAGTCATAAAGGCTTTCAATGTCAGATGAACATAATTGTTTCATACAGTCTTTTAGCTTTGACTCTGGCCAGTCCCACCACCCCATTTCGAGTAACATCGCTATCTGTAGCTCTGAAAATCGATACTTAATATGCTTTGCCGGGTTAGAGCCAACAACTTCGTATGGAGCTACATCTTTAGTAACAACAGCGCGGCTCGCTATGACCGCACCATGACCTATTTTGACACCAGGCATTATCATAGCTTCAGAACCAATCCATACATCGTTTCCGATGATAGTATCACCTGCTCGTTCAAAACCGTCTTTAGCAAAAGCAAAATCGTCGTTGTTCTGATAATAAAATGGAAACGTACTGACCCAGTCATTTCGATGTCCTTGGTTTCCTGCCATCATGAATACTGCACCGGAGCCAATAGAGCAGTAGTTACCAATGATTAGCTTGTCGACATCATCTCGTTCTGGGTTCAGATACCTAGCGCAGTCATCGAAGCTATGGCTATGGTAATAGCCTGAATAGTAGCTGTGCTTACCGACAATGATGTTCGGGTTTGTTACTTGTTCAAGCAAAGGAACTCCAGCAAAAGGAGATTCAAAGTAGTTCATATATCAATATTTCCTCGAAGC
>JYJN01000192.1 GCA_003263845.1 Vibrio aestivus | reverse complement strand
TGCTTTGTTGAAGGCTATTTACTTAGGGTGACTAGCTACACAGCCTTCGCCGCGCCTAAAACGATTTATCTCGAACAAAAGTTAACCGCGAAAGATCAACAGACCCTACAACTTCTGCTACACTTTGCGCCAAATCACATAACCCTAATTAAGAGCAGATACTCATGCCTTGGATTCAAATTAAACTCAACGCGACCAATGCTAATGCAGAGCAAATTGGCGACATGCTTATGGAAGAGACAGGTGCACTGTCTATCACCTTCCTAGATGCCCATGACACGCCTGTATTCGAGCCTCTTCCGGGAGAAACTCGCCTTTGGGGTGATACTGATATTCTCGCACTCTATGATGCAGAGGCGGACACTGGCTTTATTCTAGAACAAATCAAACTCAGCAACCTGCTGAGCGAAGATTTTGCTTACAAAGTCGAGCAGCTAGAAGACAAAGACTGGGAACGCGAGTGGATGGATAACTTCCACCCAATGAAGTTCGGAGAAAGGCTATGGATCTGCCCTAGCTGGCGTGAAGTGCCAGAGCCAGACGCGTGAACGTCATGCTTGATCCTGGTCTTGCCTTTGGTACTGGCACCCACCCAACGACAGCACTTTGTCTAGAGTGGCTAGAAGGCCTCGATCTTAGCGGCAAAACCGTTATCGATTTCGGCTGTGGTTCAGGCATTCTAGCGATCGCCGCGATCAAACTAGGCGCAGAAAAAGTCATCGGGATCGACATTGATCCTCAAGCACTACTCGCTTCAAAAGATAACGCAGAGCGCAATGGCGTTGCAGAGCAGCTTGAAGTATTCCTGCCCCAAGACCAGCCTGAAGGCCTTATCGCTGACGTGGTTGTAGCGAACATCTTAGCCGGCCCACTGCGCGATCTTTCTAGCATCATTAAAAGCCTTGTTAAGCCAAATGGCGTACTGGCAATGTCTGGTGTTCTCGACACTCAAGCTGAAGATGTTGCGAACTACTATCGTGATGAAATGCATATTGAGCCTATTAAAGAGCTTAATGAATGGTGTCGCATCTCAGGACAAAAGCAAGACTAGCAAAGACTTAGCGCGCTAATTGATTGATTTTTAATCATTTCACAAAAACAAATTGTAAATGCTCAAATATTAGTCTTTTCACGCAGCGAAAAAATGCGTAAAATGCGCGCCCTTGCTAGTACATAAGCTGTGAAGACGTTTTGAAAATCGGAAACTACCAACTTAAGAACAATCTCATCGTTGCGCCCATGGCCGGTGTTACCGATAGACCATTTCGCGAGTTGTGTCTTCGATATGGTGCGGGAATGGCCGTCAGTGAAATGATGTCGTCGAACCCAAAAACCTGGAATACGTCCAAATCTAAACAACGCATGGTGCATGAAGGCGAATCGGGCGTTCGCTCTGTACAAATTGCGGGTTCAGATCCACAGCTTATGGCTGAAGCTGCTCAATTCAATGTTGAAAACGGTGCGCAAATCATCGATATCAACATGGGTTGCCCAGCAAAGAAAGTAAACAAGAAACTGGCCGGCTCTGCGCTGCTTCAATACCCAGAAATCATCAAAGATATTCTGACCGCGGTAGTGAATGCAGTTGATGTTCCCGTGACATTGAAGACTCGAACTGGCTGGGACACAGAAAATAGAAACTGTGTCCACATCGCTAAACTCGCCGAAGACTGCGGCATACAAGCACTTGCTCTACACGGTAGAACAAAAGCTTGCATGTACAAAGGAGAGGCAGAATACGACAGCATTAAAGCGGTAAAACAAGCGATCTCTATCCCGGTTATTGCTAATGGTGATATCGATAGCCCAGAGAAAGCGAAATATGTACTGGATTACACCGGTGCAGACGCTTTGATGATTGGACGCCCCGCCCAAGGTCGTCCGTGGATTTTCCAGGAAATCCAACACTATTTGGAAAACGGCACCACAATGGATGAGCTTCCTTACCAGGAAGTGAAAGACATTTTGCTTGGCCATGTTGACGCCCTCCACCATTTCTATGGGGAGTTTTTAGGGCCACGAATCGCGCGAAAGCACGTTGGTTGGTATCTAAAAGAGCATGAGCAAGCGAGTGAGTTTCGCCGTACCTTTAACGCCATCGAGACAGCGCCGCTGCAACTTGAAGCGTTAAATGGTTATTTTGAAAACGTTGCATCATAATATTAAGAGAAGAGCTAGACCGAATATGTTCGAACAAAATCTGACTTCAGAAGCTTTAACAGTAACTACAGTAACTTCACAAGACCAAATCACGCAGAAGCCATTGCGTGACTCCGTTAAAGCATCTCTTAAAAACTACTTGGCTCAATTGAACGGCCAAGAAGTGACAGAACTATATGAGCTAGTTCTAGCTGAAGTTGAACAGCCACTACTAGACACCATCATGCAGTACACTCGCGGTAACCAAACTCGCGCAGCAACTATGATGGGTATCAACCGCGGTACTCTTCGCAAGAAGCTTAAAAAATACGGCATGAACTAATCATTGCCTTTAATTATTTTCTAAATCCGAGCTGTTATGCAGCTCGGATTTTTTTGTTCCTAACGTTTTGTTGCGCAAAAGTTAACCAAGGTGTGAAGCATATGATTGCACCATATTGACAACCCTATATAATAATAAGTTCAGCTAACATTTGGGTCACCTATATGATTGATATGCAACGAGAAGAATGGTTATCTCTGGCCCTCAGAGAGCTACCTGATCGCCACCATATCATCACAGCTTCCGGTGACGTTTATACCGACTGCAATACCCAATGTGTCACAACTTTACAGGCCATTCTGCCCACCAACGTGGCTGAGCAGATTCTCAAGTTGGCTGAACACGCTTTAGCTTCACAGCAAGCTCAATCCTTAACTTACTCAGTAACCTCCTGCCAACAGCTACAGCGCTCTATTGAGGAGCTCGATGAGTTGAGCCTTGAGGGCGAATCTTGGTTCAAGGCCACCCTTAAACCGATTCAAGGCCCATCTGGTGAAAAAGTCGTTATTTGGCAAGAAAGTGATATTACCAAAGAGTATTGTTATCAACAGGAACTGAAGCGACTGTCTGAGACCGATGAGTTAACTGGCACCCTTAATAGGCGTGCATTTCTGATTGAACTTGAAGAGACACTTAAATCATCTTCTTCTCCAGCAAGCTGCCTTATGGTCGATATCGACCACTTTAAAGAGATCAACGACCAAGTCGGGCACCTATCGGGAGACAGCGTCATTGTTCATGTCGCAAAGCTGTGTATGGATACTTTATCAAGTAACAGCATCATAGGTCGTCTAGGCGGAGAAGAGTTCTGTATTCTGGTGAAGAATGCCAGCGCAATAGAAACCTATGAACTAGCGGAAAGCGTTAGAGAAGCCATTTCACATACACCATGCAAAGTGGATGAACACATTGTGTATCCAACAGTGAGTATTGGTATCTCAGAAAAAAGCGGAGCGAACACCACCGCTAGATCAATGTTAATCGAAGCTGACAAAGCCATGTACTATTCAAAGCAGACTGGCCGAGATCAGGTCACCATCTATTACCCGAATCTGCCGGAAGTCAGTGTAACTACGAACTTAAACGTGCGCATCCTAAGAGCGTCTTAAATCTCTATCAATTTGAGCAACAACCTTCATCACTCTTTTCGCTGGCTAATGCTCCCAATATTGAGCAATGACTGGCATCGTCTTCAACATCGCCGCAACACGCATCGTTTATTTTTTTCAATGCTACCTGTATTCGGTTGAGTTCCCTTATTTTCTCTTCAATCAACACAAGCTTTGCCGTCGTAATGGCTTTCACTTCAGCACAACTGTGTTCGGTCGCCTCTAGCCTTATTTCCAACAACTCTCGAATTTCTTCTAGCGTTAAACCCAGTGATTTGGCTATGAGAATGAAGCTCACCTGCTTTTGATTCTCTTCACTGTAAAGACGATATCCTGACTCGCTTCGACCTGCTGGTTGAATCAGCTGGTTCTTTTCATAAAAGCGTAAGGTATCGGTGGAGACTGCGCACCTTTTCGCCAATTCGCCTATCTGAAACATAACTTCCCTTATTAACTATCTCGTTACTTTTTAAGCTAAAGACCGAGTTTTTTGCAATTATTTTGCGATGCCAAACGATTGCGCGAGCTTTTTTGTAATAAATTAGTTAGAATGTGCGCCATCAAATTTTGGAGACTTTTTCTCGCAAGAGCATCAAAGGTCTTTACCAAAGCTGGCCAATATTTTACTCCTTTCATGATAAGAATGAGTAAAAACAAGTTCGACTTTGGCAAATATCTTTATTTTTAACTCCGTGAATTTGAGGAAGATGGAAGCATGAATAACGCTCGCCCTATTCGCCGCGCTCTGATCAGCGTATCAGACAAAACTGGTATTGTAGAGTTTGCACAAGGTCTTGCTGACCGTGGTGTTGATATCCTTTCAACTGGTGGTACTGCGCGCCTACTGGCTGAAAAAGGCATCTCTGTAACTGAAGTCTCTGACTACACTGGCTTCCCAGAGATGATGGACGGTCGTGTTAAGACCCTCCACCCTAAAGTTCACGGTGGCGTTCTAGGCCGTCGCGGCCAAGACGATGACGTGATGGAAAAACACGGCATCAACCCTATCGATATGGTTGTCGTTAACCTATACCCATTCGCAGAAACAGTAGCAAAAGACGGCTGTACACTCGCTGACGCTGTTGAGAACATCGACATCGGTGGTCCAACAATGGTTCGCTCTGCAGCGAAAAACCACAAAGACGTAACTATCGTTGTCAATGCACACGACTACGATCGCGTTATTGCTGAAATGGACGCTAACGAGACATCTCTAACACTAGAGACTCGCTTTGATCTAGCTATCGCAGCATTCGAGCACACTGCGTCTTACGACGGCATGATCGCAAACTACTTCGGCACTATGGTTCCTAGCTACGGCGAGAACAAAGAAGGTGACGAAGAGTCTAAATTCCCTCGCACGTTCAACCAACAGTTCGAGAAGAAGCAAGATATGCGTTACGGTGAGAACAGCCACCAAGCAGCGGCTTTCTACGTAGAAGCGAACCCTGAAGAAGCCTCTGTTTCAACAGCACGTCAAATCCAAGGTAAAGCCCTTTCTTACAACAACATCGCTGACACTGACGCAGCACTTGAATGTGTGAAAGAGTTCGATGAGCCAGCATGTGTGATCGTTAAGCACGCTAACCCATGTGGTGTAGCATTAGGTGGAGACATCCTAGAAGCTTACGACCGTGCGTTCAAAACAGACCCAACGTCTGCATTTGGCGGCATCATCGCATTCAACCGCGAACTAGACGCAGCAACAGCAACAGCTATCACTGAGCGCCAATTCGTAGAAGTTATTATTGCACCTTCTGTTTCTGCTGAAGCAGTAGAAATCGTAGCAGCGAAGAAAAACCTTCGCCTACTTGAGTGTGGTGAGTGGACAACTAAGACGACTGGCTTTGACGTGAAACGCGTTAACGGCGGCCTACTGGTTCAAGACCGCGACCAAGGCATGGTGTCTGAAGATGACCTTAAAGTGGTTTCTAAGCGTCAACCAACCGCTGAAGAGCTAAAAGATGCCCTATTCTGCTGGAAAGTAGCGAAGTACGTGAAATCTAACGCGATCGTTTACTCGAAAGGCGACATGACTATCGGTGTGGGCGCAGGCCAAATGAGTCGCGTTTACTCTGCGAAAATCGCAGGTATCAAAGCTGCAGACGAAGGTCTACAGGTTGAAGGTTGTGTGATGGCATCCGATGCATTCTTCCCATTCCGCGACGGTATCGACGCGGCTGCAGAAGCGGGCATCAAGTGTGTTATCCAACCGGGCGGCTCTATGCGTGATGACGAAGTTATCGCAGCAGCAGACGAGCACGGCATGGCGATGATCTTTACTGGCATGCGTCACTTCCGCCACTAATTTCCTCTTCGTATTTGGCACTGTGGCGTCGTTAGCTGCTTTCGCCCACCCCGGTCACATAGCGAGCTATGCTCCCGGGGACGGGCTCAATTGCTGCCTAGCCACATCACCAACTACTTTGAGCAAGACTTATAATTTTGTTTTTTTAAATATTCCGATATTTGAAATACGTAGAGCAAGTCAGTGACTTTAGTTCAAGGAAAACACGCGGAGCTTATGACCATAAGTGAGCATGTTTGACACAGAAATAAAGGCTCTGAAGCAGCTATAAGGATTTTAAAACATGAATGTATTGATTATTGGTGCCGGCGGTCGTGAACACGCATTAGGCTGGAAAGCAGCACAAAACCCAAATGTAGAAACAGTATTCGTTGCACCAGGTAACGCAGGTACAGCGCTTGAACCAAAGCTTGAGAACGTAAACATTGGCGTTGAAGCAATTTCTGAATTGGTAGCTTTCGCTCAAGAGAAGAAAATCGAGCTAACAATTGTTGGTCCTGAAGCGCCGCTAGTAATCGGTGTAGTGGATGCTTTCCGCGAAGCAGGCCTACCTATCTTTGGCCCAACAGAAGCAGCAGCGCAACTAGAAGGCTCTAAAGCCTTCACTAAAGATTTCCTAGCTCGCCATGCAATCCCAACTGGCGCTTACGCGAACTTCACTGAAATCGACCCTGCAATCGCTTATGTTCGTGAGCAAGGTGCACCAATCGTTGTTAAGGCAGATGGTCTTGCAGCGGGTAAAGGCGTTATCGTTGCTATGACGCTAGAAGAAGCCGAAGACGCCATCAAAGATATGCTGGCAGGTAACGCATTCGGTGAAGCGGGCAGCCGCGTAGTAATTGAAGAGTTCCTTGACGGTGAAGAAGCTAGCTTCATCGTAATGGTAGACGGCGAAAACGTTCTACCAATGGCAACTAGCCAAGACCACAAACGTGTTGGTGACAAAGACACAGGTCCAAACACGGGTGGTATGGGCGCTTACTCGCCAGCTCCAGTCGTAACAACTGAAATCCACAATCGCATCATGGATGAGGTTATCTACCCAACTGTTCGTGGTATGCTGCTGAAGGTAACCCATACACAGGTTTCCTATACGCCGGTCTTATGATCGACAAAGATGGTACACCTAAAGTCATCGAGTACAACTGCCGCTTTGGTGACCCAGAAACTCAGCCAATCATGATGCGCATGGAATCAGATCTCGTTGAGCTGTGTCTCGCAGCTATCGATGAGAAGCTAGACCAAGTAGAGTCTAAGTGGGATCCACGCGCTTCTATCGGTGTTGTACTGGCAGCGGGCGGTTACCCAGCCTCTTACAACAAAGGCGACGTAATCTCAGGCCTTCCAACAACTGAAGTTGAAGGTGAGAAAGTCTTCCATGCGGGTACTGCTGAGAAAGACGGTAATGTAACGACCAATGGCGGTCGCGTTCTATGTGCAACAGCTCTGGGCAACAGCGTATCTGAAGCGCAAGCACGTGCTTATGAACTCGCTAAACAAATTAGCTGGGAAGGTATGTTCCATCGCAACGACATTGGCTACCGTGCCATTGCTCGTGAGCAAGAGAAGTAATTCTCACTAGGAAATATCATAAAAGTAAAAGGCGCTCATTGAGCGCCTTTTTTATGTTTGGTTGCTAGCCTTGCAAACTCTCCATGAGTAACTATCAAGTTACTCGCTGAGTAATTCCGGACGAGTGATGCATTCATGGTCTTCATCTGCAAGCATAAGCAATTCTTCCACCTGAAGACGATTCAATCTAGATCGTCCAAGAAACGCCACATAACTATCGATGGTTGATAAGCGATTGATCACAAAGCTTGGCAGCGTCTGGTTAAACTCCACACTGTCGTAAACACGTCCTGAACATGTCTCGAATGTAGAGCCATCCCAAATACCTTGAATCAGTTCGTAATTCGAGCTGTCACTCTCTTTGGTCGAATCAATCACAGATTGAGCTTCAGCCAAGTAACGACTCAATGATTCTTGGTTGATCGGCAACACTTTCCCATCAAGTCGGTAACGCTGATAGATTGCTTGTCCATCTTTATTGAAACGAACATGAACTCGATAAGGGACCAAGCCATCGTCGCCAAGTTGCTCGCCTTCTCTGATTAGCTCTCTAACGCTGCCTTCACTCCACCGATAGTCGGTTTTATACCAGCCATAATCCCCTGCAGTTACATAATCTGCACCAGAGCTTGGTTGTGAAAGGCGTTCGGTATACCAGAACAAGCTAGTCGCATCACCTGCGATATGACCGCCCGAATACTCAGTAAACTGTTCTAAATTTGGTGAAGGAACGGATGACGAGCATCCAATGAGCAAAGAGGTAATTAGAGAAGTGAGTAAAAGTTTTTTCATAAATAGAATCTACGCGAGATAAATTGCTTACCTCGGCGTAGTGTAAATTATTTCACTGAATCTTTCAGTGCTTTACCTGCTACGAATGCAGGTACATTTGCTGCTGCGATTTGGATCTCGTCACCAGTTTTTGGGTTACGGCCAGTACGAGCTGCACGGTGGTTTACTTTGAATGTACCAAAACCAATTAGTTGAACTTGGTCGCCGTCTTTAAGAGCATCAGTAACGCCACCAAGAGTAGCTTCAAGAGCAGCTTTAGCTTGTGCTTTAGAAAGGTCTGCTTTTTCTGCAATAAAGTCGATTAATTGGGTCTTGTTCATTAGGTTTCCCTTCTCATAGGTTATCGAATTCAACTCACTCTAAATCATAAACGCCCCATCTGGCAAAGGTTTGTCGTCAATCTTTGGCTTTCATGACGGACTTTTAACCATAATATGAGCATTAACTCACAAATTGTTCAGCTAAATACTTTGGCGCTGACTTGTAATTAACCAACAAGCCCCAATTTAATGATTACTGGTGGTGGTGCAAACCTGTTCGTTCTTACTACCAGAGACACTATTTTGACCACATTTGTCCTGCTCAGGTCTGCCTAAAATAGCAGTATTTCGCTTCAAACTTAGGCAAAATGCAGAGAGAAAATGATGGTTTAACTACATAGGAACATTATGTTGCTGCTTACTGTATACGTCTCTGTTGCGATTGGCGTATCGTTTATTTGTTCAGTATTAGAAGCTGTACTACTGAGTATTACCCCTAGCTACCTTGCGCAACTTCGCCAGCAAGGGCACCCTTCCGCAGAAAGATTAACCAAATTAAAGTCAGATATTGATCGCCCTCTAGCTTCGATCCTGACGCTTAACACTATCGCTCATACCATAGGTGCCGCGAGTGCTGGTGCACAAGCTTCTGTTGTTTTTGGAAGTCAATGGTTAGGGGTTTTCTCAGCAGTTTTAACGCTGGGCATTCTAGTACTGTCCGAAATTGTGCCTAAAACAATTGGCGCAACATATTGGAGACAGCTAGCTCCAATGGCAGCCAGCACACTACGCTGGATGGTCTGGGCATTAACACCATTTGTTTGGTTCTCTGAACAAATTACCAAACGTCTATCGAGAGGTGGTGATACACCTAAAATGCGTGACGAGCTATCTGCTATGGCGATCTTGGCTAAAGAAAGCGGAGAGTTCGCAGCAGGTGAGTCAAAAATGTTAAGCAACCTTATTGGTCTGCAAGACATACCTGTAACCCAAGTAATGACACCTAGGCCTGTGCTCTTTCGAGTAGAAGCTGAAATAACAATCGATGAGTTTCTAGCAGAGAATAAAGACACTCCTTTCTCAAGGCCGCTTGTGTACAGTCAATCGAAAGATAACATTATTGGCTTTGTTCACAGGCTAGAGCTATTTAGGCTTCAGCAAGCTGGCTCTGGGCAAAAACAACTTGGAGCGGTAATGCGCCCAGTTCATGTCATGTTGAACACCTTGACCTTACCTAAAGCGTTTGACCAAATGATGAAGAATCGTCTACAACTTGCGATGGTGGTCGACGAATATGGCACTGTCCAAGGTATTCTTACTTTAGAAGATATCTTTGAACACCTGCTTGGTGAAGAAATTGTCGATGAGGCAGATAAAACAACGGACATGCAACAACTGGCGTTTGAACGCTGGGAAAAGTGGAAAAAGATCCACGGCGTAATTGAAAGCCGTGACGACGAATAGTTAATTACCACCTTCTAAAGAAGGTGGCTTAGTTTTGGCCCCTAGAAGGGTAATGCC
>JYJN01000191.1 GCA_003263845.1 Vibrio aestivus | reverse complement strand
CAGAGCTGAAATTGCGACTGAAGTCGCCAAGCGTTAGGAGTCTTTGTTAAGCAATTTGTTATGTGTTTAGAGCCTTTGTTAGGCAGATTGAGCGTTTTACGCCTACGTATTTCCCGTATGCGCTTGATTCTAAATAGGAGTGACGTTTATAGAAGCTAACTGCTTTCGCGTTAACTCTACGTGTCGATAGAATAGCTTTTTTATACCCTTTGTTGATTGCGTAGTATTCGAGTTGTTTCAGTAAATAAGACCCAGCACCTGATTTGTTGGAATACATTCTCTTGAGTTCACAAACTTCACGTTCATGGTATCGAAATACTCCACATGCCACTGCCACGGTATTT
>JYJN01000190.1 GCA_003263845.1 Vibrio aestivus | reverse complement strand
GAAGCGAGCATTACGATCGACCCAATCACAGCGGACAACACCGTGAACGCGGACGAAGCGGATGGCAAAGTGGTCATTACGGGTACCGTTGGCGGCGACGTGAAAGCGGAAGACACCGTGACCTTAACGGTCAATGGCAAAGAGTACACAGGTGAGGTGTTCGCAAACGACGAAGGCGACTTGGTGTACAGCATCGAAGTTGACGGCAGCGACCTGGTTGATGATGAAGATACGCGCGTAGAAGCGAGCGTGACGACCCAAGACGACGCGGGTAACGAAGCGACGGCGACGGCGGACGCGACCGACGGCGACTACGATGTCGA
>JYJN01000189.1 GCA_003263845.1 Vibrio aestivus | reverse complement strand
ATCAAAAGAACTTTGAGTGAAAGGACGTTTTTAGTAGTCTGAAGGCAACATTAAAGTCCGAGTGCGTCATTACATAACAAACAATTTAAGCAGACCCTCAACGCGTGGCATTTTTGGTTTGCATGTAATTCAGTGGTTACGGCACTTTGCAGAAACTATCGTTGTGCGTTTCGCGTTACTTAATCGAGCGTTATGTAACAGGCTGATTTTCTGTGATATTTAGTCCTTCGAAACGCCAAATTGCACCATTGGTTTTTAGTTAC
>JYJN01000188.1 GCA_003263845.1 Vibrio aestivus | reverse complement strand
CTCGTACTCAAGAGTAACTTCTGATTCTACTGTCGGAACCTCTGGTGCAAGGGGTTCATCAGCTCCCTGTCTATCAAGAAGTGCATCGTCTTCGTCAAACGTTGGCAGCTCTAGGTCGTCAAGTTCAACGGGCGCTTCAGGTTCGAACTCAGGAGTAACTTGTGGCTCTACTGTTGGAACCTCTGGTGTAAGGGGTTCATCAACTCCCTGTTCATCAGCTATCTGTTCGTCAGCTCTCTGTTCATCAAGAAGTGCATCGTCTTCGTCAAACGTTGGTAGTTCTAGGTCGTCAAGTTCAACGGGTGCTTCAGGCTCGTACTCAGGAGTAACTTCTGATTCTACTGTCGGAACCTCTGGTGCAAGGGGGTCATCAACTCCCTGTTCATCAGC
>JYJN01000187.1 GCA_003263845.1 Vibrio aestivus | reverse complement strand
TGGCTACAACGACCGTGATTTCAGCGCATTTTTCCCACCTCTACCCACTCCGGAAATATATTGGGAATCGGCTCAGCGTCAGTTAGAACAACAGAATAAGGGGGCGAACGGTGGCTAAGCATACCTCAGAGAATGACGTAACAGCACAGTGTTTTCTTGACCCTTTATATGCGGCACACAAGCAAGCGGAATATAAACAAGATGCACAATAAAACACGATTTGTTTTGAACGCCCTTCCATAGAAGCAAAAAACTCATTTTGTCTATTATTTCAGTCAGATCACAACCAAGGTTGTGCGGTAGAATGCAATTACGAGTATCACGGACTGGCAGCTTCACGGACTGACCCTGTTAACAGTGCACTAAGGTAGGGATTCAACATATCGCTTTTCCTTATCAGTTAGATTTAATCACCGTGTCCTAATGTCCTTTTGGTGGTGGAGACCCATGACTACACACTTGCGATTTGTCTCTAGGTTTAGCCTTTCGGCAAACAATCTGGACTACATTCTGCTGCCGGAAGAAGCAGCACGGAAGCTACAGCGCATTAAGAAAACGGCAACGCTTCATGCTTTATTACCGAGTGGCCTACGAATGAATATGGCAATTTATGCTCGACGTAACCCCATGGAGTATATTGGTCATCTCATGAAAGAGCTCGCTCGGGGAGATTACGTCGCGTTATCAATGACTCCGCGGCCTAAAGCGCTCTCTGAATCTGAGCTCAAGAAATTTCCCTTTTTGGCGCAGAGGGTACGAGATCTACAAGATCAGCCACAAGTGTTTCGAAAAGCGGGCTATAAAACAGTAACCGATTTTTCCTCCTTAGCGAGACAGCCTGTTTATGTACCGGTTGAACCCACACCAGAGCATAAGATTGTAGTGGAGTTTGCAGGGCAGTGGAGTGGCAACCCAGCAGGATTGAGGTTGGATAAAACAGATAGTCAGCATGTCAGCACCACTAAACCAAGAGCCGATAGACAGGCTTCACATCGAAGTGTTGCGGTCTTCAAAGGGCTAGAGAATGTCTCAAGAAAGCTTTTCCTGACCGTCCCCCTCAACGGTCAAGTTAACCCGCTTAAACTATTGTTGGCAGAGAATGTCACCCCAGTTGACAAGCAGACCGAACAGGAAGAGTGGGACAATGTTCTAGTGCCAGTTCGCCCACTCGCTTACCTCAATGGTGAAAAAGATATGTCTCAAGCTGCCGAACTCAAGGGCGGCTACCTATACGTATTTTGGAAGAACAAATTATGGCGTGAACTTAAGGTCAACGATAAAGGGTACTACCAAGACATTGACGTTGAATACTATCGTCATCGCAACACCACCGAAAAGAGTGCGACTCAGCCGGTGGTTGAGTACCGAGAAGCCGAGGGTTTTCCTCTTTCACAGTTCTGGGTGCCGTATAAAATCAATGGTGAAGTACAGCAAGGGGAGGATGGCATTAAATTGATGTTCTCACCGACCCAGCGGCCCTACTCAAAGGTTGAGTCATTGGAAGCTGATACCAGTAAGTTGGATGCATGCGCTACATCGTTAGATGAAATGTCGGTATACAGCGACAGTCAAACATTTTCTGTTCAGGCTAACATTGCTGATATCCCCAATGCTCAGATCCATACTGTGAGCGCTGATGACATGCCGTGGTTGACCGACACCAGCATCGTGATGCGCAGTCTTGATGATTCCAACACCATCGCTGCTTATGTGGACGGACACAACCACGGTTTTATGCTGATGGTGGAAGTTGGTTTGGATGATGAGATCACTGGGGAAACCCCTGAGCTTTTTGCAGTGATGGAAGATGCCAACAGTGAATGGCAACAAACCGTGGTATTAGAGGCTGTCACGGAATGTAGCGATAGCCATTATCGTCAGGCGCTTTTATCGGGATTGCCGACTGATGGGGTGTTTACCTTGTACATCATTAGCCCTCGCGACCCAGACAGTATGGAGGTGGTATTTGCTGATATCAGCTACCAAGACATTATGGCTGAGAGAGCTGTGCTTGAGTCTGTGGTTGATACTGGCAATGCCCTTGAACCCGACGAAGATGCTGAACAACAAAGCCGCTTACAGCAGGACTTAATGACGATGTGGCAAGACGAAATCTTAGCCCTTTAAGGCCGAAACAATTAACAGAAGATATAGATGATGAACAATAAAACACGATGGATTTTGGCTGGGGCGAGCTTGGCGGGTGCTTTGGCGTTAGGTGGGTGTGATGTTTCGCCTAGCTCTCCGTATGATGCCGAGTATATGGCACGTTTAGATTTGATTACCCTAGTTAGGGAGATTTATGGTAATCCACATACGCCGACTTGGGATATAGACGTTGATATCCCTGACAATCCACCGTTGGAAAAGTGGGATGCCCAACACGAGATGCCGCAACTAATGGTAAAGATTCAGAATCCAAATCACGGACTGTATACCATGAACATGAACGGTACGGATGTCCGACTGCTGTTCATGGGCAAAGACATTGGCGGGACTATCGAAACTCTAGGCCTATCTCGCCCATCTCGCTCTCCGGACGGAAGATTTGTTATCACAGCGTACTCACCTCAAGCCTTTCAATACCGCTGTGCCATCTTCGATCTGAAAACTCGCGAGCGCCAATCACTGGGGCCAGGCCGGTGCAGAAATTTTGATTGGCAACAGGATAGTCAAGCGGTGTACTTCACGGGTGGAGAAAGTTGGCAGCAACCCTATCGTTACGAGGTGGCCACAGGGATTGCAGAGCCATTATCCCCACCGGAA
>JYJN01000186.1 GCA_003263845.1 Vibrio aestivus | reverse complement strand
ATGTTACTGGTGAACTTCGCCAGCTCTTCAATCACACAATGTAGCCGACGAGGATGTTTACCGTCCCCCATCGACCACACCATCTGCGCAAACAACTCCAGGTTCTCCCGCGTTCGTTCTTGCCCCACCAGAGCATAACGAAAGGGTTCACGCTCTTTGCGAGCAAACCACGCGTTCTGATAGAACTCTGCAAAGGTCGCGAACGGCTTCACTTTCAAGCCTGAAGCATTTGACCTGCATGATCACGATAGGGGTCAAACAACAACACCTGCGCCGCCTTGGGGATGAGATTAAGTTTACGGATTGCGGTCGTCTTACAACTGCCCGTCGTGCCCATGTAGCACACATGCTCAGGTGCCAGACGGTTGTTCTTGTTCACTGGTAACGGTAGCTTCATCCGTATTCTCCTCACTATGCTCCTTTTTCGCCTCTTGTGCCACGAGCTCAGCTTGCTCCTTCTTCAAACGTCGAACCTGAGTCGCACAGCCACCAACTAGGGAAAGTGAGGCCAAAGAAAACATGACTTCAGCTTGATATTTTTCAAACCACGCCAACCCCGAAGGCCCATATTTCTTGAACATCGGCGTCGCTGCGTCCAGCCACTTGTTCCCCGCTCGTTCATCGATTTCAAATGGCAAATCAAAGACCGCACCAACGCTCATTTCGATTATCCCCAAGCCATAGGAAAGCATCTGGCGTGAAGCTTCATCGTCAAAGGCGACCGTATCATCTTCGCTTTGAGTGGTTTCGCTTTCCTCACCATCATGTGCCTTTTGCTCTTCTTGTTTCATTTCATCAATGACTGATTGAACTGTTTGGTCGCGCTCATCCAGCTCAGCCGGTGTGAACATGGGTTCGTTTTGAGGTGTTTCCATCACGAGGCTCCTTATCCTTTTTGGTAGCTAACAAGACATACAACAACGCACAGCCACTCAGCAGTGCTAACAGTTTCAAAACCGTTGGGTAAACCGTTACTTTCGGTTTGTTTTCGGTTACCTCATTTTCATCGGAAACCGCATCCACAATAGTTTCATCCGGTTTAGTAACCGTTTCAGAATCCAGCGAAGATATGGGAACCACTTTGCTAACCGTTAGCGCAGCTTCCTTAGTCGGTTTCATACTGCTTTGTAACCACTCTTGAAACGGTTTACCGGCGCTTTGATTGGTCTTGCAGTTGGGGCAAATGGTGTAGAGTTGCCCAATCGGCGCTTGTTTTTTAGGCACTTCACCGCCCTGCATCAGGCGGTACTCACCGACTGCGTGCACGGTGCAAACCTCTCCACACCCTTGCGTTGGGCAGGCAATGTAGCCTTAATCGGATTTTTGCTTGGCATGCTCTCGCTCCTCCAGCTCGCAAAGCCGATGATGAAAGTTCATCACCATCGCCTTAATGACGGTCACCGCTTCAAACGCCTGCCCTTTGCTCTTTTCAGCCAGTTCGATGGCCACCAGCGGACGCCTGAGCATTGGGATCTCATCCCAATCAGGTGCCTGGTCTCTCACCGCCTGCTCAATCGACTCTAGTGAGTCGACGAGGGCGATGAACTGTTGCTGCTTCTCGGTCATGGGTCACCTCCACTGACACATAAACGGTTATGTCTGAGTTTGATTTTCAACGTTTTTGTCGATGGGAACCGTTGCGCCCAGGGCAAGCGGCTTGAGCAGACACTGCACGCCGCGACAACTCCACCTGTCAGCTCCATCAAAGCCTTTTCCAATGGCGATATCGGTCTATTTTTCTGAGGGTTACACTTATTTTCAGTGCTCCAAGGTGAAGCGCGCCGCGCTTCTTGCAAGCCCTTCAGCTCTGATTTTTTCACTAACCGAAAGTGCTCGCTGCAAGTTTCGATAACCTTGCCGAGCCATTGGAAACCGATCACGCGTTTGGTTTTCTCACCGTAGTGATTGAATCGATCTTCATAAGCCAGGCGCGCTTTCACGCCCAGTTCGCAAAACCCTTTCCAGCGGGAATGGTCAGCATGATCACGCAGCGTATCGAGCTCTTCATCAAACGCTGTATCGAGCGGTTTGGCTCGCCTGAGCTGACGCCATAGCCCCACCGCTGGCGCTCCAGATTGCGAAAACTGTTTGATGCGATGAATCGATGCCCAGGCACGCGCCGACAAGGCGTTTTTCATCTGCGCCTTTCTCTGGCATGTGGGCACCGTTAATATTCTTGGAGATGTACTTGATGATGTAACCGGTCGCCGTGCCTTTGGACGGATCACATCGCTTTGCATCAAATCGCTTCTTCTTAAGCGCGTCGGTTTTGAGCTCTTCCTGATCTTCTTCAGTGGCGATGTGACGACATATCGCCACCAACTCCTCAAGTTGAGATTTAGGGCAGTACAAAAACAGATGGGCATGAGGAGTGCCATCTTTGTGCGGCTCGGCGACCCGTAGCCCAAACCAATCAATGTCGTGTTTCTTGAACAACGCTCTCGCTCGCTTCCATTGCTCCATCAAATTGGTGTGAGCTTCTTTAGGCGTGCAGCCTATCCATTGCTTAGAACGTCGGTGATACTTACCCGGTAATGTCCAAGTGATAAAAATGCCCTCATAACCGAGGTCAATAGCCCGTTCCTCATCCCCTCGCGAGCGAACCACCAGCTCAATACGGCGGTTCTCATGATTGGCAGTGGTGCGTTTGACGACTTCTTCCAGATCAAACACGGTGTCCGTATCCTCGCTCACCACCACCATCGACTGCACATAGTGATCAGCTTCGACCTGTTTACGACGCCAAAGGGTGAACGAACGACTGGAGACATAACGACACTGCGCCTTCTTCCACCCACCTATCGAGAGCAATTTGGGAAAATTCGATGTACTGATTTCGCAAGTACATCAGCTTTCTCAGCAAGTAACGCACATCCAGACAACGACGAATCGCACTTTCGTACTCACGTTCGCAATCCTCTTGCGGCATCTGGTCAGCAATCTCGACTTTGGGCGGCTCAAGACACACCGCTTTCATCTGAGTGCCAATCGCCTGATAGGCGGTATCCAGCGCAGAGAGGTAACTCTCATCGAGTTCAATTCGATGAATGTCATGGGTGAACACTTCGGTTAGGTTGAGCGCTAAGCGCTCCAGTGCCTGATCACTGGTTAGCGTGAAGTGGTCAAGTTGGATATAGGGTCGAGCCTGTGAAGACACCACCGGTTTCGGCTTGGCGTCTTTGCGCGTATCCGAGAACGGGAACTTGTCTTCAATGGTCGGAGCCCACTTCAGGGCATGACGAATGACATCAACGGTAAAGCGCTCGAGGTTTTCCCTATTAGGGTTCTTACGTTGTTTGCGCTTGATAAGCTGATGCTCAATGTCTTCCTGCACCACTCGCGGCAGCCGTTTGAAAAAGTGATGACCAATCGACGTCTCAACTGGAAACCGAATGGCTTCATCACGACTGGCTTGCGCTTTGAGCTGCTGAGCAACGTTAGGTATTGTGCCTTGCATAACCTGGCGCTCGCTTGCGTATCAGTTTCACCTGCTGTTCTATCAGCTGTCGCTTACGCGCCGATCTGGCGTGCCGGTACTTATAACGCTTGACCATGATCTTCAGCTCATGAAGTTTGCTTTCTGTTGGTGTTTGCATGGTTACACCTCCAGACTTTCCAGCAGTTCAATCGCTTCTTCCAGCTGCAGCAACACAGTGGTGAGATAGTGGTCCTCTTCGGAGCCATTCACCGGATGCAACCAACTTTCAATGATTCGGTGTAGCAGCCGCGCTTCACTGGCATGAGTGAAGTCGATATTGATGGAATGAATTGGGGTTTCCATAAGTCACCTCACTCATTCACGGATTGCCAATCGGTTTTAGCTAGCTCATATCGTTTCTCGATATACGCGGCTAGATCCTCCACCTTGATTAGCGTTGGACTCCGTTCGGAGTCACGAAGTTTGAAGGTAGGAACAGGAAAGTCACACGACTTAGCTTTCTGCTCTGCGGTTTTCGGCGTAATCCCAAAAAATTCCTGGCTTACGGACTTTAGTTCCACTGTTGGATTCTCGAAGCGAGCCAACAATGCGAAGTGCATATTCATCTGATCACCTGTGATATTGTTGTCAATTGAAGTCGACTCAGAGCAATCAGGCATTCATACAGTGCTCAATCGACATTGAGCATTAAATAGTGCTCAATCTAACCTAAGCACTTTTTGAATTACTTGTGGAGAACTTGGAGCAATAAATGAGCATAATTGATGATAAATTATCTGAATTAAAAGAGATGACTGGAACTTCTCGGAACGTCGATTTAGCCAAGGTGCTAGGAGTATCCACTTCAACAATACAAACTTGGCGCTACAGAGAAAAAATACCGGATGATATTTTGCTCAAGGCCGCACAAGTTGCTCAGCATGGCAGCGTTACACCTCGTGGTTATGTTTCAGTTAAACTTTATGAAATCGAAGCAAGTGCAGGTTCAGGCTCTTTAGTAGAAAATGAAGACCCTTCTACCTCTCTCCTATTCAGTGAGAAGTACATTCGCAAAGATCTCGGTTACAACCCAGGGAATGTTTTCCTCTTGTCCGTCCGCGGTGACAGCATGGAGCCAACACTCAAGAACCAGAGCATTGTGATGGTCAATAAAATTGATGACTTTGCTTCAGATGGGATTTATGTATTTCGGTTTGAGGGTGCACTGCTAGTTAAGCGGCTGCAATTTTTGCCGGAGAAGATAGAGGTCATCAGTGACAACACAACATACAAAACCTGGGAAATTCTCAAAAAGGACATAGAACACAAAGACTTTCAAATCATTGGAGAGGTGGTTTGGAGTGGGCAAAGGATTTAATAAAAGATTCTACCTTAAAGACTATTTTTAACACCGCCCCTCAAGCTCTTCAAATGAGCCTAAATATTCAAAATTAAACAAATGGGCATGAACGATTTCTCGTATGGGAAGTGTCACCAGGAATTCATTAAGATCCACATCTTGGCTTTCTTCACTTTCTATATCTTGAATGATTTCAACATAAGGGGTCACCAAATTTAACTCCAGTGTCTTCTCACACCTATATCCACTATATAGCGGCACTAACTGTATATCATTGAAGTCTGCAGGGTGCATTTCAGTGATATAGCCAATAAATACCTTCCTATCAGACATTGTGAAAAGTATTGGCAGGCCTGATTCTAACGACTTGTAAAATAGTTGATTAAATTCTGGAGCACCTTTGTCCTGAGCGAACCACCCAAACAGCTGATTTTCATATTCTGCTTGGGAGAAGTTATACACATATCTAGGAGTGGCCCAAGAAAGCACCCAGGCAATTAACGCTACATCACAAGTCAAAATATCAAAATGAGATGCTTCTAAGCTGAGAATATCTACCAGCACTAAGGACGAAAAAGAGAAGTAGACACCTGTCATCGTAAAAACCAGCTTAGCAATGCAGTATATTACTAAAGCTCTAAAGAAAAGCACCATGCCTTCTCCGACACTCCAAAGAAATGTATGGTAGCCTTCAGTTCTTTCTAGCTTTGACGCTGTTTTAGGATTACTTTTTAAGTAGTAGTAACCCAAAACACACATTACTAATACGAGTAATAGTGACGTTGGTCGGATCATCCTTAATCCCTCAAATAAAAAAGGCGGGGTTTATTCAACCCCACCTTTCTGCAAAAAATCACTCTTCAAGTACAAGGTTCTTCTGTACGATGACTAGCTTCTATAGCTTTAGTCGCCTGCTGAATGACTTTTTTCACTTTTCCGCAAAGAGTTCAGATCCATTTGCACGACATTCCCTGA
Source organism: Vibrio aestivus (assembly GCA_003263845.1). Lineage (GTDB taxonomy): Bacteria > Pseudomonadota > Gammaproteobacteria > Enterobacterales > Vibrionaceae > Vibrio > Vibrio aestivus. The sequence goes on along the minus strand of JYJN01000186.1, from coordinate 22,283 downwards.
GACAACTTTGGCGCGAATTTCAAACGACTCAGTAGCTTCGGTTTTTCTGTAGAAACGCCTAGTACTGCCTTGAGTAAACTCTTCATTTCTTCTCTCCACTCCATAGAACCTCCACTAGCACTGATGCCAAGGTAGGGTATATTGTTGTCAGTTTTCCCTTAACTGACACCTTAAATCTAGCACATAGGTGTGTATATAATTGTACATATGTGGTCATTTGTCGACCATTTAAAGCATTTAGGTGGGCTTCATCTCACACACATAACCATAGTGAATTTAATAGTCAGTACGTATTTAGTACGTATGACTCACTGGCAAGGCTAGTAATTGCTTAAAAGTGAGTCCAATCGAGCATAGGCGCGATGGAAAACCGAGAATGGTAAAAATGTGGCTTTTTCCCTTCCACTTCAGTTCCTTCGTTAATCAGCATAGTGTTATCTTGCATTGTACGGCCCTACTCATGCCTAGACTGGCATCGTCTGTAATCAGTTCACGTTAATTATCACGTGAGTTTTTGAGCCGGGGATTCTACCTCAACTTCGGCTTAGACCCAAACATTCCCGATTGTTCGCGATGGATAGGGGTTGATATTGTTTAAGTAGAGAGCAGAAGTAGGAAAAGCAGTTATTAACAAACTTACCTTAGCGCATCGCAATTGAACGTCTCTTGAAAATAGACATAGACTCTCGTTGCTTCATCGAAAATGTCTTGTGAAAACACTTCTAGTGCTTTCACTTCTTTCGGTATTGAGTTTAAAAACTCTGGCCCATCAAAGTAGAAAAACCAAAAGCTTGAGCGCTTCTCTTCATCCAGTTTCTTCAGTATTTCTACTGTTAACTCGGGGCTTGCTCAATGAAAGTGACCAACGCTTGTTTGTAATAGCTTACCGCATCCACTTCCCAGTGCCCATTCAATGCAATTTCAAAGAGCGGTAGGTAGTTACTTTGTTCTGTATTCAATGAAAAGAAGAGTTGGATGTAAGCGTAAGCTATTTCACTATCATAAATTGCAGAGCGATGATGATAAGCGTCACTCGAAGCGAAAGTAGCGCTAAACAGATAGAAGGTTTTGGGGAAGCATTGAAGAAAAGCGGTAACATCATCAGCATTTCCTTTTACTGCACCTTGGTAGGAATCCTTCAAACAACGAACGTCTCTATCTACGGGGAGGTGGATGTAGCTGTTGGAAATTGCGCCGAATGACATAAAGAGTAAACAAAAAGGGATTATGTGCTTAAACACGTGAGCTCCGAGGATGAAATACTTGGAAGCAAAATACAAAGTGTAATAACCACTTCACGACAAGAATATAACCATTAACACTAGGCTTTAAGCTGGCCAGTTCATGATGAGGTATCACTTACATATACTTTTCGATAATAATCAAATATATCACTCGCCACTATATAGACTTGTTGAGATTCTACTTTTAACCTTTGAACTTCCAATGGTATTTCTTTAGGAAGTGACGGCCCATCAAAATAATAGAGCCAGAAACTTTGTAGATGTTCATGACTAAACGAAGACAGTGATTTTGCGGCTATTTTAGGATCATTATTAATGAAACTCTTAAGCTTATGTCGATAATAATTTACAGCATCGACCTCCCAGCGCCCATTTAAAGCAATGGTAAACAAAGCGGTGTAATTTTCTTTCTCTTTATTCAAATCAAAAAACAAATCCAGATAGCCATAAACTAGAGCTGTATCGCTTATGATTGATTTGTTTTGAAATGCCCCACCGCCATATCCAAACACAGCACTAAACTCTCGAAACGTTTTAGGGAAACACTCCAAAAACTCCTCGACTCTATCTTCGTGCCGCGCTTTAGCTTTATCATAGGATGATTGCATGCACAGGGAATCAGCGGTAAGTGATTCATAGGAAAAGCTACCTGCCCACGCTACTGTATAAATACAACTTAAAAAGACTGCTAATAGAATTTTAGTTTTCATATGCCTCTCGAATAATAATCCTAGCTCCATTAATTCCCCTACCCTTTACAGCAGTGATAACTTCATCGAATGCTATAGCACTTTGCCCGACGAAATTTTGAGCCTTAATTTTTCCAGGAAGTAGACACCCTTCAGTATCCGCAGCTGTATTTCCTTTATGAATCAAAATTGCTCTAGAACTAGGGACATCTGAATTGGATAGTTTTAATACACCTTTAAATCGAGATCCATAGTGCCACTCTAGTTGATAAATTCCTATCGGAATTCGCCTTTCTTGCCCAGATAGAAGAGTATCCGGCCCTTTTTCTTCAAGTATATAGCCAGTGATTTCTGTCCCTGCTACTTTGTACTCTCCGATAGTCGACTCAGACGTTTGCCATTTTCTTGTCAACTCGATCGTTATCGGCTCATTTGAATAAACAAAACCTTCAACCAAAGCCTCATCTATCCCCAGCAACGTTCCCGTATCAACAACACCGCTCACTTCCATTCGATAGTCACTATGGAAAATAAACTGCGGAGCATAATGCTCTTGAAACTGCTTTATAGCATTCTCTGTACTTGGGCCGAAATCACCGTCATTTCGGCTTGAACCAATATCAAACTTCATTTCAAGCAATGCCGTTTGGAGTGTTTTAACTAGTTCTCCTTTTTCACCCTTTCCTATGTTTTCCCCGTTACCTCGCGCTAGGCTTCTAGCTCATCGACAGAAGACAGTAACTGAGAGTGAAGGAAAATCTGCTCTACCTTAATGACAGGCGTTCGCTTGTCTGCATCAACTCTATCTGTGATTGGCTCAACAAAAGCATGTGATGATTCGGGCGTTGATTCAGCTTGCGAGCACTGAACATTGGCATAAGCAAACACAGTTTTGTCGGTGGTAATGTTCTCTGGAGGGAGAGGCTGACGAGGGCATACTTCTGCAGTTTTTTCAGAAGGGGTGACTACTAACTTATCACCGACTTTTAGCTTTAATGGGTCATCAAGATAGAGAGGGTTGAGCTCAAGTAGAAATCTTGGCAACAAGTTGTAAAGCGCCGCAATGTCATCCCATGCTTCACGCTGATTCGTTTTTGGATCGAGCTGGCAAGTGTGGAACTCAATCTCTTGCGCCGCTTTCGAGTTACGTTCTAGTACAAGCTTATCGCCAACATTTATCTGATGAGGGTTTTCTTCATGTTGTGGATTCAACGTAAGTAAGTCATCTAAAGATAAACCTTGTCTATGAGCAATAGCAGATAACGAATCCCCAGCTTGAACGGTATAGACGACCTCTTCACCAATCTGTTTCGGTTTCTCAATTAGGTTCGCGGTTCGAGTTTCAATGACCTCATCAAGGTCGACTACGCAGGCGTTTTCATCTAACCATTCGGCCGACAATGTTGATTGCATAAATTCCGCTGAGAGCTTGTTTCGAACGTAGAGCAAGTGCTGACGGCTTACTTTGGTGTTAGCAACCTTATACGGCAAAACAATGACTGAAACTTCATGGCCATCGACAACTTCATCACTTAGCTGTTCACTTGTTGGTGTGGAGGCTGAAAAAGTCCACTTCCCTCCATCAAGAATTTGATATTCATGCGCGAGCTCATCATCAATGAAATGGTAGAAGTAGCCTTGTGTAGGCCACCCCAAACGCTCACCAATCTGGACTGATAATTTTACTGGTATGAAAGATTCACTTACTGAGATGCTGCCCTGTTTGACTGGGGAGACATTTTCAAATTCTAATGCGGTCGATTTGGTGCCCGGAAATTGAAAACAGAGCGTTTTGGGTTCATTGATTCCAACAGAAGTAGACAACAAGACCCGATTACGCTCTGCATTACTTGATAGTGACCAAGAGGAACTTATGGCACCTTCCTCACCTGTTGCCATAAGTGCAAAGCTCTTTAATCCAAAACTTTGTACTTCTTCAGGGGAGCAAACAAGTTCAACGTTATATTGAAACTCCCCTTCCTCTTTCTTATCACTTAGGTACTCGTTGAAAGCTTCGATTGAACGAGTAATAGAATTCGATTCTTGTGGCTTGCTGTGATATCTCATTGCTTGATATTTCTGGACCAGAATCAAACTATTTTATCGAAAATTTAAGTTTCCATTTGCTTGTTTTACTAGGCATAAACACTTATTAAATAAGCGAAGAGAAATGCCACAAGTAACACGTACAAATTCAATTTCACCTGAGTATAGATTCACAAAAAGAAAAATGGCAGATAGAACATCTGCCATTTTTAACTACCAACCAACTGACGGTCTAATTAGCCAATTAGATAATCATGGTGGAGTACAACACACCAATCAGACCCAGTGTCGCCAATACCATGACTGCTTTTTCAGCCATTTGTCCGTTGCTTTCCGCCGCTTTACCGAACATACCAAACACTAGTGGGTGTACTAGGAATGTCATCGCGAACGTGAAGGTAATTAAGCTCGCCGCTGTCGCACCAAACATGCCTTCTTGTACCGCTGCAAATAGACCGAAGTGAGACAGGCCAGACGATGCAGCCATAGAAGCGTGCTCTAATGACATGCCTGCAATACTCAAGATGGTGAAACTGCCGAATACCGCCATGATCTGCCAACCGAGTGAGAACTGCATTAGGCCTTTAATTTCTGTACCTTCACAACCATCCGCCTTGCGTAGGTTTTTAAGTGAAAGCGCAACAAACGCAGCACCAACCGCAATCAATGGCAGTGTCCATTCAATCATTAGTGCATCACGCTCTGCACTCGCCGCCAAAATAGTGAATACGAAGATGTGACCCGCAAATGGAATATTAATCATAATAGGTGCACGAGATGACGCGGTACGACCAAAGTCACCTGCCGTACAAGCACCTGTTAGACCTGAGTGAGATAGACCACCAGCCATACCTGGCGCTAGGTTGCGTAGGTCGTTTGCTTTACCCGCAAAGATAAGCAGTGCCAAACCACCAAACATCCAGAATACTTGGCCAGCGAAGCCATAAACAATCACACTTTGAAGGCCTGGGATACCGAACGCTTCAATCATGTGAGAACCACCCACTAAGAAACTACCCGCTAGTACTAAAGGAATACCGGCAAACAGCAATGCGTTCATCGTTGGACCCAGCTTCCATTTAGGCAGTAGCATGCCAAGGCCAGAAGACAGAATCATCGCGAAGAAGATTTGTGGTAAGCCAATGTAGGCTTCAACCACGCCTGCTAACCAAAGAGAGATATTGAGTACCGCAATGATTGCCATCACCTCAACCAAACCTTTACGCAGGTACATAGGTCGATTCTGAGCTTTCGCGCGATTATCAATATAGATGAAACCAATAGCTAAACAGATGTAAGACAGCAGTAGGAAAGAGTCTCCAAGTGGGAAATCTCCCGTGCGGCCTGAAATCAGCACGTCTGCGGTTTGAATACCGATCAATAGGAAGAACGCACGAACAATAAAGGTTAACTGCGTACTATTAGTACCGACAATTACTTCTTTTGTCGATGGCACGAAGAACTCGTCATCGCCAGACAGTTTCTGCTTCGAAAGCAGGCGTTTGATCTCTTGCCCACCCACAAAGAAAGAGGCTATCAGTGCGATCACTGTCGTCTGACTCATCAGAACAATCACTGGGAAGTCACCAAGCCCAGGTTGAGCCATGCCACTTTTAACCAGCAGCGCACCCATACCCAAACCAAATACAACAATAACTAATAGAGAAGAGTACTTAGTACCTGCAACAATGGTGCGAGCAACCAGTACCATGATCGTCAATGCGACCAGTGCAATAGCAAAATGACTAAAAGCAAATAGATGAGAAATGTGTTCCATTAGAACTCCAATCAGAGTAATTAAACGACTTACTTAGGCTCTAGTGCTATCCATGCACCTTTGTCCTGTCTTTATTGTCAGAGCCTAAAGTAAGCAAAGCGTAGTAGGGAGAAGTTAAGCGGCGTTCGCAGCTTCAGAATCTTCGTTCGCAGGCGCATCACTTGGTGTGTCTAGCGCAACAGGCTCTGTAAACAGAGTACGAAGGGCCTTCAGGACTTCTTGACGCGAGACCACACCGACGAATTTGCCTTGGTCGGTCACAGGTAGAACTTGTGGCTTGTTCACTTTGATTGTCTTTGCTCGCTCTTCAACAGACAGTGTGGTCATCTGTGTTGCGTAACCCATCGCTGTCGTTGGGTACAGCTGGTCTTTATCTAATGCTAAAAACTCCAACACATCCGTCAGACGATCATTAACATCAACGGTCACTAGATCAGTTTTCATCAGGTTTGCTACATGTACATCGCTGTCTGGGATGTAGTCTTGGCACCACATCTCAACCATGATGTCATGCGCTGAAAGAAAGCCAACCAGATCGCCTTTGTCGTTACAGACAGGGGCGCCGTTGATACGGTGTTGAGACAACACATCAATAGCGAAAGGAAGGGTCGCTTCCGTGTTTAGAACGGGAGCTTGGGTATTCACAATATCTTTAATCGTTAGTAAAGCACTCATTTTCTTCTCCTAAATTAGAAAGTACGCTCGGGCTAACAAAGGCTTGGCCTATGGGATTCGCTTAGCGCTTCAAGCTATGGAGAAAATATTACTTAGCACTTTAAATTAAGTACAATTGATTAAATTTAGACTATCATTCAGTTTTACTGATAGTAAATAATGGCCATTGCTGATTTTCAGCATTTGGTGAAATCATCAAACAAAGTGATGCAGGCTATTCATACTCACTCTCATTTACTTGGAACAATGAGTAGAGTTAACTGGCTTCCATGATAGAAAAGCGGTGAACAATTGATGGCTCATATGAACGAGTCACCATTGCCGACTTTTGTGTGGAATTAGCGGGTTAAAATCGATGAAGCGATAATAAGAAAACCGCCTATCATCAAGAGTTTCGTTCCTATTAGTAGAAAACTTGATACAATTTAACTCGTTTCATGAAGTGTCAGTTTCCCTGATAGAGCAATCGATTACCTTTGGCATCGCTCTGCCAATATTGAATAAGAGGAGCACAAGTGCGTTATTCATTAAAACAATTAGCGGTGTTTGATGCTGTGGCAGAACTCGGCAGCGTTAGCCAAGCGGCTGAGCGTTTATCTGTGACTCAGTCAGCAGCCAGTATGTCATTGAGCCAATTAGAAAAATTGTTGGGTCGCGAACTGTTTGTTCGCCAAGGTAAAGACATGCGTTTGAGCCATTGGGGAAATTGGCTTCGCCCACGTGCAAAACGTCTACTGCAAGATGCAGAACAGATCGAGCTCGGCTTTTATGACCAACACCTATTTAGCGGCAGCATTAACATCGGCGCAAGCCAAACACCTGCTGAGCATTTGGTGCCAGAGCTTATTAGTAAAATTGATAACGACTTCCCAGAAATTCGTACAGGCCTTGAAGTAAGGAGTACCCATCGAATTATTCAAGGTGTCCTCAATTATACTTATGACCTAGGCATCATCGAAGGCCGCTGCGACGACAACCGAACCCATCAAGAAGAATGGTGTCGAGATCACTTAGTCGTTATCAGTGCCGCACATCACCCGTATGCAAAGAATAAGCAGGTAAGCCTGTCTCAACTTGAGCAAGCTCAATGGGTATTACGCGAAGGTGGTGCAGGAACGCGCGAAATCTTTGAAAGCGCTATGGTACCGCTTATTCCTGACCTAGACGTTTGGCGTGAGTACTCCCACGTACCAGTGATCCGCACTATGGTAGCCAATGGTCAGTACTTAAGCTGCTTACCATACCTGGATGTGGCACCACACATCGAACGTGGTGAACTGGCAGCCCTTAACGTACCCGAGCTTAAGATGGATCGCGCTATTTCGTTTATCTGGCGTGCTGATATCGGTGATCATCCTCTATTGGAATGTATTAAGAGAGAAGGTCACCGAATGATGAAGAACCATAAAATTTTGAAAATCTAATCTTACTCTTCTTCCTATTAAGCACTCTATTCAAAACACTGATACAAAAATGGCGATGTGAAACATCGCCATTTTTGTATTTCGCTATCAGTTCTGCTTAATCATCACAGTTAGATACTATGCGCGTACCGTCTAGGTCGCAATCCACTTCTACCCAGCGGCCATTGAATCGATCTAATGAACCATCTGTCGCTTCATACCCCCACAACTGGCCATTACTCACAGGACCTTCAAGTTCGATATCATCATCTTTGTCTTCGCGTTCGATTTCGTAAGCGACAAAACGATCATTGATGTATCGTCCTTCGACTTCTACCCACTCACCATTAAGGTTATTGATAGAAAGATCGTCGTCAAAGTCTGTACGCGAGGTAATGTCTATTTCAATATCATTAATAGTGAATACCGAACTTCCTGATGAATGCACCGCACGGCCTTCTACTTCAAACTCTTTTCCACGCTTGAAGTCACCATCATCTTCAAACTCCACTTCGTCGGCAATCAAACGCCCATTACGATAAAGCAGTTCGACTTCAACCCAACGACCGACCTCTAAATCGCTACGCTTACCATCATCAAACTCAGTACGATCAGTAATGGCAATGTTCAGATGATTGTTCAGCTGGAACATGGTGATGTCACTGTTTACCCAGGTCACCAGGCCTTCAATCTCGACATCATCATATTTGCTGTAGTCTTCTGCATAAATTTCTGATGCTCTCAAGCCATTGTTGACCATGTCACCAAACACCTCGACCCAATGGCCGTTTTTCAGCGAAGAAGAACCATGCAAGGTCGCGTTGCTGTAATCGACCTCAATACCGTTCAAAGTAAATGAGTATCCTTGATGACGTTCAACAAAGCCTTCCATTTCCACTTCGCCGATTTCCGGCATCAATTGAACCGAAACCACTTCAATGGTCCCATCCACCTGCGGATAAGTCGTCACCATCACCCAATCACCCGCTTTAACACCTCGCAGATCGCTATATTCAAGCTCGACTCCATTCACTGAGAAGCGATTACCTTTTACATAGTCGACCTCTCCGACCATCGAAGGATCTAACTTCATCGAAGAAACATTATTGCTTACCGCATCTGCTTGAACACGCATACCATTATCCAAACGAGCAAAATCTACCGAGTGTTGACGGTAGCGAATCTCAGCCCCGCTAGCTTGCAAACGATAGCCATTGAGTTGAAAGCTTTCTTCTGAGACTGACATGGCTTTCACTTGCCCATCAAGCTTACCTGTCTTGGAATTTGATATACTTTCTCCACCGTCATTACGGCAAGCAGTTAACGAAACCGTGACAAACAGCGCCAATATCAACTTGTTCATATATAACCTATATCTAAAGAGTCTGAAAAATTGCGCGCATCTTAGCGACCCAAACGTGAAGCAAACGTGAAGAAAAAAGGTGATGAGTGAATATCAAAGTCTTGGTGGTTGAAGATAACCAACAAATCGCAGAAACCATCAGTGATTATCTGGAGCTAGAAAGGTTTATTGTGGAATGCTGCTATCATGGTGAGGCCGCATTATCCTTAGTGTCGCAGCAAAAATATGACGTCATTATTATGGACATCATGATGCCGAAAATTGACGGCGTGCTTACAACGTCAAGATTACGCAAAGAATTAAATTGCGGCACTCCTATCCTCTTCTTAACGGCCAAAGATGGGCTTGAAGATAAGATCTCCGCATTCAATGCGGGAGGCGATGACTACCTTGTTAAACCCTTCGCTCTTGAAGAGTTGGCCATTCGTATCCGCGCCTTAGCTCATCGTGGCGAACGTAAAGATCTCAGCCAACTCAACTACGCTGATATCGAGCTCAATATAGAGAGCCAGGCAGTCTTACGCAAGGTGAGACTATCAAGCTCACGTTAATCCAATTCAAAATCCTCACCCTACTGATCAAAAATGCCCCTAACTTGGTCTCTAAACAACAAGTCATTCAGCACATTTGGGGAGAAGAAAGCCCGTCAAGTGATGCACTACGCAGTCATATATACGGGCTAAGAACCGCACTAGACAAAAACTTCACTAACTCTCGATTGGAGACCGTGCATGGCCAAGGCTATCGAATCAAACCCTAACCCCTATCCGAGCATCTACAAAAAGATCCGCTGGGGTATTGGTGTGCCTACCATGATTCTGTTTGGGCTATTTTGGGGAATGCTCTACTGGGCCGAAAATCAAATGGAGGTCATTAGCCTCCACCACTGGATTGATACCGAATCGGCTCGGTACCATCGTGATTACCAAACACTTGGCGAAAAAACTCCCCTCCCGAACCCAAGCGAGTTTTATACCTTTTGGAGCCAAGATTCCGTTCCAGAATGGCTAAACCGCTATGACTCTCCAGGGTTTTATGCCCACCGTTTCTTCAAAGAAGAGAAGCATTTTCTAGTTACGCCGCACCCGTCAGGTTCTGGGTTGCTTTACATCGTTTTCAAAGATGAGGCCGATGATTATCTTGACGCCTACGAAACTATCTTACATCTCACTACCATTGGGTTGGGGCTATTTGTCGGCTTAGGTATGCTGCTCTATAGCCTCTACTTTATTCGCTCTCTATCCGCGCCTCTAAACCAGATAGAGACAAAAATTCGTAACATACCCGACGATCAATTCTCTCTCAGCATCGACACTTCTTTTCGAGAAACTAGAGAAATTGAACAAGCGCTGAATCGCAGCAAGCAAGCTATTCGCGATAACCTGCAAAGAGAGCAAGACTTCAGCCGCTTTGCATCTCATGAGTTACGCACGCCCATTATGGTCATCAAAGGTTCATCAGAATTATTGAGCAAAATTGATAATCAACCTCCTATCGCACATAAGGCCATTAGACGCATTGAGATCGCAAGTGATGATATGTCATTGCTAACGGATGCATTCCTTAATTTGGGCAAAGAGATAATTGAAGCCGAGAATTATGAAGCCATTGAGTTGAGCTCAATGTTTACGCAGTTAAGTCAGCACCTACTGTCTATCAACGCTAAGCAAGTGCCAGAGTGCCACTTTAACTTCGAAGGTAATGCCTCCATTCATGCACCACAAAGCTTTGTCACCATAGTGTTCAATAACCTGCTCAAGAATGCCCTCAATTACAGCAGTGGCGATATACAAGTTACTCTAAAAGAAGAACAACTCACCATCAGCAACCCTTTTGATGACCAATATCAGTCTGAACTTGGCTATGGTGTCGGTCTCACTATTGTACAGCGAGTCTGCTCTAAAATGGGATGGGCATACCAAGAACACAATGAGCTAGGTCACTACTATGCAACCGTAACCTTCAAAATGGTTAATAAGCATTCAGAGACTAGTAATACAGTGCTACACTGATAAGCGTATAAGGCTTGAACTATCTAACAGTATGAAAATCATATAAAGTGTAGCTCTTAAACAACATAGGGTAACGTATAGTCTGTTTCGCTATTTACTTAATGAGACACTATACTCACAAATAGCAATTGTTGGTTGGACGGCGCTATTCATCTAGAAATAGTATATGATTAAGTGAGTCCGGCTATTATGGTGATAGGTTTGGACCAAGAGTTACTTAAGCAGATTGAACAAATTTGCACAGCGAGAGGCGTAAGGCTTACTCCGCAACGGAAAGGTGTTTTTAAGCTCATTAGTTCAAGTAAGAAAGCGTCAAGTGCTTACGAATTACTCGAACAGCTACAAAAGAGTGAACCGCAGGCCAAACCGCCTACGGTTTACAGAGCCTTAGATTTTTTAATGGAACAAGGCTTCATTCACCGAGTTGAATCGACAAACAGCTATATCTCTTGTTGCTCATGCAATGCTCATAAACATTACTCACATCTATTAATTTGCGATAAGTGTAGTGATGTCATTGAACTTCAAGATGATAGTTTGGTAGCCTTGCTATCGAAGAACGCAGAAGAGCACGGGTTCAGTATCACCAATCACGTGATTGAATCTCATGGTATTTGCCAGTCGTGCCAATCCAGTGAATGAAGTTTGAAATAGAAGAAAGTTATGCGCGCTGAATTTGTAAACCCGTTTTTAGCATCCTTGATGAATGTTCTAAAAACGATGGCATCATTAGAACTGAAGCCTCAAAAACCTCGAGTTAAGAAAGACGAAATCGCTCGTGGTGATGTATCTGGCCTGATTGGTATGGTTGGCGATCAAACTCGTGGATCAATGTCCATCACCTTCGATGAAGCACTGGCTTTAGAGATCATGCAGAACATGTTGGGCGAACGCCTAATGGCTTAAATGAAGAAGTAACCGACATGGTGGGTGAAATCACCAACATGGTAACGGGTGGAGCTAAACGCATCCTAGCGGAAAGCGGCTTCGACTTCGATATGGCAACGCTGTGGTTGTTTCTGGTAAAGGCCACACGATTCGTCATAAGTGCGAAGGCTCTATCATAATCATGCCATTCACCTCACAATGGGGTAACGCTTTCATCGAAATCTGTTTCGAATAAGCTTTAAAGAACCTTCAAAAGGGGCAAGTGATAATCACTTGCCCTTTTTGTTTTTTAGGACGAGACAGCCTGCTTGTTTGTTGAATCCAGTAGGCATAAAAAAGCCAGCCGAAGCTGACTTTTTTCAATAAGCTCTAATTAAGCTTTAAACGCTTTAAATGCGTTGATTAAGCCATTGGTTGAGCTGTCGTGAGAGCTGATTGCAGAATCGTCTGCAAGCTCAGGTAGAATTTGGTTTGCGAGTTGCTTACCAAGCTCAACACCCCATTGGTCGAAGCTGAAGATGTTCCAAATAACACCCTGTACAAAGATCTTGTGCTCATACATAGCGATTAAGTTGCCTAACGTACGTGGTGTGATCTGCTTAACTAGGATTGAGTTAGTTGGACGGTTACCTTCAAATACTTTGAATGGTGCTAGCGTCGCCGCTTCTTCTTCGCTCTTACCTGCTTTAGCAAACTCTGCTTTCACCGTTGCTTCATCTTTACCAAATGCTAAGGCTTCTGTTTGTGCAAAGAAGTTAGACATTAGTTTCTGATGGTGATCGCCAGCAGGGTTGTGGCTGATTGCTGGTGCAATGAAATCACATGGGATCAGCTTAGTACCTTGGTGAATCAACTGGTAGAACGCGTGCTGGCCGTTAGTACCTGGTTCACCCCAGATGATTGGGCCAGTTTGGTAAGTCACAGCGTTACCATCACGGTCGACGTATTTACCGTTTGATTCCATGTTACCTTGCTGGAAGTACGCTGCAAAACGGTGCATGTACTGGTCGTAAGGTAGAATCGCTTCTGATTCAGCGCCGTGGAAGTTGTTGTACCATAGACCAATCAGCGCAAGGATCACTGGAATGTTGCTTTCTAGATCGGTTGACGCAAAGTGGTTGTCCATCTCATGCGCACCATCTAGGAGTTCGATGAAGTTGTCGTAACCAACCGCTAGAGCAATTGAAAGACCGATTGCCGACCATAGCGAATAACGGCCACCAACCCAATCCCAGAACTCAAACATGTTATCTGTATCGATACCAAACTCAGATACCGCTGGAGCATTAGTCGAAAGCGCCGCAAAGTGCTTAGCAACGTGTGCTTCATCTTGTGCAGACTCTAGGAACCAATCTCGTGCACTGTGCGCGTTAGTCATTGTTTCTTGAGTTGTAAATGTCTTAGACGCCACAAGGAATAGCGTTGTTTCTGGGTCTAGTTTTTTTAGCGTCTCTACGATGTGAGTGCCATCAACGTTCGATACAAAGTGCAGGTCCAGGTGGTTTGTGTATGGCGCTAGCGCTTCAGTCACCATGTAAGGACCTAAATCCGAACCACCAATACCGATGTTCACTACATCCGTAATTGCTTTACCTGTGTAGCCTTTCCACTCACCGCCAATCACACGCTCAGTAAATGATTTCATTTTCTCTAGCACTGCGTTCACGGCTGGCATGACGTCTTCGCCACCAACCATGACAGGCTTGTTGCTACGGTTACGCAGTGCGGTGTGAAGTACTGCGCGATCTTCTGTTTTATTGATCGCGTCACCGCTGAACATCGCTTCAATTGCAGATTTAAGTTCAGTCTCGTTTGCTAGCGCAAATAGGTTCGATAGCGTGTCTTGATCGATAAGGTTCTTAGAGTAATCAACGAGAATATCATCACCGAAGCGTGCTGAGAATTGGTCAAAACGTTGTGGATTTTGAGCAAAAAGAGATTTTAAGTCCATGTCTTGCGCTGTTTCAAAGTGCGCGGTAAGTGCTTTCCAAGCTTGTGTTTGCGTTGGGTTGATGTTTTTCAGCATGATTTCGATCCCGATGTATCTGTGGTTTCATTCCAACTAACCAATCAATTAGAAACAACTGAGTGCCGTTAGAGGAATCCCCGATTTAGCAAAATAAAAGATAACTGATCACTGTAAAAAGTCAGTGACAAAAATTGTAATTAATTTTCAGTGGCTAATTATGACTCAGCTTGATTACCCCTTTGTTGAGATAAATCACGTAAGTTAACTATGTTAATATACTGTCGTCTAAGGCCAAGCAACACAATAGCGCCGATTGAAAAAGTTTTCCAACGAGATTATAGAGGATGACCTATGTGGTTTCAGAAGAGTATTCACCTAGGCGCAAAAAAGCGTGGTTTTCATCTCATCACTGATGAAATTGAACAACAGTTACCGCAGATTCAAGGCATTTCCGTGGGTTTACTACACCTGTTCATCCAACATACTTCTGCAAGTTTAACCTTGAATGAAAATGCCGATCCTACTGTGCGATTAGACATGGAGCAGCACTTCAATAAGTTCGTCCCCGAGAATGCCCCCTACTATCAACACACCTATGAAGGCAGCGATGATATGCCTGCGCATATCAAATCATCTCTGTTAGGTGCGAGTGTGACCATCCCGATTTCAAACGGCCGACTTGCGCTCGGGACTTGGCAAGGTATCTATTTAGGAGAGCACCGAAATCACGGTGGCAGAAGAACGGTTATTGCAACACTTCAAGGAGAATAGAAGTCGCGCAACAAAAAGGTTGAGGATAGTGAAAACGGAGTAAGCGTTAGAAAGGTTGATTGATCATCACTCTAAATGTCTGATCGTCGCTTGCACGAGCGATTTCCGCTCGAACAACGATCCCCTCGACTTGAAAGCGTGCCGCACCGCCCACGCTCCACTTCAGATCAGTATGAAGATCGCTTAGGTTGTATTCATCGGCAACATTACCCGCTTCAGCAAACACCACCCACTGCCACCACGGCAAATCATAGTAGTTGATCACAGGGATATCACCAAGCGGCTGCCAGTCTGGCAACATACGGTACTCTGCTGAATAGTGAATGGCTGAACGGCCATGGTAACGACCGCTGGTATAACTTCTCAGGCGATACAAACCACCAAGTCGGTTTTGCAGTTGCTCTGGTGGTCGGCCACAATCGGACGTTTCACAGTCTTTCCAAGTGGGTGTGTCTGCGGTATAGAAGTCCAATGCAACCACTTGTTGATCAAAAATGTCTGCCAATGGCCCAAGCGAGAAGAAGTGGCTGTTTTGGAATTCCCACTTCACCCAAGGTGAATCACTGCCCCAGTTCTCGGCGCCAACGGTGACATCTAAAGAGGTATGAGAACCTTTCGTCGTGTTACGTGTGCTGTCGCGATTATCCCAGTCTAAGCCAATTTCAAAAGCGGTCGCTTTCTCGGAGTCTGAGTTTACATCGAGTTCACGCGATGAATACTGCGGAGTAAAAGTGATACTGCTGACACCTGATTCTTTAGGCGAAGCAAAACGCACATCGCGCTGAGGCATGAAAGCACCCTTTAGGCCATGATCTTTGACCGCCCCCAAGGTAGCAAATACTTAAACTCAATTTCATAGTTTTGCTCAAAGCCATTGGTCATGGTCTTATCATCAATACTTGAGTCACTTTTACCTTGAGAACCTAAGTAATAAGGCGTGTCATTGAGCTGCGCTTGATACAGTTGAGTGCTCACAAGCAAAGAGTCAGAAAGTGCGTAATTAAATGCGGAAAGGAAGCCGACATAACTGTCTTTATCAGTATAAAGCGCCATACCAAACAGCGCGGCTTGTGGCTGCCCTACACCTTTTGCGACACCAGCAACACCTAGAGTGTGCCCTAGGCTTTCAGTACTGAAATAGAATGGAACGAAAGCTTTGTCTTTCTCTTTAGCAAACGTCGAAAACGTTGCTAGCCATGACAAACACAAAGCGAGAACAACTAAAGGTTTCACTCGCTGATGTATTCCATTTCAACGCGTGACGTGAGCTTTGTAACTAGCTCGTAAGCGATAGTACCCACATGACTCGCGACCTCTTCAGCTGATAATTCGTTGCCCCAAAGGACAGCAACATCACCCACTTTGTCTGTCGCATCAGGGCCTAAATCAACTGTCAGCATGTCCATCGACACACGACCAGAGATTGGCACTTTGCGACCATTGACCAAACAGGCGTGCCCGTCGGCGCCATTCGTGGATAGCCATCACCGTAACCAATCGCAATAACGCCAATCTTGGTATCGCGATCGCTTTCCCAAATACTGCCGTAGCCGACACTTTCGCCTTTTTTGAGTTCGCGTACTGCGATTAAAGGCGACTTAAGCGTCATGAGAGGTTTGTAACCGAGCTCTGAACCTGACTTATCTGCAAAGGGAGAAACGCCATACATAATGATACCAGGGCGAACCCAATCTAACTGACTGATTGGCCAAGCAAGCAAGCCCGCAGAAGCGGCGAGCGAACGAGGGCCCGACTCTTTATCCGTCAAAGAGAAGAAAAGATCCATCTGCTGACGAGTATCCGGCTTATCCAACTCGTCGGCACAGCCAAAGTGACTCATTATATGCAGAGGCTTTGCCACGTTATCACAAGCATTTAAGCGGGTAACAAAATCTTGATACTGCTCCGAGCGCACACCTAAACGATGCATGCCACTGTCGACTTTTAGCCAAACGACGACTGGCGTATCGAGTGTTGCTTGCTCGAGCGCCTCAAGCTGCTCTTCACAGTGAACAACGGTCTGAATATTGTTAGCAACAAGAATCGGAAGATCAGTGGGAGAGTAAAAGCCTTCCAGCAATAGAACTGGCTTCTTAACACCGCAATTACGAACTTGCAGGGCCTCTTCCACTCGTGCCACACCAAATGCATCGGCGCCGTGAGCATGCTTAGCGATCTCACGTAAGCCATGACCATAACCATTCGCCTTGACTACCGCCATCACCTTGCTGCTAGGTGCTTGCTTACGCACTTGCGCCAAGTTGTGTTCAAGTGCATTCAAATCAATTGAGGCAATGGCCGCTTTCATGTAGCTCATAGGATTACTCATCATCCATATCAAACGCAGGGCCTGCGTAGTTATCAAAGCGAGAGAATTGGCCTTGGAAGGTCAAACGAACCGAACCGATTGGACCGTTACGCTGCTTACCGAGAATGATTTCTGCCGTTCCCTTCATCGAACTTTCCGGGTTATACACTTCGTCACGGTAGATGAACATGATCAAGTCGGCATCCTGCTCGATAGAGCCCGATTCACGAAGATCCGAGTTTACTGGTCGTTTGTCAGCACGCTGCTCTAGGGAGCGGTTCAACTGAGAAAGCGCTACCACAGGAACATTCAGCTCTTTCGCTAAGGCTTTAAGCGAGCGAGAAATCTCCGCGATCTCCAACGTACGGTTGTCAGACAAAGCTGGTACGCGCATCAGCTGAAGGTAGTCGACCATGATCATTGAAAGGCCGCCACTTTCACGCGCAATACGTCTTGCACGTGAACGAACTTCAGTCGGTGTCAAACCTGAGCTGTCGTCGATGTACATGTTCTTCTTCTGCATGAGAATACCCATGGTCGAAGAGATACGGGCCCAATCTTCATCATCCAACTGGCCGGTACGAATCTTGGTTTGATCGACACGAGAAAGAGACGCAAGCATACGCATCATCAGCTGTTCTGCTGGCATCTCTAAAGAAAAGATTAATACGGGTTTATCTTGCGACATAGCGGCGTTTTCACACAGGTTCATCGCAAAAGTAGTTTTACCCATCGATGGACGCGCCGCGACGATCACGAGGTCAGAACCTTGCAGGCCTGCCGTCTTCTTGTTGAGATCATTAAATCCAGTATCGATACCTGTCACACCATTTTGCGGCGTTTTATACAGAATTTCGATACGCTCAAGCGTCTTCTCAAGAATATTATGGACGTTTTGAGGTCCTTCGTTTTCTGAAGTGCGCTCTTCAGCAATCGCGAAAACTTTTGACTCAGCTAGATCTAGCAAATCTTCCGACGTTCGGCCTTGAGGATCGTAGCCCGCATCAGCAATTTCATTGGCAACCCCGATAAGGTTTCTCACCAAAGCACGCTCTGCAACGATATCCGCATAAGCATTGATGTTAGCGGCACTTGGCGTGTTCTTAGCAAGATCGGCAAGATAGGCAAAGCCACCGACATCTTCGAGCTGCTCTCGCAATTCTAAAAACTCTGAGAGAGTGATAAGGTCGAGGGGTTTACTATCTTCAAGAATCGACTTAACCGCTTCAAAAATCAATCGATGAGGGCGGCTATAAAAGTCCTGAGCCAATACTCTTTCAGCAACGGTATCCCAACGCTCGTTATCAAGTAACAGGCCACCAATGACTGACTGTTCAGCTTCCAGTGAATGTGGTGGAACCTTGATTGCATCAACTTGTGCATCTTTCGGTTTACGTATGCGATTATCTGATCTGGTGTCGGCCATGAACTTGCTCAAAAACTTTACTATGATCGCCCATTATAACCAGATTCAGTGATTTGTAATCATCTACCCAAAAGAATGTCAAAGCAGTGGGTATTTTTAACTTATTGCTGACATATATGTGCCAGTAGGGCATAATATGCGACTGTCTTCTTTTCCCTGTCATTTGAGGTGTTGGTGTCAAAATTTGCTTTTGTAGGATTTAGTCTGCTCACAGCATCAGTTGCCTTTGCCAGCGACACGGAACAACAAAACTTCTCTTACCTAACACCACTCGATACCGAAGTGGAGTTTGGCTATCAAGCGCATACCGGAAATTCTGATTCTCAAGCTCTGAACTCTCGATTAAGCGCGGAATACATCCAAGGACGCCACAGAACCAATGGTGAGTGGAAGTTCTACATGCTCTACAAAGATGGCGAAGAAGACAAACGCCAATCTTCTTACACAATGCAAAGTGACTACAAGCTAGGCCCAAGAACCTATTTGTACGGCAGTTTTCGTGGAATAGACTCTCGCTATAGCGCGTATTTTCGCGACTATACTCTTTCGAGCGGTTTGGGTTATCAAGTCTCCAATACCAAAGACTTTCTATTAGAGGTTGAATTAGGTCCGGGTTATCGCTATCAGGAACCCAACCTTGATGAACTCAAAGATGACGACATTATCTTTCCAGAGATCGTGGAAGAAGGGATCTTCCGAGGAAGAATAAACTCATCTTGGCAAATGCTCGACAATTTGAGTTTAAATGGCGACGTGACGGTGGTTTCTGGTCGAAGCAACATGCGTATTGATAGCAACGTCGGTGTGATTAACGATATCACCGATGATATTGCTCTCAAGCTTGCATACTCGCGTCAATACCACGATAAGGTCCCCGAAGGACTGCACAAAGCAGACAGCATCTTCTCGGTTAATATACTGTTTGTTTTCTAACGCGTTTCCCTAAGCCACAAACAAAAAAACACCAGCCTGGGCTGGTGTTTTTGTATCTTCAATGAAGAAGAATTCGTCTGGTACTGAAATTACTCAGCAGCAACAACTTGTAGAGTGATCGCAGCGAATACTTCAGAGTGAAGCTGTACGCTGATTTCAAACTCACCGATGTTACGTAGAGCACCTTCAGGAAGGCGAACTTCACTCTTAGCAACTTCAACGCCTGCTGCAGTAATTGCATCAGCGATGTCACGAGTACCGATAGAACCGAATAGTTTACCTTCGTCACCCGCTTTAGAAGCGATTACAACCGCTTCAAGAGCGTTAACTTTCTCTGCACGAGCTTCAGCAGCAGCTAGTTGCTCAGCAACTTTAGCTTCTAGTTCAGCGCGACGTGCTTCGAACATTTCAACGTTACCTTTAGTTGCCATAACTGCTTTACCCTGTGGGATAAGGAAGTTACGAGCGTAACCAGATTTAACGTTTACTGTATCGCCAAGACCACCTAGGTTACCGATTTTATCAAGTAGAATAACTTGCATTGTTTAATCCTCTTTCTTAATAAAACGACCGATTACTGATGCTTATCAGTGTACGGTAGTAGAGCTAGGTAGCGTGAACGCTTGATAGCGCGAGCTAGTTGACGTTGGTATTTAGCACTTGTACCAGTGATACGGCTAGGTACGATTTTACCAGCTTCAGTGATGTAGTTTTTAAGAGTTGCTACGTCTTTGTAGTCAATCTCTGTTACGCCTTCTGCAGTGAAACGGCAGAATTTACGACGACGGAAGAAACGAGCCATGGGCTATCTCCTGATCTTAAATTTGAGTAATGTTGTCGGCATGCAACACTAATTTTCCCACACCATTCCGGCCGGTCTGATAAGCAACAAATCCGCCTACCTTAATGTTACTACCTTGAACTAAATTCTGAGTTAACGTTTGTGACCTTTGCCCACTGACGACTATCGGCATACGACAATAAACTTGCCTCGATAAGTCAGCTTCAAGAACTGTGGAACGATGCTCTAACCAAAAACGGCAATGCTCAATTCCACTAGGACTCTGGCTTCGAATAGGCGGCTTGACAATCGTGCCACTCAGCTCCATTCGATTGGTCATAAAGTCAATTACTCAGCAGCTGCTTCTGGCTTAGCTTCTGTACGCTCTTCGCGACGAGGAGCACGCTCTGCACGCTCTTCTTTTTGCTTAAGCATGATAGATTGCTCAGTGATAGCTGATTTAGTACGCATAATCATGTTACGTAGAACTGCATCGTTGAAACGGAAAGCAGTTTCTAGCTCGTCAATCACTTCTTGACCAGCTTCAACGTTCATAAGAACGTAGTGAGCTTTGTGAAGCTTGTTGATTGGGTAAGCCATTTGACGACGACCCCAGTCTTCTAGACGGTGGATAGTACCGCCAGCTTCAGTGATAGAACCAGTGTAACGCTCGATCATGCCAGCAACTTGCTCGCTTTGATCAGGGTGCACCATGAATACGATTTCGTAATGACGCATTGGTTGCTCCTTACGGATTATTAGCTTCCACGTTTGGCCCGGTCGTCCAGAGGAAGCAAGGAACTAAAGATAAATGACCGAGTTTTAAGGAGCACGAATAGTACAGAAAGGAAGCAAATTAAGCAAGAAAAATGTGATGTAGGGCTGTAGGGATTTTTCTAAAACGGAGGAAGTGGATAAGCCCCACGAGTAACGCAGGGCGTGATGCTTACTTTTCCACGATTAAGTTAGTCATCTTCATCAACGTACTGAGCTTGTAGATAGTTTTCAATACCCGTCAGATCAATTAGGCCAAGTTGAGTTTCTAGCCAATCAACATGCTCTTCTTCATCTTCGAGAATATCTTGGAACAGGTCACGCGAAACATAGTCACGAATATCTTCAGCGTAAGCAATCGCGTCTTTGAGATCTGGTATGGCTTCCATCTCTAGCTTGAGGTCTGCTTCAAGCATCTCTTTGGTATCTTCACCAATATTCAGTTTACCAAGATCTTGTAGGTTCGGTAGACCTTCTAAGAAAAGGATACGTTCAATCAACTCGTCCGCATGCTTCATTTCGTCAATGGACTCGTGGTACTCCTTATCGGCAAGGTGTTTTAAACCCCAGTCCTTGTACATTCTGGCATGAAGAAAATATTGATTAATAGCAACAAGCTCGTTGCCAAGTATTTTATTCAAGTGTTGGATGATGATTGGATCACCTTTCATAACAAAGCCCTCCTCTTTGGCTCCTATAACTGTAGAACCAATTGAGAAGGTGTCAAAAAGGCTGTAAGAGCTAACTTGCTTGTTTTAGCTCAGAATAACTTTGGATATCTTCAAGAATTTGCTTCGCTTGGCGAACACACTTGCCACATTGACTGCCTAGAGCGGTACAACGACGAATACCTTTCATGTCGGTAACCCCTTCATCAACAACAAGTTTCTTTATCTTTTTATCAGACACACCGTGGCAAATACAAACGTACATACAGCAACCAAAGTTCAAATTTCTATAACAGAGAATATAAACGAGAATCGTTCACATTACCAAAGCAATTTAAGACGAATTTGTTATATCAAAACCGTGATTTACCTTGGTATTTTTCCACACAAAAAATGCAGTTAAATTAACTCATTGTCAGAGCTTAAAAATATTAGTGATAAGGAACAAAACACTTATAACCAAAACAAAAAAAGGAAGGCATATAGCCTTCCTTTTCTATCATGCGATTATCGCAATCTCTTCAAACAATTCCTTAAGAATTAGTCGAAGATCTTA
>JYJN01000185.1 GCA_003263845.1 Vibrio aestivus | reverse complement strand
GAGATGTGGGGAAAGTTTTGGCGGCGACTACTCAAAGATCCTTATCTAATGACGCGGCTGCCGCACTCGCTCGAGCCCAGAATCATATTTAAACCCCGCCCAACCAAGAATGAACCGAATCGCAAAGATGAGTGTTACATTGCCGCTTGGCGGAACTACGATGAAGATGGCAAGCTCATCTACAAAAGCGTTGTTTGTTCCATTAAGAAACATGGCCGATTAGGTGCATACACCAAGACAAAAAAAGCGTTGCTTGAAGCCAACAAAGATAACTTAGAGATACTAGAGTTCATGGGCCGCTTGAATAGTATCGCATTGAAATAGAATTTAAACAGGATCAAAAAAGCCGCAGTTTTAAACTGCGGCTTTGTCATCTATGAACTTTAAATTAAGCGTTTGCTTCGCGATCTTCGATAAAGGCGATAGCCATTTTGATACGAGCAATCACGCGCTCTTTACCAACGAGTTCCATCACAGCATCTACTGATGGTGATTGACCGCCACCCGTTACTGCTACACGCAGCGGCATACCGATTTTGCCCATGCCGATCTCAAGTTCTTCACAAACCGCCGCAATAACGCCATCTTTGATGTTTGTTGTCGTGAACTCTTCTAAAGCTTCAGCTTTTGCTAGCGCAAGAGTTAGTGGACCTTTAGCAACGCCGCGTAGATGCTTCTTAGCGGCGCCAGCT
Organism: Vibrio aestivus; assembly: GCA_003263845.1. GTDB lineage: Bacteria > Pseudomonadota > Gammaproteobacteria > Enterobacterales > Vibrionaceae > Vibrio > Vibrio aestivus. Next base: position 14,816 of record JYJN01000185.1, on the reverse strand, counting down.
TCGAACTCTGAGAAATCTTCGTAGAAGTAGCGAATTTGCTCTGCTAGTTCAACCAGAGTATTGCAACGCTCACCCACTAGCTTGATCACTTCAGTGATTGCCGGACCATTATCAATGCTTAAGTTTTGGTTGTCTAAGTGCCACTGTAGGTACTCAGCCACGTATTCCGGTGCAGATGTCTTGATGTAGTGATTGTTCAACCAAAGTAGCTTTTCTGTATTAAAAGCAGATGCAGACTTACTGATCGCGTTCAAAGAGAATAACTTAATCATCTCCTCTTCCGAGAAGATCTCTTGGTCGCCATGAGACCAACCAAGACGCACTAGGTAGTTGTTTAATGCATTTGGTAGATAACCTTCGTCGCGGTATTGCATTACAGAAACCGCACCGTGACGCTTAGACAGTTTCGCACCGTCGTCGCCTAGAATCATTGCACAGTGAGCAAACGTAGGTACAGGTGCACCTAGCGCTTCGTAGATGTTAATCTGACGAGGTGTGTTGTTAATGTGGTCTTCGCCACGAACAACGTGTGTGATACCCATATCCCAGTCATCCACGACAACCACGAAGTTGTACGTTGGCGCGCCGTCGGTACGACGAATGATTAAATCATCGAGCTGGCTGTTAGCAATTTCGATGCGACCACGAATTTGGTCATCAAATACAACGCTGCCTTCTTTCGGGTTACGGAAACGGATTACAAATGCATCGCCTTCTTTCGCTTCAGCATTAGCAGCAACAATTTTAGGATGGTTAGCATCGTAGCGAGGCATCTCTTTTGCTGCTTCTTGCTCAGCGCGGATTTCGTCTAGTAGCTCTTTAGACGCGTAGCACTTGTAGGCTTTGTCTTCCGCTAGTAGCTTGTCTACCATCTCGTTATAACGGTCAAAACGCTTAGATTGGAAGTAAGGACCTTCGTCCCATTCCATACCCATCCACTGCATGCCTTCAAGGATTGCATCTACCGCTTCTTGCGAGTTGCGCTCTAAATCCGTGTCTTCAATACGCAGCACAAACTCACCACCTTGGCTCTTTGCGAACAACCAAGAATACAGAGCAGTACGAGCACCACCTACGTGAAGATAGCCAGTTGGGCTAGGAGCAAAACGAGTTTTAACCGTCATGAAAAGTACCTTAATGATTTTGATCTGCGCGCTTTCTCATCGACCAGAATGGTAAATACAAAAACGGCGCTAAAATTTGCGCGTTATTTTAGCACCGTTCTAGCCTACTACAATAAAAGCTTGCAGTAATTTCTAGTAATTAACTAATGTCCTTAATTAATTACTCATATTCTTAACGGCCCAAGAAACGAACTCTTGGCGCTGCTCAGGCGTCATCGCCATGAAGTCTTTCTGAAGCTGACTTGGTTTGACCATAGGTTTGGTTTGTTTACTTACTGGCGTCGTTTCAATTGGATGAACTGGCACAGGGGCAACTTCAGGCAACTGGACAGGAACCGCAGCGATCGCAGCCACACCACCTTCTCGGTTATAGTTGGCCAACATCGCGTCGTAATCTTTAATCAGATCAAATGTTTGATTAGTTATGTTATCAGTAACTAGCTTAACCGTGCCTTTGTTACTGTTCACTTTCACCTCTGGGGATCGATTAAAGCGATTTACACCACGGTTATCACGAATAGCATATGGAGTTTCAAATTTTAGTGTTTCATCACTGGCATTAAACTTCACCACCATTGGTAGAGAATTGAACTTCTCTTTACCACCATTGGTATCAATCATCGCGGTCACACGAATAAGCAGCTGATTCTCACCATTTTCAATCTGCAAATCACCTCGGCCAACATTCGGCACATTATTGATTACTTGGTTTACCGCTAGAATCTCTACACGATTATCTGTTTGAATCGTCACCTTTGCAAAAGCCGAAGCACTGACCAGTGCGCACATTAGAATTGCCAGTTTTTTCATTTCCCACTCCATCGCGGTTCTTAGATAATTAAATTATTGATTTGCTGTAACTATCGTTGCCACAACAAACGAATAAAGGCGGACATAGTGTCCGCCTAAATCATACTAAAACTCATTCATACAAGAAATAGTCTAGATTAGAATACCCACTCTGTACCGATACGGATCATTAGATCGTCATCGTAGCGTGTGCCGTTTGATTCAAGCGAAGATTGCTGAGCTAGACGAACAAACGTGTACACAGAGTTAAATGAATAGCCTACTTCACCAGAAATGGTTGTTGCTTCTAAGTCTTTATCTTTTTGGTTGTCTGTCTTACCCGTTTGGTCCGCATAACCTAGGCGGAAGTTCATTGCACCGTGGTAGTAGTTCGCTTGGATAGAGTATGCGTCGATTTCACGCTCCTTGTAACCGCCAGACTCGCCTTCATTCGCTTCAAACGAACCTGTTTTGAATGCACCTAGAATGTTGAAGTTATCAAATGGACGAAGTTCAAAGCCACCGAAGTATGCATCCGTTTCACCAACTGCATTCGCATCGAACTCAGTATCATCAGCCATCTCAAATGCAGCGTGTAGAGTTAGCATTTCTAGCGGAGTTACAGAGATAGAACCACCGAAGAAATTTGAGTCTTTGTGATTTGAGCTTCCGTTACCACCTGCTAGGCTGAACTTCACAACATCACCGAACATCGGAGAGTCGTAACGACCCATTTGGCTCTTACGGTCGAAGTTAAAGCGCTCACCAGCTTGCCAACCACGGTCAAAAGTACGACCTAGGTTAGATGCCGAGTATGGCCAGTCCACTAGTTCATAAAGAGGAGTTAGCATACGGCCAAAGCGAACTTGACCCCAGTCGTCACCACGGAAACCAACGAATGTGTCACGGTTACCAAGCTTAGCACCGTCATCGAGTACCCAACCAGATTCAACCTGTGTAAATGCTTCAACATTGTCAGTCATTACTTTAGCTGCGCGGAAACCGATACGAGTTTCGTTTTCTAGTGCCCACCTTGATCTTTGCCTGGGCCTTCTGTTGCTGAGTAATCTACAGCAGAGATAGATACGACACCGTATACTTCAACGTTGGCGTCATTAGCATCGCCGATCATGTATGCATTTGCAGTACCAGCTGCCATAGTTGCAGTTGCGATTGCTGCACCTAGTAGAGTTTTCTTAAAAGACATGGTTAGTAACCTCTATATAATTTTAATTGCTTTGCTTTTTCTTTTGTCACTCAGGCCGTAAAGCCTTGTTTTATGAGTGGACTTATTTATGGACAGGGGCATCTTGGCAAACTTTTTTCGCATCAAAAAACGATGAGATTTTTTTTGCGACACACCTCAAAGTAAAAGAAACTAAAATGCATAAAGTTAATTATAATCAATAAGTTAAGGAAAATATAAATATGGGTAGTCTCGTCAATATGCTTTCTTAGTTTAATTTTCATACCTGATTTTCATAATTTTCGAGATCTCAATCACTATGATTTTTTATCAATTCAGGGAACTTTATTTAAAATGAGTAAATAGTTTGATCTTTCTCTCATAGGTAAGACATCTCCTATTCGGCAACTGAGCTTATTTTGACGTTAACTCAAGTAGACGATTTGCTTGACCTTGCCCTTGCGGGAAGCTTTATCCTGTGTGCATATCGACTTCTATGACTATGAGATGGAACCATGATGCCACTAATTGATATGCCGCTGGCCGGGCTTAATTGCATGGGTTGTGCGCGAAAAGTTGAGACTCTACTAAATGAGAATCATGATGTTGAAATTGAGCAGTTGACTCCTAAGCACATTGCTCTCAAAACTCCAGCAAGTTTTGCCGAGATATATCAATCTATTCATTCATTGGGCTATGAGGCAGGCCATCTTATACACCTCTCACTGACAGGGCTTAGCTGTCAAAAGTGTGTTCTAAAACTTTCTGCAAAGTTAGAGAGTAATAACCAAATAGTTCTAAAGCACATATCAAAGACTGAGCTCACCGTAAGTACAATTCTCTCTATAGAAGAGATAAAAAATATCGTTAGCTCATGCGGCTATCAAGCACATGAGCCCGAAGCCATCAATGCAGAAGAGAGCTCTGCCGACCCCGATGCAGTAGTAGAGCCAACTTCAACAGCATCAAAGCTGGCCACGCATTCTGTCGAGTTATCGATACAGGGAATGACCTGCGCAAGCTGTGTCCGCTCTGTTGAAGTAGCAATAGAAAGCGTTGATAAAGTTAGCTCGGTACAAGTTAACCTAGCAGAGCAGTTAGCTATCGTCTCCGTAGAAGACGACTTACAAAAAGCAGAAAGCGACATACTTTCAGCCATTAAACAGGCAGGTTACAGTGGTAGTGTCCTTAAAGATGACACAGCTTCTAATACCAACGCAGAAGAGCAGTTAGCGTTACAAAAGAAATACAAACGCGCTGCGTTTATGGGGTTGATTGTTGGTGCTCCTCAGATGCTTTGGGGCATGATGGGTGGTTCCATGATGATTCACAGCTCATCCGATCAAATCGGTTGGGGCATAGTTGGCTTCGTGACATTTCTTCTTTTATCAACTTCTGGCAGCAGCTACTTTGTTAATGCGGTAAAGGCGTTGCGGCACAAACGCGCTACCATGGACACGTTAGTTGCACTCGGAACGGGGCAGCTTGGTTTTACTCAAGCCTAGTCGTCCTATTTCCTGAATGGTTTCCAACCCAAGCAAGGCACGTCTATTTTGAAGCAAGTGCAATGATTATTGGTTTGATCTCGCTGGGTCACGCTATAGAGGCGAAAGCAAAAGCCAAAACCACTCAATCGCTCAAAGCTCTCATCAGTATCCAACCTCAATTTGCTACTGTAGTGATGGAAAGTAAAGAAGAGAAGATTGCCATTGCAGACGTCACCATCGGAATGCATGTACGCATTAAGCCGGGTGAAAAAGTCCCTGTTGATGGTGTGATTATCTCAGGTCACTCTTTTGTTGATGAATCCATGTTTACTGGAGAGCCGATTCCTGTAGAAAAGCAGCCCCAAGATAAAGTGGCTGCCGGCACAATTAACCAAGACGGAACCATCCTGATTGAAACAGCAGGGATTGGTCGAGATACCATGCTTTCCAGAATCATTTCCTTGGTTCGTCAGGCTCAAAGCAGCAAGCCGCCCATCGCTAAACTTGCCGATAAAATTTCCGCAGTGTTCGTCCCTATTGTTGTTGCAATAGCCATCGTTTCAGGGGCGGTTTGGTGGTTAGTTGGCCCTGCGCCGGCGGCCAGTTACGTATTAATCGTTACCACCACAGTACTCATCATTGCCTGCCCTTGTGCTTTGGGCTTAGCAACCCCGCTTTCTGTGACGGTAGGTGTGGGTAAAGCAGCAGAAATGGGCGCTTTAATTAAGGATGCTCAAGCGCTACAGACCGCAAGTAAAATCGACACGGTGGTATTTGACAAAACGGGAACGCTAACGGAAGGCAAACCGAGCGTCCAAAAACTCTTCGCCATCAATCGTAGTGAGGACCAACTCGTCAAACTCGCCGCAAGCATAGAGCAATATTCAGAGCACCCGCTTGCTAAAGCAGTATGTCACTTTGCTGCTGACAAGCAAATCGAACCTCATACATTGTCCGGATTCAATAATCAACGTGGAGTCGGCGTCAGTGCTACCTTGGATGGCAAAAAACTGCTCGCATGTTCTGCGATTTATGCCGAGGAGCACTTTGAAACAAACAAAGTACAAGGGGCCATCAATGAGAGCGTTCGCAATACCTGGACACCTATCGTCTTCGTGTTAGATAACCAACCAATAGGCGTCATTGCTATTGCTGACCAAGTAAAATCGGACAGTAAGAAAGCCATTGAACAGCTCCACCAGCAAGGTATTCAAACGGTGATGTTAACTGGCGATCATAAAGCGGTTGCGAACAACTTGGCAAAAGAGCTGGGAATTGATCAAGTGATCGCTCAAGTACTTCCAGACCAGAAAGCATCGCATATCAGCCAACTGCAATCTCAAGCTCGCAGTGTTGCTATGGTAGGCGATGGCGTCAACGATGCGCCTGCACTTGCTCAAGCAGATGTGGGAATAGCTATGGGAAGCGGCAGTGATGTCGCGATTGAGAGCGCGCAAATTACCTTACTGAGCTCCTCCCCATCACGGTAGTGAGAACAATTGAACTTTCAAGAGCCACACTACGTAATATGAAACAGAACTTATTCGGTGCCTTCATCTACAACACACTAGGTATTCCTATCGCGGCAGGTGTACTATATCCGGCGTTTGGATTTTTACTTAGCCCAGTGGTGGCAGGGGCTACAATGGCACTATCTTCAATCACAGTCGTAACTAATGCTAATCGATTACGTCTGTTTAAAACTCGACACTGATGAGAGAGCACAATGAAACTAAAAACAATAACAATTGGATTGATGACAGCATTCTCGGCGCAAGTTCTCGCTGCCGATGTAATTAACCACAAATCTCCGTACTGCGGCTGTTGTGGTGAATGGTCTACCCATATGGAAGACGCAGGCTATGAAGTAAATGAGGTGCTGCACGATGACATGAATGCAGTAAAGGCTAAGTTTGGCATTACGCAGGAACTTTCATCTTGTCATACAGCAGAAATCGATGGCTATATCTTTGAAGGCCATATTCCAGCAGAAGATATTAAAGCATTCCTAGCCAACCCACCGAAAAACGCGAAAGGCTTAGCAGTACCAGGAATGCCAATGGCTCGCCAGGTATGGAGTATGGTGATAAGAAAGATGCATACTCAGTTTACGCCTTTAATGACAAACGCCAAGTCTTCGAATTTACTCGCCATGAAGGCAACTAAGTTTTTCAAAAGGTATTAAAACGAAAAAAAGCCCAGCGATGCTGGGCTTTTTATGGACATAGTTCGGACTAACTCAGCTTAGAAGCCGTAAGATGCACCGAATACGAATGCGTGGTTATCGATCTTCTCGCCTTCGATCTTCACACCGTTAGCTTGGCTACGGTACTCAAAGTAAGGCTGTACGCCGTTACGAGTCCAAGTTGCGCGAAGCTCGTGATCCATAGAGTCTTGCTTTTTGAACACACCATCGTACTTCTCTGATTCGTTACCAGCAATTACGTATACGTTGTTGTAGCTAAGTGTTAGCTCTGGGTTCACTGCGTAACCGATACGCGTGTCTAGACGTACATCTGTGCTTAGATCGCTGTCATCATTGATGTGTGCACGAGTACGGTTGCTGATAGATACGCCGTTGTCGAAGTTGTAGCCGATCTTAACTAGAGGGCGGTACTGAACTGTCTCGCCTTCGATGATTAGGTGTTGGTAACCAGCCGCAACCCATAGGTTGTCGTTGATGTTAAATGCTTGCTCACCACCGACAGTCCAAGCAGTGCTTGCAGAAGAACCACCAAAGCCAGTGTCTCCATTGCGCTCAACCGCTAGTTCACCTAGCTGAATGCCGTCTAACTCAGTGTAAACTGTTAGACCGCCGAAATCGAAATCAAAAGTGTGGCCTGCTTCTAGAGTAGAAGTCATATCAGAACCGTGTAGGTCGTCTGTATGAAGCTGAAGGTTACCTGTTACGTAAGATGAACCTGCGAATGCGCTAGAAGCGAATGCTAGAGAAAGAGCACTTAGGGCGATAACTTTTTTCATAATCTACTGCCTTTAAAAATATGAATGTGTGGGTATTTCTTGGTAAATCACTTACCTACGCTTCACACTTGGCGATGCCTCCCTTGGCTTGGCGCTCATACTGCAACATTTAATTTTTACTGCAAAATAAATGGTTGCTTTTAGTGATCTCGATCGAACAAAAATGAAATTACACCTAAAAAACAACAGCATAGGTAAACATAAAAAAGTTCTAAAAATAGATATTAGTGATCTTCATCACAAGCAAACGTCTAACATTGAGATCTTTTGGAGACTTGGATCACGTTAATATTTCGAGTTTTTATGATTCATTTCCCAAAACAGCCCCAAAATGCGATCTCAATCACTTAACTTCACAAAGAACTCACTTGATTAAAGTAAAATGAAACAACGACAAAAGCCCCCTATGGTCAGGGGGCTGAAATAATCTATAACGTTTAGAAAGACTTACTAAAGAGTTGTTACTCGGCTTGCTTTATCACCCGATGCAGAAATGGAACGAATGTACATTAAACCTTCAACAGCTGGACGTTGGTCATCTTGATAGTTTAGCCACTGCACGCCATCAAAAGAGTATTGAAGCTGCGCACCAGGGAATTGAACATTCATTGCAAGTTGTCCATTTTCAATACGCGCACCTGGTACTGGTAGGCGGTAATCAACACCCGAATTCTCCAACTTGGCTAATTCACGTTGACCCAATACGTTCGCAAAACGGTTGTAGTCTTGGTTCAAAAGCTCTTTGTTAACTAGGTTCGTTTCTTGGCTGTATTCCACACCCACTTTATAGTCATTTTCCCACTCAGCGGCATGCCAAGCTCGCTCTGCCGCTGCTAATACACGAGGGAATACCATGTATTCATACTGCTCATCAGTACGAACCGTTTCTGACCAAAGCTGCGCAGATAAACCATAGAAAGGTTTTGCTTCGATTTCACCTTTACCAGTAAAACCATTACCGTCACGGTCTAGCGAGGTTTCTGCATTTTGAGGCATGTTCTCTGGTGCAAAACCAAACATCTTACGTGTATCGGTCGCGCGGGTAGCCCAGTAGTAACCGCGCTCTTTCGGGTCAACCTCGTATGGCATATCCATGTACACGTAGTCTGGGTTTGATACCACTACGTCATAGCCTTTCTTAGACCATTCATACACGGATGAAGTGCCACCCCAGTACAGAACATCCCAGAAGTTAACGCGAGTAGTTTCAGACGCGAACGTTTCTGCACCTTCTTCGATGTACTTAAGACCATCTTGCCAAGCTTGGAAATGTGGGATGCCATTCGCAACGGCAATCTTAGACACTTCTTGAGCGAAGTAGCCTGGTAACTGGCCGTAGTCACTGACTTTACCCTCTGCTACTAGAGACTGACACTGTGGAGATTTAGCAAATGGTTTATCTTGCTCTGAAAGGTCAATACTGCCCTTCCAACTTACTTTCTCTTCTGCGTTAACGTCTTGGAAACCTGCACCTTGCTTGATGTTTTTCGCTTCATCGCCACCAAAGTGCCAAGTCTGCAAAGGCATACCCGCTTCATTGTGCATCGCTGCAACTTCAGAGATAACTTTATCTACAAAGCGAGCAGAGGAATCCATACATGGGTTGATAAAACTCTTCTTATCGTAGAACTGAACCGTTGTCACGTTAGAAGTATCCAGTGGATCCATCAAACGGTATTCGTTTGCTTGTGTTTCTTCGCCTTCAGCCATCAAGCGGTTGTAGCGTGCCTCCATCGATACTACGGCTGCACGAGCGTGCGCTGGCATATCAATTTCAGGAATCACTTCAATGTTGCGCGCTTTAGCGTATTTTAGAATCTCCACATAGTCAGCTTTGCTAAAGTAGCCAGACCCGAAGTTATCCGTGGTTGGTCCTGAACCTAATTGAGGAAGCAGACAGCTTGTCTCATCCAAGTCGAAACAACGGTTTGAACCGACGTCAGTCAGCTCAGGTAAACCAGGGATCTCTAGACGCCAACCTTCATCATCAGTTAAGTGAAGGTGAAGCTTATTCATTTTGTATGCCGACATTTGATCAATGGTGGCTAGAATCGCTTCTTTAGAGTGGAAGTTACGTGCAATATCTACCATCACGCCACGGTAATTAAAACGAGGCGCATCTTTAATAGTCAAAAGTGGCAGAGAAGTTGGGTTCTGGATGTCTACTAGGCCAAAAATAGACTGTACCGCATAGAACGCACCCGCTTGGTCGTATGCTGTAATTGCAATTTCACCATCACGGATAGTTAATGTGTACGCGCCAGACTTTGCCATCTCTTGGGTGAACTCAGCAGGAACAACAGCAACGTCAACCTTAACGTCACCGCTGATATTCACACCAACCACTTCTGAGCGAGATTTTAGTGCAGTAAATTGAGCATCACTAAATGCTTCTTTTGGTAGTGCAATGCCACCTTCAATTGAAATCACACCTGTAGATGTCTCAACCTGCATTGGCGTTGGAATTAGAGTAGCGGAAACATCAATTTGTGATAGATCTGCATTTTTCTCAAAACGAGTTTCTGCCGTCGCCATTACATTATTGTCATCAGGCGTTCGTTTTAAATTGTCTCCTTCAAGACCAGTCACAAATGAAGAGGTATCTTCTGTGTTCAGTGACTCGATTAATTTAGGGTTTGCGCCATTTGAGGTAACAAATGCGCCTGGCATGAAGTCAGTTTCAAACAGCTGCCAATATTCACCAATCAAAGGAATTGTTACTACTTCACCAGCAGCAAAACCATCAAACTTCTCTGTTGCTCTAGCTTGTGTAAATCGCCAGTAATGCGTGTCACTTTAAATTGATCGTTATCCACATCCAAAATTAAGCGAATGCTATGGAAGTAGATTTCCCAATCCGACGAATCAACAGCCGCACCATTGTTGACAAGCGTCATATTCACTTTGTTACAAGATGCCCACTCAGCACCAAGCTCTTGGCAGCTCAGTCCTTCATTCGCACCATGGTTAGTGAGTACTTGATATTCAATATCAAGATTTTCTGCCAAAGCGTTCACTGTTTGCTGCTCTGTAGAAAGCGAACTGCAGCCAGCAAGTGTGGCGATAATGGAAGTTGCGATTAATGATTGTTTAAACATCTTACTTACCCTAAAAGTTAACAGCGAGTTACCAACGAGCGACTCAAAAAAGTTGCATTCAAGATATCGAGATTTATTTCCCAGCGTAAAATTATTAAATTCGAGCGGTGACTCAATTCACACTTCAACAAAATCAAAAAACATAAAACAATTAAAAACAGCAAGTTACAACCAACGTCAAAATCGAAAGATTTTTTTTAACGATTTATATGAGATGACGATCACGAATTTTTTAGTGTGCAACCAGTTTAAAAAGGGGCAAACTCATTCGAAAGAAGTGAGTTCTACCCTCGATATTCTTGACGATTTAAACCAAATTGTGATTTTTCTCTCACTTAGTACTCCGTAAAACTCCGTCAATATTTTTGTAATTAACAATTTTGTCGTTAAAACTTTATAGGACAATTATGACATACAAATGGATCGCCTCTTTTTTACTACTTATGAGCCAACAGCTCTTCGCTCAACCTTTGTTTTGGAGCGCTGAGAAAAACGGGCAAGAACTGCTCATCTTTGGCTCGATGCACTTAGGTACAGAGGATATGTACCCACTGCCTCAGCCTATTACTCAATTTCTACAAAATAGCGATGGTTTGATTCTCGAAGCGAACCTCGAGAGTAGCGATCCCATCACTCCACCACAAAATAACCGCACCGCTAAAGAAGTATTGTCAGATGAGCAGTTAAGGACACTAAAAGAGATTAGCGATGATTTAGGTATCGAGCCCTATGCAATAGCGAATAGTCCGGCGTGGGCAGCTGCAATGACACTGCAGAAAACCCTGAATGAAACTGCAGGTCAAAGTGCAGTTTATGGTGTCGATAGCAACATGCAGGCGTTAGCAATCAAGTACGATGTTCCAGTGCTCGCGTTCGAATCCGTTCAGTTTCAAATTGACCTGCTTAGTAAGTTCGGGGAGGAGTTACTAATCGATACCATCTCCGATTATGACAAAACCATTCCCTATATTGAGTGCCTTTCTGAGAGCTGGAAAGTGGGTGACAAACACAAACTTGAACAAGTCGCAGAAGAGTTTTCTTATTACCCCGAAGTTCAGCAAGCGTTCATGACAGACAGAAACAAAGATTGGGCGAAAAAATTAGCCAGTGGCAAACTTATTCCTGAAGATTCTGGCAAATACATTGTCGTGGTGGGCACACTTCACCTAGTTGGCGAAAATAACTTAATAGCACTACTCGAAAGTGAAGGTTACAAGACGACTCAATTATCGACATCGAAACAGGCAACTTGCTCGTTCTCAGAAGAAAGCTAGCGCTCGATAAGAAAGCTATATTCTAACGTCCGGGTAACTCCACTAGGGCTCGAAGCTACTAGCTTTTTAAAAGCAAAAAAGCCGCAGTATCTCTACTGCGGCCTTTTTAAATGTGGTCGGTGAAGAGCCAGATCCTAACATCAGGCGAACCCCACTAAGGTTTGAATACTAAAACTAACTTCCAGAATGCAAAAAGCCTGCTATTTCTAGCAGGCTTTTCTTAATGTGGTCGGTGAAGAGGGATTCGAACCCCCGACCCTCTGGTCCCAAACCAGATGCGCTACCAAGCTGCGCTATTCACCGAAAATGTTTTTTACTTGGTTCACGTTACTGAGGGTCGCCCTCTGGTCCCGCTACTCCAAACTCAATGATGCACTATCAAGCAATGCTATTCACCGAGACGTTGTGGCTTATTGCCGTCAACGGATGCGTATATTACTGATATCTGTTATCAACGCAAGTCATTTCATGACGGTTTTTCAATTTTCCAGTTCGTTCGAACAATTACCATACAATCCATTCCAAAATGTGATGAAAAACACACCAATCACTACAAGCAGTTAACACATCAAACACACTTGATCCAGATCATCCCTTAATGTGTCACCAAACTATAACGTAACTCTTGTCTTCGATTCTTTGATGGAGGAAATATGGACTTTTGGCTCGATCTCCTATTTGGTAATGCGGTGGGACTATCATCAATGATAGTAATATTTGGCGCTTTTTGTCTGATGCTATTTTTTGGCGGCTTCTTCATCTACAAAGTGATCAACGACGAATCTCCTCACTAAATCGCATAGCATTTTGCCATTTGGTAAAGTGAACCTACGCACCGAAGTAGATTGTTTGTCTACTTCGGTTTTTTAGTTACCACTTTTTACTTTGTCTACGCTTCCCATCCCACCTTCTATTGGTATACTTTCCAAATCCTTTCTATCGTTTTAGGTATCTAGCTATGTCCCATGACGATGACTTAGAACTGTTCCAACAGATGATGGGTGATGTTAAGCCTATCCACAATGACCTCGTGGAACTCAATAAGAAACATCAAGCTACCGAATCGCAATTAGCAAAACGCGAAGCCGCAATGTGGCTTGCCGACGACAACCCAGAGCATCTTTCCGTCGACCATGCACCAATGATTAAACCGGAAGACATCATTGAATTTAAACGCGACGGTGTTCAAGACGGTGTCTATAAGAAACTTCGATTAGGTAAATACCCTATTCAAGCTCGATTGGACTTACATAGAAAGACGCTAAAAGAAGCGCGCGACGAAGTGGTGAAGTTTCTCAAACAGTGTATGAGTATGGACATTCGCACCGTCGTGATTGTTCATGGCCGCGGCGAGCGTTCAAATCCACCTGCTCTGATGAAAAGCTACGTGGCAAACTGGCTGACCCAAATCCGAGAAGTGCAATGTGCCCACTCAGCGCAAAGATTTCATGGTGGCACTGGCGCTGTTTACGTCTTGTTGCGTAAAAGTAATGACCAGAAAATTGAAACCCGCGAGCGTCATCAAAAACGCATGGGATAATTTATCTACCAGTGTTAAAATAGAACAAAAGCAGCGCAACGCTGCTTTTTGTTTGCCTATAAAATTAGGCTAGTAAAACAACCCTAGACCGTTGTGAAACGTTGAGAGAACATCATGTCACAAGATACCGCAAAAAGACTGAATAAATACATCAGTGAAACTGGCTACTGCTCACGCCGCGAAGCCGACAAATTAATCGAACAAGGCCGAGTAACCATCAATGGCTCCATTCCCGAAATGGGGACAAAAGTCCAGTTGGGCGATGACGTATGTATTGATGGCAAACCCGTCAAGTCAAAAGAGCGTCCCGTTTACATTGCTTTGAACAAACCGACGGGTATTACTTGTACGACTGAACGTGATGTTCCGGGCAACATCGTCGATTTCATTGGCCACAACAAACGTATCTTCCAATTGGGCGCTTGGACAAGCCTTCCGATGGCTTGATCTTTTTGACCAATGACGGCGATATCGTGAATAAGATTCTGCGTGCAGGCAACAGTCATGAGAAAGAGTACGTAGTTCGTGTCGACAAACCTATCACTGACGATTTCATTAAGAAAATGTCTTCTGGCGTGCCGATTCTTGATACCGTAACTTTGCCATGTAAAGTGACTAAGGAGACTAAGTTCTCATTCCGTATCGTGCTGACTCAGGGCCTAAACCGTCAAATTCGTCGCATGTGTGAAGCGTTAGGATATGAAGTATTTAAGCTACGTCGTGTACGCATCATGAATATTTCACTTGATGGCATTCCAAATGGCAAATGGCGCTACCTATCAGATGATGAAATTACGACTTTACTGGCTATGTGTGAAGGTTCTAGCGGAACCGAAGATGCATCAAAGCTTGATGCAAAAGGTCGACGCATTCGCAAAGCGACCGACGCAAAATTGTTTGATAGCCGTGAGGAAAATCAAGCCTCGAAGGCAAGACGTAACCAAAAACAACGAACGTTCCAAAGGCCGAAACGCAGACGAGTTTAGACATGCGCCTAACTCCAAAAAAGGTCGCAATGGCAAATCGAACAATCAATCTAGCAGCGGGAAACCTAAATCCCCAGCAAAACCTTATCGCTCTGGAGCGAAAGCTCAGTCAGGAGAAGGTAACCAAGCTCCTCGCCCACGTAAGTCAGGCACTCTGAGTCTTAAGAAATAAGCCCAGAAGTGACATCAAAAACGCCGCAGTGACTACTAGATTGAAAGCACAAAAAAGGGAGCATTACGCTCCCTTTTCTATTCAGGCCAAAGTAAAACCAACTTAATGTTGTTTACTTAGGGCGTGTTGATCTTTCGAGCTGATTTTTGCAGCACTTTGTGAGAAATTTATACAAGGT
>JYJN01000184.1 GCA_003263845.1 Vibrio aestivus | reverse complement strand
CAGAAGCAGAAGCAGAAGCAGAAGCAGAAGCAGAAGCAGAAGCGCCAATCGAGTCTGAGGACTTCTCTAGCGATGATTTCATTGATGATATGCTCAATGCTGCTCCAGCGGGTGATCCATTGTTGGACGACCCAAGTGGACTCGCGAACGATGAAGAGTCAGCGCAAGTTGACGTGACCAGTTCCGATCCTGTTGAAGCGCCGGCATCTAGCCTTGATGGTATTGATGAAACCGAAGAAGAAGACGATTGGTTATCCTCCGCAATAGAAGAAGTTGAGCATCCGGACTTTGGTGATGATGATTTCGACTTCGACCCCAAAATTGAAGGGGCGAGTGAGCAAGAGTTTGTCGCAGATGAACCGTTAGAGTCAGCAGATGTCGATAAGCTGGAACAAGAGCTGAATGATTGGAATCTTGATGATGAAGTTCAAGATGACGTTGAGGCTGACTTGGATGTTGAGTTGGCTCCAGATATCGAGGGTGATGTTGAAGAATCAGCTCCAGCACCAGTCGAAGATTCGATCCCTTCATCAGTAGAAGAACCAGAAGACCTCACCGAGGTTAACTCACCGGAAGTTGCTCAAGAGCATATTGAAGAGACAAACGAACTTGAGAAGCTAGAGCCTGAATTTCCTATGCCAGAAGCTGTGGAAAATGAGTATGGCATGCCTCAAGACGACGATTGGATCATTGGTGAGCCAGAGCAAGAGCCAGAAGTGGCTCCTGAGTTCGAACCCGAAGCGCCCGTTGAGCTTGATGACCTAGAGCTACCAACGTTTGACGAAGACGATGCACTTCTTGATGAACAGAGAGCTGATGAACAGGGAACTGATGACGAACTTGCACCAGAGGTTCCAGCAGTAGAGTCAGAAGTTACTCCTGAGTTCGAACCTGAAGCACCCGTTGAACTTGACGACCTTGAACTACCAACGTTTGACGAAGATGATGCACTTCTTGATAGACAGGGAGCTGATGAACCCCTTGCACCAGAGGTTCCAGCAGTAGAGTCAGTAGTTACTCCTGAGCACGAACCTGAAGCGCCTGTTGAGCTTGATAATCTAG
>JYJN01000183.1 GCA_003263845.1 Vibrio aestivus | reverse complement strand
TATCAATAAATAATAGATAATTAATTATTATTTCCATACAAAGAGAGTCAGTAAGATATAATTTGTAGATTCTTTTTAATGTATGTTTTATGTTGCATAGATATTGTTGCACGTATTTATATAGACTAGGTGGTGTCCAGCTAATTTAAGTATGGGTGACCTGATTTTTTCTTGATAAGAGATTTCTACAATAATAAAAATCGATTTGTGTTCTGTATTATTTAAAGATTAATTACTTTTTTAATTCTACTTTTTTTGTGAATTTATGATTCATGTTTTGGTATTGGCCATTAACAGAGTTTCAATTGTGTGGTTGACCCATTCAGTGATAATAAAAATAAAGATGATGAGGATTAATATGAGTGTAAGTCGTATATTCGTTCCTATAGTTCTACTTTTAACATTTCCATTAGTTGGGTGTAATAGTAGTGATTCCAACACCGATATTATTTCCCCTAGCGATGATGCGGTAATTGATGATAGTGAGATTCCAAAGGATCCGGAATTGCCAAAATTACCTAGTATGCCAGGGCATCGGAAAA
>JYJN01000182.1 GCA_003263845.1 Vibrio aestivus | reverse complement strand
CTAAGTAAATAGCCTTCAACAAAGCATAAAACGATTTTAGTCGAACCCTTTGGGCAGCCTTTGCGGTTCATTTCTACTGCGTTATCAGCTTCTCATGTAGCTAGCTACACATCAAAGCCTCTGCCTTGTAAAAATTTCCCGCAAAGTGCTGCAAAAATCAGCTCGAAAGGTCAACAGACCCTATAGACTTTGAGCTTAACTTTTAACCAAAAACAAAAATGCTCACCGAAGTGAGCATTTTGAAACTTTGAGAAATAGGTTTGGCTTATTGTAGGCCTAGCTTCTTCTCTAGGTAGTGGATGTTCGCACCACCGTGCTGGAAGTTCTCATCATTCATAATGCTCTCTTGAAGAGAAACGTTAGTCTTGATGCCTTCTACAATCATTTCACCTAGCGCGTTTTTCATACGAGCGATGGCTACATCACGGCTCTCACCAAAAGTGATCAGCTTACCAACCATTGAATCGTAGTGCGGTGGTACTGTGTAGCCTGTGTAGATGTGAGATTCCCAACGAACGCCCATGCCGCCTGGTGCGTGGAAACGTTCGATCTTACCCGGTGAAGGTAGGAAGCGCTCAGGATCTTCTGCGTTAATACGACATTCGATAGCGTGGCCACGGATCTTAATTTGGTCTTGCGTGTAAGATAGAGGCTGACCAGCGGCAACACGAAGCTGCTCTTTGATTAGGTCAACGCCAGTCACCATTTCAGTAACAGGGTGTTCTACCTGAATACGCGTGTTCATTTCGATGAAGTAGAACTCGCCGTTTTCGTATAGGAATTCGAACGTACCTGCGCCGCGGTAACCAATCTCGATACATGCACGAGTACAACGTTCACCGATGTACTTACGCATCTCTTCAGTAATACCTGGAGCTGGTGCTTCTTCCACAACTTTTTGGTGACGACGCTGCATAGAACAGTCACGTTCACCTAGGTGGATAGCATTACCTTGGCCGTCAGCAATCACTTGAACTTCAACGTGACGTGGGTTTTCTAGGAATTTCTCCATGTAAACCATGTCGTTGTTGAATGCCGCTTTTGCTTCTGCGCGAGTCATAGCGATAGCTTCAACCAGTTCACCTTCAGAGCGAACTACACGCATACCACGACCACCGCCGCCACCTGATGCTTTGATGATTACTGGGTAGCCGATACGCTTAGCGTGCGCTTTGTTTTTCTGTTCGTCGTCGTCCAGTGGACCGTCAGAACCTGGTACACAAGGAACGCCTGCTTTCTTCATTGCATTGATAGCTGAAACTTTGTCACCCATCATGCGGATTGTTTCTGCTTTCGGACCAACAAAGATGAAACCGCTGCGTTCAACTTGCTCAGCAAAGTCAGCGTTTTCAGATAGGAAACCGTAACCTGGGTGAATCGCGACTGCGCCTGTTACTTCTGCCGCAGAAATAATGCGAGGAATGTTTAGGTAACTGTCGATACCACGAGCAGGACCGATACAGATTGCTTCATCTGCTAATAGTACGTGCTTAAGATCGCGGTCAGCGGTTGAGTGAACCGCTACCGTTTTAATTCCGAGTTCTTTACATGCGCGAAGGATACGAAGTGCAATTTCACCTCGGTTCGCGATGACTAATTTATCTAGCATGAGAGAGCCTCTATTATTCGATTACAACAAGTGGCTGGTCGAACTCAACTGGTTGGCCATCTTCTACTAGGATTGCCGTAACTACGCCTGACTTGTCAGCTTCGATTTGGTTCATCATTTTCATCGCTTCAACGATACATAGTGTATCGCCAGCGCTTACTTTCTGACCTACTTTTACGAATGGTTTCGCATCTGGGCTTGGCGCGCTGTAGAAAGTACCAACCATTGGAGAAAGAACTTGGTGACCAGAAACTGCTGGAGCTGCTTCTTCTGCTGCTGGAGCTGCTGCTGGTGCCGCCGCAGGTGCAGGAGCTGCTACTGGAGCAGGAGCTGCTGCGTACTGAATAGGTGCTACAGGTGCAGCTGTACCGCTACGGCTGATGCGTACCGACTCTTCACCTTCAGAGATCTCTAGCTCAGCAATGCCAGACTCTTCAACTAACTCGATCAGCTTTTTGATTTTACGGATATCCATGTTTTGTTTCTCTTTCTCTTGTGAAATAAGACAGCTTATTGGCTGTAGAGTGTTTCGTTACTTTTAAAGTAATTGTGTTACTTTGCCTGCAACTGCTTAACGGCTGCCGACAGAGCGAATTCGTATCCTTGTGCGCCTAAACCACAGATCACACCTTGTGCTTTATCCGATAGGTATGAGTGGTGGCGGAAAGGTTCGCGAGCATGCACATTGGATAGGTGCACCTCGATATATGGGATATTTACACCAAGCAGAGCGTCACGCAGTGCGACACTGGTGTGAGTAAACGCTGCAGGATTTATTATAATGAAGTCGATTCTTTCATGACCCGCATGTATTGCTTCAATAAGCTCATACTCGCGGTTTGACTGCAGATGTTCCAGTTCAACATTGAGCTCTGCGGCCTGTTTGCTCAGGTTTTCTATAATCTGCTTGAGCGACAAAGACCCATAATGAGCAGGCTCTCTCAACCCTAGCAGGTTAAGATTTGGTCCATTTAGGATAGAATGCGTGACTTTGCTGACATTGTGCAGTTATCTTCCTGTATCGTGAAAAGAATCTAAACACTCCCATAATCTTGCCTATTTATCATCTTCTTTTTGTAGAAACTGAGTCAAAATTAGCAAATTGCCCAAGATTATAGCTAATTCAGCGCATTTAGCAGCAATTTACTGGTCTAATCTCCCATGGTTGTTGAGTGTTTTTGTAACCGAGGTAACACTATTAAGAGTAACCATATATTAATAGTGGTTAATTTGAGACGCAGACTTCGATTTTTACTGATGGCGCTTAAACGTAGATAAAGTCGCTGCAGAACATCGCTTAGTAGGATGTAAGAGGGAAAGAAAAAGGCCTAGCATTACGCTAGGCCTTTGAAAAATGTTGTTTTGCTGGTGGTATTAAGCTAGTTCAGCTTTCTCCGCGATAAGCTTATCAACAACGCTTGGATCTGCGAGTGTTGAAGTGTCACCTAGGTTACTGGTGTCACCCGTTGCGATCTTGCGCAAGATACGGCGCATGATTTTACCTGAGCGCGTCTTAGGTAGTGAGTCAGTCCAATGCAGTACATCTGGCGTTGCGATTGGGCCAATCTCTTTACGAACCCAGTTTTTCACTTCTTTATGCAGCTCTGCTGATGGGAATTCGCCATCATTAAGCGTGATGTAAGCATAAATCGCTTGGCCTTTGATGTCGTGTGGAATACCTACAATTGCCGCTTCCGCAATCTTATGGTGAGCAACAAGCGCTGATTCGACTTCTGCTGTACCCATTCGATGGCCTGAGACGTTAAGTACGTCATCGACACGACCCGTGATCCAGTAGTAGCCATCTTCGTCGCGACGAGCACCGTCACTGGTGAAGTACATGCCTTTAAACGTTGAGAAGTAAGTCTGCTCGAAACGTTCGTGGTCACCGTAAACGGTACGCATTTGGCCTGGCCACGAATCTAGAATAACAAGGTTACCCTCTGCCGCCGTCTCTTCGATGATGTTACCCATGTTATCAACCAAGGCTGGTTGAACACCGAAGAATGGACGCGTTGCAGAACCTGGTTTTAGATCTGTCGCACCTGGTAGTGGGGCAATCAAGATGCCGCCAGTTTCTGTTTGCCACCAAGTATCCACGATAGGTGATTTCTCGTTACCGATGGTCTTGTAGTACCACTCCCAAGCTTCTGGGTTGATTGGCTCACCGACCGAACCCATTACGCGTAGGCTTGAACGGCTAGTACCGTCTACCGCTTCAGTACCTTTTGCCATCAGTGCGCGGATAGCGGTTGGAGCAGTATAAAGAATGTTTACTTGGTGCTTGTCGACCACTTCACTCATACGGCTTGTGTTCGGGTAATTTGGCACACCTTCGAACAGGATGGTTTTCGCGCCGTTTGCCAGTGGACCGTAGATTAGGTAAGTGTGACCCGTAATCCAACCCACATCAGCCGTACACCAGAAGGTTTCTCCTTCTTGGTAATCGAATACGTACTTGAAGGTCATGGTCGCGTAAACCAGATAGCCACCTGTAGTGTGTAGGACACCTTTAGGCTTACCTGTTGAGCCAGACGTGTACAGAATAAATAGCGGATCTTCTGCTTTCATCTCTTCTGGTGGGCAGTCTGCAGAAACGTTCGCTGTCGCTTCATGCCACCAAACGTCACGATGCTCGTGCCAATCGATATCGCCACCAGTACGTTTGAATACGATAACTTTTTCGATGGTTTTTACTTCTGGGTTAGTTAGTGCTTCATCGACGTTCTTTTTAAGAGGAACCGCTCGGCCACCGCGAACCCCTTCGTCAGCAGTAACAACGATTTTTGAATCTGAATCGATGATACGACCTGATAGTGCTTCTGGAGAGAAACCGCCAAATACCACCGTATGGACAGCACCAATACGTGTACAAGCTAACATTGCAACTGCTGCTTCAGGTACCATCGGCATGTATAGACACACAACGTCGCCTTTCTTAACGCCTTGCTCTTTTAGCGCGTTAGAGAAAAGACACACTTCTTTGTGCAGCTCGTTAAAGGTTAATGTTTTATCGTCTGCTGGGTCATCGCCTTCCCAGATGATAGCGACTTCATCACCACGCTCAGCTAGGTGACGGTCAATACAGTTAGCTGAAACATTAAGTGTGCCATCTTCGAACCAGCGAATGTCTACGTGGCCAGTGTCAAAAGAAGTGCTTTTTACTTGAGTAAACGGTTTGATCCAATCAACGATCTTACCGTGCTCCGCCCAGAAACCTTCTGGATCAGAAACAGATTGTTGGTACATGGATAGGTAAGTGTCATTATCCGCATGGGTCGTTGCTTTAATATTTTCTTTTACCGGATAAACGTGGGCTTCACTCATTGCTTCTCTCCTTGCGCTTCGTTCAACTGAACAAAACTTCTTCCATTTGATGTAGGCATTGATTATTGAATTAATGACTAATGGCTCATCTGAGCACTATTGAATGTCTGTATCTATAACTCTCTGACAGTGGGCGTTTTTCCACAATTAGACTTTAGGATGAGAGAGGGAGATCCTTTGTAAATTGGTGAACTAAGCGTGAAAATTTAGAGCTGTGTCTCAGGGTTCAGCGGTTATAGGGAAGGTTAAAGCTAGGTAAATCGCCTTTTGTCAGGCGAACGAACACCAAAGCAGCTGAAATAGCGTCTTGAAGAGCATCATGTTTGTTTTGCATTGGTAGGTCTAAATGCTTACAAATTGCGTCTAAGCTAAGGTCGAAGTAGGCGTTGGGTAGGTGCTTTTCTAATTTGTCGTGATAGATCTGGCTGACTTCGATCAAAGGGTTTGGTAGTGGAAAGCCTAATTGTTTGCGGCAAGCGAGATCGAGAATCTTTTTGTCGTAGCGAATGTGATAGCCCACCAGTGGGCGATTGCCGATGAATTCGAGTAATTGGATGAGTGCCTGTTTTTCATCGATACCATCAACTAAATCTTGGTGACGAATATGATGAATCTTCACCGAACCGGAATCGAGGGACTGCGGTGCTCTGAGCCTGACTTCAAATGGCTTACTGGTAATAATACGATTGTCGATAATCTTGGTGGCTGCAATGGTTACCAGCTCTGCACGGTTTGGATCTAGGCTGGTGGTTTCGCAGTCGAGCGAAATATATTCGCCTTTTTGTACCGAGGCAAACAGTGGCTGATAATCAGACCCTTTGAGTTTGTAATGCCAATATCGGCGTTGCAACCAATTCATACTGCGCCCTCAGTCCCTTATCTGATAATGATAGCCTAAGAACTGCTTAAACTTTTTCACTACGTGTAGGCTGTGACGCAGTAAATCGCGCTCGGTGCGGTCCAGTTGTTTGAGGTCAATTCGGTTATGGCTATGTTGGTGTGTAAGTTGCTGGTTGAGACGAAGTTTAAATAGAAGTTTTAACGCCTCGCTTAAGTTGTCTGCGGTGTCTGGTTCGAGAATTTTTTTTGTTCGCAGCGCTTCAATACGCTCAAAGGTGTTCTTTTCTTCAATCCCATACTCTAAAGCCAGAGTGCGAATTCCGTGGACGATAGGGAAGATACCACCGCTTTTGACATCCACGCCTTGCTTGTCTTTTTTAACATTACCAAACAGAGTAAGAGGCAGTGAAAACTGAAGGGCGGGGCGCGAGAAGTCTTGCAGAGCGAGCATGTTATTGAACATGGTTTGCTTAAGGTGTAGCTCAATGGGCTCCAATAAATCTTTATTGCCCGCCACAGCATGAACATCAGTAAATATGGCGAGATTCATCACGTGCTCCGCTGAGCTTGGTTTCGACCACTGGCTGACGGTAGCTTTCCACTCAGACTGTGTTTTCACCCATTGCGGATTGTTGACCATCACATAGCCAGGGCACAGGGGGTAACCGAGCTGCTGTAGGGTATGAGTCAGTTCACCCATCACCGTCTCACATTGCGGCCAATCGAGCCCATCTTTAACAATAAGGGCATTGTCTTGGTCGGTTTTGAGGATCTGCTCGCCGCGCCCTTCTGAGCCTAACACCACCAAGCAGCATTGATTGTGCAGCGCAGGCGGCACTACCAGTTCAAACGCTTTCTCTATGATGTGTTCATTCACCGCTGAGATCAGCTCCATGATAAAACGAGTACGAATCCCATTATTTAATAAGCTTTCGACAAGTTGACGCTGTCTGTTTGAGGCTAATGCGAGCTCTTCAATCGATGTGGCGCGAGCAATGGACAAAGTCAGTACATGAGAGTGGGTGGAGAAGGCACTGAGGATCTGCGTCATATCCAGCATGCCGACCGCTTCGGAGCCTTGGCATACCATCAGCCGTTTCATTCGATTCCGCGTCATGGTGATCATAGCGTTAAAGAGAAAATCGCCATCATCGACGTGCTGAACGGGGAAAGTGGCGATATCGCCGACGGGAGTGTCCAGTGGGTGGTCATCGAGCATGACCGCGTGCAACATGTTGGTTCTGGTGACAATGCCGTATGGATGTGCGTGCTGGTGGTCACTCAAGCGACTATCGTCTTTGGCTAACTCCACTAAGGCTGCATCCAATCCATTATCTTTTAGTTGCTGGGTGACTTCGCGCAGAGGCTGCTGTGGCGAAAGTAGCATTGGCGGGTGGTAGATGCTGCTGTCTACTTTGGTGAGAATGAACTCGGCTAGATTTTGCTGTTGCTGAGCGGCTCAATAAGCTGCTGACGTTTGGCGAGGTTATTATCAAAGTAGGCGGCGAATTGGTCATTCTCATTGTAGAGATCGAGAAAAATTTGTTTAGGCAGTAGATAGCAAAGGGTGTCTTCGAGGGCAACGTATTGATGGCGTGTGGTCTCTTCAAATAGGGCACGGACATCGAACATGTCATCGTTAGCATAGTGAGCGAAGATCTCTTTGCCATCTCCCGAGCGCTCTTCAACCGCGCCTTTTATTAGAATATGCAGATGTGCGCAGTTTTGGTCGCACTCAAGCAGCAACTCTTTAGCGCGAAAATAAGCGACATCAAGAGAAGAACGAAGAGTGTTTTTCTGCTGTTGGTTCAGCCTATCAAAAGGCGGAGCTTTCATGTTGAATTTATCAGGCATAGTGCTCTCTTTTTACTGATATGACCACGACTTAAGTGTGACAAAAAAGGGCCGTTGCTCCAGACGACTTTGGTCTAATAGCCTTAAGGAGGGGGTGGTTATGAATAAGGAAAGAGAAGATGAAATATTATTCCCTTTTTCTGCGATAGAGATCTCGTCATAATATGTAACATCGTTCTGACCCTCCCATCACGCAGTAGGACACCTAACATGCTCAACCCATCGCCTTATGGCTGGATATCCCAATATTTCATCGGTTTTTTCTTTGCTTATGGTGTCTATCTTCCTTTCTGGGCCTTATGGTTTGAAGGGCAAGGCGTGACAGCGACCGATATCGGCCTACTAGTCGGCTTGGGTTTTTGCGACGCGCTGTGTGGCAAACTTGGTGATTACGCCTCGCATTCACCGTGTTGAGCATTTAATTCCTGCCTTGCGTTGGTTGAGTGTGGCCTCTTTAGTATTCATCGCCTTCCACTTCTTTACTGGCGGTAGTTTCTGGCTAATGGCGGTCGCGACGGTGTTGTTTAATCTCTGCTGTGGCCCGATTGTTCCGTTGTCTGATGCAATGGCTAACCACTATTCACGTTTGAAGATGTTGGATTATGGTCGAACTCGCCTATGGGGCTCGGTGGCGTTTATCGCGGGCTCAACCGTTGTCGGATTCTTAGTGGCGCGTTACGGCATCGACATGATTGTCTACACTGCATTGTTCGGGGTGTTGGTGTCTTTGCTATTG
>JYJN01000181.1 GCA_003263845.1 Vibrio aestivus | reverse complement strand
TGATTGCTTTTTTCAAGGCCTTTTTGTCCCCAATCCGAACAAACCCAACAGAGCGATGCAGCACAGTGTCATCGGGGGTATGGATGTGAATCTTATAGGCGGTCTTACCCTTTGAAACAAAGCGGTGGCCAGTGTTCGTGGTTAGATTGCTCTTGCTCATTACTCAGTTATCGATAATTTTGTTATTAACATTGTAGGGGATAAATAGAGCATGTTGCAATAATCGCCATCAATAGTTGGAGTCATTGCAAAACCAGGGTTGTAACGCATTGATTTTTAATTAAGTGCTTGAACTCATATCAACGAATGACATCTTTTTGGGGTGTTTTCAGCTCGCTAAGCCAACTAATGGTGTTCTGCCATAATGCTTTATCAATTGAGGTGTCGATGGGTCTTTTGTAGTAGAAAGCATCTTGATAGTGATGACTGTCTGACATCCTTCCTAAAGTAGGAAACTGCCGAAAGTGATTGAGCAAGTTTGTTACTCGTTCAACATTTTTGTTTTGCTCGACACAGCGATTAATGATGAAAGACAAAGCGATGTTTCGTCGAGTTAGTACTCCAGAGTCAATCACATCCTTGATAAAGGGTAAGCTGGCATGAAGATCCACTGGAGAAGGTGACATAGGAAGGATAATAGCATCGACAAAGTGTGTGTATCGCGCCATCTCTTCACGGGTAAAGTTTGAGGGTGAGTCAAGTATGACAAATTCAGCGTCCCGAGAAACTTTCAGCGATAATGCCATTTCCGATAAACTTCGAAATGATGGGCTATAGGTTTGGGAGCAGCCACTGTTGACGCAATCAGCCCAATCGTGGCTAGAACGCTGCTTGTCGAAGTCGATGACATTCACCTTATAGTCACACGCAAGTAGGTGGCTGACTAATGCCGCTGTGACAGTCGATTTTCCGACACCGCCTTTTTGATTCATCACCAATATTTTGGTGGCGTTAGCGTAGTGGATACTGACGGTGTTTTGATTTCGGGTGCTAAGTTTATACTGCATTAGCCTGAATTCGCTGAAGAGAGGGGAAAAACAGAGTGCTAGGTTGGCATACTTTGACGTACAAATAGAGAAAGTCAGGATGAATTGTGAAGCTAAATCACAGACTCTTTGACGGCGTTGGTTGAGTAGCTTTGAAGATATTGGGAGAGATTATTCCACAACTTGTGATGATAAGTTCAGTTACGCAAAAGAAGGCCTAGTCATTGCACTAGACCTTCTTCAATATGGCGCTCCCGATAGGATTCGAACCTATGACCTGCCCCTTAGGAGGGGGCTGCGCTATCCAGCTGTGCCACGGGAGCTTTGATGTGGCTATGGTACTGATTTAAATAAACTTTGTTAATCAGTTACTTTTATTTAGTCTACTTTCTATAGAAGTTTGTGCATGACATCCCCGATCTGAATACTGCCAGACAGATCAGATTGATCGACAGTGAGCTCTGCTTCATGTTCATATACTCTTGATACGGTCACGGTAATATCCGACTGCGTCACTTTATTGCGTGGTAATCCGTTTTGATCGATGAACGATCCTGTATGCCAGAGCTGCAGTTTATCGCCTTCCTCAACACCGTGCATACGGCCAAGGTCCATAATAATGGTGTTGCCAAATTTTGCTACGACTTCCGGTAAGGTGACTTTACATGACACTTCCGACTCAAGATCCAACATGATGTTGCGGCTGACACGAAGCATCATTTCGCCGTAAGTCGATGCCCAGAAACGTGCGCTCTTGGTGTCAATCTTACTCGTCTTAGGAAATGGCCAACGCGCTACCTCCCGATAGTTTCGGGTATACACCTCATGGCCTGTTTTGCCGTCGAACACTTGCATTTCTAAAGCGAACTGACGGTTAATTTCGTCGTCACGCAGAACCTTTTGCTCTACCGTTGCAGTAAGGTCTGTGATGACCCCACCAATGATGTATTGAGCGCCAGTGTCTTGAGCGATCATTTTAAGTCTTTCTGGGTAACGCTTATTGATCTCGTAATCGGTGGTTCCAACGGAAACGAAGCTTGCTGACTCCTGTTTAAGCTGACGATTAATGACATGTGCAAAATCATCGCCTAAGCGGTAGACCTGGCCCATTACTGCTTGTTGTGGGGAGGCAATGTCAATGTTACCCACTAAGAAGGTCTTCTTATACTGCTAACGTGGCAACCCGTTGCCGATGGATAGATGTCGATCCGAATGCGAACGGACATAATGCCTCTACGAGCACGTTGCTCTTCTACCATGATGTAGCGGACTTCGTGGTTCGCAAATTGATATTCTTTGCGGTTTTCTTCAAGCAGTGGGCGAAGGTTACTGATGCCACCAATATCCGCGCCGGCAAAGCTCACCGCCTTATAGATAGCATCTTCTAACGCGTGAACCCTTGCCACCTCTTCAGATGAAACAACGGTTGCCGTACCAGTCACTTGGTACCAAGCGGCACTGACACTCGTTGAAAAGAGTGCTGAGTAAAAGACTGATATAGTGAGGAAAAAAAACTTTTTCATAATTATTTGCCAGTTAGGTATAAATTTTGCTTTTTAAATCTTAGCTGATTTAGGCATTGCCTTTCTAAACAGTAGCAAGGTTAGAAAAGCAAAGAGTGTTCCACAATTGGCAGTGACGTCAACTTATTGGAATACAGTGCCTTAGTATATCTGGAGATGAAGAGAATGAAAAAATGGCTGAGTCTTGCACCTGTTCTTTTTTTGACAGCTTGTGCATACGCCCCAATTTATAACGGCAAGGAGCCGTACTCTGGGTCGCAATTTATGTTAATGGAGAGTCCTCGCCATACTTTAGACTTTTTTGTAGAGAGTATGACAGAAGACCTTATGGTTTCGAATACTAGTGTGTCTGCACGTACGCCTATTGCGGTGACGTCTTTCGTCGATTTACAGAATATGGATGTGACGAACTGGCTAGGTAATTCGGTATCAGAAGGTTTTATCCATCAGTTCCAACGTCGCGGCTTTAAGGTCGTTGACTTTAAAACAACTGGGTCAATTCAAGTTACTCAACAAGGTGATTTCGCATTTAGCCGAGATTGGAAAGATCTGGCTCAGGAGCAGGAGATTCAATATATCTTAACCGGTACTATGCTTCGTCAAGAAGGTGGGGTGTTAGTGAATGCTCGTGTTGTGGGAATGCAGTCACGTGTTGTGGTCGCTACCGCGCAAGGTTTCTTACCAGCCGATCGTATTGGACGTGACTTAGATACGCTGAACTCAATGAGGACTGAAGATGGTGTTCTGATCCGTTCAGACCCAACGATGACGCAACCTTATACCGTTATTTTGCGTCCATAGGAGTATTAAGATGAAAAAGTATCTATTAATCCTAGTTGCCTTTGTTATGGTGGGTTGTCAGCCACTGCACATGAATATGGATGATTGGCTAACGGCTGTTGGCTATGCAAGTATTAGCGAGCAGCAAGGTCGCAATGAAGAAGAGAAGCAAGTTCGCGCGATGCGTGCGTCTAAAATCGACGCCTATCGAGAGCTGGCTGAACAAGTGTACGGTATGCGTGTCAGTGGCCGTGCAGATCTGAAAGATCAACGTTTAGGCACTGAGCGTACTTCAGGTGCAGTTGATGGTGTGATCCGTGGCGCTGAGGTAGTAAGAAGTTACAAAGTGGGTGACAGCTATGTTACAGAGCTTCGCTTAGATATTAAGAAAATGGATATGCTGCGAAGCTACGGCGAAGTTCAGCAAGTTCCAGAGAAGCGCCAACAAACGATCTTCTAGCTCGTCGAATTTGATACAGATTGACTTCATTCTCTTCAGCACTAATGAAAAAGCGGCAATTGGAATTGCCGCTTTTTTGTGTCTGAATTTTTTAGTATCTCAACGGTTCTTTGGCTTATCAAAGCCAATTTACTGAGTAAATTCTAATATTACGCTTTAAGGTTTGTGCCTAACGTTGAGATATTTTGTGTTTGACCACCAGAGTCATAGGTCATGCCTATCTTACCTTGGCTCTGCTGCATCAAATTATTGAGTTTGTTGAAGCTAAGCTGAGCGCGTGCCAATGCTTCGCCATTGATTAGGTTAGCTTGCTGACAGTCATGAACGATAGATCGGATTTGATCAACGAGAGTACTGAGTTCAGGGTCGTCCGTGAGAGTGGAGACATCTGGGTGAGAGCCAATACGTTGATCAGTCTGCTGTAATTGTGAGATTAAGGTGACTTTTTCTTTGGCAAGTGACTCAATATCTTTTGAAATTCTGGCAGCAATAGCCGTCTTCTCTTTCTCCAATAGTTGGGAAAGATCAGTCGCATTTTTAAGTTGAAAATCAACTAAGCTTTTCAGGGCAGCCATTACAACACACTACTTCTTGATTACTTATTCTTAATTACTCAGAGACTTAAAGTCCACCGAGCTCTTTTTCAAACTTGATCATGTTATCCGCTAACTTTTCTGGGTTCACTGTGTACGAACCGTTAGCGATTGCTTCTTTAATCGCAGCCACTTTCGCGCTGTCAAAGCTTGGTTGCGAGGCCATTTGAGAATGCATTTCACCAATGTCCTTACCTTGTTGCTCAAAGACACTGCGTCTTGCTTCGCCGAAGAACGTTTCGTTGAATCAGTGCTGTTAGTTGCACTCGACTCGGTACGGGCAGAACTTCTCGTTGAGGTCGTCAACGATTGTCCTGAACGTATATTATCTATACCTGCCATATATAAAGCCTTACTCTCACAAAAATAGAACCTGTACAGTCATATCGACACTAGTGGCTATTACTTTAGCGTTTTACCTAAAATAAATTGTATGAGCCATATTCCACTCACACACTGCCTAAAACTGTACAGTTACTTCGGCAATTCCACTTACCCTTGCGTCAATTATACGGTTAGATCGGCTATTTTTCACTCTTATCTGTTCACCGTGTGAGCCATCCGATAGGGCGACACCACGCGTAGTGATTTGCATACCGTCATTAACGGCTCGGATCATCACGGTTTCATTTCGACAAACCACACAAATATCTCTGGTTTCAATTACTTCACCAACACGGATATTTTTCTTTAGTTTTGCTCCTAAGACCAGATTTGTTGAGGAAAAACCTTGCCGACGAAAGCGATGCAAGTCTACCATACTCATAGTGACATCATTCTCACTAATGATTTGCCCTCTATCTAAATTGGTGGCTGCAGTAACTTGTGGCGCAGAAACGGATAAGCGGACCGGAACATAAACTCGCCAGTTGTCGCTTTCACAGGCAACCAAAACTGTTATGTTACTGGCGGAAGGATTGGTAGAAGAGGATGAGGTCGCGAGTTCTTCTGGGCAGTCGGTAGCAAACAAGCGACTATCTAAGTTAGCCGCTTTTGACTTCTAATTGGCCACCTGCAGGAGCGGGTACCGTGCTGAGTACATGATTTTCCGCAGCATTTTGCATCTGAAGAATCTGCTCTGGTGTTGCGGAATAAGTAAAAACACTAAAGAAAATCAAGAAAAAGCCGATACACGGGTAAAAAATATTATAGAAAGCTCTACACTTAGTTATGGAAAACGAATCTAATTTTAATTTAAAATATGGCATTCTGTTTCTCTGGTTTTAACTATAGCCTGTAGTAGATTATCACTTTTTAGCGCAAAAGTTTGAGATGGAGATGAGCTTATGACGGGTATTCTTGATTCTGTGAATCAGCGTACGCAACTCGTCGGTCAAAACCGATTGGAACTCCTGACGTTTCGCCTTATGGGGCGTCAACGTTACGGTATAAACGTATTTAAAGTCAAAGAGGTACTTCAGTGCCCTAAGCTTACTTCAATGCCTAATTTACACCCTTTGGTCAAAGGTGTTGCTCACATCCGTGGCCATACAGTTTCTGTCATTGATTTAAGTCTAGCCATCGGTGGTCGACCAACGACAGACGTCGAAAAATGCTTTGTGGTGATTGCGGAATTTAACCGAACCATCCAAGCCTTTTTGGTCACTTCGGTCGAGCGCATCATCAACATGCATTGGGAAGCGATTCTTCCTCCGCCAGATGGTGCCGGTAAAGCTAACTATCTAACTGCCGTAACTAATATCGACAATGAACTGGTGGAAATTCTCGATGTTGAGAAAATCCTTGCAGAAATTGCGCCAATTGATGAAACGATGGATTCGTCGATCGGTGAAGAAATTGCTCAAGCAGAAACTGAGAAAGAAATTGTACGCCGCATACTCATCGCTGACGACTCAACCGTTGCGCGTAAGCAGGTAGAGCGTGCAATAACATCCATAGGCTTTGAAGTGGTTTCAGTGAAAGATGGTAAAGAAGCCTACGATAAGTTGGTAGAAATGGCTGCAGAAGGGAGCATTTACGAGCAAATCTCTTTGGTTATTTCTGATATCGAGATGCCAGAAATGGATGGCTATACCCTGACGGCAGAGATTCGCCGAAACGCTGACTTGAAAAATTTATATGTAATTTTACACTCTTCACTCAGTGGTGTATTCAACCAAGCTATGGTTGAACGGGTCGGAGCTAACTCATTCATCGCTAAGTTCAACCCCGATGAGCTTGGTAATGCGGTGAAGACTGCGCTAACACAAGAATAAAGAGACATTAATGACAGCGATAACTATAAGCGATCAAGAGTATCGTGATTTCAGCCGCTTCTTAGAATCTCAATGTGGGATTGTATTGGGTGATAGTAAGCAGTATTTAGTAAGAAGTCGCCTTAGCCCGTTAGTGACGAAGTTTAAACTGAGTTCGTTGTCGGACTTGCTTCGTGACGTGGTTACCGGGCGGAATAGAGAGCTTCGCGTTGCCGCTGTTGATGCCATGACGACAAACGAGACTCTATGGTTCCGTGACACTTATCCTTTCACTGTGCTTTCAGACAAATTGTTGCCAGAGGTCGCCGCCTCAAAGCGCCCGATAAAAATTTGGTCAGCGGCCAGCTCTTCAGGCCAAGAACCGTATTCGATGGCGATGACGATTTTGGAGACTCAGCAAAAGAAGCCAGGTATGTTGCCGAGTGTGTCTATTACGGCTACTGATATTTCAGCAAGTATGTTAGACATGTGTCGTGCTGGTGTGTATGACAATTTGGCCCTCGGGCGTGGTCTATCTCCTGAGCGTCGTCGCACTTTCTTTGAAGATGCGGGCGATGGTCGAATGAAAGTGAAAGATAACGTTAAGCGCTTGGTCAATTTTCGTCCGCAGAATCTGATGGAAAGTTATGCGTTGCTCGGCAAGTTCGACATTATCTTCTGTCGAAATGTACTCATCTACTTTTCACCAGATATGAAGTCACAAGTACTCAATCAAATGGCGAACAGCCTGAACCCAGGCGGGTATTTGCTGCTCGGCGCTTCAGAATCGTTAACCGGATTGACGGACCGATTTGAATGGTGCGCTGTAACCCTGGCATTATTTACAAACTGAAGTAAAAATTTCTGCAATTGAAATGCCCAGTCTTTTGACTGGGCTTTTTTGTGTCTGCTGTCTTATGTTTGAGTTCATTCTATTGTCTTGTGAATAGCCAGCAGACGAGTTCGGTGACTTATCACTATACTAATAGGTGAGACATTCCAAAAATCTCTATCGTAATAGCGCTTTTTTAGGCGTGAGTTTTGCAAGATGTAAAAAAGATAGTCAGTAATTGATAGCGGCAAACTAAAGTTGGTACGCAAATTGCTTTTTATCTAACTAGTACAGGTCAGTTCTTACAGTTGAGGCAACTATGACTATTTCTTTTAACAACGCATTAGGTATTCACCAGCATACAGTTGGTGTACGTGAGCGCAACGCTGAGGTGATTTCCACCAATATCGCGCAAGCAAACACACCGGGCTTTAAGGCAAAAGGAATGGACTTTCAACGCGCTCTACAGGCGGCAACGTCTGGGGCAAGTTTTGGTCTTAGTCGTACAGATGCACGGCATATATCTGCCTCAACCAGAGTGACAGGGGAAACGAAGTACCGTTTGCCTACTCAACCTGATACCGGAGATGGCAATACGGTGGATGTGGATCTGGAGCGTAACTTGTTTATGCAAAACCAAATTCGTCACCAAGCCTCTTTGGACTTCTTAGGAAGTAAATTTAAGAACTTAACGAAAGCACTCAAGGGGAGTAACTAGATGAGCTTATTCAATGTATTCAACGTAACTGGTTCTGCCATGAGTGCTGAATCTGTTCGTCTAAATACCACCTCAAGCAACTTGGCGAATGCGGACAGTATCTCTAGCTCTGCGAAAGATACTTACAAAGCTCGCCACGCTGTATTTGGCGCTGAGTTAAGTAAGGCACGTTATAACCGCGACCATAACGTACCGGTAAAAGTATTGGGTATTGTAGAGAGTGATAAACCACTCAATGCGGAGTACAACCCTGATCACCCATTGGCAAATGACGAAGGTTATATCTACAAGCCTAACGTTAATGTCATGGAAGAGATGGCTAACATGATTTCTGCTTCTCGCTCGTACCAAACGAACGTGCAATTAGCAGATGCTAGTAAACAAATGCTGCTGCGTACGCTGCAGATGGGTCAATAAGGATAAGGAGGTAGCGTATGGCCGAATTTAATAACGTTGGTCAAAGCGGCTTGTCCTATGTTGATCAGCTTAAGAGCCTTCAAGATAGCAAGAAGCCAGATGAAACGACGGGTAAACAAGACCTCAAACAAGAGGACTTCTTATCCCTACTCACGAAGCAGCTTGCTCAGCAAGACCCTTTTAAGCCGGTCAGTAACGACCAGATGATTGCGCAAATGGCCTCATTTGCCACCGTTGATGGTATCGGCAAGATGAACACTCAATTTGAGAGTTTGAACTCGTCGATGACATCTAACCAAGCGCTTCAAGCTTCGTCTCTGGTAGGTCGCGATGTACTCGTACCAGGAGCGGCAGGTATGAAGGCGGATGGGCAAGCTATGTCCGCTATGGTTAAGCTTCCTCAATCGATCGACAATCTTTTTGTCCGAATTGAGAATGAAGCTGGACAGCTCTTACGTACTTTTGATGCTGGTGCGAAATCCACTGGTGATAATAAAGTTACTTGGGACGGTTTAGATGATAACGGTAATCCATTGCCGGAAGGTAGATACAAAGTGAGAGCTTCGGGTCTGCTGGATGGAGAGAATCGCGAGTTTGAGGTTTCGACCTATGCAAACGTCAACAGCGTTCTTCTTGGTAAAGGTGATGGTAACGTACTGCTCAATCTGGCTGGTTTTGAATCACCAGTTCGACTTGCTGAAGTACTAGAAGTTGGCAAAGCGTAACTCTGAAATGAGTCAATATGCTAGCTAGATAGGAGATTTTGGAATGTCATATGTATCTTTAAGCGGCTTGTCCGCTGCTCAATTGGACTTGAATACGACCAGTAATAACATTGCAAACGCAAACACGTTTGGCTTTAAAGAGTCGCGTGCGGAGTTTGGCGATGTTTATTCTACGTCGTTATTTACGAATGCGAAAACAACGCCAGGGCAAGGTGTGCAAGCCAACAAGGTTGCGCAGCAGTTCCACGAAGGTTCGAGCATTTATACCAATAACCCGATGGACTTGCGTGTTGCTGGTACGGGTTTCTTTGCGGTGTCTAAAGACCGAATGGTGCCTCAGCAAAATGAGCTGACCCGTAATGGTGCTTTCCACCTAAATAAAGATAACTACATGGTAACGTCCAATGAGGAGTATTTACTTGGTTACAAAGTAAATCCAGAGACGGGTGATGTGCTCTCTTACGAGCCAGAGCCACTGAACATTCCTGCAGAATTTGGTAAGCCAAAACAAACCGCTAACCTAGATGTTGGTGTGAACGTACCAGCCAATGGTGACCTGAAAGATCCTGCGTTGTTTGATATCTCAGATCCTGAGACTTATAACCGTTCAACGTCTTCTACCATTTATGACTCAATGGGTCAGTCTTACAAATTGACGACTTACTATTTGAAAGACCAAACTCAACAGAATACTTGGCAGAAGTACTACACGGTGACGGACTCTGCGGGTGAGAAGCCGCTTAACATTGCTGGCGGTGATGCAGCTTCGCCAACTGGCCATGTTGGTCATACCTTGAGATTTAATAACGATGGTACTTTAGCGTCTATAAATGGCGGTAATGATGTTGTTACTGAGGCTCTTGGTGTTGGTCCAAACGCGATTGATCTTAATGGTGCCGATCCAAATCAAACACTTTCGTTTAACTTGGACTCGACAACCCAATTTGCCGCTCCGTTTGAATTAACGAAGATGGAGCAAGATGGGGCAACCACTGGCTTCTTGACCAAAGTCGACTTTGATGAGAATGGTAGCATCTTAGGTACTTACTCTAACGGTCAAAATGTAACATTAGGTCGCGTAGCGTTAGTTCGTGTTCCTAATGAACAAGGCTTGGATAAGAAGGGCGGCACTCAATGGGATTCGACTCAGTTCTCTGGGGCGAAAATCTGGGGTGAATCGAATAAGGGCTCTTTTGGTACCATCAGTAATGGCGCACTTGAGCAGTCGAACATCGATATGACTCAAGAGCTGGTGGATTTGATTTCTGCTCAGCGTAACTTCCAAGCGAACTCACGTTCTCTAGAAGTGCACAACCAACTGCAACAAAATATCCTACAGATCCGTTAATTGCTTATTTCGGCAATCATCTGTCTATCAAGCCAGCGGCAAAAGCTGGCTTGGTATCTTTGCCTCTCTACAGGCAAAGATCGGCAATACCCTCTCTAAACACTCTTCTTTTCATTCTAATTTGCTGATAAATAAAGATAAAAAATATTGGCACGCCAATTGCTTTTAATGATCTGTATTTCGATTATTGGAGCATATTATGGATCGCGCACTGTTCCTCGCCATGAGTGGCGCTAAGCAGAACATGCAGGCTATGCAGCTTAGAGCAAACAACTTAGCTAACGTCAGTACCACGGGCTTCCGTGCTGATTTGGCGCAAGCTCGTTCAATGCAAGCGTATGGCGATGGGTTACCAACCCGCGTGTTCAGCATGACTGAACGACCAGGCAGAACTTTGCTCAAGGTAGCGTGATCACAACAGGTCGAGATTTGGATGTGACCATTCAAGGGCAAGGCTGGATCTCTGTGATGGATAAAACCGGTCAAGAAGGTCTGACGCGAAACGGTAACCTTAACATCGATTCAAATGGTTTGTTGACGAACTCAACCGGTCACTTGGTGTTAGGTGAAACGGGCGCCCCAATCACTCTTCCTATTCCAATCAGTAAAGTTGAAATCGGTAACGACGGTACGATCTCTGTGGTTCCACAAGGAGCACCAGCAGATGCGATCGAAATCGTTGACCGAATTAAACTGACTCGTACCGATAATCAATCTCTATTTAAAGATACCAACGGTCTTTTTCGTTCGAAGACCCCAAATGCGGCATACGAAGCGGATGCCGGCGTTAAATTGCTCACAGGCTCAGTTGAAGGCAGCAATGTGAATGCTGTCGGCGAAATGACCAGCCTGATTGACCTGCAGCGTCAGTTTGAAATGCAAGTCAAGATGATGAGCACAGCAGAAGAGATGGATAAAGCATCCGACTCTTTGCTTCGTATGAGCTAATAAGGATTTAAGGAGACAATTATGCATCCTGCATTATGGGTAAGTAAGACTGGCTTAGATGCTCAGCAAACCAATATCTCAACGATTTCGAATAACTTGGCTAACGCCTCGACCGTTGGTTACAAAAAAAGCCGCGCGGTGTTTGAAGATCTTTTCTACCAGAACATCAATCAGCCGGGTGGCCAATCATCTCAAAACACTGAGCTGCCAAGCGGTTTAATGTTAGGTGCGGGTTCTAAAGTCGTAGCTACCCAAAAAGTACATACTCAGGGTAATACGCAAACCACCACTAACAGCCTTGATATGATGATTGAAGGCGATGGCTTTTTTCAAATCTTAATGCCAGACGGCAACATTGGTTACACGCGAAACGGTCAGTTTACTGTGAATGATGAGGGGGCGATTGTTACCTCTGGCGCAGGCTATACGCTTGAACCTGAAATCATCGTCCCTGAAGACGCTATTAGCATTACCGTTGGCACGGATGGTGAAGTATCGGTTCGTGTTCGTGGCCAGCAAGATAACCAAGTCTTGGGTCAGATCAATACAGTGGATTTCATTAACCCAGGTGGTTTGGAGCCAATTGGTCAGAACCTTTACCTTCCTACTGGTGCTAGTGGCGACCCTCAAGAAGGTGTACCGGGCCTAGATGGTTTTGGTGCAGTGAGACAATCCATGCTTGAAACATCAAACGTGAATGTGACCGAAGAGTTGGTCAACATGATTGAAGCGCAACGTGTTTACGAAATGAACTCAAAAGTTATCTCTGCTGTAGATAAGATGATGAGTTTCGTTAACCAACAGCTGTAATGAGAGTGAGAGGGTAGCCTATGTTTCGTTTATTGCCTGTTTTACTTATCGCTTTTGCTTCTGGCTGTGCGATGTTTGAACCACCGATTGAAACTCCAGATGTGGTTCAAGGTACCACCACGGTTGATGCCGTAGAAGGCGATAGAGCTGAAGAAGAAAGCTCAGGTCTGATTGATACCCTGCGGGGTCGAAATGATCCTATTGCTGGCGACCCTGCGTGGGCCCCGATCCACCCAAAACATGCGCCAGAGCACTATGCGGCAGAAACGGGCTCTCTATTTAATCTTCAAAAGGCTAGTAGCTTTATGATGACTCTAAACCTCGTGGAATTGGCGACATCATTACCGTGATGTTGGATGAAAACACTAAAGCGGCAAAAAGTTCCGATGCCGATCTGTCAAAAAACAACGATTCGACCATGGATCCACTTGAAGTCGGTGGGCAGCCACTTACGATTGGCGACTATGATTTCTCGTACAACTTAAGCAACGACAACAGCTTTAGTGGCAGTGCAGCCGCAAACCAAAGTAACAGCATTTCTGGCTTTATTACTGTGGAAGTGATTGAAGTATTGGCCAACGGTAACTTAGTGATTCGCGGTGAAAAATGGCTGACATTGAACACGGGTGATGAGTACATTCGCCTGAGCGGAACCATCCGACCGGATGATATCGACTTTGAAAACACGATTGCGTCTAACCGTATTTCTAACGCTCGAATTCAATATTCTGGTACGGGAACCAACCAAGATATGCAAGAACCTGGATTCTTGGCACGATTCTTTAATGTAGCTCTGTAGCGAGTCGAATAAGACAGAAATTTGGCAAGATCGCTATTTTCACTGTTACAAGCACGGCACACAGTTACAAGATTGGAAGTTAAGGTAAGTCACATGAAACGATTCACACTGCTATTGATGGGACTGGCGTTATTTGCGCTAGAGGCACACGCTGCCCGAATTAAGGATGTTGCTCAAGTAGCAGGTGTTCGTAGTAACCAATTAGTGGGTTACGGCCTTGTAACGGGCTTACCGGGAACGGGCGAATCCACGCCGTTTACCGATCAAAGTTTTAATGCCATGCTGCAAAATTTCGGCATTCAATTGCCGCCGGGTACGAAGCCAAAAACTAAGAATGTTGCAGCGGTGATTGTGACGGCTGAATTGCTCCATTTTCTAAGCAAGGTCAAACAATTGATGTAACAGTTTCGTCAGTAGGTTCAGCAAAGAGTTTACGGGGTGGTACCCTAATGCAAACCTTTCTACAAGGTCTGGATGGGCAAACCTATGCCATCGCTCAGGGTAACTTGGTCGTGAGTGGCTTCAGTGCTTCTGGTGCAGACGGTTCTAAAATTGTCGGCAACAATCCGACAGCAGGTATGATTTCTAATGGCGCAATTGTTGAACGTGAGATCCCATCTCCGTTTGGTCGCGGCGACTTCATTACATTCAATCTACTAGAGTCTGATTTCACAACCGCTCAGCGCATGGCGGATGCGGTGAATGATTTCCTAGGCCCGCAAATGGCATCAGCTGTGGATGCGACATCAGTACGTGTTCGAGCGCCACGCGATGTGAGCCAACGTGTAGCTTTCCTATCTGCTATTGAAAACTTAGAGTTCAACCCAGCCGATGGTTCCGCCAAGATTATTGTCAACTCTCGTACCGGTACGATTGTTGTTGGTAAACATGTTCGTTTGAAACCCGCTGCGGTGACGCATGGTGGTATGACGGTATCAATCAAAGAAAACCTCAATGTTAGCCAGCCTAATGCATTTGGTGGTGGTCAAACTGTGGTTGTGCCAGACACTGACATTGAAGTGGAAGAAGAGCAGGGTAAGATGTTCAAATTTGACCCAGGCTTAACGCTTGATGATTTGGTGCGTGCGGTTAACGAAGTTGGCGCAGCTCCCTCAGACTTGATGGCGATCTTGCAAGCACTTAAGCAAGCAGGTGCTATCGAAGGTCAGTTGATCATTATCTAAGGGGCTCAATATGATTAACAATGGTAACGACATTGGCTTCATTCACGATATTGCCAACTTGGATAAGCTTCGTCAGCAAGCTAACAGCGATGATGGTACTGGCGAGGGTGAAAAAGCGGCCTTAACCGCGGCGGCAAAACAGTTTGAAGCTATTTTTACGACGATGTTGTTCAAATCGATGCGTGATGCAAACGCCAACTTCGAAACTGACTTAATGAAAAGTCAGAATCAGGACTTCTACCGCACTATGCTTGATGAGCAAATGGCCAGCGAGATGAGTGCATCTGGTTCATTAGGGCTAGCGGATATGATAGTTGCGCAGCTCAGCACTGGTACGGTTGAGAACCCAAACGCAGCCGCGCGTAATGAGAACTTCGAAGAGATCATGGATCGTGTGAATCGTACACGTGAGGCACGTGCCAATGCGCCAGAGGCTGTTGTTGCTGCGAGCTCAACACGCCAAGCCGAGCCGATGTCCTTTGAATCCCCAGAGCAGTTTGTGTCTTCATTACAACCTTATGCGGAGCGTGCAGCGAAAGCATTAGGCGTTGATTCCTCACTATTGTTGGCTCAAGCGGCACTTGAAACAGGGTGGGGACAGAAAGTCATTCAAAATTCGAAAGGCAGCAGTAACAACCTGTTTAACATCAAAGCAGACAGGAGTTGGCAAGGCGATAAAATGTCGACTCAAACACTGGAATATCATAGCGGTGTGCCTGTTCAAGAGCGAGCGGCATTCCGTTCCTATGGCAGCTTTGAAGACAGCTTTAATGATTACGTTCGCTTCCTTAATGAGAACCCAAGGTACAACTCAGCATTAAGCACCAGTCGCAATTCAGAAGAGTTCATTCAAGGCATTCACAAAGCCGGTTACGCAACCGATCCCTTGTATACTGATAAAGTCCTGCGCGTTAAGCAACGTATCGACAGTATGTAGTCCTCAACTACGCTTTGATAACTTACCTCTTTATTAAAGAGCTTGTTACGACAAGCTCTTTCACTTTCCCAATACACCTTTTTTAATTCTCTTTTTTGGCACACATATTGCAAAATAACTAGTAGGTTTCAGTAATTACTGATTTTTATAGGTTTTCGGGGGCATTATGGCGTCGGATCTTCTGAATCTGGGTTCACAAAGTGTACTTACGGCTCAGAGACAACTTAATACTACTGGTCATAACATTTCTAATGTTAATACAGAAGGTTACAGCCGTCAGTCTGTGATCCAAGGTGCCAGTACCCCTCGCCAATACGGGGGCGAAACCTATGGAATGGGCGTGCATGTGGAAAAAGTTCGCCGCTCTTGGGATCAGTTTGCCGTTAATGAGCTCAACCTTTCTACCACCAATTATTCCTTCAAGCGCGATGTAGAAGAAAACCTTGAGATGCTCTCGAGCATGCTGTCATCTGTTGCTTCTAAGAAAATTCCAGAAAACCTCAATGAATGGTTTGATGCGGTGAAATCTCTTGCCGATACGCCAAACGATGTCGGTGCACGTAAAGTCGTGCTTGAGAAAGCAGGTTTAATCACGCAAAACCTTAACGAGTTTCACGAAACCATTCGTCGTCAATCGGATGTGACAAACAAGAAGCTCGACTTGGGTATAGAGCGCATGAACCAACTGGCGTTGGAAATCCGTGACGTTCATCGTTTAATGATGCGTACTCCTGGGCCGCATAACGACCTTATGGACCAACATGAGAAGTTGATTGCTGAGCTGTCCGAATACACCAAAGTAACGGTAACACCGCGCAAAAATGCGGAAGGTTTCAACGTACATATTGGTAACGGACACACTTTGGTTTCCGGTGCGTCTGCCAGCAAGCTTCAGATGATCGATGGCTACCCAGATGTGCATCAACGTCGATTGGCCATGATTGAAGGTAAAGGTATTAAGCCGATTACGACCAAAGATATCGACGGAAAAATTGGCGCTATGTTAGACATGCGCGACGAACAAATTCCGTATTTGATGGACGAACTTGGCCGCATGGCGGCAAGCTTTTCCTTCGAGGTGAACAAGTTGCAATCTCAAGGTCTTGATTTACGCGGTGAAGTCGGTGGCTTAATGTTTACCGATGTTAACTCGGAACTGGTTGCAAAATCTCGTGTAGTCCGTCCGGCGGATTCAAATGCCGAACTTGCGGTATTTATTGAGGACACATCTCAATTGGATTCGGGTGAATACTCACTTCAATACAATGGTAGCGACTATATAGTCACCAGGCCTAGCGGTGAGCAAGTAGCCATGCAACTTGCAGGCGATTCTCTATTTATTGATGGTCTTCGTATTGAAGTACGCAGCGGCGTTGTTGCCGGAGAGCGTATTATTATTCGCCCAACTCGCGACTCTGCCGCCCAAATGAAGATGATGACCAACGATCCGGCAACCATTGCTGCTCAAAGTTATGAGGCATCGACGACATTTGCTCAAGGTTCGGCTAAGTTCAAAATCAAAGATGTGGGTGATGTAAAAGAATTTGAAGTGGTGGTTTCACCTACGGGTGACCAATTTGCGGTGACTGATACCAAAGGCAATATATTGCTCAACCCTCAGCCTTATCCGCCAACAGGGCCTGTAGAAGTGCAAGGTACAATTTTTACTTTGACGGATGGCGCATTGCCGAACGATAAATTTACGGCAAACCTTGTCCCTTCTGAGGGTGATAACGGCAACCTACGTAAACTTCTCAATATTCAGACGCAGAAAAAACTCAACGACAATGAGTCCACCGTGCTCGACATATACCACAACCTAAATACCGATGTGGGATTGAAAATGTCGACAGCATCAAGGTTGACTGATGTATCGAGACTTGAAAAAGAAGCGGCTCAAGAGCGAGTGGCATCGATATCTGGGGTCAACCTCGATGAAGAAGCAGCCAACATGATGAAGTTTCAACAGGCCTACATGGCGTCTTCTCGAATTATGCAGGCGGCGAATGACACCTTTAACACCATATTGGCACTGAGATAGGAGGTAGAAAATTATGAATCGTATTTCTAGCTTCCATAACTATCAGTCGGTGCAAAACGACTTAAGAAGACAAGAACATAAGGTGCATCACAACCAAGCGCAGTTAGCGTCTGGTAAGAAGCTGATGAAAGCCAGTGATGATCCATTGGCAACGCACTATATTCAGAACATTGGTCAGCAGTCGGAGCAGCTCAGGCAGTATACCGACGCGATTACTCTTGTGCGAAATCGTTTAGAACATCATGAAGTGATCATCTCCAATGCAGAGAGTTTTACTGATGAAGCAAAGCGTTCGGTAATGGAGATGATTAACGGTGCTTTGTCACCGGAAGATCGAGAAGCGAAAGCTCGAGAGTTGCAAGAACTCGCTAATAACTTCTTAAACCTTTCTAATGTGCAAGATGAGTCAGGTAACTACATCTTCGCCGGCACTAAGCCAAAGAACCAACCGTTCTTTAGAGATAACGCTGGTGTGGTGACGTATTCTGGTGATGATTACCAAAGAAAGATGCGTATCTCGAATAGCCTTGAGATGCCGGTAAACGACCCAGGCAGCAAGCTGTTCATGGAGATTGATAACCCATATGGCGATTACGAGCCACAGTATCAATTGCAGCCAGCATCTGAGTTGCTACTTGAGCGTGCAATTAACCTAAACCCTGACGATACCTCGGTCTACAGTTTGACGTTTGTGGATATGCCAGATGGAAAGTATGGCTATCAACTAGAAAAAGATGGATCGGTTGTAAAAGCAGATGAGTTTGATCCTTTAAAGGGTATCGAACATGAAGGATTGCGAATTCAAGTAAAAGGACAGATCACTAAAGGTGATGTCATTTCCTTAGAGCCAAGACAAACTTATAGCGTATTTGAAAGTTTGCAGAGTGCCATCGAGCTTTCCGAAGGTTCAGTATCCGATGCCTCGGTGACCGCCAAACTGCATCAAATTACTCAGGAGCTTCATTCAGCGTTTATTCACTTAACGAAAGCGCGCACTGACGTGGGGGCTCGATTGAATACGTTAGATATTCAAGAGGAGCAACACGCTGATTTTAAAATGACCTTGGCTAAGTCAAAAAGTAATTTTGAAGATCTTGATTATGCAGCTGCGGTGATTGAGTTCAGTGAAAATACTCGAGCGCTACAAGCTTCGCAACAGGCGTTTGGGAAAACAAAAGATTTAACCCTATTTAACTACATCTAGTACTTGGCGCTGTTAATGCCAATGTACGAGCTGAACTGTCTGATTTCTATTTGCCTTATGTGCTATGCCGTAAGTGCCCGAAGTTAGATTCGACGTTAAGTAGAGGCCCACGGAGTACCGTGGCAAAAGAGCGGCAAGTATGCGGCAAGTCTATTTCTTAACCTCTTTATATAGATGTAATGTTAAGAGGGTTAGAAATATACAAAATGTAACTTGTTGTAATATATAAATTAAAATTTAAATTGAGTGAATGTAAAACTTGGCACGCTAATTGAATATATAAATTCAGAGATAAACGAATAGTTTTTCAGCCTGTGTAATCAGGCTTAGCAAGTCATTTACGGTCAGTGCTTCCAAATGAGATTAAGCTGGCCGCTTCGCAAGCACTTGCGAACTCACTAGGAGAGCAAACCATGACCATTACAGTAAATACTAACGTGTCGGCAATGACTGCCCAGCGTTACCTAAATAAGGCGACTGGTGAACTTAATACCTCGATGGAAAGACTTTCCTCTGGTAATAAGATCAACAGTGCGAAAGATGATGCAGCGGGCCTGCAAATCTCGAACCGATTGACAGCACAGTCTCGTGGTCTCGATGTGGCAATGCGTAACGCAAACGACGGTATCTCGATCGCTCAAACCGCTGAAGGTGCGATGAACGAGTCAACTTCGATTTTGCAACGTATCCGTGACCTATCGCTTCAATCAGCGAACGGCACTAACTCTGCGTCAGAGCGCCAAGCTCTACATGAAGAGGTTGCGGCACTTCAAGATGAACTGAACCGTATCGCGGAAACCACATCATTTGGTGGTCGTAAGTTACTTAACGGCTCGTTCGGTGAAGCATCATTCCAGATCGGTGCAAGTTCTGGTGAAGCGATCATTATGGGCTTAACCAGCGTTCGTGCGGATGATTTCCGTATGGGTGGTCAATCTTTCATTGCTGACCAGGGCAAGACCAAAGATTGGGCGTAGCGCCAACAGCCGCAGACCTAAAGTTTGAATTTACTACCAAGAGCGGCGAAGCAGTAACGGTTGATATCATTGCGAAAGAAGGCGATGACATTGAGCAGCTAGCGACTTACATCAATGGTCAAACAGATAAGTTCAAAGCCTCTGTAGACCAAGATGGCAAACTACAAGTTTTCGTTGCTGAGCCAAACATTGAAGGCAACTTCAATATCTCTGGTGGACTAGCAACAGAGTTGGGCTTAAACGGCGGCCAGGTGTGGCAACAACAGTAAAAGACATTGATGTTCGATCTGTTGGTGGTGCACAAAATGCGGTGGGTATTATTGACTCGGCACTTAAGTATGTAGATTCACAACGTGCGGATCTGGGTGCGAAGCAGAACCGATTAAGCCACAGTATTAACAACTTGGCGAATATCCAAGAAAACGTTGAAGCGTCAAACAGCCGAATTAAAGATACCGATTTTGCGAAGGAAACAACGCAAATGACGAAAGCACAGATTCTGCAACAAGCGGGTACTTCGATAC
This sequence comes from Vibrio aestivus, assembly GCA_003263845.1. Classification (GTDB taxonomy): domain Bacteria; phylum Pseudomonadota; class Gammaproteobacteria; order Enterobacterales; family Vibrionaceae; genus Vibrio; species Vibrio aestivus. The sequence continues at coordinate 3,047 of JYJN01000181.1, read as the reverse complement.
TTGCTCAAGCAAAACAGTTGCCAAACTCTGCAATGTCACTATTGCAGTAGTCTTGGAGTCCTTCATTAGCTGTATCCAGACGTGGAATAATGAAGTAATCCTTGGCAAAACGTAACGTAAGTTAGGATTTAAGCTCTCTCACTCTCACTGCTTATTTCTGAGCCCCTGTTACGTTAACGGACGGTCAGCGTGTGTTCATTTCTCTTGATCTCCACACGGCACTGACTAACCAACTAGCCCCGGTTCTCTCAAAGGAAAAGGGGCTTTTTCTTTTCTTGTACCCCGTAATATTCGTTCCAAACACCCCTCGGCAAGTCTCTAATTTTCTTTAGTTTTTTTTCTAAGAATTTAACTCACCATCATATTTTTCAGTCATTTAGAGAAAAATTATCAATCTATATATTTTTTTTCTAAAGGTATTTTTCCTAAGGTCGCTATTAAAGATAACTTTGAGAGAACTCATTGGTTGTCCGAGACGTCGGTAACCTTTCGGAACTCCGGGATAATCGGAAATCAATAGGAGAAACCACTATGGCGGTTAATGTTAATACCAATGTTTCGGCTATGACGGCACAGCGCTATTTAAACAGTGCAACAAGTGCTCAACAGTCATCAATGGAAAGACTATCTTCTGGCTTTAAAATCAATAGTGCAAAAGATGATGCGGCGGGTCTGCAAATCTCTAACCGATTGAATGTTCAAAGCCGTGGTCTTGATGTTGCAGTACGTAATGCGAATGACGGTATTTCAATTGCACAGACAGCTGAAGGTGCAATGAATGAAACAACCAACATTCTACAACGTATGCGTGACCTATCGCTTCAATCTGCTAACGGCTCGAACTCAAAATCAGAGCGTGTTGCGATTCAAGAAGAAATTGGTGCATTGAATAACGAGCTAAATCGTATCGCTGAAACCACTTCATTCGGTGGTAACAAACTACTCAATGGTACATTTGCAACGAAATCATTCCAGATTGGTGCAGATAACGGTGAAGCAGTGATGCTAAGCCTAAACAACATGCGTAGCGATGTTTCGGGCATGGGTGGTAGTAGCTACCAAGCAGCAAACGGCAAAGATGCAGACTGGGCAGTACAAGCGGGTGCTAATGATCTTACGATCAACCTGACTGACAAGCTAACAGGTACGGCTGAAACAATCACGGTCAACGCTAAAGAAGGCGACGACATTGAGCAGCTAGCAACGTACATCAACGGTCAAACTGACATGGTTAAAGCGTCAGTTAACGAAGATGGTCAGCTACAAGTGTTTACTGACAACAACAAAGTTGATGGTGCGGCAACCTTTGGTGGTAGTCTTGCTGGTGAACTTAGCTTTGGTGCTCAAACTGCAGTAACAGTTAACGACATTGATGTAACCTCTGTAGCGGAGCTCAAGAGTCGGTAGCAATTGTTGATGCGGCACTGAAATTTGTTGATAGTCACCGTGCTGAACTGGGTGCATTCCAGAACCGATTTAGCCATGCAATCAACAACTTAGATAACATCAACGAGAACGTGAATGCGTCTAAGAGCCGAATCAAAGATACAGACTTTGCAAAAGAAACCACTGCATTGACTAAGTCTCAGATTCTATCTCAAGCTTCTAGCTCTGTACTTGCACAAGCGAAGCAAGCGCCTAACTCAGCACTTGGCCTACTTGGCTAATTTGGGGAAACGGACGAAACAAAAATCCAGCTTCGGCTGGATTTTTTTATGCCTGCAATTTTGCAAGGGACAAAGACTTTAGTATGCAATGCATACTGGAGCATCAATATTTAGTGAGTGCCCACTGAATGTCAGCTCTCCCGAGCTCGTATCTCTTTTAAAGCTCGTCAGTGAGTTTGAGTGCTGATTTGCAACAACCAACCATTCATCATCAAATGTGATAGCAAAATCTCTTGGGAAGTCGCCTTGAGTAGCAATAGAAGACACTAAGTTAAGGTCTAATCCATCATTTGACACTCTGTAGCATGTGATAAGCGACTGAGCACGTAGAGACGCGTAGACAAACTTACCATCTGCAGAAAGGCGTATTGCTGCCGCTGCTTCTTTATTCTCTTCACCCGCTAATGCTGGCAGCTCCTTTATCATCTTCCACTCATTATCTTGCTTAGCAATGATTACGATCGTTTCTGAAAGCTCACAAAGTACGTATGCGATAGTTTCGTCTTGGTTGAAGATTAAGTGACGAGGACCGCTACCCGCGGGCATTGCCACTTCCATAGCTTGGTTACAATACAGGCCTTGAGCAAAGTTATAGAAGCGAACACTGTCTGATCCTAAGTCAACACATACAAGCTGATTGGTTGTTTCAAGAAACTGAACTTGATGTGCATGCGCTTGTGTTTGGCGATCTTGATTCGGGCCAGAGCCATTTTGCTGAATATGTTGAACGTGCTCGTCTAAGTGGCCATTAGATTTGAGGGAGAAAATATCGATACAGCCAGAGCCGTACTGCGCGGTAGCAATTAAAGTCTCATCTTTATTGACGGCTAGGTGGCAAGGGTATGCTCCAGAGATCGTCAATGAGCTAGCAGTGTGTTCTTTGGAAATGAAAGTCGCCTCTGGTGGACATTCTAGCGCGACCTCTGAAGCGGTGTAGACGCCTTTAGAGCTAGTAACAACGTAAGAAGGGTTGGTTGACCTTATTACCACCTCATTTAGAGTCATTTGGCCGGTGGTCGGGTCGAGGATCACAGATTGTAAACCAGGGTTAAGGCTTGGAGCTTCTGTATAAGCGCCAACGTAGAGACTAACTGAAGTCATAACTTTGCTTATTTAATTTAGAATTAGACAGATAAGCGATTGTCTAACAAAGTGTTAGAAACTGAAAATGAAGAAGTGAGTAGGCGTGATTTAAGCTGCAAACAAAAAAGAAAACCCAGCAAAAGCTGGGTTTTCAGTCTCTATCTCTAGAGTAATAATGGTGCGGAAGGAGAGACTTGAACTCTCACACCTTGCGGCGCCAGAACCTAAATCTGGTGCGTCTACCAATTCCGCCACTTCCGCATAACTGTTTAATCTCTGTTAAGAGTATAGCCATCA
>JYJN01000180.1 GCA_003263845.1 Vibrio aestivus | reverse complement strand
GGAGAGTATTAAGCAGCTGCTTGTTTATATTGAAGGTTGGCAACCCCATGAGCTCATTATTGGTGCCATTACAGTCATCACCTGCATTGTCGTAAAAATGGCCTCACCTAAAGCGCCGAATATGCTGATTGCGATGTTGTTTGCCATGTTGTGTGCCTATTTGGGCGGAATGGTGTGGCAGCAAGAGGTCGCACTGGTTGGCGAGGTTGGCTCTGTCGCCTTATCTCTTTCCGCCCCTAATTTAGATTTTCAGCACATTGAAGTCATGCTGCCCGGCATTATTGCTGTAGCAATGCTGGGATTGGTTGAAGCGATCTCAATCAGCCGCTCTGTTGCGCTTAAATCGAGGCAACGACTCGACAGCAATCAGGAGTTCATTGGTCAGGGCCTGTCCAATGTCGCGGGTGCCTTTTTCAATTGTTACATGTCCTCTGGGTCGTTTACGCGCAGCGGGGTGAATTATACCAGCGGCGCGCGAAGCCCACTTGCAGCCGTATTCGCAGCGGTATTGCTGTTTCTGATCATGACATTCTGGGGCGAGTATGCCGCTTACATTCCGGTGGCAGGGATGGCGGGCTTGTTGCTTATCGTGGCATGGAACCTCGTCGATTTTCATCATATTGCTGAGCTGTTTAGGCAAGACAGTAAAGAAGCGTTTGTTCTAACGGCGACATTTATCTCTGCCTTGATGTTGCACTTAGAGTTGTCTATTTACGTCGGTATTTTACTGTCTCTTTTTTTCTATTTACGCAAAACCTCGAAGCCGGGTGTTGAGCATATCCAGCATTCGATGCTGGAAGATGTAGGCGATAGCGAGACACAAGTTGTGCGCGTTAACGGCTCTATTTTCTACGGCTGCGTTCAACACCTTCATCAAGAGCTAGAGAGCTTGGACGCCAAACGCCTGATTATTCTGGGGCGTGGCATTAACTTTATCGATCATCTTGGCGTGCAAATGCTCGATGACTTTATTGCGAGCAGCAATAAAGAGATCCATTTCTGCCGATTTAAACATGGTCCTAAATCGGCGCTTCTTAAATCAAGCCATCACATTCGACCTGAGCACTTCTCAGATCGTTTGACTCCTCTGCTTGATTCCATAGTTAAAAGGTAAGTGCATGAAAGTTCTAGTTACTGGCGGGTGCGGCTATATAGGAAGTCACGCTTGTGTCGCTCTAAGCCAAGCCGGATATACCCCAATTATTCTCGATAATTTGAGCAACGCGAATGAAGCGATATTAACGCCGTTGTCTCAATTGTGCGGACAAGCGCCGAAATGCTATATCGGGGATATTCGAGATTCACAGATACTAGACAGCATCTTTACCGAGCATGATATCCAAGCCGTGATGCATTTTGCGGGATTAAAGGCGGTAGGTGAGTCAACGGTTAAGCCACTGGAGTACTACGACAATAACGTCAACGGTACTTTGAACTTAGTGGGGGCGATGCGCCGTGCCAAGGTTTACCAGCTGATTTTCAGTTCATCGGCGACGGTGTATGGCGATCCTGCCAGCGTGCCGATTGATGAGTCTATGCCAACGGGGGCAACCACCAACCTTACGGCACCAGCAAACATATGGTTGAGCGCTGTTTGGCCGATATCGCCAATGCACGAGATGACATGAGCATCTGCCTGCTGCGTTACTTCAATCCAGTAGGTGCCCACCCTTCTGGCCTGATTGGCGAAGACCCAAGCGGGATTCCCAATAACCTCATGCCATTTATTACCCAAGTAGCGATTGGTCGTCGTGAGCAGCTTTCTATCTTTGGTAACGACTACCCAACGTCGGATGGTACTGGCGTTCGTGACTATATCCACGTTGAAGATTTAGTCGATGGGCACGTTGCGGCGCTTGAAAAACTCTCTGGCCGAAGTGGACTGCATATCTACAACTTGGGAACAGGCCAAGGGACGAGCGTGCTGCAAATGGTGGCTGCGATGGAGAAGGCCGTAGGCAACAATATTCCAACTCA
>JYJN01000179.1 GCA_003263845.1 Vibrio aestivus | reverse complement strand
GCAATACCAGTCGCAAGACCTGCTTTTGCTAGTTCAACAGTTTGCTCACGACGACCTCCAGACGCAGCGCCAGACGGGTCGCGCATTTGCAATGCATGTGTAACATCAAAAATAATTGGGTTACCATTCGATGCTTTTTTCATCACTCCAAACCCAAGCATATCAACAACTAAATTGTCATAACCGTGGCAAGATCCACGCTCACACAAAATAATATTTTCATTACCACACTCTGCAAACTTGTCGACAATGTTGCCAACTTGACCTGGGCTCATAAACTGAGGTTTCTTAACGTTAATCACCGCACCTGTCTTTGCCATCGCTTCTACAAGATCGGTTTGACGAGCAAGGAATGCCGGTAGCTGGATAACATCAACGACATCAGCAACTGGCTGAGCTTGAGCTTCGGTATGAATATCAGTAATGATTTTCACGCCAAACGTATCTTTTAGCTCTTGGAAGATCTTTAAGCCTTCTTCCATGCCTGGGCCACGGTAAGAATGAACAGAACTACGATTCGCTTTATCGAAAGAAGCTTTGAACACATATGGAATTCCTAGCTTTTCCGTTACTTTTACGTAGTGTTCACAGATTTGCATCGCGAGGTCGCGAGACTCCAGAACATTCATACCTGCAAACAGGGTAAAAGGCTTGTCATTTGCAACTGGAATGTCACCAACATGAACGACTTTCTGTTCCATATTTTTCTCTCTATTAATTCGATACAAGCGAAGGGAGAATCCCTTAAATTTTGTTTAATGCGATAGTGAATCGCCTAACACCAAGCGGTTCTAATGAACGGCTCTAATGCACGGTAATCTCAGTTTCCGTCATCATATTGACTTGGTTTTTCAGCAATTCAGATGCCGGATCATCAGGACATTGATCAATAAAATATTGATAATCGGTTGCGGCAATCTGGTGACAATCTAATTGCTGATAAATAAAGCCACGATCGCGAATTTCATACGGATCATCAGGCACGAACGTCAGAGCGAGATCCGTACATCTCAGCGCTAGAGTATAGCGCTCTTCTCTGAGCAGCGCGCTTTTAAGCAGTGCTAACCAACGACCAATCACAGTCGGGTTGTCCGTAGTTTCAAGATGTTCAGGCTTTAACTGCTCGAACGGCCCTTTATGGCCAATCAACCAAGCCGAGAAAATCCGATCGGACAGGTAATCACCATTAAATGGATTAATGTAACTTGGCGCTTCATCGTGCCAATTGATTTTCACGACAAATTGAGTTGGGAAAGTGACAGCTTCTAGAGGGAAACCTAACTGACGTCCCAGATACAAAAGGATGGCACCCAAACTCACAGGGATACCTTTGCGTCGCTCCAATACCTTATCTAAGAAGGCATTTTGAGAGGCGAAGTATGCATCTTCATCACCACTAAACTCCCATTCGCAATAGAATAGTCGTAAGAAGGCATCAAAGCGCGCTTTTTCGTTGTGCTCATGCACGAGCGCCAATTCGGCTTCTTTTAGTAAACGAGCCAACTCTTGCTTAGCCCAATCCACTTGAGTTTCCGGATCAACCGCTTGGTTTAATACAAGAGCACCTTCGGCGAGCTCAATTGCATCAAAATCTTCATCAAATAACTCAAGCATACTTCTTTACTCTAAACTCGTTTCTTTCTCTACAGCTTCTGAGGATATAGCTTCTAAATCTGAGGCTTCTAGGTCTTCAGACTAAATTGAGCTATATGACTAGCCCAAAAACATCGGCACTTTGCTCACCGCAACTTTACCTGCCATGGCTAGCCAACCCAACGCACCAAAAAATGAGAAGGTTCTAAGTAGCTTGTTGCGGCCCAGCTTTAAGGCGAAGAAACCCAACGCAATATAGGCCAGTACACAAGTAAACTTCTCTGTTAACCATAAACCGCCTGGCGTAAACGGCATAAAACCCGTAATAGCAATCAAGCCCAAACCACTGAGTAGTAGCAAGCTGTCGTTAATGTGCGGGAAAACCTTAAGGAACTTCTTGTCCAGCATTGGTGAGTTCGCCATCATCAATGCATAACGCACTGCTAATAAAGTTGCACTCAATGCGATAGTCAGTAGATGAAAATGTTTTAATCCTTCATACATGCTCATTTTTTCTCTTTTTTATTTCTTCTCAACGAAGGGTTTTCTTAGAACGAATAGCTTAAACAGATTTACTTAAAGGCAGTTTTAAATAAATGACTTAAACTGCCCTAGGGTCACTCGGTCATTGCCGCCATAATCTTGTTCCGTCACAACTTGGCGATAGCCCAAGTCGTTTAAGATTTCTCTCACAGCTTGCCCTTGGTCATAACCGTGCTCGAATGCCAACCAGCCGTCTTTCTCTAAGTACTCACGCGCCTTATCAGAGATATGTTTGATATCTGCTAGGCCATTCTCTTCGGCAACCAAAGCGGTTTTTGGTTCAAATCGAACATCCCCTTGTTCCAAATGCGGGTCTTCGCCGTCAATATAAGGAGGGTTTGACACAATTAGAGCAAACTTTGTGCCGCTTTGAATCGGCTCAAACCAGCTTCCACACAGGAACTCAACATTGCGAATACCAAGATGGATAGCGTTCTCTTGAGCTAATATCTGGGCACTTGGCTGAAAATCAATCCCTACCACTTGGCGATTCGATAGTTCAGACGCTAAAGCAAGCGCAATTGCGCCGGTCCCTGTTCCAAGATCGAGGATTTTCCCCGTTTTATTTGCCGTTTTATCCAACGCAACTTCAACTAATCGCTCAGTGTCGGGGCGAGGAATAAGCGTCGATGGCGCAACTTTCAAAGGCAGAGACCAAAACTCGCGCTCACCGATTATGTAAGCGACTGGCTCACCCGCTAAACGGCGCTCAAGTAACGCTTCGAATCGGAAAAACTGTTCAGAGGTAAGTACTTTCTCTGGCCAAGTAAAAAGGTAAGAACGAGGCTTATCAATGGCGTGGCAAAGCAGTACCGCAGAATCAAGAGAGGGCGAATCACTGCCGCCCTCTTGAAGCTTTTCAGTCGCCGCTTTAATCGCCTGTTCAAGGCTGGGAAGCTGACTCATCAAATTAGCTATTATCCGCCAGTGCCGCTAGCTGATCCGCTTGGTGCTCTTGAACCACAGGATCAATCAGTGACTGCAGGTCTCCTTCAAGCACTTCGTTTAGTCGGTAAAGTGTCAAGTTGATGCGGTGATCAGACACACGACCTTGTGGGTAGTTGTATGTACGGATACGGTCACTACGGTCACCAGAACCTAATAGATTACGACGAGTATCAGACACTTCAGCCGCACGGCGCGCTTCTTCCGCTTGTACAATACGTGCAGCAAGCACAGACATCGCCTTCGCTTTATTCTTATGCTGAGAACGCTCGTCCTGACACTCTACAACGGTACCCGTTGGCAAGTGAGTAATACGGATTGCAGAATCCGTGGTGTTAACGTGCTGACCACCCGCGCCTGATGCACGGAAAGTATCGATCTTAAGATCCGCAGCTTTAATTTCTGGAAGATCCGCCTCTGGGATTTCAGGCATGATCGCCACAGTACATGCAGAGGTATGAACACGACCTTGTGATTCCGTTTCAGGTACGCGCTGTACACGGTGACCACCTGACTCAAATTTCATTGTGCCGTAAACGCCATCGCCGCTTACTTTAGCGATCATCTCTTTGTAGCCACCTTGCTCTGACTCATTGCAGCTCATCACTTCAACGCGCCAGCCTCGCTTCTCAGCAAATTTGGAGTACATACGGAAAAGGTTACCAGCGAAAATACCCGCTTCGTCACCACCTGCGCCTGCTCGGATTTCCAAGAAACAGTTGCGCTCATCGTTTGGATCTTTTTGGCAGAAGCAGAATTTGCAGCTCGTCGTTTAGACGCTCGATAGTGGCTTTCGCTTCTTTGATTTCTTCTTGCGCCATTTCACGCATTTCAGCGTCGTCTTCGTTGGCCATCTCTTCCGCGGCAACTAAGTCTTCTTGCGCTTGTTGAAACTCTTGGAAACACTTCGTCACTTCTTCAAGTTGCGAGTACTCTCTTGATAGAGCTCGGAATTTATCTTGATCACCAATGACATCTGGGTCACCCAATAGGTGTTGAACTTCTTCATAACGTTCAACAAGTGTTTCTAGCTTAGCTAAAATAGACGCTTTCATAATTTCTTTCTTTATGGGTTAAATGGGGTTACTTGGTCTCGTCTAGACCTAAACTCTGTCTGATTACCGTCAGTTTAGCGGGTTCGCCCTGCTCTGCTGCACTTTGCAACGCACGAGTCGGATTGTGAATCAGCTTGTTGGTGAGCTTATTGCTCAGCTCAATCAAGACTTTTTCTGGGTCCCCACCGCTTGCAAGAGCTTGTAGGCTCTTGCCGAGTAACTCTTCTCTCACTTCGTTGGCTGACTTTCGGTATTCTCGAATACTGTCTACCGCCTGTAGTGAGCGCAACCAAGTCATAAAGGCTGCACTCTCTTCACTCACAATGGCTTCTGCTTGTATCGCTTCAACCTTACGCTGCTCTATGTTGCTATCAACAATCGATTGCAGGTCGTCTACGGTATACAAGTAAGCATCATTAAGCTCACCAACTTGAGATTCAATGTCGCGCGGTACAGCGATATCAATAAGTAGCATAGGTTGATGTTTTCGTACCTTAAGCGCAGTTTCTACCATACCTTTGCCAATAATCGGCAAAGGGCTTGCCGTTGAACTGATGACAATATCAGCCTTGGGCAGATGATCTGGAATTTCTGTCAGTCCAATCACTTCAGCACCAAACTGATCTGCAAGCCCCATAGCGCGCTCACGCGTTCGGTTAGCAACAATGATTTTGGTGCAACCGTTACTCGCCAAATGCTTGGCGACCAGTTCAATCGTTTCACCCGCACCGACTAAAAGCACGGTCGATTCAGCCAATGATTCGAATATCTGCTTAGCAAGCGTACAAGCCGCGTAAGCGACCGAAACGGCACTTCCACCAATCTCGGTTTCAGTACGAACACGTTTTGCTACTGAGAACGTTTTCTGGAATAGCTTTTCCATCGATGTATCAACGGCAGCATTCTCACGGGCGTCACTATAAGCTTGTTTTACCTGGCCAAGGATTTGCGGCTCTCCCAAGACAAGGGAGTCCAGTCCACAAGACACACGCATTAAATGCCGAATAGCAGCCTGCTCTTCATGCAGATACAAGCTTGGCTTAAGCTCTTCTGGGCTGACTTGGTGAAACAGAGACAACCAATCAATTAACTTACTCTTACCACTTGCCTTTACATCACAATAGATTTCGGTGCGGTTGCAGGTAGATAAAATAACACTACCGTTGACATTAGAATTGGATTCGAGTTCTTGCAGGGCTTTGGCCAATTTATCAGGACCAAACGCTACTTTCTCTCGCAATTCAACCGACGCCGTATTGTGATTGATACCAATGGCAAGCAAAGACATGTAAGGTGGATTCTCTGTGTCAGAAATACAAACAAGGACGGAATTTTACTTGATGCCCCTCTTTATTAAAAGGGTTATACCTAAACAAGTTATGTCGCAGCCATTTATTTTCCTGACTTCGTGATATCAATGATATAGTAAAACCCACTTTCACCTTCTTGTTGTACACAATACACCCAGATGGGAACTGCATGAAAAAACTGATTTTTACTCTACTTACATTGGTCTGGTTAGCGGGTTGTACTACCATTGCGCCAAGTACAACCAATGTTGAGTGGCAAGCACATCAAACTCGCTTAAACGAGCTAACTAATTACGAAGTCTCTGGCAAACTTGGGTATATCGCTCCCGACCAACGTCAATCACTCAACTTCCACTGGTCTCACTCCGACCAAAGCAGTCAATTGCGACTCACGACTTTTCTTGGCCAAACGGTACTGAATTTAGAAATTAACCCGTATCTTGCCAAAGTTCGCACCCATGATGGCGGCATCTATACCGATGTTAGCGCTGACAATCTTGTTTATCACCTAACCGGCTTAAGCATCCCCATTGAAGACCTGCAAGACTGGCTTCTGGGCAAACCAAGCAATGCCGATAACTACTTGCTCAATGAAAACAATACGCTAGCAAGTTTAGACAAAGTGGTATCTCGCCAACCTTGGCAGTTGGATTACGCAAGATATATGGATATCGAATTCGATCAGCAGCCACTACCTCTACCAAATAGTCTCAAGCTGACTAACCAAGATATTAAGCTCAACATTCTCGTTTCAAAATGGGACATCAAACAGTGATTACTCACACCACCACTTGGCCTTCTCCTGCCAAACTCAATCTATTTCTCTACATCAATGGTCGAACAGAAAACGGTTATCACGAGTTGCAAACCCTGTTTCAGTTTGTCGACCACGGCGACGAGCTGTCCATTACCGCCGACGATTCAGGAGACATCACTATTACCCCAGAGATCGAAGGCTTAAAAGTTGAAGATAACCTGATCTATAAAGCGGCAGCCGCTTTACAAAGAAAAAGCTCAAAACTCTCTGGGTGCGACGATCAATTTGAACAAAGTGCTTCCTATGGGAGGTGGTATCGGTGGAGGGTCATCAAACGCCGCGACCGCTCTCGTTGCGTTGAACTACCTTTGGGAACTCAACCTTTCTGACGACGAGTTGGCCGAAGTAGGCCTAGCGCTCGGCGCCGATGTCCCTGTCTTTACTCGTGGATTTGCTGCTTTTGCAGAAGGGGTGGGTGAAAAGCTAAGCCCAGCAGAGCCTGAAGAAAAATGGTACTTAGTAGTAAGACCTAATGTTTCCATTGCAACTGTAGACATATTCACACATTCCAACTTAACCCGAAACACGCCAAAACGACCACTTTCGGAGCTGTTAACGTCACCTTACGGAAACGATTGCGAAAAAATAGTACGAATGCTGTATCCAGAGGTTGATAAGCAACTTTCTTGGCTGCTACAATACGCGCCGTCGAGATTGACTGGGACTGGTTCTTGCATTTTTGCTGAATTTGACAGCGAAAATAGCGCAAAACTTGTTCAACAACAGCTTCCTGACAATGTCTCTGCTTTTCTGGCGAAAGGACGGAATATTTCCCCGTTAAAAGAGACACTGGCTAACTACCAATTAGCCCACACCGAATCTAATTAAAACTGGACGCAACCCTGAGGTTTCCACCGTGCCTGATATGAAGCTATTTGCTGGTAACGCAACACCTGAACTAGCCCAACGTATTGCTGATCGTCTATACATCTCTCTTGGCGATGCTACTGTAGACCGTTTTTCTGACGGCGAAGTCGCTGTACAAATCAACGAAAATGTTCGTGGTAGTGATGTATTCCTGATTCAATCTACCTGTGCACCAACCAATGACAACCTAATGGAATTGGTGGTAATGATTGACGCAATGCGCCGTGCTTCAGCGGGCCGTATTACTGCTGTAATCCCATACTTTGCTACGCTCGCCAAGACCGTCGTGTACGCTCTGCTCGTGTGCCAATCACTGCAAAAGTTGTTGCAGACTTCCTTTCAAACGTTGGCGTTGACCGCGTTCTGACTATCGACCTACACGCTGAGCAGATTCAAGCTTCTTCGATGTACCTGTAGACAACATCTTCGGTACTCCAGTGCTTCTTGAAGATATGGCTAACCGTGGCCTAGAGAACCCAGTTGTGGTTTCTCCTGACTTAGGTGGTGTTGTACGTGCTCGTGCAACAGCTAAAGCGCTAGGTGATGTAGACATCGCTATCGTTGATAAGCGTCGTCCACGTGCTAACGTTTCTGAAGTAATGAACCTAATCGGTGACGTAGAAGGTCGTGATTGTGTAATCGTTGATGACATGATCGATACAGGCGGCACACTATGTAAAGCAGCAGAAGCACTAAAAGAGCGCGGTGCTAAGCGAGTATTCGCTTACGCGACTCACGCAGTATTCTCTGGCTCTGCCGCTAAGAACATTGGCAACTCTGTTCTAGACCAAGTTATCGTAACTGACTCAATCTCTATTTCTGATGAAATGCTAGCAACAGGCAAAGTAACGGTACTAAGCCTTTCTCGCATGTTGGCTGAAGCAATTCGCCGCATCAGCAACGAAGAGTCAATCTCAGCAATGTTTAACTAAACAGCTGAGTACTATCTTTTAAGAATACCCTGCCTCGTGCAGGGTATTTTTTTACCCACACCTAAGCAGTCGCTTAACTTCACAAAACTGTGCTATCATACCGCGCTTTTTGAGATTCCAGAGAGATCCTTACCGTGAGTCAACAGATAAAACTTCTCGTTGGGTTAGCTAACCCAGGTCCTGAATACAGCCGAACTCGACACAATGCCGGCGCATGGGTCGTAGAAGAATTAGCTCGCGTCCACAACGTGATACTAAAAAATGAAGCGAAGTTTTTTGGTTTAACCGGACGAATCATGGTGAACGGTCAAGATCTCCGCTTATTAGTCCCAACAACGTATATGAACTTATCTGGCAAAGCGATTGCTGCCCTTGCTAAGTTCTATCAAATCAAGCCAGAAGAGATCATGGTGGCCCATGATGAGCTCGATTTACCGCCTGGGGTTGCTAAGTTTAAAAAAGGTGGTGGTCACGGCGGCCATAACGGACTCCGAGACACCATCAGTAAATTAGGTAACAACAAAGATTTTTATCGCCTGCGGATTGGCATTGGCCATCCTGGGCACAAAGACAAAGTTTCAGGTTACGTGCTAGGCAAAGCACCTGCTAAAGAGCAAGAGTGCCTAGATGCTGTCGTTGACGAATCCGTCCGCAGCCTCGACATCTTAATCAAAGATGGCCTAACAAAAGCACAAAACCGCTTACACACGTTCAAAGCTGAATAAGGTTACTATCATGGGTTTTAAATGTGGCATCGTTGGTCTTCCAAATGTTGGTAAATCAACTCTGTTCAACGCACTAACTAAAGCTGGTATCGAAGCGGCAAACTTCCCGTTTTGTACAATCGAGCCAAACACAGGTGTTGTACCTGTACCGGATCTTCGCTTAGATGCACTCGCAAAAATTGTTAACCCACAAAAGATCCTGCCTACAACGATGGAATTCGTTGACATCGCAGGTTTGGTTGCTGGCGCATCTCGTGGTGAAGGTCTAGGGAACAAATTCCTGGCAAACATCCGTGAAACTGACGCAATTGGTCACGTTGTACGTTGTTTCGAAAACGAAAACATCGTACACGTTGCAGGTAAAGTATCACCAATCGAAGACATCGAAGTGATCAACCTAGAACTTGCGATGGCTGACTTAGATTCTTGTGAGCGTGCAATTCAACGTAATGCTAAGAAAGCAAAAGGCGGCGATAAAGACGCTAAGTTTGAACTGACCGTTCTAGAGAAATTGCTTCCAGTACTAACTGAAGGCGGCATGGCGCGTACCGTTGAGCTAGCAAAAGAAGAACTAGCAGCCGTTGGCTACCTAAACTTCCTAACTCTAAAGCCAACTATGTACATCGCTAACGTAAATGAAGACGGCTTTGAAGATAACCCATACCTTGATGCCGTTCGTGAGTACGCGGAAAAAGAGAACAACGTTGTTGTAGCTGTATGTGCAGCAATTGAATCTGAATTGTCAGAGCTTGACGACGAAGATCGTGAAGAGTTCCTTGCAGACATGGGTATTGAAGAACCTGGCCTTAACCGCGTAATCCGTTCAGGTTATGAGCTTCTTACTCTGCAAACCTACTTCACTGCAGGCGTTAAAGAAGTTCGCGCATGGACAATCCCGGTTGGTGCGACTGCACCTCAGGCTGCGGGTAAGATCCACACTGACTTCGAAAAAGGCTTCATCCGTGCAGAAGTAGTTGGTTACGATGCCTTTATCGAATTTAATGGTGAAAATGGCGCTAAAGATGCAGGTAAATGGCGTCTTGAAGGTAAAGAATACATCGTAAAAGATGGCGATGTTATTCACTTCCGCTTTAACGTTTAAGATATTCAACGTATTGCCATTCAAAAAGCCAGCACTAAGCTGCTTTTTTGTTATTTCAAAGAGCTACAGCCAAACCCATATAAAATTTAGTGTTGCGATTCTAGTGGTTTTATTAGCACTTTTAGATCACAAACACGCCTCTTTGTTCAAAAAGAAACCGAACAGCAGATTTATCCGGATTTATTAAAAAAAACTGTTGACGGTTTTGGCTCAACTCCGCATAATGCGCCCCGTTCCCAACAAGACAGCAATGAATTGAAGGGCAACAATTTGG
>JYJN01000178.1 GCA_003263845.1 Vibrio aestivus | reverse complement strand
AGCTTAACTGACTGGCATTACGCCCTATGGCGTGCTTTTTTGTGTCCAGATATCTGCAACTTAATACGGGTTCAGCGTTTTTTGCTTTTATTTTGCTGAGCGCCAAACAAGATCTCGATGCGCGCATTTGTGGGTTGAACGCCATTTTAGTGTTAGCGATGAAATAATTTACAACCGACTGCCAGAGGACATAGAGCTTGGTAGTAGCTACTTTTTTGCTAACTTTAGGTAATTTACGTTCTGAATAAACTTAGTTTCACAGAATATTGTTTTGTCGGTGAACTTTGACTTGTAAAATTTCACAAGATTTTTCGGGTGAAGGTTTCATAAAATTGTGAAATTTCACAATGTAAACTTTACAAGTCTCCTCAGGCATCCTGTTTAAAACTCACTTCAACCTCTCCTCAAGGCCCCTATCAGCTTGGGCTTTACTATGCATGGCCAAATTCAAACGACTGTTTGATTAGGGTTATGCCTTGTGAATTTTGTGTAATTAAATTACGTAATTAATTACATGGTGGGTGCGAAAATCAATCACTTGTTTCAAACGGAATAAAACTTTGAATTTAACTTTTTGTTAACTTTAGAACTTTTACTCTATCGCTTATTGGTATAGGTTAAATAGGGGTTGGTTAAGACTTATGTCTAATTCTTAATCACTTGAAAAACGACCTGATGTCATTGAAAGTATACATAAGCGAGGCAAGTATGGAGTACGCTTTCGCATAACTAGAAGAATGAATTTGTGGTTTTATAGTTACAAATGACAACTTTGCTGATAAGAAACGCGATTAAAGACGTTGATTTATTGAGAAGGAAGTTGTGACTAGCAAAGCAAACGCCTAAGGAAGAGAGCCATGCTTAGAACGGTTTCAGAAAAAATGGTTTCAGAAAACACAGCTAACAGCAGATCAGATAATAAAAACACAACAGCCGAAGCCCAAGAAGGCATGCTTGATGTGATTGGTACCCTTTCGCCAGATCATCAAGCTATTTTCCCTGTAGAAGCCCAAACCTTATTGTCTTTACTGTGTGAAAAGTTTGCATCAAGAGTCGATACACTGCTTGCGGCAAGAGAAGCAAGACAGGAGCAAATCGACCAAGGCAAACTGCCGGACTTTCACGAAGATACGCAAGATATCCGTGAAGGCAGCTGGAAAATCCTAGGTATTCCACAAGATCTGCAAGACCGCCGAGTTGAGATAACCGGCCCGACCGATCGCAAGATGGTCATCAATGCGCTTAACGCCAATGTGAAAGTGTTCATGGCAGACTTTGAGGACTCTATGTCACCAGCTTGGGACAAAGTGCTCGATGGCCAAGTGAATCTGCGTGACGCCGTTGCAGGAACCATCAGCTATACCAACCCAAGTAATGGCAAACACTACCAGTTAGCGGATAATCCAGCGGTGTTGATCTGCCGAGTTCGAGGTTTGCATCTAAAAGAGAAGCACGTTGAATTCAATGGTCAAATCATCCCAGGCGCGCTGTTTGATTTTGCGGTCTATTTCTTCAACAACTACCTTGCGTTACTAGCAAAAGGCAGCGGTCCGTACTTCTACATTCCTAAATTGCAATCCCATCATGAAGCGAAATGGTGGAGTGATGTGTTCCATTTCACCGAAGAGTATTTCGGCCTTGAGACTGGCACCATCAAAGCTACGGTATTGATCGAAACTCTTCCCGCAGTTTTTGAGATGAACGAGATCCTGTTTGCTATGAAAGAGCACATTGTTGGGCTCAACTGTGGTCGCTGGGATTACATCTTTAGCTATATCAAGACACTGCGTAACTACCCAGATCGAATCTTACCGGATCGCCAAGCGGTCACGATGGAAAAGCCATTCTTGAATGCTTACTCAAGGTTACTGGTAAGAACTTGTCACCAACGCGGTGCGTTTGCGATGGGGGAATGGCCGCTTTCATTCCTTCAAAAGACCCGCAAGCCAACGAGCAGGTTTTAACCAAAATTAATAACGATAAGTCGTTGGAAGCGAATAATGGTCACGATGGTACGTGGGTTGCGCACCCTGGCCTAGCAGATACTGCACTTACTGTATTTGATTCGGTGTTTGGCGAGCGCTCAAACCAACTTGACGTATCTCGTAGCGATGACGCGCCAATTACAGCGAAACAGCTACTGGCACCGTGTGAAGGTGAAAGAACCGAGCAGGGCATGCGCCACAATATTCGCGTGGCGTTGCAGTACATCGAAGCTTGGATCTCTGGCAATGGCTGTGTACCGATTTACGGAATGATGGAAGATGCGGCAACCGCTGAAATCTCCCGTGCTTCTATTTGGCAGTGGATCAAACACGGTAAGGCGCTCGATAACGGGCAAGTGGTGACCAAAGAGCTGTTTGAGCTCTACCTTGCTCAAGAAATTGAAGTGGTGAAGAAAGAAGTAGGAGCCGAACGCTATGAGTCTGGTCGCTTTGAAGAGGCCGCTAAGTTAATGGCCAAACTAACCACCAGCGATGAACTAACGAATTTCTTAACCATTCCGGGCTATGACTATTTAGATTAGTCGAAAGTTCGAATGAGAAAATTATTCTAAAAAATTAGTAATAACAATAACGTGAAATCAACTTTCGAACGCAGATTCGCTTGTACTGCTAAGAAATGGAAGACCAATGCGATAGATCACCACAAAGGGCACATCGCACTAATAAGAGGGAAAGACCATGACACTAACTCGCCGTCAACAAATTGAAGCATTAGAGAAAGACTGGGCAACGAATCCACGTTGGAAAAGCGTGAAGCGTACTTACACTGCAGAGGAAGTTGTCGACCTACGCGGCTCAATGGTACCCGCCAATACCATTGCGCAGCGCGGTGCAGACAAACTATGGTCATTGGTCAATGGCTCTTCGAAGAAAGGCTATGTGAACTGTTTAGGTGCACTGACGGGTGGTCAGGCGGTTCAGCAAGCAAAAGCGGGGATTGAAGCGATTTATCTATCAGGTTGGCAGGTAGCCGCGGATAACAATACCGCCTCAACCATGTACCCAGACCAATCACTATACCCAGTTGATTCTGTACCATCAGTAGTAAAACGCATTAACAACTCGTTCCGTCGTGCAGACCAAATTCAATGGGCGGGCGGTAAAACGCCAGAAGATGAAGGCGGTATTGATTACTTCCTACCAATTGTGGCAGATGCGGAAGCTGGCTTTGGTGGCGTTCTTAATGCTTATGAGCTGATGAAGAATATGATTGAGTCTGGCGCCGCAGGTGTTCACTTTGAAGACCAACTCGCTTCAGTGAAAAAGTGTGGTCACATGGGGGGTAAAGTACTTGTTCCTACCCAAGAAGCGGTGCAGAAATTGACTGCAGCACGTCTAGCCGCTGATGTTGCCGGTACAACTACCTTGGTCATTGCGCGTACCGATGCGAATGCAGCAGATTTGCTGACTTCAGATTGTGACCCGTACGATCGCGACTTCATTGAAGGAGAGCGCACGCAAGAAGGTTTCTACCGTGTCCGTGCAGGTATCGACCAAGCAATTTCACGTGGCCTAGCATACGCACCGTATGCAGATCTTATCTGGTGTGAAACAGCAACGCCTTGTCTTGAAGAAGCACGTAAGTTTGCAGAAGCGATTCATGCTGAGTACCCAGATCAACTATTAGCATACAACTGTTCTCCATCGTTTAACTGGGAGAAGAACTTGGATGCCGACACCATTGCGAAGTTCCAACAAGAGCTTGCGAATATGGGCTACAAATACCAGTTCATTACGCTAGCGGGTATCCACAATATGTGGTTCAACATGTTCGAGCTAGCTCATGCGTATGCACAAGGTGAGGGTATGCGTCATTACGTTGAGAAAGTACAGCGTCCTGAATTCGAAGCAGCAGAAAAAGGTTATACCTTCGTTGCGCACCAACAAGAGGTGGGAACTGGCTACTTTGACCGTATGACGAACACCATCCAAGGTGGTAATAGTTCGGTGACAGCGTTAACTGGCTCAACAGAAGAAGATCAATTCAAATAATTGGCAGCACAACCAGTAAAAAGAGCAGCGCAAGCTGCTCTTTTTTTTTGGGGTGTATTTTTCTTTAGAGTTTGAAGAAGCTCAATAGCTCTTTTTGTTTCACAGCCAATGATGACATCTCTTCACTAGCCTTTTTACTTTGTTGAACGCCAGACACGTTTTGGTTAACTAAATCAAACGCATGCGAAACGTTCTCTGAAATATCTTGAGTTACGCCAGATTGCTCCTCAGAAGCCGTAGCAACTTGAGTGTTCATATCCGAAATCAAGGTTACTGAGTTGGTAATCGCAGCAAACGCGGCTCTTAACTGCTCGCTGTAATTGCGAGAGTCTTCGGCTAAACCTAAGTTTGATTGCATAAACTGGTTAGCATCTTTGGCTTGCTCTTGCAGTCTTGAAATGATCTCTTGAAT
>JYJN01000177.1 GCA_003263845.1 Vibrio aestivus | reverse complement strand
AGCGTCAGTTAGAACAGCAGAATAAGGGGGTAAATGGTGGCTAAGTATGTCTCAGAAACTGACGTAACAGCAGAGTGTTTTCTTGACCCTTTATATGCGGCACACAAGCAAGCGGAATATAAACTAGATGCACAATAAAACACGATGGTTTTTGGCTGGGGCGAGCTTGGCGGGGACTTTGGCATTAGGTGGGTGTGATGTTTCGCCTAGCTCTCCGTATGATGCCGAGTATATGAAGAATTTGGACGTAATCGTGAAGTTCCGAGAGGTCTATGGTGACAAAACTAATACTCTTTCATGGGAACTAGATGTGGATATCCCTGACAATCCACCACTAGAGAAGTGGGATGACCAACATGAGATGCCTCAATTGATGGTAAAAATTAAAAAGCATGGGGATAAGGTGTCGGGTTTGTACTCAATGAATCTTAATGGCACGGATGTACGTACTCTGTTTACACCAGAGGAAATTGGAGGTTCGATTGAAGCTAAAGGGTTATCGAGGCCCTCCCGCTCTCCAGATGGTCGTTTTGTTATTACTGCCTATCAACCTGAAGCTTTTCAATATCGCTGCGCAATATTCGATCTGAAAACTCGCGATCGCCAATCACTGGGGCCAGGCCGGTGCATGGGGTTTGACTGGCAGCCAGACAGCCAGGCGGTGTACTTCGTCGGCGGGAAACGCTGGAGACAACCCTACCGATATGATGTAACTACTGCGATCGCAGAACCATTATTCCCCCAAAAGGAGATGACTTGGGTGAACTGCACTATGACAAGGACTTTATCGGCGGTCAGATCTCGCCCGACGGAAAGCACTATATTCGACAACTTCACTTTGAGACTATGCAGAGAGCCCCGAAGGGGGAGGGCAAGGGGTATTTAAACACCCGAGTATGGAGTTCCTTGGCCGCCAAGCCTATTTCTCGGAAGAATGCGATAACGGCCTAGCATTCAGTGTTGACCGTACGGCTTTCACTTGCAACACCACGGGTGATGTATCTAGCTACTATCGTTTTGATGAGCCTAAGGTTGTGGCAGGCGAAGCGCCTCAGCGTTGGATTATTCAGGAGGGACGATGGTTTCATCACGATAGCAACAACTATGTAACTCGAGTTACTCGGAATTATGAAAATACGCCGCTCCCAATACTTAACTATTTATATAGATCAAAGGGCAAGCATCAATTTCTAGGTGCCTTCAGTATGTCGATTTCGCAGAATTTAAGAGAAAGTTACAACAGTCGTGACTTCAGTTCATTTTTCCCACCCCTACCCACTCCTGAAATTTACTGGGAATCTGCCC
>JYJN01000176.1 GCA_003263845.1 Vibrio aestivus | reverse complement strand
TTTTTCGGCGTAGGTGCCACAGCCAATCAAAGCAGAATCCCCGACCCGACCGTACTTCTTGTTAGTGATACCACCCGTGCTCGTCGCTGCTGCTAGGTTCCCTTGCTGATCTAACGCCACTGCACCTACAGTGCCAAACTTCTTATCGTCTGGATATTGTGGTGATTCTTCCTCGTAGCTTGCTTCCGACAATGCAAACAGGCCTTTATCTTTCATTGATTGGAGCTGTTCATAACGTCTATCAGTCACGAAGTAGTCTTGTTCTGTATATGCGTGATCGCTTTCAAAGGCAAACTCCTCCGCCCCTCTCCAATCAATAGGACATGATCGCTCTGAATCATCACATCTCTCGCCAGTGTGATGGGATTTTTGATGTGCCTGACACCCGCAATCGCCCCTGCATCAAGGTGCTTGCCATGCATCACAGAAGCATCCATTTCAACGATCTCTCTATGAGTTAACACTGAACCTCTACCGGCATTAAAGTGTGGGCAGTCTTCCATCACTTTAACCGCTTCTACTGCGGCATCGAGCGCATCGCCACCCTTCTCCAAAACTTGATGTCCTGCTCGCACTGACTTCTCAAGCGCATCTAGAATTTCTTGTCTTAACGTATCGTCCATTTGGGAACGTAAGATAGTACCAGCGCCGCCGTGGATGGCGATTGAGAAAGGTTGGCTCATAGAAACTCCGAGATAAGGCTGCTCCGCTTAAGAGAACAATAAGGCAGATAACAAAAAAGCGTAAGTTGAACACTCAACTTACGCTTTCAGATAGGATTATTCAATCGTGCTCTTGAGAGCTAACTGAAATTAGTGAGAGCCGCAACCGCCGCCGCCACAACATTCGTGGTCGTCCGCTTTCTCTTCACCGTCGCAGCAACCTTCTTCTTTATCACCGCCGCCACAGCAGCCGCCACCTTGGTGGATGTGACCGTGTTCAATCTCATCAGCCGTAGCTTCACGAGTCGCAACAACTTCTACTTCGAACGTCAGCGTTTGGCCAGCAAGCATGTGGTTACCATCTACCACAACATCGTCGCCGTCCACTTCTGTTACTTCAACCGGAATTGGGCCTTGGTCTGTGTCAGCCATGAAACGCATGCCAACTTCGATCGTTTCAACACCTTGGAATACGTTCGCAGGAACACGCTGAACTAGTGCATCGTTGTGCTCGCCGTATGCATCTTCTGGAGCCACAGTTGCAGTGAACTTATCGCCCGCTACTTTGCCTTCAAGTTCTTTTTCTAGGCCCGTGATCAGGTTGTTGTGACCATGAAGGTAGTCAAGCGGTGCGTCCGCTGTTGATTGGTCAACCACAACGCCATCTTCAGTTATTACTTGATAAGCTAGGCTAGCAACAACATTTTTTTCAATTTTCATAACAGCTCCAAGGCGGTTTAGTAAGACTATTGCTCTCTTGCTCACAGTAACAAGACAAGCTCAATTCCCGATATTATGGGGATCAAATAATGAAACTCAATCAATCAGGCTTAAAAATACCAATCATTTCTTGCCAGAGTGTTCACTTTTATCTACAGATTGTGGCTGCCTTTGCTCTGTATGGCCACAATCCACACACTCAACAACCTCAATCGCATTCTCAATCCACCAGCGCAGGGAATCTTGCTGGTTGCACTTAGGGCAGCTTGCGCCTGCAATAAAACGTTTCTTAATCTTCACTTATCACTCCTACTGTCCGCTTAGTCGTTCTTTCGCTAAGCGACTACTCCCAGTAATTTTTTGACTGGCGATCATTGTCCATCTCACGGCCAAAAATTTCTTCCAACTCTTTACGCGCTTCTTTCGCTCGCAGTGCCAACTGCTTATCATCGCTGTGTTGCGGCATTAACTCTTTAAGCATGGCGTCGTCGAGCTTCTTAAAATGCGCTTCAGCACGTTTGGCTTGATAAGGGTGCATTCCCAATTCAACCAAAGCCTGCCTGCCCAAATCTAAAGCGCCCAAGAATGTCTCACGCGAGTAGTTTGCTACTCCATGATTCATTAATTGATACGCTTCTACTCGGCTACGCGCCCTCGCCAAAATACGCAGTGATGGGAAATGCTGCTTACACAAGTCTACGGTTTTAACGATCTCTTCAGGAGAGTCGGTACATAACACAATAGCTTCCGCAGTTTCCGCTCCAGCAGCGCGTAATAGATCAAGCTGAGTCGCGTCACCATAAAACACCTTGTAGCCAAACTTTCTTAACAAGTTTATTTGGCTCGCATCGCTTTCTAAGACCGTCACTTTGATCTTATTGGCGTACATCAAACGACCGACAATTTGCCCAAAGCGCCCAAACCCCGCGATGATAATACGCGGTTCCTTGTTTACTACGTCTGGTGAGAGAACGGGTTCATCGGTATTAAGTTTTTTTGCAAACCAGCGTGTTTGCGCCATCAAAAGCAGCGGAGTCGTCACCATCGACAAACTCACTACCACGAGTAAAAAGCCAGACTCTTCTGCAGTCAGTAAACCTTGGGCACTCGCGGCAGTAAAAATAACAAACGCAAACTCACCACCTTGGCTCAAAATCGCTGCCATCTTGCTACGAGATTTCGCACGAGCACCAGAAAAGCGTGCCAACAGATACAGGATCCAGCCTTTAATCACCACTAAGGCGACCACTGCGGTAATAACTTCTAATGGGGAATACGCTAACAAACCTAAATTAACTGCCATGCCTACTGCAATGAAGAAAAGCCCGAGCAACAGCCCTTTAAAAGGTTCAATGGCGATTTCCAATTCATGGCGATATTCACTTTCGGCAAGCAGTACGCCCGCTAGGAAGGTGCCGAGTGCCATAGAAAGACCAAGCTCCTTCATAAGAAAAGCAATACCAACTACCACCAGTAAAGCCGTAACAGTGAATAACTCACGGACTCCACTCATCACCACATAACGAAACAAAGGACGCAACAAGAAGTGACCGCCAACAGCTAGTCCCGTAATACCCAATAGCATCCATGCGGCATCTAACCAGTTACCAGCGGTATTGCCCGCTAATATTGGCAACATAGCAGCATTGGGATAACTGCGATATCTTGAAACAGCAGTACGGCAAATCCAGACTGACCGGTTTCCCCTCCGGCAAGCCCCTGTTCTTCTATGACTCTGAGGCAATGGCAGTGGAAGAGAGTGCCAAGCCCATACCGATCACGATACCGGTCTGCCAACTGGTTCCCAGTAACATCGCTATCGCAGCCAATACAAGCGTGGTTAACAGAACTTGAGCGCCACCTAGCCCTAAAATCGGCCCTCGCATTTGCCATAGCTTTTTGGGATTCAGTTCTAAGCCGATGAGGAAGAGAAGTAGCACTACCCCAAACTCAGCAAAATGCAGAATCGCTTCAACATCGCTAACTTAGCCAAGCCCCATGGCCCTATTGCAACGCCTGCAATCAAATACCCTAATACAGAGCCTAGCCCCAAGCGCTGAGCAAGTGGCACGGCAACAACGGCTGCGGTTAAGAAAATCACACTGCTTTGTAGAAAATCACTCTCAAGCGCCATCTTGACCTCCTTGTTCGGAGGTCACAGACTGCCCACTACTGTCAGCAACAATGGCATCGGGATGAGGCGTATTGGCAACATAAGGTGTTAGCAACCATTGACGGTACTGCTCAGCGTGTTGATATCTGTCCATATCGCTGACATTGCGCGACCAGTACAGAACTAGCGGCTCTACCCACTGCATTTTGCACAGCGCTGCGGTAAGCTCAAACGGCTGAAGAATCTGCTCAAGTGGGTATTTGTTGTAGCCTGACGCACCAAACGCATCTTGATTACCACCTGTGGTAATCACACTGCGCCATACCTTTCCTGCCAATCGGCTCTTTTCACCAAAAGCAAAGCTCTTGTTAACAACTCGATCAAACCACTCTTTGAGTAGAGCTGGGCATGAATACATATACAGAGGGTGTTGAAAGATGATGATGTCATGTTCAAGCAGGCGTCGATGTTCGGCATTCACATCAATAAAGAAGTCTGGATAGACAGCATAGAGATCGTGGACAGTCACATGCGAGAGCGATTCAATCTTCTTGATCATCACTTGGTTAGCAATAGAGGTTCTCGACTCAGGATGAGCATAGATCACTAAGATCTTGGGCAGAGTCGTTTCTGATGCGGCTGTATCAATCATTCCGTAATTATAGTCCTAGCAGCGACAAGTCGTTCTTATGATACAAATTTGATGCGTTATCAAATTGTTATTGTTTTTAGCATCATACCCCAATTTCTATAATGATCGACATTTATCCTTAATCCCCCTACTATTCCCTTCGTCACAAGTCACGCATACAAATGAAAGCATTATGATCACCTTCTCTGATATCCAACTCCTTCGTGGTGGAAAGCCTCTGCTAGAGCAAGCGTCAGCCACCATTCATCCAGGCGACAAAGTCGGTTTGGTCGGCAAAAATGGTTGTGGTAAATCCACGCTATTTGCTCTGCTAAAAGATGAACTGTCCATTGATGCTGGCTCATTCAGTCAGCCGAGCCATTGGGAACTCGCATGGGTAGCGCAGGAGACACCAGCTTTAGACAGAGCGGCATTGGATTACGTGATCGACGGTGACAGAGAGTTTCGTGGCCTAGAAGATCAACTGGCTAAAGCAGAACAAGCTGACAACGGCACTCTGGTGGCTGAAATACATGGCAAAATTGAAACCATAGGTGGATACACCATTCGCGCCCGTGCGGCGGAGCTGCTTGATGGTTTGGGCTTTAGCCAAGAACAGATGAGTTGGAACCTGACTCAATTCTCAGGTGGTTGGCGTATGCGCCTCAACCTAGCTCAAGCGCTGCTGTGTCGCTCCGACTTACTGCTACTCGATGAGCCGACTAACCACTTGGATCTAGATGCTGTCATGTGGCTTGAGAAATGGCTACAAAACTACCCTGGTACATTGATTCTGATTTCACACGACCGTGACTTCCTAGATCCTATCGTTAATCGCATTGTGCACATCGAAAGCCAACGTATGAATGAGTACACGGGTAACTACTCTTCATTTGAAGATCAACGTGCTCAAAAGTTAATCCTGCAACAAGCCATGTTTCAGAAGCAGCAGAAGCAGATGTCGCACATGCAAAGCTACATCGACCGTTTCCGTTATAAAGCTTCTAAAGCACGCCAAGCACAAAGCCGAATTAAGGCGCTCGAGAAGATGGAGAAAGTGCTACCTGCACAGTTTGATAACCCATTTAGCTTTGAGTTTCGCGAGCCCGCTGCCCTACCAAATCCAATCATGATGATGGATGAAGTTTCAGCAGGCTACGATGACAACCTTATCCTAGAAAAGATTCGCTTAAATCTGGTACCCGGCAGTCGCATTGGTCTGCTAGGACGAAACGGCGCGGGTAAATCAACACTTATCAAACTTCTATCTGGTGAGTTACAGGCACAAGGTGGGGATCTCACGTACTCTCAAGGCGTTAAGATCGGCTACTTCGCACAGCATCAACTTGAAACTCTGCACCCAGAAGAGACACCTCTGCAACACATGATGCAGATCGCACCAGAGAAGAACGAACTTGAACTGCGTAACTACTTGGGCAGTTTTGGCTTCCAAGGTGATAAAGCCTTAGAGAAGGTTGCCCCATTCTCTGGTGGTGAAAAAGCACGCTTAGTGTTAGCGCTGATTGTTTGGCAGAAGCCAAACTTATTGCTGCTCGATGAACCAACCAACCACTTGGATCTTGATATGCGTCAGGCGTTAACGCTAGCCCTGCAAACCTTCGAAGGCGCAATGGTCATCGTTTCGCACGACCGTTACCTATTGAGAGCGACCACTGATGATTTATATCTTGTCCATGACCGTCAAGTGGCACCTTTCGATGGCGACCTGACCGATTACTACAAGTGGCTGACGGAACAACAAAAAGTTGAGAAGCGAGAAGCACTTTCTCAGCAACCAGAGAAGTCGAGCACCAACAGTGCCGCGGCGAAGAAAGACCAAAAGCGTCGTGAAGCGGAGTTTCGTAAGCAGACTGCGCCAATTCGTAAACAGCTGACCAAGCTTGAAGCAAAAATGGATAAGCTCGGCGCCGATTTGGAACAAGCTGAACAAGAATTATCAGACACTTCCCTTTATGAAGCTGAAAATAAAGCTAAACTTAATCAAGTACTCGCGCTTCAAGCTAGCAGTAAATCCGCTTTAGAAGAAGTTGAAATGGAGTGGATGGAGCAGCAAGAAGTTCTTGAGCAAATGGAGCAAGAGTTCAACGCCTAATACACCTGCAATAGGCCCAATAGTAGCTAACTCTATATTTATACGAATTATGTTTATACGAATGAGTTTTTAAATGGATGAGTGACTAGGATAGATGAGTAATAAGCACGTAGAGATTTCACTAACACTAGAACGATTGTGGCAATTTAGCCTGCAATACTATTCAGTGCGGGAAGTGAAGGACGCGTGCTTATACATCCAAAATCAATATCACGGTAACGTCAATCTACTGCTGCTCTTAAAGTGGCTCGATGAACAACAAGTCAGCTTTGCCGACCAAGAGTGGCATCACTTAGAATCCTGCTTAGGGAAATCCGAAGCTCTTCTGCACAGCTTCCGCGAACTCAGAAAGAAACTTAAGAGCCACCTGGCCGACACACTTTACCGAGAAGCGCTACAATTTGAGCTACAGCTTGAAAAGCAGCAGCAAGCGGATTTGGTCGACTGCATAAACTCTATGACACTTCACCATAATACCGATGAACCTCTTACGTTGCGCTACTGCCGACAACTTGGGGCCGAAGACGCCTATCAATTCTTTGCCGACCCTGCCCCTAACCAAGCTTGCTAGATCCTGTTGACCTAGATTTGGAGCCTTCAACACTATGACTCACTTCGTTGCCGCTACGGGGCTAAAAAACCCCCACCTTCAAACCCTAATGCCTAGGATCATTCGCAAGAAGGCCCTTTTTGAACCAATTTGGCAACGCTTGGATACCCCTGATGGCGATTTCTTAGACCTAGCTTGGAGTGAAGATTGGAAAACTGATGAAGCTAAGAAAAAGCCGCTATTTATTCTTTTCCATGGCTTAGAAGGCTGCTTTTACAGCCCTTACGCTAATGGCTTAATGGATGCGTTCGCCAAAGACGGTTGGCTTGCGGTCATGATGCATTTTCGTGGCTGTAGCGGCACGCCTAATAAATTGGCTCGCGCCTATCATTCGGGGGAAGTTGAGGATGCGCGCTACTTTCTAGAACACATTCATCAGCGGTTTCCTCAGCAGAAAAAGGTCTCAGTAGGCATCTCTCTTGGCGGCAATATGCTCGTCAATTACCTGGCTCAGTACAGTGAGGAACCACTTATCGATGCGGCGACCATTGTCTCTGCACCACTTGATTTAGGTGCTTGCTCTTCTCGAATTGAACAAGGCTTTTCAAAGCTGTACAAAAACTATCTACTCTCATCGTTGAAGTCGAGTGCTCTACAAAAGCATCACTTGATCAAAGGTGAGCTAGGGCTGTCTTATCAAAGCATTAAACGTGTGACCAAGCTGTATGAGTTTGACGATCTAATCACTGCACCTTTGCATGGATTTAAAGATGCTGAAGACTACTATCAGCGCTGCTCGGGCATTCATCGCTTAAAAGAAATTAAGCTGCCAACACAAATCATCCATGCGAAAGATGACCCTTTCATGACGGATGAAGTCATTCCTAAATTTGTTCTACCCGATAACATTGACTACCGACTATTTGAACAAGGCGGACACGTTGGCTTTGTAACAGGTAGCGCCCTTAAACCTCGCTTTTGGCTAGAGCACGCATTACCTGCGTATTACGAAAGCCTAGTTGCGTCGGCTTAGTCTTTTTCCTTTTCATCCACATCATAAAATCATGAGGTATTTATGATCATTCCTTGGCAACAGTTGGAAGCGGAAACGCTCGACAACTTAATTAAAGAGTTCGTTCTGCGCGAAGGCACCGATTATGGTGACCACGAGGTGTCACTTGACCAAAAAATCGATCAAGTGAAAACACAACTTGGCAGCGGAGAAGCTGTGATTGTGTTCTCGGAGCTGCACGAAACGGTCGACATCCAGCTTAAGCGTCACCTTTAGGATTGTGAGCTAAGCCGCCATTGACGCTGTCTCACAAAGTAGACCTTTCAGCCGTAAGTGTTATAGTTGCAAATCAACAGAAAATGGAATCAGCCTTTGCTCATTCAATCTCGTATTGAACAGCAAACGCTGAAATTTTAACGAGACAAGGTTTGTCATGTCAGCAAAACATCCCATCATTGCCGTAACGGGTTCGTCAGGCGCAGGGACTTCCACTACCTCCGAAGCATTCCGCAAGATGTTCAATATGATGGACATTAAGCCAGCTTGGGTTGAAGGGGACAGCTTTCACCGATTT
Source organism: Vibrio aestivus (assembly GCA_003263845.1). Lineage (GTDB taxonomy): Bacteria > Pseudomonadota > Gammaproteobacteria > Enterobacterales > Vibrionaceae > Vibrio > Vibrio aestivus. The sequence continues at coordinate 47,440 of JYJN01000176.1, read as the reverse complement.
ACTCGTCCTGAGATGGACGTGGAAATTCGTAAAGCTCGAGAGCAAGGTAAGCACATCAGTTACTTTGGTCCGCAAGCCAATGATTTCCCGGCACTCGCAGAGTTCTTTCGCAAGTACGGCCAAGATGGTATTGGTCAAGTTCGTCGCTACCTACATACATTTGATGAGGCGGTGCCTTACAATCAAATGCCAGGTACGTTTACCCCTTGGCAAGATCTGCCAGAAGATACCGATATTCTGTTCTATGAAGGCCTACATGGTGGTGTCGTTGATGGCGATGTCAACGTTGCACAACACGTCGATCTGCTGATCGGCATGGTACCGATTGTTAACCTTGAATGGATTCAAAAGTTTGTTCGAGATACCCGAGATCGTGGGCACTCTCGAGAAGCTGTTATGGACTCCATTGTTCGTTCTATGGACGACTATCTTAATTACATCACGCCACAATTTTCACGTACTCATATCAACTTTCAACGTGTTCCCACCGTGGACACTTCCAACCCGCTTAACGCGAAAGGCATTCCTAGTTTGGATGAGAGTTTTGTGGTTATTAGGCTACGTGGAATTAAGAATGTCGACTTCCCGTATCTGTTGGCCATGATTGACGGCTCTTTCATGTCACGCCATAACACGCTTGTTGTGCCCGGAGGCAAAATGAGCTTTGCGATGGAGCTGATAGTACGCCCAATCATGCAACAATTAATCGAAACAGGAAAAATCGGCTAAAACTCGTACCTCGGTCACGATTACTTTTCATACCGTGATCATGTGCACACTTTTGCGTACAAATTTCGAGCATGTACCCGATTAAAATCAAGAAATCGTATTCGAAAAAGGATACTATTTCTTACCGAAACACAAGATAGCTTGCAGCATTTTTAAAGTGCTCTTATCCTGAGTAATTTATTACTAGGCTTCGCGCCTTTTCTGACGCGACTTAAAATGGAAAGCGACAAGCGTACCCTGCAGAGGAAGTGAGATATTATGGTTCTAGGTAAACCTCAAACCGATCCAACATTAGAGTGGTTTCTTTCACACTGTCATATTCATAAGTACCCTTCAAAGAGCACGCTAATTCACGCCGGTGAAAAAGCAGAAACGTTGTACTACATCGTTAAAGGCTCAGTTGCAGTACTAATCAAGGATGAAGAAGGTAAAGAGATGATCCTCTCTTACCTAAACCAAGGTGACTTTATTGGCGAACTGGGTCTTTTCGAAGAAGACCAAGAGCGTACAGCATGGGTTCGTGCTAAGTCTCCTTGTGAAGTCGCTGAAATTTCTTTCAAGAAATTCCGTCAACTTATCCAAGTAAACCCAGATATCCTAATGCGCCTTTCTGCGCAAATGGCAAGCCGCCTGCAAGTGACTAGCCAAAAAGTAGGTGACCTAGCGTTCTTGGATGTAACAGGTCGTATCGCTCAAACGCTACTAAACCTAGCGAAACAGCCAGATGCGATGACTCACCCAGACGGCATGCAAATCAAGATCACTCGTCAAGAGATTGGTCAGATTGTTGGCTGTTCACGTGAAACTGTTGGCCGTATCTTGAAGATGCTAGAAGAGCAGAACCTAATTTCTGCACACGGTAAGACAATTGTTGTTTACGGTACTCGTTAATTAACGAAACCGAAGACTCAAGTCTATAAAATTTGAAAGCCACCCTGTGAATACTGGGTGGCTTTTTCTTTTCTTAATTTTTGCGAATACTCGGCCAAGCTTAACCTTGATCAGTACTTTCAAATATCTTGTCCGCTGACGCAGCTACAAATCCTGTATAAAGCACTCCATTAGACATTGGGTAGCGCTTGGCGAACTCATAGAACCCACCGGGTACAGTGTACTCACCATCGATAAACCCTACTTTTACTTTGTCTGCCATGGTGGAAGACTGTTCTAACAAGACCTCTGGGTTCCCTTTCACCTCACCGCCCGATTCATTAATGATGTAACCCGCCATTCTCAAATGCGCATTCACCTCTTTCACTTCTTCAAAGCGATTCAATTGATTAACGCTTACCGTGAAATGATTCGCACCATAACCGTGCGCTGCCAGCCATGCTGCGTATTCACTCTCTTCCGATAGCGTCTGGAAATCGGAGTAACTTAATTCCCAAAGGCGGCCGCTATAGAGAAACTCGTGACCTTTTAGCTTACTATGATCCAATTGCTCCACGAGCTGCGCAACAATCGCTTGTAGCTCAGGAGAGCACTCTTCAACCTTAAGCTCACTAATGAACACTTTTGGCTGATTTGGGTCTGGATGTTCATAGTGCTTAGCCACCAGCTTCTTCTTCTCGAACAAGTAATCGCCACACACTTTGTAGCCTATTTCAAGAAAAGGCTTTGCTAAGGTTTCAATACCTAAAGGAGCCACATTGAACGTACGCAACGCAATGTGGTCATTAATCAACTCTGCATCTTCACGAAGCAGCTCATGGATATGATTGGCAGAAGGACACAAGCGTTGGATATAGTCATTCCAAAGCGATTGAAAGAGAACATCTGGCGTCATAACGCCTCCTTGCTTAGTTATTTTTGGGTTATTGGATTAGATCGTTTTTACGTTTAAAGGAAAGTCTAAGGAAAAAAGGCCACCTAATTACAATAATCAGATGGCCCTCAACCGTGACGTGACTTTACCTTGAGTTTTATTACATAGAGCCTTATTACATTGAGTCTTATGGGGACTCTTTTTATTATCTATAGGGTGACACCCGGGCTTAGTGTCTCGGGTAGGAGTGTCTCCTCCCCTTCCATAGAAGCCATTGGGTAAGCACAATAGTCGGCTGCGTAGTAAGCACTTGGACGCAGGTTACCTGATGCACCTGGCCACCAAATGGTGCATCACCACTTGCGCCTGTTAACTGACGGTTACGGTTAACGATGCCTGCACGGATGTGGTCCACAAAGTATTCCCACTCTGAATCGTCAGTAGACACTAAACCTGCAGATAGACCAAATCGCGTGTCGTTGGCTAACTCTACCGCTTGCTCAATACCTTGGTAGCGAACCACCTGAAGTAATGGACCGAAGTACTCTTCGTCTGGTAACTCTGCGATGTTGGTAACGTCGATAATCCCTGGTGTAACAAACGCAGCACTCTTCGCTTGTGCTTCGACTAAGCTCTCGCCACCTAAGCTTTGCAGGTTAGCTTGAGCCGATAGGATGAATTCTGCAGCGGCTTTGGAGATTTGCGGCCCCATGAAAGGAGCAGGATCGGCAAACGGCTGATCAACACGAATGTTCTTTGTCGCTTCGACTAGCTTAACGATTAGTTCATCGCCGCGTTCGCCGCTTGGCACATATAGGCGACGAGCACAGGTACAGCGCTGCCCAGCACTAATAAATGCCGATTGGATAATCGTATAAACCGCGGCGTCGATGTCGCCGAATTGCTCCGAGATTACCATTGGGTTATTGCCCCCCATCTCGAGGGCTAGCATCTTATCCGGTTGACCCGCAAACTGCTTGTGAAGGACATGGCCAGTATTCGCGCTGCCTGTAAACAGCACACCATCAATGCCTTTAGACTGCGCTAGAGCAACCCCAGTTTCTTTCGCACCTTGAACAAGGTTAATCACACCTTTTGGCAGACCGACTTCTTGCCATAGTTTCATCGCAAACTCACCCGTCCACGGCGTTTGCTCCGAGGCTTAAACACCACAGTGTTACCTGCCAGTAGCGCTGGAACAATATGACCATTGGGTAAGTGCCCTGGGAAGTTATACGGGCCAAATACCGCCATCACACCTAATGGACGATGACGAAGTACTATCTTATTGCCAGCCGCTTCGCGCTCGGCACTGCCGGTCCGGTCGTGGTACGCTCGAATAGAGATGGCAATCTTACCTGCCATAGCACCCGCTTCTGTACGCGTCTCCCAAATCGGTTTGCCCGTCTCTTTCGCAATGATCTCTGCAATCTGTTCACTGTTCTCTTTTACTTTTTCTGCAAACGCCAACACGATCGCTTCGCGCTCTTCAAATGAACGTTTCTTCCAGCTCACAAACGCTTCTCGGGCCGCTTTCACCGCGGCATCTACTTGCGATGGTGTTGCGCTATCTCCGCGCCAAATCACTTCATCGTTGTATGGGCTGACAGATGTCATCGCATCGCCCTGACCTGCAAGCCACTCTCCTGCAATCCACTGGGTCATACTACTTTCCTTCCATTGTTGGGGATACTTCTGTAAACAGCTTCCTTTACAGGGAAACATTTACTGAGGCAGCATACGAACAAAGTCGCCTTCACTGACTTCAAGTGCTTTCGCCACATCCGGCGCCAAAATTACGCTTTCGCTTTCTTGGTCATAAGCGCCTTTTGCGGCCGTCGCTCTGAAATGCTCAAACGACGTATTGGCAATCAGATAGTCTTGCGAACTGGCATGCTCCGAGACTTGGACTTTGGCCCGAATAGAGTGACGCACTGATTCAATGTTTCTACGATCACACTCAACGGTTGGGCCCGCATCGAAAATGTCAACGTAGTTACGGCAAGTGAAACCTTCCCGTTCAAGCAGTTTAAGAGCAGGTTTGGTGTTGTCGTGCACCTTACCGATGACCGCTTGAGCTTCTTTGCTCAGCAAATTGATGTAAATCGGCAGTTTTGGCATCAAGTCTGCGATAAAGCCTTTCTTACCAATACCCGTTAGGTAATCGGCCATTGTGAAGTCGATAGAGAAAAAGTGCTCTTGCAGCCACTGCCAGAATGGTGAGTTACCTTCATCATCTGAAACGCCGCGCATCTCAGCAAAGATCGTTTCAGAAAAACGATGTGGGTGCTCCGCCATCATTAAGAAGCGACATTTCGACATCAAGCGGCCGTTTAAGCCACCACGAAAGCTTGGCCTTAAGAACAAGGTGCATATTTCGCTGCAACCCGTGTAGTTGTTACCAAACGTCAGCAGTTTCACCACATTATTCACCCCTAGCTTAGGGGAAGAGTGAACCACTGTACTGATGTGGTATGAGTAAAACGGCACATCCCAGCCAATCGAGCTTCAATGCCAGTACAACCAGCCACTTCGCCTGTTTCACTGTCAAAGCCAACCATCAGATAACCTTCATCACCAGGCTCGGTGACTTCCGGCTTAGAAAAGCTGTATTCGGAATGTTGAATGCGGTTAGTAAGAAGCTCTTCATTTACAGGAAGAGAGGTAAATCCATGACCAGACTCTACAGCACACGTGTGCAAAGACTCGTAATCTGACATGGCAATAGGGCGGACAACTAACATCACTGCTCCCTCCAGATGTCGGTATAGCCACTAGATATAGTGCCCACTTTCAGAGGTAAAAAGATGGGCACTCTCGACTAGAAGCGGTTATATAATTAACGCTGACAGTTAGTCCTTAGAAACAAGGCCCTCTAGCGCTTTATCTAAACGAGCAAACCCTTGCTCGATCTCTTCTTCAGTAATCACTAGTGAAGGCGTAAAGCGAACCACGTTTGCCCCAGCGACAAGAATCATTAATCCTTGTTCACCTGCTGCAACGAGTACATCTCGAGCTCGACCTTGCCAATCGTCGTTAAGCGCAGCACCGAGTAGTAGCCCTTTACCACGGATCTCACTGAAGATTTGGTACTTATCATTAAGTTTAGTCAATGCCTGACGAAATAGCGTTTCACGGTATTTAACGCCTTCCAAGGTTTCTTTACTGCTCACCACATCAACGACCGCTTCTGCAACCGCACATGCCAGTGGGTTACCACCGTATGTAGAGCCGTGAGTACCCACTTTCAGGTGCTGAGCCAATTCAGTCGTCGTTAGAATCGCGCCAATTGGAAAACCACCACCGAGTGATTTTGCTGTACTTAGAATGTCTGGCGTCACACCAAGACCTTGGTAAGCGTAGAAATCACCAGTACGGCCGTTACCGGTTTGTACTTCATCAAAAATCAATAGCGCGTTGTGTTTGTCACACAGTTCACGAACCGTTTGTGCAAACTCATCCGTTGGAGAAACAATGCCGCCTTCGCCTTGCAGAGGCTCCATCATAATGGCGCAAGTGCGATCTGAGATGTGCGCTTTTAGCGCTTCGATATCATTGTACGGTAGGTGAGTAACATCGCCCGGTTTTGGACCAAAACCGTCTGAGTAAGCTGCTTGGCCGCCTACTGTCACCGTAAAGAAGGTACGACCGTGGAAGCCTTGTTTGAACGCGATAATTTCCGACTTTTCAGGACCATGTACATCCGCAGCCCAACGGCGTGCCAATTTCAATGCAGCTTCGTTCGCTTCCGCACCAGAGTTGGCAAAAAACACCTTCTCGCCAAAGCTCACTTCGGTTAGCTTTTTCGCCAAACGTAGTGCTGGCTCATTGGTCATCACGTTACTAAGGTGCCAAATTTTGTTGCCTTGCTCGTTAAGCGCGTTAACCATTGCTGGGTGACAATGCCCCAAACAGCTAACCGCAATTCCACCAGCAAAGTCGATGTATTCGTTATTATCTTGATCCCAAACGCGCGAACCTTCCCCTTTTACTGGAATCATTTCCATTGGGTTATAACAAGGCACCATCACCTCATTAAACAGTTCACGTTCTACTTTATTGTCCATCGCCATAGCTCACTCCCTTTACAAACAACGCTGCGCGCAAGCAGAGAAACCAGAAAAATGACTGGCATATATTGTTTTGCGTTTCAGTTGATGCAGCATTGTATTTACATTTAATTAACCAATTCAATAGTGAAATATTCTTTTCACATTAAAATCCAGACGCCATTAATCGTATTGGATGACTATTTATGCACTAAGTCTCACCATTTATGAAGCAATTTATGCTTATAGCTTGGATAAGCCTAGGTTAACCATTTGCTGACAAGGCCTTAGTAAAAAAAAGTGAATTGTTGTGGGAATAGTTTTGCAGTAAGACTAATAACGAAAACTAATGAAACAAATGTTAAAAATAGTGATCAATATCGGCTTACCTGAGACGTCTCTTCAGAAGTTCGAATGTGATTCACCTTCATTGCAAGCTCATCTTTATCAATAGGTTTGTATACCACATCTTGCGCACCCGCCGACAAATACTCCTGACGCGTGTCCTTGCTCATATCTGCGGTATAGCCAAGAATCGGGGTACTAATCTGTAGCTCTTGGCGGATCTTCTGACTTGTTTCGATGCCATCCATTCCCGGCATATGCTTGTCCATTAAGATCAAATCGTAACTCTGGTTCTGAAGCTCTTTTATCGCCTTAAAACCATCATTGACATAGGTTGACTGGTAGCCCAGCTGCTTACACATCGATTGAGCCACAATTGCATTGAGTCGATTATCATCAACAATGAGCACTTGAAAGTGCGTCGCTGAGTCGTGCTCATTCTTCGGTAAGTTCGGTAATGGCTCATGCAGCACTTCCGGTTCGGCTTCTATAGCCTCACTTTCAAGTGGGATAACAAGCTTAAATGTTGTCCCTATATCCACTGTGGACTCAACCGTGACTTCGCCTCCCATTGCTTCCATGATTTGGCGCACAATCGCAAGCCCTAACCCACTGCCGCCAAAGTTACGCGTTGTGGAGATATCCTCTTGCTCAAAAGCATTAAAGATGTAGTCAATCCGCTCGGGTTTAATTCCTACTCCGGAGTCCATCACATGAATTTCAACGCCGACAACAATCTCAGATTCGACGTGTGGGCGCATGCTAACCTTTACCCAACCTTCATGCGTAAACTTAAGCGCATTGCTGACAAGATTGAGCATCACCTGTTTTAATCTGGCAGGGTCACCATAGAAATGCAGCCCTTCAACTTTTGACGTATCAACCTCTAACGCAATCCCTTTTTCATCAGCCACCGATGAGTAGGTTTGAAAGAGTACCAGCTTAATTTCATCAAGCTCAAGATGACCCGTTCGAGTTCAAGCTTGCCAGATTCATACTTAGAGTAATCGAGAATTTCATTGATAATGGTGAGCAAGTGCTGCCCTGAGTCGATGATCATTTTCACCATCTCTTTATCATCATTTTCTAGCTTATGATGAAGCACTTGAGCTATCCCTAATACGCCATTCATCGGGGTACGTATTTCATGACTCATGGTGGCAAGGAAAGCCGTTTTGGCCTCACTGGCGTACTCTGCTTGCTGCAAGGCAACTCGAAGTGACTCTTCCATCTTGCGTTCTTCTGAGATATCACGCTCAATAGCGATAAAACCCGCCACTTCGCCCTGCTTATTTTTCACTGGCGAGATATTAATATCGATCCAATACTCTCGTCCGGATTTTGAATAGTTGTAAAGCTGCTCTCGAACCGTTCGCCCTTGCTTCACGCTCTCTCGTATACGGGCGATTGTTTCCTTGTCTGTTTTTGGGCCTTGCAAAAAGCTGCCCGGGGTTTTTCCCAGCACTTCACTAAACTCATACTCTGTCATTTCCGTAAAAGGCTGATTAACCCAAGTGATCTTTCCTTCTACATTGGTGATCACTACGATGTCATGAGCATACTTGGCAACGGTTGCGAGCAATCGAGATTCTTGTGTTTTCTCTTCAAGCTGCTTACGTGACTCCAACAACATTTGGTGAGGGCGGACAATCACATACTGACCAATAATAAAAACAGCCACCAAACTCACTAACAAACCAATAAGCAACGCAATTAGCATAGAGACAAGAAGCTTGCTACGTGCATCGTCAATCACGCTACGATCAACAACATACTTGAGGCCCAAACCATATTGAGGAAACTGAGCGGTATAAACGATTTTGCTATCTGTCAGCACCAGCTCACTGATTTCTTGTTGCTCGTAGGGAAAGAACTGAAACGTACTCTGCTCATTGCGTCGATAAAGCGAGAAAAGCTCGTTTTCATCAATCTCGAACGCCGCGACTAACACACCTTCCACCGAACCAGCATAAACAATCGGAAGGTAAACGTTCACCTGTTTGATATTCTCGTACTCAATCACCTCATACATAGGCGCTTTTTCCGACTCAAACGTCGACTCGATATAGCTCGTATTAGCAGGCACAACACCGCGTCTATCCACATGAATGACCGGGTCCATAAAGACATCTAACACTTGAAGTTGATTGGTGAACTCAAGCATATTGAGCTCAGTTAATTGATCTATCGCGGTTTGCCTTGAAACCTCATTCCCCAGTGCTGCACCTACAAACAAGGGAAGTTCAGCCAACTGTTCGAAGCTTCTCGTACGGCTATTAAAATACTCAAACACCAGCTTTTCTGCCGTGATCAATTCCTCTCTGGCAGAGTTGTCGCTGACCTCCATTACTGAACGCTCACTTTGCACCCAAACCATACTGCCCAATACCGCCGCAAGAATTCCCCCTGTTAGAAGCAGGAATAAGGTAAACAGCTGAACGGAAGACCAGTTTCGAATGCTTGTCACTGAAGTCACTCTCCTTGCTGCGTAATTCGCATCACGTTGCTTTGGTCATACTGACCAATACAGTAGTCATCAATGCCTAATGCTTCGTGAGCGCGCATGTTACCTGACGTAAATTCACTAAATGGTGATGAGTATGTTTTGATCAATCCAGCTATCGATGGCTCGAGACTCTCAAGTGCTAACTTTAGATTCTTTCGATTGTCGATGGCGCTGTCGGTCAACGTAACTGAGTCTGCTGCAACTAAGAACAAGCGCGACACATCATAGCCATGTACAAATCCTGTCGGCGCTTTTATATCACTAGGCTGCTGAATATCATCAGGGAACAACGTCCTAGCTGTACTAAAAGCGCGTCGACTCAACTGAGATTCAGGGCTTGAAACAAATGAAAAACAGGTTTGTAGTATTTTGAGGTCTACACGTTCTCTCGTCGCATGATCGACACGATTATGAAACCCGCCACCAGTCACCCCCCAGTGACTGTATACTGATTTCAATTTGTCATCAGAAAGCTGTCCTACTGCGTTAATTAACTGCTCTCCCTCAACTGCATTGGAAACTAACAAGAAACAGTCCAAAGAAGACAAGTCCAACTGATTAATCAACAAGCGTGCCCCCTCCTCACTCAGCCCCCAATCGAAACGGCTAATACCACTGGGAATCAAATTTCGAGAGGTCAATGCCTCAAGCATGTTGGCTCTATTGGATTCACCCCAAGGTGTGCGTTCGAGTAGTAAGTGAGGGCGTTTACACCCCTCTGATACCGCTTGGGAAATCAAAAACTCACCCGCTTGCGTATCGTCAATCGACAAACGAAAGACGTAATTTTCCTTGGATGGGTAACGGGTAATAGGTCCACCAGCCGCCCAGGGCACGAGTGTTAACAGCTGGTTTTCATTGATGTAATCGCGATATTTAATTAACGGCGGAGAGTGAAGACCTGCAATATAGACCAAAGCGTTAGGATCTTCTAAAAACTGCATCATATGACGTTTAGCACGCGCAGAGTTGCCACGGTGGTCTAGGACAATGAACTCAATATCACGACCTTGAAGACGATTACCTACCTCTTCGAATGCAACCTTAACGCCCTTTTCAATCGAGTCGGCAGACTCAAAATGAACCGTACGATCTGCGTCGAGATAAACGTGAAAAGTGCTCGCATGAGAAAGCGAGAAAAAACAGATTAAACCGACGGAACCTAGAATCCTAGCTAGCCAACCAGACACAGGAAGCCCCTACACTTTAGAGTTATATTAAAAGCTTAGGAGGATTTAACCCGAAGTCAAAATAGATGTGAGATTGAAGCCGCGTTTCAAGTACCAGCAATCGAGAGTGGTGAGCGATAGCGAGTAAGGGTCAGCGTTTTAAGAAATTAGCCAACAGTTCATGGCCTTGTTCAGTTTTGATTGACTCTGGATGGAACTGAACAGCGTCAATAGGCAAGGTTCGGTGTTGGTAACCCATAATCTCATCCATCTCACCGCTTTCCAGCTCAGTCCACGCGGTCAACTCGAACTGATCAGGCAATGTGCCGTTTTTAACTACTAGAGAGTGATAGCGAGTCACGGTAAGCGGATTATTTAGACCTTGAAAGACACTTTTACCATTGTGCGTGATTGGTGAGGTCTTGCCATGCATCACTTGTCTCGCGCGCACCACTTCACCACCAAATACTTGGGCGATTGCTTGATGGCCCAAACACACACCCAGAATTGGCAACTTACCCGCAAAGTGACGAATTACATCCAAGGATATGCCCGCTTCATTTGGCGTACATGGCCCGGGTGAAATAACTAAATGAGTGGGGTTAAGCGCCTCAATCTCAGCCAATGTAATCTCATCATTACGCGCAACTTGCACCTGGACCCCTAATTCGCAGAAATACTGATAAAGGTTGTAAGTGAAAGAGTCGTAGTTATCGATGATGAGTAACATGCTTGCATAAAGGCTAAATTCAAAAGACAGCGGTATTGTGCAGCAGCGCGAGAGAAAGGCAAGGATAAATTACTCAACAGCAACCACCAGCAGAGACAAAAACTCAAAAGAGTAGTTAAGGACGATAAAATAAAAAAGGCCAGCTTTCGCTGACCTTTCTAGAAAAAGACTGAACTCTATTTATGGGCGAGCAACAAAACCGACCGCTGCGTACGCTTTCTTCAGTGTTTCCGCTGCGCGCGCTGATGCTTTCTCTGCGCCCTGCTTCATCACTTCATCCATATACGCGCGATCAGCACGAATACGATGATATTCTGCTTGAATTGGTTCTAGCATTGCCACGATTGCTTGGCCGACATCTTTCTTAAACGGGCCGTACATTTCAACGCTTGGTATTGCGCTTCAATCTCTTCAAAGCTCTTACCTGTCGCCGCTGAGTAAAGGCCCATTAGGTTCGAGATACCCGCTTTGTTGTCCCAGTCGTGCGCAATGCGTGGTGGGGTTTCAGCGTCTGTCTGCGCTTTGTTGATCTTCTTGATGATCGACTTAGGTTCTTCAAGCAGCGTGATGACGTTCTTACGGTTGTCATCAGACTTAGACATCTTCTTCGTTGCATCTTGCAGGCTCATTACACGCGCATTCACGGTTGGAATGTACGGCTCTGGCACTTGGAAGATCGGCTGTTCTGGTGAGTAGATGTTATTGAAACGGTTCGCGATATCACGTGCGAGCTCAAGGTGCTGCTTCTGATCGCTGCCTACTGGTACTTGATGAGCACCATAAAGCAAAATATCAGCCGCCATAAGTACTGGGTAGTCAAACAGACCAACATTTACATCACCAAACTGGCTCGATGAATCTTTCGAGTAACGAGCAGACTTATCTTTAAACTGAGTCATACGGCTCAGCTCGCCCATCTGGGTGTAACAGTTAAGAAGCCAACCAAGTTGAGCATGCTCTGGTACGTGTGACTGAACAAATAGCGTGCTCTTCTTTGGATCAACACCAACCGCCAAACAGATTGCTAATGCGTCTAGAGTCGCCTCATGCAGGGCTTTAGGATCTTGACGAACCGTAATCGCATGAAGGTCTACAACACAGTATTGGCAATCGTAGTCGTCTTGCATCTGTTGCCATTGACGTAGAGCACCCAGGTAGTTACCGATACTTAGTTCACCTGATGGTTGAACACCACTCAATACAATGGGTTTGCTCATGGGAATAATTCCTTTGACTTCTTTATGATATGGATAAATTTTATGAAAAAGATACATGAAAAAACCGCATTATTTACGCCATATAGCGAAACAACACGGTTTACTCAGTGTACTCATTAGCAAGTATATTGCTAGTAGCTGATGGGAACTTTTACTCGGTTTCTGCGCCGACCTGCACAATATCAAGCAGTGCTGAGACATTATCTGCCACATGATCAGGATTAGACGCTGAAATTGGCTCGCCATGGTTGTACCCATAAGTTAAGCCAAATGACTGACAACCCGCATTCTTCGCTGCCAAGATATCGTTCTTTGAGTCACCGACCATCATCATTTCGCGGGCGTCACACTGATGCTTTTCCAGCAACCAGTTTAAAGCCATTGGGTTAGGTTTCTTTTCAGCAAAGGTGTCACCACCAATCACGTCTGAGAAAAAGCCATCAATACCGTGTTTTGCTAAAACATCCGGTACAAACTTAGAAGCTTATTAGTCACCAACGCCAAGGTAAACCCAGCCGCATGCAGCTCTTTTAAGGTCGAGTATACATTGTCATACAGGTGGCTCAGTTTGTGACCCGTTAGCTCGTAATTCTCATCGAACATCACTCGCGCTTTAGCACGAAGCTCTTCGCTTAAGTTACTATCGATGGTTAAGCTTTGGCTCAGTGAGCGGCCAATCAGCACATCGGCACCATTGCCCACGTAGTCGCGGACTTGCTCTTCTGATACCGATGGAAAGCCAAGCGCTTGCACAGTTCTGTCTGCCGCTAATGCCAGATCTGGCACACTATCAAGCAAGGTTCCATCCAAATCAAAGGCAATCAGTTTAATCATGGTTACATCCATTCCCCAAAAACACCTAAAATAGGAAAGATGACGAGCTCCCAGAGGAGCTCGTCATTAGAATAAAAATTAGATTACTAAGCTTTCGCCAGCTCTGCACGCATTTCGTCAATTACTTGCTTGTAATCAGGTTGGTTAAAGATTGCTGAACCCGCGACGAACATATCTGCACCCGCTTCTGCGATTTCACGAATGTTTTCGACTTTTACGCCACCGTCGATCTCTAGGCGAATATTACGGCCAGACTCATCGATCAGCTTACGAACTGCACGCAGTTTATCCAATGTATGAGGGATGAACGACTGACCACCAAAGCCTGGGTTTACCGACATCAGTAGAATCAAGTCCACTTTATCCATGATAAATTCAAGGCAAGAAAGCGGCGTTGCTGGGTTTAGTACCACACCCGCCTGACAGCCGTGCTCTTTGATCAACTGAAGTGTGCGATCAACGTGCTCCGACGCTTCGACGTGGAAGGTAATCATTGATGCACCCGCTTTAGCAAAGTCGGGGATGATACGATCAACAGGCTTCACCATTAGGTGAACGTCGATAGGAGCGGTAATACCGTAGTCACGCAGTGCTTTACACACAGGCGCACCAAAAGTCAGGTTTGGAACGTAATGGTTGTCCATTACATCGAAGTGAACCACATCCGCGCCCGCTGCGAGTACTTTCTCTACGTCTTCACCAAGACGCGCAAAATCTGCAGATAAAATGGATGGTGCGATTAGGAAATCTTTCATGCCTGACCTCTAAGTATTTGAATTGGGGTTTCTGCTCGAGACTTTGACTCGAAATGAGCAGATTTCGCCCGCAATTCTACCTAATGGTCGAGAAAAGTCCTAGGCTTGATTAGGATTCTTTGGCGTTGAAAAGCGCCAACAGCTCATCGACTTTGTTGCGGCCAGCCCCATTTCGGCTGATGGTTCGCTTCACTTTGACCACATTGAGGTCAGCGCCATGATACAAACGACGAGTGAGTGTCGTGTCGTGATTAGAAATAAGGACAGGGATGCCACGATCTTGTGCTGTTTTCTCCGCTACATCGGCAAGCGCGGCTTGGTCGTCTAACGAAAAGCCATTACCAGCATAAGAGGTGAAATTAGCGGTTGTAGAAAGCGGGGCATACGGAGGATCGCAATACACCACGCAGCCTTTGCGAGCACGCTTGAACGTCTCGGTGTAACCTTCACAAATAAACGTCGCTTTTTTGGCTTTTTCCGCAAAGAACTCCAACTCAGCTTCCGGGAAGTAAGGTTTTTTGTATGAGCCAAACGGCACATTGAAGCCGCCTTTTTTGTTGTATCGACATAAGCCATTGAAACCGAAACGATTCATGTACAAAAACGCTAATGAACGATACATCACGTCATCAGTTGCATTGAACTGAGCACGCACATCCAAATAAACCTCTTTTCGGTTGTATTCAGGCGTAAACCAACGCTTAGACTCGGTAATATAGTCCGCAGGCTTATCTTTGAGGAGGTTATAAAGATTGATCAGGTCTGGATTAATATCGGCGAGAAGATATTGATCATAATCGGTATTTAGAAAAACAGAGCCAGCACCTACAAAGGGCTCTACCAACTTACGAGCAGCAGGCAGGTGACGCTGAATATCTTCCACTAGGCCATATTTTCCGCCGGCCCACTTTAGAAAGGCGCGCTGCTTTTTCATCTACTGCTCTGTCTATCAACCACAAATAAGGCTGCGGAATGTATCATATTTTCAAGCTTTACCCAAACGACCAATTTATCTTTGGCCCGTTAATTTGTTCGGTCGATTTCTCGGTGAACTTGGCTCAAAGACTTCGCCCAAGGATCCAGCTGTTGCAGCTCTTGAGATAGCGTAGCAACCGCATCTCTTGCCACTTGAATAGTTGGGTAATTGCTGAAAGTCACGATGTACCAATCCAAGTCGCCACGCACGGTAGGATAAACATAGACTTGACCATCAAGGTTGTGTTCATCGATAAATCGCTGTACTTCTTCTAACGTGTTCATCGCAGCCAACTGCAAAGTGTAACTGCGCGGCGAGTAAGCTTTGAGCTCTTCACGCGCAAACGAGAATCGGATGATGGTTTCAGGGGCCTCTTCAACGATAGGCTCAACCGCCAATGCACTTTCTGGCTCGTTTGACGTTGTCGTATTGATTTGGGAAGAGTCGCTCACTTCCGTTGTTACCGTTGCTTGTTCAACAACGTCATCAATCACTTTGGTATCGGCTTCATCCGCTTTGCCTTCCATGATCGCATCAACAACATCAGAGGTGATCACCACACGTTGGTTTTCATCCTCTGCGCTGCCCACACTCGCAGCATCACCGACTAAATCTGGTGGTAGCGATAGCGAATCATCAACAGCGCCATCAAAACTTGGATTTTGCATATCATCTGGCGTGCCATCGACATTTTCCATGTTTTGGTCAACCATTTGGTCCTGTTCACCTGAGTTCAATTCAGGTAGCGTTGGAATAACAGTTTGTTCGAGGTTACTTGCAATCTGCTCGGCTCTTTCATCTGGTGAAGGTTGGGACATCATCCACCAGTATCCACCTCCCAATAGCAGAAGTAACACCACAACAATCAAAGCAATGTTTATTGGAGAGCCCACTATTGAGCGGATAATGATCCGTTTTTCCACTTTCTGTTCGCCAATCGCCATAATTTCACCCGGTAAAAGTTTTACTTTTCGATACGCACTGCGTGCTCGACGTTCCATATCATCTTCGACATAGCGCATCACCAAATGTTCAAAGAATCTGTCCGCTTCTTCTTGATTTAATGGCTCTATTTCTAAATCTATCGGTTTATGTTCTTGACCATAACTCAAACGAGTTAATAAGGATTCCAAGCTGTTCGATTGTGCGAACAGCACAACATTGACTGTCCATTTGGGATTAGCTTGAGATTCAAGCACGAGCATCCAAAGCTCGGAGATCAACGACTCGTTGAGCAGGTGGGCATCATCAATAACGATCACAACATCGCAAGATTCTCCATCAAGAATCGTCGCAAGGCTATCAACTAAGCTGTCTTGGGGATTGTAATAAGGGTCAGAAACGATTTGATTGAGAATGGTAGAACGACGCTGGGTGTCATCCTGATTAGGATGACACATGAGTAGAGATTGGTTTTTATCTTCAGCCCAAGATTCTAAATAGTGCTGAGCGAGCCAAGACTTACCTGAGCCTTGAGCTCCGCCTACAGTGATCAGATTAGAACCAAAATTGGTGAGAAGTTGTAAGCGCTCTAAAAGCTCTAACTGGGACTCCAACTCCAACTCATGCGACAAACTCATTCAGCCGTCCTAGAGACAGATTTCTGTCTACCTTTACCTAAACTACAGTGTGCGACAAAAATCGATAGCTTGCTCGATCACCGATTCTGGCACACCTTTGACTACTTCTGCACTACCGATGCTAGTTGGCAGGACTAGGCGAAGCTCACCAGAAAGTACTTTTTTGTCACGCATCATGTGCTTCATAAAGTCGTCGAAAGACATACTTTCAGGGGTGTGAATTGGCAATTTCGCCTTCTTGAGTATAGAAATGATTCGTTCAACCTGCTGCTCGGAGATCAAGCCTTGCAGTTGAGCCGTTTTGGCCGCCATTACTGTACCCGAAGAAACTGCTTCACCATGTAGCCATTTACCATAACCGAGTTCAGCTTCAATAGCATGGCCAAAAGTATGACCTAGATTCAGCAATGCACGAATTCCAGACTCTTTTTCGTCTTGAGCAACCACTTCTGCTTTAATTTCACAACAACGTGCAATCGCGTAAGTTAATGCTTGCTGATCAAGAGCATAGAGTTTGTCCATGTTCTCTTCTAGCCAAACGAAGAAGTCTTGATCGTAGATGATTCCGTACTTGATCACCTCTGCCACACCTGCGGCAAATTCTCTTTCTGGCAATGTAGCCAAGCAGTCAATATCAATCACTACTGCTTTCGGCTGGTAGAAAGCACCGATCATATTCTTGCCAAGCGGATGGTTCACCGCGGTTTTACCACCCACAGAAGAATCAACTTGTGACAGCAGAGTAGTTGGAATTTGAATAAAGTCTACACCGCGCTGATAGCAAGCTGCAGAAAAACCAACGAGATCACCAATAACACCACCACCTAACGCAACCACAACCACGTCGCGGCTGTAATTCCCTTCCAGCAGGAAGTTCATCACTTGGTTAAAAGTTTCGAGTGACTTGTACTGTTCGCCATCTGGCAAAGAAAGAAGAGAAGCCTGACAACCTAGTTGTTCAATCAGACTTAAGATTTTATCGGCATAAAGCGGCGCGACCGTAACGTTACTGATTACGACAACTTTTTGTTTGCCAGATAACTTTTGTTTTTGAGATAAAGTAAAAAGGTGGGCCGGATCATTGAATAATCCGGCACCGATAGAGATTGGGTAGCTACGCTCACCGAGACTGACCGTAATCCGTTCCATGGTTTGCTCTCCGATTAAAGAAACGATTAACGTTCTTCTAGCATTTTTACGATCTGGTTGGCTACCACTTTTGCACTTTGATCGTCTGTACGTACGGTGTAATCCGCAACTTCTTCATACAGACCATTGCGTTCACCCGCTAGAGACTCCAACACATCGCGTGGGTTGTCTGTTTGTAGCAGTGGACGCTTCTTGTCGCGGTTAGTGCGAGCAAGCTGCTTTTCAATTGTCGTTTCTAGGTAAACAACCACACCACGCGCAGACAGGCGGTTGCGGTTCTCTTTACTTAGAATAGAACCACCACCCGTTGCAAGTACGATACCTTGCTCTTCAGTTAGGTCGTTAATAACTGACTCTTCGCGTTTGCGGAAGCCATCTTCACCTTCTACGTCAAATACCCAAGCGATATCTGCGCCAGTACGCTCTTCGATCACAGTGTCTGAGTCAACAAACTCCATGTGAAGTGATTGAGCAAGGTGTCTACCAATTGTGCTTTTGCCGGCACCCATAGGGCCAACAAGGAAAATATTGCGTTTTTCAGCCATGTTAAGCAGTAATTTACAACGTTAATTCAATGACATCGCCACAAGAGAGACCAGTTACAGACTGGCTTTTGAGATGCTTGTGGCACCGATTCCTCACAGATAATTCGTGATAAGACCCGAAATTATCTAGATAAGGTGCCTGTAATGCAACTTTATTTTTTGGTATTTATTTTTGAGCATAGAAAAGGCTCTGAAAACTAGAGCCTTTTTAGCATTTATGCTGATTTTTACAGCAACTTGCCACTTGTTTACGCGAACGAAGTCAATAATTTGCAAATACAGAGAGCCGCATTACTGTATGACGACCTTTGGGGTCACGAAAATAAGCAGTTCACTTTTTCCCATCTGCTCATAGGTTCGGCGAAACAGAGCACCAAGTAAGGGTAAGTCACCAAGCACTGGTACCTTATCGACAGAGTTAGTCAGACTGTGTTGGTAAATCCCCCCAAGAACCACGGTTTCACCGTTATTGACCAGAACTTGTGTTCCAATGCGCTGAGTATTGATTGCTACGGCTTCCCCTACTCCTGTTTTGACGACTTCTCCAGGCCTATCTTGGGTAACACTCAAGTCGAGCACCAATCGATTATCAGGGGTGATTTGCGGCGTCACTTTTAAGCTCAATACAGCCTTTTTAAAGGAGACAGAAGTCGCACCGCTTGAAGACGATTCTAAATAAGGGATTTCCGTACCCTGCTCAATGTAAGCAGGCTTTTTGTTGGTCGTAATCAATCTTGGGCTGGAAATAATTTCCGCTTTTGATTCACGCTGTAGCGCCGAGAGTTCCAAATCAAGCAACAAATCAGAGCCTAGTTTCGCGACTTGAAAAGCGATTGATGATGCTGCTGCATTGGTCGCCGCCAAGTTTACATTCAGAAAATCGTCTACCGGAAGCTCCCCACTTAGCAGTCCTTGCTGCCAAAGGTTACTTTCAATCGAACCGCCGGCGGTGAAGTCACCACTGGTTTTACTAAAGCCCCATCGGACCCCTAGCTCATCCAAATTACCTTCATTAACAGTGACGATTCGAGCTTCGATTTGTACTTGTTTAACCGGAATATCGAGCGAATCTATGATTTCTCGAATCACTTCAATATTGTCAGGTAACTCACGAATTAACAAAGAGTTGGTACGTTCATCTACTGTGATTGAACCACGATCAGACAGCATGTTTACCGCGCCCTCACCGCCAATCATTTCTGCAATATCCGATGCTTTAGCGAACTTCACTTTAAGAATGTCGGAGTGAAGATCACCGAGTTCCTCTTCTAACCGAGCTTTCTCAAGTTGCTGCTGCTCTCTAAGATCTAACTCTTCTTTAGGCGCAATAAGGATGACGTTACCATCCACTCGCTTATCGAGGCCTTTCACCTTAAGAATTATGTCGAGGACTTGCTGCCAAGGCACGCCGTCTAATCGCAACGTTAGATTGCCAGAGACCGAATCGGACACCACAAGATTGAAGCCATTGTAATCGGCGATTAACTGCAGCACATTTCGCACCGCTATATCTTGGAAGTTAATAGATATGAGCTTGCCTTCTTTATCCAGTAGGCTTTTTTCTTGTGTTTCAGGCTCAACTTTTGGTGCGCTTACCGTTACTTCTAAACGCTGGCCTTTTAGGGTGTAATCAAACTCATAATCCGCATTTACTTCGGCCAACAACAAGACGGAATTTGATTGCCTGAATACCTCGATGCTGTCGACCAAAGTGGCAAAATCCGCTACATCCAACAGTTGCAGTTTGTCGTCGCCAACCTGCGTTTCCAGTAACTCAATACTCAGGCCCTCTTGCGCTTTTTTTATGTCAACAACCGTCGATGAAGAGGCTAACTCCACCACTATCACTGCGCTTTTCTCCTTATTGACGCGAAAGTCGATCGACTCCAAACGATTGACTGCTGCAAGGTCCCCTTCAGCAAAGGCTGAAGATACGGTCAGGCAAACTAGTATCATTTGAGCCACAACCCATTTTAGTAAGCTTGTCAGTACTCCGTTACTACTCATTTTTATCTTCCAATTTATCTAAATTATTTCAGGGCCAATTTGACGTTACGTTTATTCCAACAGCCCAATCCGTCAGGTAAAGTTTCATTAATCAAAAGGTACTTGTTAGTGACTTTGACCACTCGACCATTGTTCACACCCATATACTGTCCAGGTTTGACATTCACGACGGTTCCTTTCGGCGTTTGAACTAGTGCACTGACCGAACCACCACTACCCATCACACCTTTCAACCTCAATTGACTGAGAGAAAAACGCTCTAGCTTGCCGGATTTTCGTCTTGGTGCGGGTTGCCAACAATCCTTTTTCGCGACGGGTTTAACCTGCTCAACAGCAGCTTGAGGTAATGAGAATGGTCCTCTGGCGTCATGCATGGCATAAGTGATGGGTTCGAATTTGGAAACAGGCTGCAAATCTGCGACTTCACGTCTTGCTCTTTGCTCTGCAGATTTAACAAAATCAGACAAAGACTCTTGGTTGGCTCTGCACCCGAACATGGTGAGCACACACAACGACAAGCCAAAAACTTTACTTATCTTCATTGAGCACCTCCGGTTTGAACTGGTAGGTGTAAGCCCTCACTCGGAAGTGTAAGGTGCTACTTTCAAGGCTTACCCGCTGCCAATCCACATCTTCAAAGTTGATGATTCGTGGCAACTTAGCGATGGCTTCCGAAAAATCACCGATATTGTCATAGCGTCCGGTTAACTCGATGTTGAGTGGCAAACGATAGAGAAATTCTTGATTCTGCTTCTCTCCCAATCGATTCGGGTAAAAGTCAGTGAGCTTGTCAGCCCTAAGTCATTCACTGAAGCAAGCATGCTTGCCAATTCTTTTTGTGCAGGTAATTGGCGAAGCAAATAGTCGTAACGCTCCTGAAGCTCGTCCAGTTGAGCTTGCAGCTTAGGTAAGGTCGCTGCTTTACTGGCTTTTATTTGTAGAGTCGACTTTAGCGTTTGCTCTTGGTTCTTTAACTGTTCCAGCTTCTCAACTTTTGGTGTGAGGTAGAACCAGGCACCTCCGGCTTGAATCAATAAAACAACGAGTAGAACGACTATCAGCTGCGCAAACAGCGGCCACTCCGCGACGTCTTCAAAGTCGAGATCTCCAAAGTTGAGATTATTAGAATCAACCATCTTGAGCCTCCGTTAAATCACCCCAAGGCGTATGACTGAAGTTGAAGGAAACATTGAATACCTGAAACTTCTCACCAAAGCGGGCTTTACCATGAACAATTGAATGCATCTCGACCTCAACAAGGTTTGGCGAAGACTCCAGGTTGTCTAACATAGTCGCCAAACGCGCCGTGCTATCACTGATTCCAGTTAACTCGACGTGATCACCACTGAGCTGATCTTATCGACATAAACGCCCTCTGGAACCCATTGAGGGATTAAGTTCATCAACTCAGTTGTCTTATTGCGGTCTTGTTGCAAGCCTTCAACAACCTTCAAACGCGTTAGAAGAGCCTCGTGCTCTCGTTCCGTCCTTTTAAGCGCACTAATACGCTTATCGAGCTGAGCTATGTATTGTTTTAGGTAGGCTAACCGAGAGCTTTGATGGTTTTGCTCTTGCTGTAAATACCACCCAGCTCCCCATTGAATACCAACGGCGAACAAGACACCTAAAATAACCAGTTGTACAAAGCGTTGGCGATACTGCGCTCTTTTTTCCTCTCGCCATGGCAGTAAGTTGACATCATGCAACATGTTCACGCTCCAACCAGTTAATACCTCTCAACGCTAGACCAACAGCCGTTGTATAATGTACGTTCTCCATTTGGCGAGGCTGTTTTCGGAACCGCTTATGCTCTAATAGAGAGAATGGATTAAGCGTTTCGCAATCAATCTGGAGGCGACGTTGGATTTCATCCACCAATATCGGAGTATGAGCACCTCCGCCCGTTAACCAGATACCTTTGATTGGGAAGTCACTATGAACAGAAGAGTACAACTGCATTTGACGCTGCAGACGATCGATAAATAGCGAAATGAATTGGTCGGTCTTTTGAGGTTGCAGCTCAACATCCTCTGATTCACACATGCGAGTACCAATGGGAAGTTCTTTAGAAAAAGGCGCAGCATTGGCAAAGTCCATACACATTGCCGATTGGGTATAGCCCACGTCCACCAGCAACCAATTCCGACGAGATTGGGCATTCGCCGCCAGTTGCCATAGATTAACCAAGCAATGTACTTGGACATCCATCAATATCGGTGTGAACCCTGCCTTCTTCACAGCGATCAAGCGGCTCTCTACGACCTCTTTTTTTGTCGCGTAGACTTGGTAGGTAGAAGTGGCCCCCGTGTTCGCACCTTTGGTCTCTACTTTCTGGTAGTCAATATTGAGCTCTTCTACCGGAAAAGGAGACTGCTGAGAGAAGGCTTGAAGAATCGCAAACTCTTGTTCGCGGCTTTCCAACGCTGCATCTATTTGTAAAATTTTACTAATCACCGCACCATCCGGTACGCAGATAGCAACTTTCCGACTAAATAGAGGCAGTCCCTTTCTTAGTTCTTTGAGTTTCTTTACAATTTCTTGATAATTGAACGTATGATTGTCAGAGAATATCTCCGTCTCAACTAACAGCTCTTTGTAGCCTGCGAGAACAAAAGTGCCACCAACTGCCTTCAAAACTACCGCTTTGATGCTATGGTGACCAATATCAATGCCAGTAATCAGTGGATTACCCATAGAGCTAACTCCGTTTTTTGCTCGCTCGACATATTTAACATTGATGGTTATTCAAACACTGTTAATATTTGAGCTATATTTTTAGCTTATAGTACAAAGAGTTGCATAAGAGCGACCTAACTAATCAGGAATTATCCAGTGAAGTTCATAAAGCGATTGTTCATTTTCTCATTAATTTGCATGATTCTTGGAGTCAGTGCGATTTTTGGTATGTATTTGTATGTTAAGAAAGACTTACCAAACGTTGATGAGTTGCGCCATGTGGAACTGGAAACACCAATGCAGGTGTTTAGTAGTGATGGAAAGCTCATCGCCCAATTTGGTGAAAAGAAACGCATTCCAGTCAAATATGAGGATATTCCTCAGGATTTGATTGATGCGCTTATCGCCACCGAAGACAGCCGCTTCTACAGCCATTACGGTGTCGACCCAATTGGTATTACACGTGCTGCGCTTGTTGTCGCCATGTCGGGTAGCGCTAAACAAGGTGCAAGTACCATTACCCAACAGCTCGCAAGAAACTTCTTCCTATCGAACGAAAAGAAAATCATGCGTAAAATTCGCGAGATCTTCTTAGCAATCGAGATTGAGCGTATGCTGTCTAAAGAAGAGATCCTTGAGCTTTATGTCAACAAAATCTTCTTGGGCTACCGCTCATACGGCTTTGGCGCTGCTGCGCAAACCTACTTTGGTAACAACTTAGAAGATTTGACGTTAAGCGAACTGGCGACGCTAGCAGGTATGCCAAAAGCACCTTCAACAATGAACCCAATCTACTCGCTCAACCGAGCAACAGGCCGCCGTAACATTGTTTTGAGACGTATGCTTGAAGAGGGGTACATCTCTCAGCAGGAATTTGATGATGCCCGCGCTGAAGAGATTAAATCCAAATATCACGGCGCAGAGATCGAGCTCAGCGCACCTTATGTGGCAGAAATTGCTCGCGCTTGGATGCTAGAGCGCTATGGCGAAGATGCCTACACTTCAGGGATGCGTGTCTACACGACCGTTGATTCCAAGCTTCAAGATGCTGCAAATAAAGCCGCAATCAATAATCTTTATGACTATGACGAACGTCATGGTTATCGCACACCTCGTTTGTCTGCATGGGAAGCGGGAGAAACCGCTTTAACAAGCGATGAGATCAACCGCTTCTTACGCCCTCATCCTATCTACGGCAAGTTACGACCAGCGGTTGTCACCCAAATTGAAGAGCAATCGGCAACCGTACATATCAAAGGCCGTGGAGAGAATGAAATCGTCTGGGATCAGATGAAATGGGCTCGTCCATTTATCAATGATGACAGTCAGGGCCTTGCACCTAGTAAGGCAGCGGACATCATGAAGCTTGGACAACTTGTTTGGGTGCGTGCGATTGACGACGCTCCTGAAGGCGAAGTAGCAGACGTCACTGAAAATGAAGAGAACATCACTGAAACAAATACAGTATGGCGTTTAAGCCAGGTTCCAGAAGCCAACACAGCCTTTGTTGCAATGAACCCAGAAAATGGCCAAGTGCTATCACTTGTTGGTGGTTTTAACTTCGTGCATAACAAATTTAACCGTGCAACCCAATCTGTGCGCCAAGTCGGTTCTAGTATTAAGCCGTTCATCTATTCGGCAGCAATTGATGAAGGTATGACACTCGCATCGCTTATCAATGACGCGCCAGTCAACCAGTGGGATAGAAGTCAGGGCACCGCATGGCGACCGAAGAACTCTCCACCACAGTATGTCGGTCCAACGCGTCTTCGTATTGGCTTAGCAACCTCTAAGAACGTAATGGCCGTACGCGTGCTACGTGCTGTGGGTTTGGATGACACACGCAATTACCTGACTCGCTTTGGTTTTGAGATTGATGAGCTTCCACGTTCAGAAACTATCGCGCTGGGTGCTGGTAGTTTAACGCCAGTGAAAATGGCGCAAGGTTTCTCGGTGTTTGCTAACGGTGGTTACTATGTGGAACCTTTCTACATTAGCCGTGTAGAAGGGCCATTTGGCGATTTAGAATTTGAAGCAACGCCAATGGAAATTTGCCACAATAACTGTGAGCAACCTACATTAGCTCCTCAATCGGATACGTTAGCCAACGAGTTTAATGAACAAGATCTTAGCCTCGAAGAGGAAACTGTCACCTACGCTCCACAAGTGATCAGTGAGCAAACTGCGTTTCTTGTACGTGAGATGCTGTACAGCAATGTTTGGGGCGGCGGTAACTGGCGACACGACACGGGCTGGAATGGTACTGGCTGGCGTGCACAGACTCTGAAACGTCGTGATGTCGGCGGTAAGACAGGTACCACCAACGATTCCAAAGACGCTTGGTATAACGGCTATGGCCCGGTGTGGTGGCAACCGCTTGGGTTGGGTTTGATGATCACAATCGCAAGTTAGGCCGAACTAAACCAAATGAAAACCTAGGCAGTAATCAAAGTTCAGGTGCTGAGGCCGGAGCCCGTACGGCGCAGCCAGCTTGGGTCGATTTCATGGAAGTTGCACTGGCTGGCGTTCCTGCGCAAACCAAACAAGTGCCTGAAAATATCGTCCGCACCCGTATCGACAGAGACACTGGCTTACTGACCAATCAGTTCGACCACACCTCTATGTTTGAATACTTCTTGGAAGGCACGGAGCCGACAGAGTTTGTGCCTGACCGCATAACTGAAGATATCTACAGCAGTTCGGGCTCAGAAGAGCTGTTCTAATAATTTATTCAGAATTCAAGAACTAAAAAGGAGAGCATTGGATCTCCTTTTTCTTTATGCGAATCTTGCTAATTCGCCGTTAACTGCTCACGTACCGTCTCTGCTAACTGCTCGAAACGAGCGCGCAGCGGTGAACCAGGACGATAGGCAAGAACAATTTTACGTGATGGTTGTGGATCAATATTACGAACGTAGCATACGCCGTCTTTCACCGATTCACTTGGCACTGAAAGCTGTGGTAATAAGGTGATACCTGCCCCAGCAGCAACCATGTTGCGCAGAGTCTCTAAACTCGTCGCTTTGAACCTTTCATCCTCTTTAGCACCAGCAGCAAAACAATACCCTAACGCTTGATCACGTAAACAGTGTCCGTCACCGAGCATCAGAACTGTCTTACCGTTAAGCTGCTCGGCCTCAAGGCAATCAATCCCAGCCCATTCGTGAGAGCATGGCACAGCTAAACTCATTGGCTCGTCATACAAGTCAATTTCTTTAAAGGGCGCAGTTTCAGCCACAGAAGCTAGAATCAAACAGTCTAGCTTGCCATCTTGCAAGCTGCGAACAAGCTCATGAGTTTGTGCTTCATGTAGAAATAACTCAAGGTCAGGGTAAGCTTCTTTCAGCTGTGGGATGATCTTCGGCATCACATAAGGACCAACAGTGGGAATAAAGCCGATATGCATTGGCCCAACCATTTCTCCGCTTTGCCCACTCGCCATGTCTTTAAACATCTTAACTTCAGACAGAATACTTTTTGCTTGATCGACAAGCTGCAGTCCAGATTCAGTGAATAACACCTTACGGCTATTTCGTTCAAGTAGTGCGGTTCCCAGCTCGTCTTCAAGCTTACGGATTTGTCCACTCAATGTCGGTTGGCTGACAAAGCATGCCTCAGCAGCTTTACGAAAGTGGTTGTGCTCAGCCAGTGCGACCAAGTACTCAAAGTCTCGAATATTCATTCTCAATCCTTATTTCTAAGTCGATAGAACTTACCTATCGAAACAATAGCACCAAACGATTATCCCTATCAAAGGAAATCGCCAATAATAACTCCATCGAAACAGAGCAGCCCACATCGATTAACAGGGTAAACAAGCTCAAGACTGAATAAACAAATTAAAAACTGAGGACATCACTATGTTTACATCAAAAGAAGGTCAAGCAGTACCACAAGTTACTTTTCCAACTCGCCAAGGTGATGCATGGGTAAACGTAACAACAGATGAACTGTTCAAAGACAAAACAGTTATCGTATTCAGCCTACCAGGTGCATTTACACCGACTTGTTCATCAAGCCACCTGCCACGCTACAACGAACTGTTCCCAGTATTCAAAGAGCACGGCGTTGATTCCATTCTATGTGTATCAGTAAACGACACATTCGTAATGAACGCATGGAAAGATGACCAAGAAGCAGAAAACATTACCTTCATTCCAGACGGCAACACAGAGTTCACTGACGGCATGGGCATGTTGGTTGATAAGAACGACCTAGGCTTTGGCAAGCGTTCATGGCGCTATAGCATGCTAGTGAAGAACGGCGTAGTTGAAAAGATGTTCATCGAAGCGAACGAACCAGGTGACCCGTTCAAAGTATCAGACGCTGACACTATGCTGAACTACATTGCTCCTGAGTACAAAACTCAAGAATCAATCACTGTATTCACAAAACCTGGCTGCCCATTCTGTGCAAAAGCGAAGCAAACGCTAATTGATGAAGGCCTACAGTACGAAGAAGTTGTACTAGGTAAAGATGCGACAACAGTCAGCCTACGTGCAGTAACCGGTAAGGCGACCGTTCCTCAAATCTTTATCGGCGGCAAACACATCGGTGGTAGCGAAGAGCTAGACACTTACTTTGCAAAAGCTTAATTAGCTTCCCCTGACGTTACCTAGTGTTTATATAAATGCGGACGCTAGGTAACGTCCTCTATACCCAAATGACTTCCATTCATCCCAGGTGATTTGGGTATAGAGATTGAACGGCTCATCGCCTAAATTAATCAGTTCCCTTTTTGAGCACTAAATTGGTGCTCACGAATTTAGAAAAGAGATGTCGTTATGAAACAGTTGAATGTAGATGTAGCCGTAATTGGTGGTGGTACAGCAGGGCTAGGCGCTTACCGAGCAGCAAAAGCACAAGGTGCAAGCGCTGTTATTATTGAAGGTGGTCCATACGGCACCACTTGTGCTCGCGTTGGCTGTATGCCATCAAAACTGTTGATTGCGGCAGCCGAAAGCGTGCACCAAATTGAGAAAGCACCAGCTTTTGGTGTTCATCCTCAAGGCGAAATCAAAATCAACGGCCGTGAAGTGATGGACCGTGTAAAACGCGAACGTGACCGTTTTGTTGGCTTTGTCGTTGAAGGTGTGGATGAAATCCCTGCAGCAGACAAAATCTCTGGCTACGCGAAATTCGTTGATAACAACACCCTAGTCGTTGATGACCATACGCAAATCAACGCGGCGCGTATTGTAATCGCAACAGGTTCTCGACCAGCCTACCCTGCCGTATGGAACGAGCTCGGTGATCGTCTAATTATTAATGATGATGTATTTGATTGGGACGACCTACCAGAATCAGTTGCTGTATTCGGCCCAGGCGTTATCGGCTTGGAACTAGGTCAGTCGTTACATCGCCTTGGTGTTAATGTAAAAGTATTTGGCTTAGGTGGCCAAGTCGGTCCACTGACCGACCCTGAAGTGATGGCTTACGCTAACAAAGCTTTCCAACAAGAGTTCTATCTTGATGCTGATGTAAAAGTGGAAACCATGCGCCGTATTCTTGATGACAATGGCAATGAGACCGATAAAGTTGAAATCATGTTCATCAATCACGGTGGCGAACTTGAAACCTTTATTGTCGACTACGTCCTTGCAGCTACTGGCCGCCGTCCAAACGTGGATAAACTGGCAATCGAGAATACAACACTTGAGCTTGATGATCGCGGCGTACCGACGGCAGATTACTACACTCTACAAACTTCAGTAGATAGTATTTTTATCGCAGGTGACGCGAGTAACCAAATTCCATTGTTACACGAAGCCGCAGACCAAGGTCGAATTGCCGGTGATAATGCAGGTCGCTACCCAGACATTCGTGCGGGGCTTCGTCGCTCCCCTATCTCGGCAGTATTCTCAGACCCTCAGATTGCAATGGTCGGTGAAACCTTCAAACAGTTAGAAACTCGCTTGGGTAACTGCGGCTGTTTCGCAACTGGTGAAGTATCTTTTGAAAACCAAGGTCGCTCTCGAGTGATGCTACGCAACAAAGGTATGCTACATGTCTACGGTGAGCAAGGCACAGGTCGATTCCTTGGTGCGGAATTGATGGGACCTAATGCTGAACACTTAGCGCATTTACTAGCTTGGGCGCATCAGAACAAGATGACGGTATCCGAGATGTTAGATATGCCTTTCTATCACCCAGTAATTGAAGAAGGGGTAAGAACGGCACTGCGTGACCTAAATGCGAAACTGCATCTTGGCCCAGAGATGATTAAGCACTGCTAGATTGTGGCCCAGGTTGCTAATAGAGGTATTCATAGCAAGTCCGAAATAATGATAATAATCAGTCCAGTCCTCCGGGTCTTCTGATCTGGTTCCCCCAGCTTTCTTCTCAAAGCTGGGGGCTTTTTTGTCTTAAAACAATCGAATTATTTCTCAGCAGCAATTACTGAAATTTCTACAAGCAGAGCTTCACGCGCCATATCCGCTGTCACACAAGCACGTGCTGGTGCAAAACCTTCTGGTACCCACGCATCCCAAACTGCATTCATCTCTTGGAAATCGTTCATATCTTTTAGATAGATCGTTGCCGACAACATGTGCTCTTTGTCACTGCCCGCTTGTTCAAGAAGTGTTTCAACCTTATCTAACATCGTTTGTGTTTGCTCGGTAATGCCTTTTGTCGCATCTGCGCATACTTGGCCACACAAATAGATAGTACCGTTATGTTTAACAATGCGGCTCATACGCTGTTTTGTTTCTTGGCGTTCGATCATGGTGTTTTCTTCCTTCGATTTTGAGATATTTTATACCCAAGTAACCTCAAGATGCGTGACTCAGCGAGAATTGCCTAGTTTGCAAACGCGGCAACGATTCGACAATCTAGTGGTTCTAAATTGAGAATCGTTAACAAAGTGTGCAAGCTAGGCAAACTCGCCCTTCGGGAGCGTTTCACTGGTTCAATTTCTATGTTAAATGACTTGGAAAGAACCTGTTATTCCACTGCGTCATTTGCCTTGAACTTGAACCAGTGACCACGCTCTGAGCTCTGCATATTGAAGTCACTTGGGTACATAGCTATATTTGTTTGCAAAGACGGTATCTTACCCAAAATGGTTCGCTCATGACATGTAAAGCCTGCGATAAACCCAATTGGTTTTGGAAAAAGATTGGAAGGTGCCAACGCTGTATGGATCAACTGACCGTTATGTCTGTTCTGTGTTGGGTAATTTGGTGGTTTGGCTTTCGGGAAAACCCAAAGAGTATTGAATCCATCGCTTTGGTCATGGCAGGTTTTGCGTTCAACGGATTATTGGCGCTGCACTTATGGATGCGATTTATCGTCCTACCACTTCGAGCAAGAAACACCAAGAAATAGAAACACACCTCTTACACACCACATCCCAAAGCCCTTGTAGCACGTTGATTTACATGAGTTTATTATCACTTGTATCAGTAATGACACAAGTAAATATAGAACTAGTCGCACATTTATAAATCAAAAAAGCATAAGTATGCAATAAGAGAATAACGTCATTAGTATGTTATTGAACATACACAATATGAATGGAATCTCTTATGCACTTTAAGCGAAACATGATTTGGGCTCTTTTGCTCAGTAGCGGGTTAACTGCATGCGGTGGTGATGGCGACAGCTCTACTAGCAATGGTGCGAACCTAGATAACAATACCAGCACCAGCACCGGCTCTGACAGTGAATCGAACGTTGAAACTCAATCAAGAGTTCTACAAGCTATTCAAGGACAAGTAAAAGATATCGCTGGAGACGGCCTCAGTAACGCGAACATACAAGCGACAGTTACTGACGAGACTAATTCCATTTTAATTACATCAACAACTCAGTCAAACGATGAAGGCTTTTACCAACTATCCCTTCCTAGCGAACTTACTACTAATGCACACCAGGTGCATATTACCGCAGAAAAAGACGGATTCGTAAATGCTGAAAGCCGCACAACTCTGCAAGTTCAACAAGTCACACTTACTCGAGATCAGGTCCTAGCCCGCATCGAGTCCGTTAGTATTAAGAAAGAAGACCTTGATAGTATTGCAGTAAGTGCATCAGGTGAACAAACCTTGAAGCTGACTCTATTGAAATCAAGTTCAGGCAAACAGCGGATTGTTAGTGGTGAGGCAATTGCTGCAAATGATGAAGAAGCTCAGTTAGGAATTTCCATTCCTGTCTCTGGGATCGCAGACAGTGTCAAAGTAATTAATGGTGAGCTAGCTTATTTTGATTCCAGCAACTCGCAAGATATTCAAAGTTTCCCTGGTGAATTCAGAGGCTTTGGTGAAACTGAAAACCAAGGTGAGGGAGTAAGCTACAACCGAGATTCAGATCAAAGCGAAGAGTATCGACTCATCTCTTCCACGTTTAGCCAGATTAAACTGACCGATCAAACTGGTGCAGCTCTCCCGCTGTCAGAAATACAAGGGGCTTCTGGTGCTTCCCCTCTTTTACATTTAGAGTCCCTGAAGGCTCCTATTCCACTTTAGAGAGAGACTTTGATGTCAATGTAGAAGGCATACAAATCCCTATTTATGTTTATCGTTCCGGGAGTGGCTGGGAATACGTAGGGAACGGCCTACTAACGGATGCTGCTGATACCCCAATATCTGAAAGTTATATCAATGATGATGGTTCATTGGCACTCTCGGATTACAGTCAATCACTGTTTGTTAGAGTTGAGATTACGGATGCAAACGAATGGGTTCAATGGATCAACTTAGATTGGCCGATTAGAACAACTGACCGAGTCGTAGAAATGTGCTTTGAGGGTACACTCAGCTACGGTGAAGATAACCCATTTCAAGGTTACATAGACGTCTCTCTCCCAGATGGTGGGTTTGATTGGGCATACGTCAATGAAGGCATTATCAGCTATAGTGCCAGCGTTCTTGAAGAAAATGCTCTTGATAGCAGTCGATGGACATTTAATGCTTATAACCCTAGAACTCGACAATACGAAGCCCTCGAGGTCCCTTCAACCCTGTCTTCTTCATCGTGTAATACAATTCAACATGACTTTTACGACCCATTCCAATGTGAAGTAACGGGTACGCTTTACAACAGCGAGCAAACGCAACCTCTTCCGTGGCAAAACATCATTATCAAACACTCTTTAGGCCGTGATTACACCCTGTCGGATTCAAATGGTGAATATCGTCTGAGCGTTCCTTGTGATTCAATTACTGTTGAAGCTATTCAGCAAGAGGCCGATGGTGTTGTAACTGAATCGACTTCTCCTTTGATTATAGATTTCAGTAAAGAGAACCAGCCTCCCCTATTTAGTCTGTATAGAGAAGACCGAAACCCTGTAATGATTGACGACAACCACTTGTGAAATGGGTAGCCGTTGATCCAGAAGGAGATGATGTTTCAATCTCAATATTGGAATGTGCTTCGGATAGTAGCATTGCATGCAATGCAGAAGCTTCTGGCCAAGGAGCAAAACTGAACTTTACTGAAGCAGGAGTCTACACATTTACAGTTAAAGCGACAGACTCCAACAACAATTCAACAGAGAGCTCAATTAGTATTGAAGTGATTCCTTTAGGGAACCAAGCACCTATTATTCAAGGATTTGAGTATACAAGCTTAGCTAACCAAATCACTCGCTTCGTAGAGCCAAACGGAAACTTAATACTAAGAGAAGGAGAAGCTGGCTCAATTTCAGTTATTGCAACAGACCGAAATGCTGATGTATTAACTTTCAATTGGCCTGAGCTCAGCTGTACCGAGCAGTCTTGCGACATTACATCAATTACTGCGCAGCCCCAGAATAACCTAACTATCAATTCAATCGTGAGTGATAGCGAGCTGACGACCAACAAACAACTCAATGTTACAGTTCAAGAAGATACCCCTCCTCTAGGCGAACTGACGCTTGATAAGTATGTTGTCGGAGAAAGCAACGAAACAAATAATGAGGCAATAAAAGCATTCTTATCTATTCAGGATGACTTTACCGCTATCGGAAGTATCGCTGTTGAGTGGCAGCTAACTGATAGTGAAGGAATGGACTACATTAGCTCGACCAACTATGTAGAGGGTTCTCAAGTACTCCTGCTAACAATCCAAGAGCAGTCGTTACCTATTGGAACTTATACCTTAACGGCAATAGCCACAGACTTGGACAGTAACGGAGAACCGGGGCAAAAAACAAGTGCTTCCAAAAACTTCGAAGTTAGTGAGGACCTCTCGCCAACCATATCCCTTTCAGCTTCAGAAAGTAACCTATACGCGACATCGCAAGGAGCAAATAGCGATCTAACATTAGTGGCAACAATCTCTGACGACAATACACCCGTCGGAGAGTTGAAATTGGATTGGTCAATTTACCCCAACCTACCATACAGCCAAGATTCGAATGAAATCACTATCATTGCTGCAGATTTAGCAGTGGGTACCTATATCGTTACAGCGACCGTCACAGATGAAGTGGAGCAAAGCACTTCCACCGAGTACACCGTTGAGGTCCTAGAAAACAAAGCGCCAGTCATTCATATGCTTGACGTTTTCCCTGCAACTCAACCAGAAAATGGCAACGGACGAAACAGCGAAGAAATCGTTGCGGAGCTCGCTTACTCTGATGATTTCTCTAAATCCCTAACCGTAAACTGGTCTGTTTCTCCAAATGTCTCTTTTAATTCGGACAGCTCACAATTAATCGTTGCTGCTGACTCAGTGCCAACTGGAGATTACATCATTACTGCCGAGGTAATTGATGAGCAAGGGCAAGCCACCACCAGAACGAGCAAGTTTGTGGTAACAGAAGATAACGGAAATGTAGGCATCATTGTCGAGTAGCAAACTTTCAAAGGATATGAAAATGAAGATTACATTCAAACTAAGTACACTTTGCATTGCTATCTCAACTGCAATGCTCGTAACTGGCTGTAATTCAGAAAGCTCTAGTAGCAGTTCTGTAGAAACAACTCAAAGCACTACTACAGCGAATAATGACAGCAGTAGTTCTAGCAAAACAGAGCAGGAAGTAGAACCTGCGGTCGTTAATATCGGTGTCAACTTTCCGGAAAGTGAAATTGCCCCCGCTTGGATTGGAGATTCTCAAGAGGTTCAAATCAGCTTTTATGATACTGAGTTTATTGGAAGCAACGATGAGGCCATATCCATCGCTGATGGATTATTGTACCAGTGTGGAATCGAAGGTGGTTACATATCAGATCTCACTCTTGATGTTGGCGGGCAACAAATCTCATGTGACGACGCCTATCGAGTAGGCTTACGGGGTGAATTTGCAGCTCAAGCAGTATTAAATACGGTTTCTCCTACTACAGCTCTTGAGCTAGCCCAAGGTAAGTACCGGGTAGAAGCCTCGTTCTATAACAGTCAAGGATTGCTTCAAGAGACCAGCGTCAGCTATGTGACACTTGATAAAGGCAACCATAGCTTGAAGTTAACGGGGCTAGAGGCAACATGGACAGCTACAACTCCATTGTTTCTTCAGCTTTTGAACCAAAATAGTGACACTATAGATTGGGACACAGGCGCACCTGGGGTTCAGAGCGCCGCTGAGGCGCTTGGCATCACAGACAACATCATTGGTATTCATTTACCAACAGCTTTAACCTATCCATCTATTTTAAATGACAACCAGTCATGGTACTCAGACCAACTCAGTTGGTCGTATACCGCAGCCACCGTCAATGTAGCACTAACAAGTGAGCAACTTACCAATCGTAACTTCGAAAATGGAAACATTGACTACACAGATGAACAATTGGCCACTGTTTTTAAACCGCTACTTCGTATCACTGATGGAGAGGAAGAAAAAGTTCTACCTCCGCGATTCGAAGAAGAATATACAACAATAGAAAGACCAAACCCAGAGTTTCCCGAATACCCCGAAATGATGACTGTAAGTTCTTGGGCTAAATCATCACTTGCCTTCCTTAGCCAAGAGTACACCGACGAAGGTAACGACTACTGGCTTAACCTTGGTTCTCTGAGAATAGGAAAACAAGTATACGATGAAGCTTCCGATACGATCACGGAGCACTTTGCCTTCCTAGATTTGGGCAGTTCATTCCAAGTAGATGAAGGCCAAGCCCCTGAGTTGATTGATACGTTCGAACGTTATATTACTTATTATCCAGAGTATGGCTACTGGAATGAAAGCACTCAAGAATGGACAGCCTACGAAGATTTGACTATCGCAAGAGTTGAAACCTACTCCGAAAGTGGCGATTACTGGAGCACAATATTTAGAAAGCTCAATGGTATTCGAAACGAAATCATCAACGGGAATACCATCACTGGTAATTTAGTTGAGCTCCAAGGTGCATGGACATACTCTGCGTGGTGGAATGACAACGGAAACGATATCGTTCCCGCCATTTACTTGGACGCAGCTCTAAATGAGCTAGCCATAGCAGCAGGTTTAAAGGCTGCACCGGCTAGTAACTGTGACACTCTTGAATATGGTAATTCTTCTTACAGCAACGAGTACATGTGGGATGAAACCAACAACCGCTGGGTAGCCGGTACGTTTAATCATTTGATTGGCGATAATGGGCGCTACTTCTTTGATAATGTAGCTGATCAAATTGCTTGGCTGGAGGAATCAATTGAATGGGATGACACAGCAATAGATAGAATAGCCCAATTAGAGTCGATTCAAACGGAATACCTTGCAATTGCAGACTTGAACAATAACGGTATAGCCGAGCTGTTTGAAGAAGGTGTTTACACAGAGGACCACCCATATTGTCACCTCGAATACATAGAACAAGTCAATGAAAACGGTGTATTTACACACTATACTCATGAGCTTAACTGTAGTGAATTTACGGTAAAAGATACCGTTCGAGCATGGGAACATAATCAGCAAGCAACTATGTGTGTTCAACCTTTCGAGCTAACAGCATCACAATTAGCTCTTAACCTTGATACTGAGGCTGACAATCAGTAGTGGGTAATAAATAGAGCTGTAGCTTGCCTACAGCTCTATTGGTTTTACAAGTGATACCCCGATGCATCGCAAAACTTAACAGCCAATATACCCAAATGCCCTCTATTGCATAAGAATAAGACCAACCGTCCTTCAACAATCATAAAGAAAGGATTTTTTGTGATTAAAAATCTATTTGCCCTCTTTAGCACTCTCTCGCTGCTAGTTGTATCTTCCTCGCCAGCCTTCTCCGAACCTTGGCTAATAAGGACTTCAGATACAGTAATAGAGGATAACCACCATCAACACATCTACACTTTTTTAAACGGCGATCGACTTTTAGCAACATCGCAACCCGCGGACCTATTTGCTGCACAGCCACTCGATATATATTATTTAGAGCCTGCAGCAAAGTTAGATACTGGAGACAGAACTCCGTCTCTATTGGGCGACCAAAGCTATCAAGATTATTTGTCTATCCATAAATTTGACGACTTATCTCTGACTCAACGACAGTGTGATTCAATAAGAATCGCAGTCATCGACTCTGGTGTAGATAGCTCGCACAGTGGATGGGGTAATACTGTTTTTACACAGCCATGGAACACTATTACCGAAACCGAAAACGTTGAGGACGGCTATGGCCACGGCACTCATATCACCGGTATCATTTCAAGCTCATACTTATATGGTCAGAAATCGATTGAAGGTGTCTGTAGCAGCGCAACGATTATACCCATCAAATTTCTCAGTGATTTCGGCGATGGTACTATCGCAAATAGTATCGAAGCCATTAATTGGGCCATTGAATCTGATGCCCAAATCATCAATCACTCTTGGACAACCCGCAGCGACTCAATTGCGTTGAGAGACGTCATTAGCGATGCTAATCAAAGAGGTATATTACAAATTTCAGCGGCAGGAAATAGTGGTACCAATAATGATACAAGCAAACTCTACCCAGCTAATTACTCAAGTTCGCATGAAAATATGATAGCCGTAGCTAACTGGGATGAAGAAATAGAACGCTTAAACGCTAGCAGTAACTATGGATTCACGCATGTAGACATCGCAGCAACTGGCACTAACATTCTCAGTCTAAGCCCTGATGAAAGTGCCGAAACCCTCTCTGGAACTTCAATGTCAGCACCTATCGTAGCAGGGGCGGCAGCAATGATAATGCAACAAACCCCCTCTCTAAGTGCAGCTCAAACACGAAGCCTCATTCAGCAAACAGCTAGCTACCATTCAGCGCTAGAAGGAAAAGTATCTTCATCTGGCAAGCTCGACATTCTCGCCGCGATGGAAGCTATATCGATAAACCCAGATATCGTAAGCATAGAAGATGAAGGTGGCCAGTACCGTTTAAAAGGAAACAACTTACAAAACATTGACCAATGGTATTTCCAACCAGCCATACCTCAGTCTGAACAAATACCACTATCCATAATTTCTCAAGAAAATACCCAAGTTGAACTCGATTTTAAACGTCTCCCTTCAGGATATTTTCGGGGTCTGACGCAAAATGAAATGGTGATAAGCTACCCTTACATTTCAGAGTCGATTGCACCATCTGAACTCGCTATAGCTCAATATAGCAATAAACATATAATCCAATGGAAGGGAAATATTTGGGCTGAAAGCTATGACATTCAGCTAGCACTCAACGGTAGCAGCTTTAAAACTATCTCCAATGTAAAAACTCCATTCAATCAATATTCTCATACTGTTTCAACTGACTCGCGGCATCGATATAGAGTTCGTGCTCGCTATGACTACAACTTCAATAATCAGCCAACGACAACCATACTGTCTGCATTTAGCCCTGAAGCCTCTGTTGGCCTCATCAATCTGGCTATACAAGCTCAAGGATTTGCTTCTGCACCCGTGGGTTCATCAGCAATTTACGTAATTAGTGAAAGCAGAGAAGGCAACTCGATTCAATTTGTAGAAGTGGTAGAAGATACAGGGAACAAAGTCATCAATTTTGATGGTCAGCAAATTGCTTTAGATACTCAACAGTCAGGAAAGTGGGAAATAGTATTTAGAACAAATCTCCACGAACACTATTCCTTCACTTTTGAAGTAAACGACAGCCTCCACTGGAAGCTATCCAGCGCATCTGGAGCGAAGTACATCTTCTATAAAGACAATGCTGAAATTCAAGGAATAACAGAGTTAGATGGACAAGAAATCATCATTTTTCTAAACCCTTCAGCTAGCACTTCGCTGCTATCAATTCAGCTAGAGGGGGATGACTTCAACTTAATCAATAGTAGTGTTGTAAGTGACGATGATTCTAGGTTGAGTATCACAAACCAAAATGACCGTCAGGCTAACATCCTAATTAATGGAGATGCACCATTAACGTTAAGAGTGACACCACAGGTCGAACGTTCGCAACTTAGTGCCAGCTCGGATGAAGACACTCGTTGCTTTCTCGCGACAAGCATCTACCCCACTGAGCCAAACAAACTTGAATATTTGCGCAACTTCCGGGACTCTACGCTTGCGCACCTGCCAGGGGCAAATGGTTAATTGAAAGCTACTATACATATTCACCAGCTCTTGTTAATTGGCTGAACAAAAGGCCCAAAGTTAAAGCGTGGGTTAAATGGGGATTAGATCTAATTCTAGAGTAAGCCCGCTCCAAAAAGAAAAAAGCCCCGCAACCAATTTCGGTTTCGGGGCCTTCTTAGATTCTTCTAAGAAAAAGCAGTGGTACTTTAATAGACCGAGCTTTTTCTCAATAGTTCCAAAATTTAATGATCTTTATTGATCTTTTTTTCAATAAAAATAAATTCATTATTTATCAGACAGTTAAAATGGCACATTAAGCAACATTCACCTTAGCAATCACTTGCTCTGCCAAGTTTACCTCCAAAGCCACTTCATCACATGCATGCTGACGAGGGCATTGGTCACAGTCTTTCAACACTTTCTCTGGCAATAGCGTTTTCGATGTTGGAATGAAGGCATGCTTCATAAAGAACTCTGGAGTACGCGTTAATACAAACACCTTCTTGATCGCCATTTGGCGTGCTTTCTCGACAAGGTGCTGAACAATCGCCGAGCCTTGACCTTGACCCTGCCAACCCGCCTCTATGCCAAGAGAGCGAATTTCAGCCAAGCCTGAATCGTACACATACAGCGATGCACAACCCGTCACTTCACCATGATGTTCAGCAACAGCAAATGAACCAATATCACGAACTATCTCATTACGGGAACGAGGTAAGTTCTCACCCATGTTCGCCCAGTAAGTCACCATGCCTTCCAGTGCTTCAACATCGGTTAGACGTGCGGCACGTACTTTCACAGTTGATGTATCACGTTGTGCAAGGCGCTGGTTTGCTTGTTCAACAGCGTAAGCGACCTGTTTAGGCGATACTCCACCCAAAGCACTACGTTTCTCAAGACAAGACTCAATGGTTAGGATGTCGTAGACATCTTCTTCGATGGTTTCAGAGAACTCTTTGAGCTCTGCAATCGACAACTCTTCTAATGCGCAGCCTTTCGCTATCGCAGCGACAACGGCAACGCCGACAATATGGTGAGCCTCACGGAATGGGATGCCTTTCGCCACTAAGTAGTCAGCTAGCTCAGTCGAGTTTGCATAACCTTGCTTAGCCGCTTCCAGTGTACGCTCACCGTTGACTTTAATGCCATCGAAACAAAGCGCCGCCATTTCCATACAGTCGTTCCATGTATCTAACGCATCAAACAGACCTTCTTTGTCTTCCTGCATATCTTTGTTGTAGGCAAGCGGCAGTGCTTTTACTGTCATCATCATGCCTGCAAGAGAGCCGTATACGCGGCCAGTTTTGCCACGGATAAGCTCTAGCGCATCTGGGTTCTTCTTCTGAGGCATAAGAGAAGAGCCTGATGTTACGGTATCCGCAAGTTCAATAAAGTTAGACTCACCCGAGTTATAGAAGATCATATCTTCCGCTAAACGCGATAGATGCAACATAGAGATAGAAGCAATCGACATCAGCTCCATCACGTGGTCGCGATCCGAGACCGAATCAAGCGAGTTTCTTGTCGCTCTTCTAAAACCTAGGTTATGCGCAAGCTGTTCACGATCCATTGGGTATGCGGTACCCGCAAGTGCACCAGAACCCAAAGGACACGTATCTAAACGCTTAATGGCATCGCTTAAACGTGAGTAGTCACGCTCGAACATTTCAACATAAGCTAAACACCAGTGGGCAAACGTCACTGGCTGAGCACGCTGCAAGTGAGTGTAACCAGGAAGCACAGTGCCTTGATGCTCTTTAGCCACATCAACCATTTGTGATTGCAGTTTATCAAGCGCAATCAGAAGCTGTTGACCCTGTTGACGACACCATAATTTTAGGTCGGTCGCCACCTGATCGTTTCTCGAACGGCCAGTGTGGAGCTTTTTACCTAGGTCACCGACTTTACCAATCAGTTGCTGCTCCACCCATGAGTGAATATCTTCAGCATCTGAACGTAGAATTTGATGAGGATCTTCCATCACCTCAAGCTTTAACTCATTTAGCGCTAGCTCAAGTTTTTGCTGCTCTTCTTCTGTCAGTACGTCCACAGACTGCAGTGCTTTCGACCAAGCAATTGAACCAACAATGTCTTGCTCAGCCAATCGGTAATCAAAGCGAAGTGAATCGTTGAAATCTTTGAACCTCGTGTCTGCTGCTTGGGTAAATCTTCCGCCCCATAATGCCATTGCGTCTCTCCTAACTGCTCAGTGTTCACACCCTTGAATTTAGCTGCTAATGTAATTTAGATTATTTATTAAGATAACTAATTCGCGCTTTAGGATGTGATGAAATCGGATTAAATCCGTTGCCTCATTTTGTATGATTCAAACTTACGGC
Organism: Vibrio aestivus; assembly: GCA_003263845.1. Lineage (GTDB taxonomy): Bacteria > Pseudomonadota > Gammaproteobacteria > Enterobacterales > Vibrionaceae > Vibrio > Vibrio aestivus. The sequence goes on along the minus strand of JYJN01000176.1, from coordinate 6,663 downwards.
AAAACGAACCAAAAATAAAGTATTAATTCATTTATTTTACATAAATATTCACAAGAGAGCACTTTGGTGCGATTTTTATGAAAAAAGCCAGAACACGAATGCTCTGGCTTTTAGATTTTTATGACGAGAGATACCTAGTCGGTTTTCGAAATCGAGATTACTTCTCTTTTTTCATCTCGTTCAACGCGCGAATACGGCTTGATAGAGAGTAAAGACGGATAAAACCTTCAGCGTGGCTTTGGTCATAAACTTCATCTTCACCAAAGGTTGCAAACTCTTCGCTGTATAGGCTGTTGTCTGAACGCTTCTGCGTCACAATCGCGTGGCCTTTGTATAGCTTAACAACGACTTCGCCGTTCACATCTTGTGCTAACTCTTCAGATGCTGCCAAGATAGATTTACATAGTGGCGTGAACCAACGACCATCGTATACAAGGTGAGAAGCTTTCACGCCTAGCTCTTCACGGAACTCAAACGCTGTTTTATCTAGAACTAACTGCTCTACTGCACGCAACGCTTCCATGATGATCGTACCACCCGGAGTTTCGTAACAGCCGCGAGACTTCATACCTACAAGACGGTTCTCAACGATGTCGATACGACCTACACCGTGCTTCACGCCTTTCTCGTTTAGGTAAACGAGTGCGTTGTAAGGTGTCATTGCTTCACCATCCACAGCAACTACCGCGCCTTTCTCTACTTTAAGCGTTACGTATTCTGCTTCGTTTGGCGCTTGCTCTGGATCCACTGTCCAAGCCCAGCAATCGTCATTTGGCGCATTCCATGTATCTTCTAGAACACCGCCTTCTGTTGAGATGTGCCAAGCGTTTGCATCACGAGAGTAGATTTTAGTCAGAGATGCAGTACAAGGGATGTTGCGCTCCGCAAGGTAGTCTAGACACTCTTCACGGCTCACTAGATCCCACTCACGCCAAGGTGCGATAACGTGTAGATCTGGGGCAAGCGCTGCGAATGCGCCTTCGAAACGAACTTGATCGTTACCTTTACCTGTACAACCGTGACACAGTGCATCTGCACCGACTTTACGTGCTACTTCTACTTGCGCTTTAGCAATAATAGGACGAGCCATTGACGTACCTAGCAGGTATTTACCTTCATAGTAAGCGCCCGTTTTCAACGTTGGGTAGATGTAGTCTGCAACCATCTCTTCTTTAAGGTCTGCGATGTAACACTCAGATGCACCTGATGCTTTCGCTTTCTCTTCGATGCCTTCTAACTCTTCAGCGCCTTGACCTACATCGGCCACGAATGCCACAACTTCACAGTCGTAATTCTCTTTTAGCCACGGGATAATCACAGAGGTATCCAGACCGCCAGAATATGCGACAACTACTTTACTTACTTGAACTTTACTCATTTTCTTTCTCCAACTTCCTTGCGCTGCGCTTGGCGGTCAGTGCTAAGGTTTCCTTTATAAAACAACTTAAAGATTTTCTTTACTCTGCTTACCTGTCGGGTAAGCAAAAAATTCATTTGGGTTCGGTTAATCAACCTTAGGTAACTATTCCTTGGGTTGCTATTCCTTGGGTAAAAACTGTGTACCGATACTTTGGCCAGCAAACAGCGCTGTTAATTTTTCTGGGTAACGCCATGTAGCCACTTCAATCGGGCGACCTAAATCATTAGCCGCTTCAAGAGCTGCTTGAACTTTGACAATCATGCCGTCGGTAATCACTTTGGCTTCAATCAGCTCATTCGCTTTCGCTTCATCTAAGCTAGGGATCAAGTGACCTTTACCATCGAGTACACCACTTACATCTGAAAGCAGTACCAATTCAGCATCTAGCGCACCGGCTACCGCAACGGCTGCTTGGTCGGCATTGACGTTCATCAATTGGCCTTCATTGGTTAAACCAATTGAACTGATGATTGGCAGTGCACCAGACTTAAGAATCGCTTGTAGTACAGCAGAGTTACCTGGAGTAGCGTTGCCTACAGCGCCCAGTTCAGGATCCAGTTCAGTAACTTGGCATAGACCGCCATCCGCAAGACTTAGGCCAACTGCATTCAGGCCATCTTTAATCGCTTGACCTTGTAGTAACTTGTTCGCCGTGCCTGCCAATGCACCGGCAATGAAACCAATTTGGTCGTATGGCGTAACACGTAAACCGTTCTTCTTAACCGTCTCTAGCTGTAACTTTGCCATCAATTCATCGACTAAGTAGCCACCGCCATGAACAATCACGATTTCACGTTGCGCTTGCTGCTGATAAGTTGCAATGGCACTAAATAGTTGGCTCAAAGTATCTGTGCAAGACAACGCTGCACCGCCTAACTTAACCACTAATGGAGTACTGCTTTGTTCCGTCATAATGACTACCTCTTGGCTGTTATCGGTGGAAAGTGTGGCCACTTAAAGCAAGCTAGTTAGCTCGTCGAACCCGTAGTGAATGTTCAAACACTGCATCGCTTGACTCGATGCACCTTTCAATAGGTTATCAATCGCCGCTATCACGATGATGTGCTCACCTTGTACCTTCCACGAAATATCACAGAAAGGCGTATGCTCTACATTTTGAATTCTTGGTAGGTCATCACCTGTCAAACGAACCGCTGGTTTAGTTGAGTACGCCTTTTCAAATGCAGCTTGCACTTGCTCTTCCGTCACACCACTTGCTAGCTTCATTGTTGTAGTGGATAGGATGCCACGCTTAAAGTTGCCTAAGTGTGGGGTGAAGATAACATCTTGCCCAAGGTGCGAAACAATCTCTGGTTGATGACGATGATTGAACACACCGTATGCCTGCAGGCTGACTTCACAAAAGCTGTTCACCATACTTGCCTTGCGACCTGCACCAGACACACCGCTGGTTGCGTTGACAACTGGCCATTGGTTCGTATCCATCAAGCCATCTTCAATCAATGGTCTAATCGAAAGCTGAGCTGCAGTGGTATAACAACCAGCTACAGCAACCAACTGCGCTTGTTTAATTGCTTCCGCGTTCCACTCTGCTAAGCCGTAAGCCGCTTGGTCTAGCCAACCTGCGTGTTGATGTTCGAACCCGTAAAATTTTTGATAAAAGCCTTCACCTTTTACACGGAAAGCACCAGACAAATCAAATACCTGACAATCATTTTCTAGAAAAGTTGGTGCTAAATCATGACTTACCTCATGCGCTGTCGCGAGGAAAATCACGTCGCTCTCTTGCGCAACTTTAGCCACATCCGTTAAAGGCTGAACTGGCATATCAATGACGCCCGCCAACTTACCATGTAGCTGGCCAATGCCCTTGCCCGCGTCAACACTATTGGCAGAAACATATAAGCCTGACAGTGTTAATTTAGGGTGTTTCTGCACCATAAGAGCAAGCTCAGCACCTGTGTAGCCGCTTGCGCCAATGATTGTTGTTTTTAGCATCTCAACGTTTGACATCGAATCCATCCAATAACTCGGTTCTAAAAAGTAAAAATCACAAAGTCGATAATGACTATTAATTTTATTTTTTAACTATATTGTGATTTTTTATTCAATAAAAATGATTTAATATGTGTTTTACCCTCTTAACGGACCTCTGTCAATAGTGGAGAGAAAGATAATATGCAATTACCAAGTTTTACTGAGGTTTACCAAGGCCTCATTTCCACCTCTTCAATCAGCTCAACCGACCCTAGCTGGGACGAAGGCAACGCAAAGGTGATAGAGAAACTCGCGACATGGCTTAAAGACCTAGGTTTTGAGGTAGATGTTGTAGAAGTAGAAAAGGGAAAGCATAACCTGATTGCAAAGAAAGGCAGTGGAACAGGAGGGCTGCTCCTAGCAGGCCATAGTGATACCGTGCCATTTGATGAAGGTCGCTGGAACTACAACCCGCACGCGCTGACTGAAGATAACAATCGTTTTTATGGTTTAGGTACAGCCGATATGAAAGGCTTTTTTGCGTTTATTATCGAAGCCGTAAAAAAAAGTCGATTGGTCGAAGCAGACCAAACCCCTCTATATATTGGCAACTTGTGATGAAGAGACGACAATGCTGGGTGCTCGTCATTTTACTGAAGATGCTCCAATCAAGCCGGACTACTGCATTATTGGAGAACCGACGAGTCTTGTGCCTATACGCGGTCATAAAGGGCACGTTGCCAATGCGGTGCGCGTAACAGGAAAGTCTGGACATTCATCTGATCCGGCACTCGGCGTTAATGCCATCGAAATTATGCACGAAGTCCTGTTTGCCATCATGAAACTCAGAGACAAGTTAGTGAAGGAGTATCATCACCCGGTTTTGCCATTCCAAGTCCAACTCTTAATCTAGGTCATATTCATGGCGGTGACAGTGCTAATCGAATTTGTGGTTGCTGTGAACTTCATTATGACGTTAGACCGCTACCCGGAATTAGCTTAGATGGATTGGATAACATGCTAAAAGGTGCACTAGCTGAGGTACAATCCAAATGGCCGGGAAGAATTGAAATAACGCCGTTGCATGAGCCTATCCCTGGCTATGAGTGTCAGCACGATCATCCTTTCATCGAAGGAATGGAGCATATTTGTCAAACACCTTCTGAAACAGTTAACTATTGTACTGAAGCGCCGTTCCTACAACAGTTATGCCCAACTCTAGTCTTAGGGCCAGGCTCGATTGATCAAGCCCATCAGCCCGATGAGTTCTTAGCATTTGAATTTATCGATCCGACAATAAACATTCTGTCACAGTCGATCTATCAATACTGTTTTAGCTAAGCACTAACACCTTAGTAGCACTCATTTAACGTTAATATGTGAAGAGTGCTACTTGCCCGTTGTTTTGTAATAAAATTTCACCTTTCATTACTCAAATAATTGCATTTCAGTCGAAACATTCACTTGCAAACTAAATGCAAACTTAGTGTGCTTTATTTGACTCAGGGCGACATTTTTAGCTAGATTGTCTACTTCGCAAGGAACATTGGATGTAATTTTTTTACAAGGCAGGATGACAATGAACGAGAAATACGCTGCACTAAAAAGTAACGTTAGCATGCTAGGACGCTTGCTGGGCAACACAATTCAAGATGCCCACGGTGACGTTATTTTAGAAAAAGTGGAGACGATCCGTAAACTTTCCAAATCTGCCCGTGCGGGTAATCAAGCTGATCGCGAGAGCCTAATAGAAGAAATAAAAAGCCTGCCGAACGAGCAGCTAACCCCAGTAGCACGAGCATTTAACCAATTTCTAAATCTGACCAACATGGCAGAGCAGTACCACACAATCTCACGTCACTGTGAAGAGCACGTTTGTGAACCTGACGCCATTAATTCTCTTTTCTCAAAACTAAGTCAGAACAACATTAGCAAGCTTGACGCTGCACAAGCGGTTCGCGACCTAAACATTGAACTGGTACTGACCGCGCACCCAACAGAAATCACTCGTCGCACCATGATCAACAAGTTGGTGAAGATCAACGAATGTCTGTCTAAATTGGAGCTTAGCGACCTATCTTACAAAGAGCGCCACAAAACCGAGCGCCGTCTAGAGCAGCTCATTGCTCAAGGTTGGCATTCAGATGTGATTCGTCAGCAACGTCCTACACCGCTTGATGAAGCGAAATGGGGCTTTGCTGTTGTTGAAAACTCACTTTGGGAAGCCGTACCGGATTTCCTACGTGAGTTGGATGAGCGTCTAGAAGGTTACTTAGGTGAAGGTCTGCCAATCGATGCGCGCCCTGTCCACTTCTCATCATGGATGGGCGGTGACCGTGACGGTAACCCTTTCGTTACCCATAAAATCACCCGTGAAGTGCTTCTTTTGTCTCGCTGGAAAGCCGCAGATTTATACCTGAATGACATCAATGAGCTAGTTAGCGAACTGTCGATGACTCAGTGTAATGATGAAGTTCGCGCACTCGCTGGCGAAGGCGAACATGAACCATACCGAGCGGTCCTAAAAGGTCTTCGCGGTCTACTTAACGAAACCAAAGATATCCTTGATGCGAAGGTTCACGGTGAGAAGCTTGCGGTTAAAGCACCTCTTCAACGTGTAGAGCAACTTTGGGAGCCTCTATACGCTTGTTACCAGTCGCTGCATGAGTGCGGCATGGGCATCATCGCTGACGGCTCATTGCTAGATACGCTGCGCCGAATCAAAGCATTTGGCGTTCACCTCGTTCGTCTTGATATCCGCCAAGAGAGTACTCGTCACTCAGATGTGCTATCTGAGCTAACTCGTTACCTAGGCATTGGTGATTACGACCAATGGAGCGAACAGGATAAAGTCGCATTCCTAACCAACGAACTCGCTTCAAAGCGCCCGCTTCTTCCACGCGATTGGGAGCCATCGGAAGCCGTTAAAGAAGTTCTCGATACGTGTAAGATTGTTGCGGCTCAGCCACGTGAAGCTTTCGGTGCTTACGTAATTTCTATGGCTCGCACAGCTTCTGACGTTCTAGCCGTACACCTACTTCTTCAAGAAGCAGGCTGTCCTTACCGCATGGACGTTTGTCCACTGTTTGAAACGCTAGACGATTTAAATAACGCTGAAGATGTTATCAAACAGCTAATGGGCATCGACCTATACCGTGGTTTCATCCAAAACCACCAGATGGTCATGATCGGTTACTCAGATTCTGCCAAAGATGCGGGTGTAATGGCTGCTGGTTGGGCGCAATACCGTGCAATGGAAGCGTTGGTTAAAGTAAGCGAAGACGAAGGTGTAGAACTGACTCTAT
>JYJN01000175.1 GCA_003263845.1 Vibrio aestivus | reverse complement strand
CATTGGGCTCGGCAGTTTTTTCACTGGGGTTTCCATGCGTGGGCGATTTACGGCATGACGGCGTTGTCACTGGCGTACTTTGTTTACAACAAAGGTCTACCTCTTTCAATGCGCTCCGTATTTTATCCAATCCTGGGCGATCGAGTGTGGGGTCGTATCGGTGATGTGATTGATGTGATGTCAGTACTGGTTATCCTGTTTGGTATAGCGACTTCATTAGGTTTAGGTGGATCTCAAGCTGCGAGTGGTATCAGCCACGTATTTGGTTTAGAAAACAGCTTGTTGCTACAGATTCTGATCATTTTAACCATCATGGGCCTAGCTATTGTTTCAGTGGTTCGTGGTATGGATGGCGGTGTAAAATTACTGAGTAACCTCAACATGCTCATCGCTTTTGCGTTCATGGGTCTACTGACTATTTTGAACTTCACTACCGCGTTCGATTCTCTATTTACAGGCGTTATTGGCTATGTGAAGAATATCCTTCCACTTAGCCAAAGTGTTGGCCGTGAAGACACCACTTTCCTACATGGCTGGACTGTTTTCTACTGGGCTTGGTGGGTAGCGTATGCCCCATTCTTTGGTATGTTCGTAGCGCGAATTTCGAAAGGCCGTACTATCCGTGAGTTTTTAGTATGTGTATTGGTGATTCCAACGTTAGTGACAACGGCATGGATGTCTTTCTTCGGTGGTATTGCGATTCAGCAGGTAATTGATAATGTAGGTTTGCTTGGTCTAGAACAAGGTATTACAGACGTATCATTGAGCCTCTTCTACATGTTAGATGCATATTCAATGGGTGACATTCTGTCTGTTGTCGCTGTTGCACTTATCATTGTATTCTTCGTAACAACGTTGGATTCAGGTTCTATCGTTGTCGACAGTATGACTGCAGGCGGCAAGTTAGAGCTTCCAATTAAACAGAAAGTTATTTGGGCATTGATTTCAGCGACCATTGCCGTGGTTATGCTTTGGGTTGGTGGCACAGAATCAATTCAAGCATTGCAATCGATCACCATCATCGCAGCGCTCCCGTTTACGATTATCTTGATTTTGGGCTGCTTCAGCTTGCTTAAAGGCTTAATGACTGAAGTAGGGCAATCAAAGGTGACAACTAAGACAATTGTTTAATGTATATACTCGTTACGTAAGGTAGCGATACTCGAAATACGCAAAGCCAGTAAGTCATTCTTACTGGCTTTTTTTCGAGTATCGGAAAGCAAATTGTGTCCCAATTATTGGGTGAAACAATGCAAGAGGTTATTGATAACTTAATGATTAATCGTAACTTTATATTCGGTAAGTTGAATGCTGAAGTAACTACGATAGCGTGAACTAGGGTAGGAGTGTTTACTGAGTAGTGAGAGCTTCACGTTCAGTGATGTGAGCTGTAACTAAAAATTAGGGGCGAAGATGGAATTTAATTATCAAAAAAGTAATCAGGTGATGTTGGAGGCTGCGGGTCTAACAAATCCCAATATCACCCCTTACAAGAGATTTCAAATGAAGAGGCACAATCGATACATCAATTGATGGGGAAGATTTTAGGCTCTCCTCAAAATTGCCAGGTAATTATTGATAGCCAAGCGTTCAAAATTCGAATAGCCCTTCTTACTCAGTTATCTTCTACAACAGATCCAAGAATCAATATCTTTGAACCTGAAATGGTTTCAATTGAAGCGGGTAAATATCAACTGGGATTAAGTGATGAAAGCCTAGATGAAGAAATGGTAGAGATGAGCAAAATTGGCATCGGGCGTTCATGGATTGAGAAAGAAACGCCAAGACACACAATTGCCTCCCAAGCATTTGCGATTGGAAAGTATCCAGTAACTAACATCGAATATTGTCGTTTCTTGGAAGATCATCAAAAAGAAGAAATCCCTTCATGTTGGATCAATGGTACTTTTCCGCAATCTAAAAGTAATCATCCAGTTCATAGCATTAATAAATCGACGGCGGAGAAGTATTGTGATTGGCTGAGCAAAAAGACAGGACGAAAGTTTTCATTACCTACGGAAGCGCAGTGGGAGATCGCGACGGGAAACGAAGAATATCAGCAATATATCTGGGGAGACCAGTTTAATAAAGAATTCTGCAATACGTTAGAACTAGGGCTACTGGATACCACACCTGTTGGAAGCTTTTGTGAGTCCAAGTCTTCGTATTGGCGTTTACGATTTAGCAG
>JYJN01000174.1 GCA_003263845.1 Vibrio aestivus | reverse complement strand
CGCATACTTTGTTTTCCTAGATATTTTGATATGGTGCGGAAGGAGAGACTTGAACTCTCACACCTTGCGGCGCCAGAACCTAAATCTGGTGCGTCTACCAATTCCGCCACTTCCGCGTCTCAATATCTATATCATCAACAGTCAATCGGTAAAAACTATTGAATGAATTGTGGTGGCTACTGCGGGATTTGAACCTGCGACCCCATCATTATGAGTGATGTGCTCTAACCAACTGAGCTAAGTAGCCATCTTTTTGGAGCGAGACAATATAATATAATCTCACACCTAGTGCCAACTTTTTTTCAAAACTGTCACTATTTAATATTT
>JYJN01000173.1 GCA_003263845.1 Vibrio aestivus | reverse complement strand
TCAAGAGCAAATCGATACGATTGTGTCTAACATTCATCAACTTTATCCAGAAGCAACCCAAAAACAGAAGCAGAAAGCGGCGGAAACCGTCGTAAGGGCGATCGAAGAGCTCGTATTTGTTGAAGGTGGTAGTTTTGAAATGGGCGATTTTGGTGCGCCTTGTGAACCGCCAAGCGGTACGCCAAATCGCATGGACTGGTCCCCGGTGTTCAGTGTTTGAGCTCCCCGTCCAGCGGTGAAACAGGGGCGTATTACTTGCATAAGGTGACGTTAGATTCCTACTCGATTGCTAAATTCGAAACCCGCTTTATTGATATGGAATGGATGCGATGGATTAATAGATTACCAGTAGCTGTCACTTTAGGGAAAAGGTTGGTTGAACGGGACTCTGAGCTATATAGTAAGCTCACAACAAAATGGCAAAACGATGCAGCTTCAGCAAAGGAATGGCAAGAAGCAAAAGATTATTGTCAGTGGTTAGGTAATGTCAGCACATTGCCATTTGACCTACCTACAGAAGCACAGTGGGAGTATGCGGCTAGGAGCCGAGGAGGAAAGGTCTATTTCGCGACTAATAATGGTTACACTCAACTTCAAGGAGGGCATTACTATGATCCAGAACTGGAGCGCTATGTAGAGTATACTCATGAAGAGGCTAATGCAGCTAGAGGTATTGAAAATGTGGATGCTTATCCACCTAATCCATTGGGAGTCTTTGGTATGTCGAACCAGATTAGCGAGTGGGTCAATGACTGGTACTCGCCGACATATTATCAGAACTCACCTGAGTTTAATCCTCAAGGCCCAGGCTCGGGCACGGAAAAAGTGCTTCGTGATGCAGCAGGGAGGACTATGGTATTTTCACGCATTCATAGCCTTCCCTCTAAAGAAAGGTATTTTCCGTCGGTGAGTTTTCGTTGTGCCTTACTGCAATCAAGGTCACTAACAAACTAAATTAGTCTATTCGACCCATTGTTTAAGCGTAAGGGAAGATGCTGAAGTTTTTACATAACGAAGCAAAGGCCATTACTTGTCATTAGAATCCAGAATTTCTCTGATCTTCTTGTATGACTTCTTCTTAGAATTAAAGATTATCTTATGCTCACCATATTCTTTATCGATGCTAGAAATTAATTTCCGCCATTCCCGTAGGTAAGTCACCATCGAGTAAACCAATATTCCAAAGGTAAACAAGACGGGCATTCCAAGGATAAAAAACAGAACTGAATGAACACCCACTTCAGGGCTAACAACCTCAGAACGCTTTAGTAACTCCGCGATCCCCATCGCGAGACCCGCACCACCTGTTCCGATGAAAAACGCTACTATGTATAGAGCATTGCGGACCTTTATTAAAGGACTTCTCAAAAAAGGCATCCTTTGAAGGCAAAGTCCACCCAATATATCTATTTTTCTAAGCTCAATTTCATTTCCTCTAATGACTAAATGGGCAGTGTTGTGAAAATTTTCTTTATTACTAAAAAATGAACCTACACCGAGTCCTATAATGGTTATAAGTATTAGTAAGGAGAACATTATAAAATCAGTATCAAATAATTGATTGGAATTGGATATTATAGGGTTCATAATTAACATTGAGAAATTTAGTATAAGATAAAATATCCCTAGTGCACTAAATTCAACTCTTTTTTGATTAGTCTTTTACCAGGCTTAGTTCGCGTATATATTGGCATGGTACAGGCGATAGATAGTGTTGACCAGCAATATATACTTGGAAAGTAGTATGTTGACAAAAAAGCATTGCCTATGTGAAATGGAATGAAGCAAAAGAAAATTATTAATATAGAGATGCTTTTGGCTTCATTTTTTATTGTATAGTCTGAATATATTTCCATTGTTTATATTATAATCCGAAAAAGCCTGAGCCATGCATTTGTGATGAACCTATATAGTTATCTACAGTGTCATTGTTTTTTCTAATATCTTTTCTTATCATGTTCTCTATAGTTAACTCTGGGAAAGCTTCTTTTAAGAATGCCTTGACTTTGTCTTTGATTTCATATTTTTTGTCGAGTACATCTATTCCCCAACCTACGGAAAAAGATACGCCAGCTATGCTTAAAAGAAGAAACCCAGCACTTAATACCACCCCGGAACTAGCCATTATCATCACGGCAAAAGATAAAGTAAGCATCGATAGCACGCCTGAGATAAACAGTTTTGCTGTAGTTATACCTAAAGCACCTAAAAACTCGGCAATGTTCTGCTCCCCAATATCATTTGTAAAAAATTCGTATACGTCAAATGAGGCGACAAAAACAAAAGATATAGCGTTCGACCCTTTAATAGGATTTGCACTTCTTGAAACTCGGCTTCGGAGATTGGCCCAGTTTGCAGTTTTGAAATCGTCGGATGCTTGGATAATTGAGCTAACCATCTGAACTTTATCACCCTTAAGACCGTAGTTTATACCAGTAAGGAAAGTTCGATTTCGGCGATCTCCTTTAAACACGATGCCTAGTTTACCACCCCATTGGGACATTCGTTGAACTGTAAATTTTCCTTTGACAATAAACTCTTTAAGGTACGCTTTCGCGGCTTCTTGGCCATACTTGCCTTTGTAATAAGCGTAAGCTTTACCATGCTCGACCGTTTGAGAAAACATTGTGGCAACGGCATTCTGATCTCTATTGCTATCTGATAAATGTTTGTATGAATCCAAGATAGAGTTCTCAGCTAAGGTGTCAAATAGGGCGGAAATAACCTCCTCCGATACCTGATCGACATGAATCACGTTGCCGATAAGCTTATCTGGAAGTACTAAGCTATTACTCGATTTAAGGAAAGTTATAACTTCGTTATCACTATCACCGCCCCTATCATTCGGACTCATAAATGTTCTTTGACCCTGTGGCATCGCAGGGCATGTCAGTATTGCTGCCTTTAAATCACCAGGAGATTTAATACTTTTCGTCGGTATATTTTCTATTATGGTATAGCCTCGTCCTTCCACATATACTTCCAGCGAGTTGCAGGTTCCCTCAGTAGTGTTTGGAATTAAGGTTGCTTTAGGGGTGAACTCCTTGGGTAGAGAGGGACTCCGTTTTCCATTGACTGCAAATTGTATATCTAGATTTTGGCCACTTTGGTCATCGGCCCAGAACATGTTGCCTGCTGGCACGTTAATTTCTACCGGTTCTCTATCTTTAGCATCTGTTGTTTTTGAGCTGCCCGCATAAATCCATAAGTCATCTGTCATTAGATTTCTCTCCAGTAAATATCAAACGAACTCTCTAAATCTTTAGTGTTTATTAACGATGTTTGACCTTTTGCATCGGTCTTGCCTACAATTTCTTTCCCATTTTCTAATACTATCTTGTATTGTTTGTTTGCATGTACAACCCCTGTAGACTGGTCTTTTAATATAATGCTTTGGTTGTAACGCATAAAAGATTCATATGGAGGAACTTCGATAAAGTGAGATTTACTTTTTCCAGGGTTAATAGAGACTTTCCCTCCCTTTAATATACTCTCCGTTCCACCATCAACGGTAATTGAAGAACCGTAAAGATGAATCTTACCGCTGCTTTCTAGTATTAGCCCTGCATATCCAACTTGAACTTTGATTGTCTTTCCAGAAATGTAGGTCGTCCCTCCACTTGAGTGGATCGAGGTGTTGCCATTTACCTCTACATTGAAATGATTGTTAATATTTAGATTTTCATCAGTGCCTATTTTGATAGAGCGAGACGTGAGGATGGTAGTCTCTTGGTTAGCCTCTATGTGCATGGAATCGTTCTTTCCAATCATGGTTCGACGGTTTTCATCGATAGATAAATCTTGGTTATTGACTATCTTTTTTGACTCATTTGAGTTGTAAGTAACGTGAACATCTTCCTCTACTCGTTCCATAAAAGTCTGTTTTGTAAGAGAAGTCTTATGCCCATCAATGTCTTCTTTTCGATCGCCAAGAATGTTGTTTTCTTGATTCCTGCCCACCTTGAGCTCTTCGTCATTGCCGATGTCTCGGTAACGATTGTTGAGCACTTTCGTTTTCATGTCTTTTTGAGCACGGAAACGAACCTCTTCTTGGTCATTCTTGTCCTCAAAATACATTTCGTTGTAACCGTCTGCTTTATGACTTTGGGTTCTGAAAACCGTGCGGGTTTTGTTTTCGGGTAGTGGGTATGGTGGAGTGTGTAAGCCGTTATACACAGCACCAGTTACCAATGGTCGATCTGGGTCTCCCTCTAGAAAGGTGACAATCACTTCGTGACCAATACGTGGCAAGTAAACCGCCCCCAGCTTGGCGCTGCCATTGATTGGCTGACCCGCAGCCAACATGAGCTGTGTTCATCACTTTGAGCGTAACGGTCCCAGTGGAAGTGCACTTTGATACGGCCAAACTCGTCGGTGTAGATCTCTTCACCCGCGGGGCCCACAACCACCGCAGTTTGAGGCCCGTCTACGACAGGAGAGGCCATTTTTGGTGCGCGAAAGGTCAGCTCTCGTGGTATGCAGACAAATTGGTTGCGATAAGAGGTTGGCTCTTCACTTGTCTCTTCTTCATGTACACGAGGGTTAAAGCCGCTATGGGTAACGTTCAACATGAGGTAATCACGATTGATGGCGGAGCGGGGGTGTTTGCAGATATCGAAACTGTAGCCCGCCGTGAGGCGCATGATATCGCTAGCTGCTTCAATTTGGTGACTGTCTACTGTGTATTCAGACATCCATTCCGTGGCACGTTGCTGGCCTAAATCGGGGGTGGTGTAGCGGCCGGGGTAATCATAGCGCTGCAAGTCGAAGTTCGGCCCTTCATCGGAGCTTTTACCTTGCGGGATTTTAGGTGTGAGGTAATTGTAGTCACCGTAGCTGACTAATCCTGTATGAGTACGCTGGCTTTGTTCAAGGTTAAAGATATGTTCTCGATCTGGTGCGCCTCCCCCTTGGTTATGATAAACCACTGGGCCTATATAAGAGGCATTGAGGGGCGTGCTGATAAGCTCTGGTATTGCATCGTTGCTGTCTACAATAATCATGGTGTGTCCCGCTTCACCATGCTCGAAGTAATACCAAAGCCCGTGCTCTGCCATTAGCCGTTGCACAAAATGTAGGTCGTTTTCGCGGTATTGAAGAACGTATTCTTTCGCTTGGTATTGCGCTGACAGTTCAAACCGATAGTCACTCATACCGGCGTCATCAAAAACCTGACTAAGGATGTCGGGCGCTGTTTGCATTTGGAAGATGCGACAGTCTTGGCGTTGAGTTAGAAACCAGAGGTTTGGGACCAAGGTGATGTTATAGCGAGAGAAGCGGCGACCAGAACCTAAATATTGGATCCCAGAAATGTTGCCGTTAAATTGACGTGCTGCGCCTAGCCCCTGACCAAACAGACTCAATACACCTGTCTTTCTGCTGAGGGCATCAAATGTAATGGCATTATCTTCAGATAAAACCGTCAGATTCATTTGAAAAGGAGAGGAAATGCTTTCTGTGATCTGAAAGCTCTCGACTTTAAATGCACTGGAAAACCCTGAGACATCAAAGGTGAAGTTTATATCATTAACCATACCGTACGACTCTTATGACAACTAAGGTGTGGGCAGTGATGGATTGGCCCACATGAGAAACGTTCGGAATGTATCAAGTAACTTGAGGTTGCTCACTGTGGGGATTTACCGGACTTTGGTGTGGTTATTTAAAACTTTTTACCTAATGGGGGGAATAATGACTTTGCTCAGTAAAAATCTGGCATTCAAGGCAGTGAAAAGAACTATTTATGTCAGTATTAAATGTTTATTTTTTAGAGTGAGTTGGCAAAAATAGTTTGGAGCGTTATTAGGTTAAGATGGGGGCAGAGCCTTATGAACGGTTCAAGTGAGCCCAAAATGCTGCTGAGAAGATATGAAAAAGGCAATAAACGAAGAATCACGGTAACAAAACTTACCAGTTTGGTTATTTGCCATGAATTTTCCTCTCTATTGGCTCTTTTCTGCTAGAAAACTAGTCGTAGCGCTAACCATGATCTACAATAGCGCAAAATTCTAACTCGACTATTTTCAGGAAGAGCTGCATGTACATGAGCACTGATGAGGTTCGTAACGCGTTCCTTAAGTTCTTTGAAAGCAAAGGACACCAAATCGTAGACAGTTCATCGTTAGTTCCACATAACGATCCAACCCTGCTATTCACTAACGCAGGTATGAACCAATTCAAAGATTGCTTCTTAGGCGCCGAAAAGCGAGCCTATACTCGAGCAACTACGGCTCAACGTTGTGTACGTGCAGGTGGTAAGCATAACGATCTAGAAAACGTTGGTTTTACTGCTCGTCACCATACCTTCTTCGAAATGCTAGGTAACTTCAGCTTTGGTGATTACTTCAAAGAAGACGCGATTGCGTTTGCTTGGGAGTTCCTAACCAAGACCCTTGGTCTGCCAGAAGAAAAGCTGCTGGTTACGGTATACGAAACAGATGACGAAGCCTTCGATATCTGGAATAAAAAAGTCGGCGTTCCAGCGGATAAGATTGTTCGCATCGGTGACAAAGAAGGTGGTAAGCAGTTCGAGTCTGACAACTTCTGGACTATGGGTGATACAGGCCCTTGTGGTCCATGTACTGAAATTTTCTACGATCACGGTGAGCACATTTGGGGCGGCCGCCTGGTACGCCTGAAGAAGACGGCGACCGTTTCATCGAGATCTGGAACAACGTATTCATGCAGTTTAACCGTCATGCTGATGGCACGATGGAACCACTACCTAAACCTGCTGTTGATACCGGTATGGGTATCGAGCGTATTTCTGCAATCATGCAGGGCGTTCACTCAAACTATGAAATCGATGTATTCCAAAAGTTAATCAAAGCGACAGCTGAAGTTGTAGGTCACGACGATCTATCGAACCAATCGCTACGCGTGATTGCTGACCATATCCGCTCTTGTTCATTCCTAATCGCTGATGGCGTTATGCCTTCAAATGAAGGTCGTGGTTACGTTCTACGTCGTATCATTCGCCGTGCCGTTCGCCATGGTAACAAGCTAGGTGCGAAGGGCGTGTTCTTCCACAAACTAGTGGGCGTACTAGCTGACGTGATGGGATCTGCTGCCGAAGAGCTTAAGAAGCAGCAAGCAATTGTTGAAAAAGTCCTTCGCATCGAAGAGGAAAACTTTGGTCGTACGCTAGAGCGCGGCATGGTTATCCTGAACGAAGCACTGGATGCACTTGAAGGTAAAGAGCTTGACGGTGAAACAGTATTTAAACTTTACGATACGTACGGCTTCCCTGCTGACTTAACTAACGACGTTGCTCGTGAGCGTGACTTCACTATTGATGAAGCCGGTTTCGAGAAAGCGATGGAAGAGCAGCGTCAACGCGCTCGTGAAGCAGGCCAATTTGGTACTGACTACAACGCAACGATCAAAACTGAAGCTGAAACTGAATTCTGTGGTTACACAGGCACTCAAGGTAAGAGCAATGTGGCTGAAATCTTCGCTGAAGGCGAAGCGGCTGAATCTCTATCTGCAGGCGACAAAGCATCATCATCCTAGGTGAAACCCCATTCTACGCAGAATCAGGTGGTCAGTGTGGTGATGCAGGTGTTCTGAAAACGGAATCTGGTCTATTCAAAGTAGAAGATACTCAGAAACTAGGTAACGCTATCGCGCACCACGGTGTTCTAGCTGAAGGCGTTCTAGCGAAGGGTGATGAAGTCGAAGCGGTTGTGGATGCTGAACGTCGCGCGTCTATCTCTCTAAACCACTCTGCAACTCACTTACTGCACGCAGCGCTTCGCCAAGTACTTGGTGAGCACGTGACTCAGAAAGGCTCGCTGGTTAAACCTGAAAATTTACGTTTTGACTTCTCGAATCTTGAAGCGGTAACGCCTGCAGAGCTTAAAGAAGTAGAGCGTTTGGTGAACTCGCAAGTTCGTCGCAACCATGTGATTGAAACCAACGTAATGGACATTGAATCGGCTAAGCAGAAAGGCGCAATGGCTCTATTCGGTGAGAAGTACGATGACGAAGTACGTGTTCTTTCGATGGGTGAGTTCTCAACCGAATTGTGTGGTGGTATCCACGCTTCAAACACGGGTGATATCGGTCTATTTAAGATTACGTCTGAAGGCGGTATCGCAGCAGGTATTCGTCGTATCGAAGCGGTAACTGGTGAAGCGGCGCTTGATGCAATTGAAGCGGCTGAAGATAAAGCTGTAGAGAAGCTAGCTGAAGCAGCTAAGAAAGCCAAAGCACTTGAGAAAGAAATTCAAATGCTTAAAGACAAGATGGCTGCAGCGGAAAGTGCAAACATCATGGGTAAAGTTGAAGAAATCAACGGTACTAAAGTACTGGTTGCTGCACTGGAAGGCGCGGACAACAAGAACCTACGTACTATGGTTGATGATGCGAAGAACCGTGTTGGCAGTGGCGTTATCCTTATTGCAAACATTGCGAATGATAAAGTTGGCCTGATTGCGGGTGTCACTAAAGATCTAACAGGCAAAGTGAAAGCGGGCGAGCTCGTTAATATGGTAGCTCAGCAAGTTGGTGGCAAAGGTGGCGGTCGTCCAGATATGGCTCAAGCTGGTGGTACTGATGTTTCGGCGCTACCTGAAGCTCTGCAATCTGTTCAAGGTTGGTTAGAAGAGCGTTTGTAATACGTAAAAATTGAGCTCAATTGACACAGATTTGATTGAGTTTAACTAATCTAAAATGACCAAGTGGTTTAATTGGCGCAATGTTACCGGCCAAGTGAATCACTTGGTTTTTGTTTTATTTGTCATCGACAGATGACTCAATGAGATGCTTATCTCGGGAAGGTGAAGACTGGTGGAAAAGCCCCTAATCGTACAAAAGTTCGGTGGAACCTCTGTAGGTTCAATTGACAATATTGCACAGGTAGCCGAGCACATTATTCAAGCTAAGAATGATGGGAATCAAGTTGTCGCTGTTGTTTCGGCAATGTCTGGAGAGACAAATCGCCTTCTGGGATTGGCTCAACAAATTGATGCAGTCCCGAGTGCACGCGAACTCGATGTACTGCTGTCGGCAGGCGAACAGGTTTCTATGGCGTTGCTTGCAATGACGCTTAATCGCAATGGATACAGTGCCATTTCGTTAACCGGTTCCCAGGCGGGGATTGTCACGGACAGTCTGCATAATGATGCTACGATTAAAACTATTGATACTTCGAAGATCGATGAGCTTTTAGCTCAAGACCAGATAGTTATTGTCGCAGGTTTTCAAGGTGTTAATGAGAAAGGGGACATCACGACCTTAGGTCGAGGTGGTTCTGATACCAGTGCGGTGACCTTAGCGGGCGCGCTCAAAGCGCAAGAGTGCCAAATTTTTACCGATGTTGATGGCATATATAGCTGTGATCCACGGGTGGTCAAAAATGCGCGTAAGCTGCCAACGGTCGACTTTCCTTCGATGACTCAATTGGCAAAGAAGGGGGCTAAGGTTCTTCACCTGCCTTGTGTTGAATACGCATGGGAAAATGAAGTCCCTCTGAGAGTCCTTTCGACATTCGATGTCAATGAAGGCAGCTTAGTGAAAGGTGAAGAGTGTTTATCCGATGTCTCAGGAATTGCGATTGCTCGCGACCTTGTCTCAATAGAGATACAGCCCGAGTATGAAGAACAAGTGATAAAACAGTGCCAAATGATTGGGATTGAAGTTTGGAATGTGATCAGGAAGGCAGAATGGACGGGAATCGTAATAAAACAGGATACTAGTGCAAAGTTAGCTCTGGTGTTTAACGATAAAATCCGTAATAGTGAAGCTGTAAGCTTGTTAACGGTAGTTGGTTTGCAAGCAAAAGAATTGTTACATTTATCATGCAAGCTGCTTGAAGAGCAGGGAGTGACTGTTAATTATTATGAACAGGCATGTCAATGTATTCAGTTGGTTGTGTCACCTGAATGTGTCGACAAAGCAGCGAACATATTGCATGATTCATACATTACGCAAAGCGGCTCAATTGATATTCAGCAAAAACATGCCTTGTTGGGTTAATCGCTAGTTTACCAACTTAGACAGTTTGTTGGATAATGGCGCCGTAGCAGAAAAGTCAGAGATTATTCAAGGAGCACAGAATGCTAATTTTGACTCGCCGTGTTGGCGAAACACTTATGATTGGTGATGAAGTTACAGTTACAGTTTTAGGTGTAAAGGGTAACCAAGTACGTATCGGTGTAAATGCACCAAAAGAGGTGTCTGTACACCGTGAAGAGATCTACATGCGCATTCAGGCTGAAAAAGGCAACGGTAATGTTGCATCAGGCAACTACTAAATTGTGCAGTTGAGGCTAGTGGAAACACTGGCCTTTTTTATACCTATTGAAAGGTTCATATTGGCGGAAAGTGTGAATTCACACCGCTTTGATTAAATAGCCAACGGTTAAGCGTTTTTTTGCAATTTTTGCCAAGAAAGTGTTTGACATATTTTTGGTAAATCGTAATATGTGCCTCCGCAAGACGGTGAGGTGGCCGAGAGGCTGAAGGCGCTCCCCTGCTAAGGGAGTATACGGTTTATAGCCGTATCGAGGGTTCGAATCCCTCCCTCACCGCCATTTCTTGCATCGTTTAGTCTCTAAGGATTTTATCATTAGATTTTAAACAAACAGCGCGTCCTTAGCTCAGCTGGATAGAGTACCTGGCTACGAACCAGGCGGTCGGAGGTTCGAATCCTCCAGGACGCGCCATATTCTTCTCTTAGCAGTGAAGAATATAGTGTGGTGAGGTGGCCGAGAGGCTGAAGGCGCTCCCTGCTAAGGAGTATACGGTTTATAGCCGTATCGAGGGTTCGAATCCCTCCCTCACCGCCATTCTTTAAGAATGGCTAAGTTGACCTTTGGTCAATTTTTTTGTTTCAAATGAAACTTACTGTGATATAGTTCACAACTCTCGTTTTCGAGAACATTGCGCGTCCTTAGCTCAGCTGGATAGAGTACCTGGCTACGAACCAGCGGTCGGAGGTTCGAATCCTCCAGGACGCGCCACTATTTAGGTTTCCTTTTAAAGCAATTGGAATCCTGATATTGAAACTCTACTTTCATATTGAAAGATTACTTC
>JYJN01000172.1 GCA_003263845.1 Vibrio aestivus | reverse complement strand
TCAAATTTGGGTAAATGGAAATTGTATAGTGTGTGGGTTCTAGGCCTTCTGCTGTACGTACAAATAATGTCTGTCCTAACTCTTCACTCGCCCGCAATAAGGCTTTACTTATAGCGCTCTCTGAACGGTTGAACTTTCTTCCGACCGCTTTCAGCGACTTTAATTCATACATAGCCACGACGATCTTAAGCAAATTAAGATCAATTCCAACTTTCGTTTTTTTCAAGTTTGACTTTCCTCGCTTTCAATTATCGCAAATTATAATAGCAATCAATGTTTAGGCAAAGAACGTTTAGACACATAACTTTTAAATTGAAATATATCACTCACAAATTGCAGGTTTAAATTATGAAAAAAACAGTACTGGCACTTACGATTGCTACCCTTTCTTTTAACGCCTTAGCTGATTCAAATCCTATCGGCTTTCCTTCGAATGATCCTGCTGTTGTCTATCAACAGATGGATCTAGAAAACGTAACCAGTGCGTTTGTTGATTTACAGCCTGAAGCTGCGTTTATGGCACTTCACAACTCTTACTTAGAAGCAGGCTCATCAGCGCAACACATTGGTATTATGGAAACATCAGTTGACCCTCGCCAAACAGTGTTAACGGGTAACTCTGAAACGGTATATGCCGTACATGCCGTCAATCTAAACGAGCAAGGTGGCGCGGTGGTGCTAGAAGTACCAGCAGGTGTTATGGGTGCGGCAAATGCTGCGGGCTGGATCCCTGTTACTGATTTCGGACTACTTGGTCCTGACCAAGGCCAAGGCGGCACTTACTACTTACTAGCCTGATTGGGAAGGTGAGGTGCCAGAAGGCATGTTCCACGCTCCGTCTTCAACTAACACAGTTAACTGGATCATCCGTGGCTTCCAAAAAGAAGATGGCATGGCTGGTGCTGTTAAAGAGTTGCAAGCGGGTATCAAAACCTACTCTCTTGATAACATTGACAACCCGGGTGAAACTACGTTCTACAATACGTCAGCGCCAGTATATGACAACGGTGGTTACCAAGACATGTTGTTCCAAGCGGAAGATATGCCTAAGTTAATCAAAATGCACTATGAACTAAACGGTCACGGCGCAGTAAAACATAGCCACAACACAGCGAACTTACACCATGCAGGCTTCTTTGATGGCACGATTGATCAAGCTCTACTCGATCAGGCGATTAGCACAGCATGGGAACGTGTATTAACCATGACGTTCAACAACCGCGATCAAAATGCGTTTAAGTGGGAAGATAACCACTGGGCACTACCAAACACCTCGAAAGATGAGAACTGGACACACAGACATCTAGACATTATCGATCCAGTTGCACAGACAACTTGGTCGCACCAAGCGACCTTTACTTCTATCGCAATGGCTCGTCCGCCAGAAGGTGCTGGTGCTGTATACGTGAACGGCTCTAAAGACAGTAATGGTGAGTTCTTGAATGGTTCTAACTGCTATGAGCTGACAATCCCTGCGGATGTTCCATACGCTAACTTCTGGTCACTTGTGACATACGAAGCACAAGAGCGTTCAATGATCCGTAACAGCCACCATAAGTGGGCGGTAAACAGCTACATGGATGGACTAGAGCCAAATACCGATGGTTCATACACCATCACTTGGGGACCAAATGTGGCCAACGAAGTTAACACTATCCAAACAAATGAAGGTGAAGGTTTCTTCTCGTATTTCCGTATCTACGGGCCGAAATCGGCTTGGTATGACAACACTTGGGTTCTCCCAAATATTGAAAAAATCAGTTGTGAATAAGGTATTTAGCAAGGGTTAGCCATTCGGCTAACCCTTTTGCTTTTAGTATAGCGATTCAATGGTTTCTTGTATTACGCTGATTAGCCATTGAGTATATGGTGTAGACCGAAGTTTGTGTGATGTATAACAACCTACCTGTGGATGAGGGACATCCCCCAATGATCCACATCTATTAAGGTTAAGCCTTCAAACAGCTCCTCCCGAACCAATTCTGTAACCCCCATAAAACAAGGGATCTTTCGAACCGTCTCTAAGCAAATGTCGGCTTTATCCGATTGAAGGAAAAGCTCAATGGTATACCCGTGGTGAGCGAAGTACTCTGCCATCTTATTTCTTTTTTGAAGAAAGTTGGGTTGAGATACCATGACTGCTGGATAATTCACTACATCACTAATGGCAACTTTGTCTATTTTGGTGAGAGGGTGAGATTCATGGACACATAATTTTACTTTTGGACTACTGATTGGGAATTGAACGATCTCTTTAGAAATATCCAAAGGATAGAAATTAATTCCCACATCGACACTGCCAAGTTTGAGTAGTGTTTCAGTTTGTTCAGACCAACTATGGAGAGACAAAGTGGCGTTAGGGGCTTTTTCATGAAGCGTTGAAAAAAGCTTCGTCATAACGCCGAAACTGATGTTCGAATTAAGGTGGATGTTAATCTCACCGCTGTAGCGCTGAGGGTCAAAATCATTTCGTTCTGCGTATAGCTCATCTAAACTTTCAATAAGAGAAGGAATACGACTTAACAAGCGTTGACACTTCTCAGTTGGCTCAATATCGCGGCCCGAGCGTTCAAACAGTTTGTCATCAAATTGCTCACGTAATCGACTTAACGCTTTGCTAACCGCTGAAGGAGTTAGGAACAGCCGATCGGCTGCTCTTTTTGTGTTTTTTTCTTCCCCAAGAACCTTCAGTACTTTCAAGCTATTGAAGTCGAGCTTAAGCATATCTTCATCTTTCATAGCAGTCCTTAATCGAATTCTGATTCTTTGAGTATGGGGTATTGATAATGGGCATCGGGCTGTCGTAGATACTTTTCAAATAATCTAGAGTTTGTTGAAGTTCATTGATTAACCACTGCGAGTAGGGCGAGGCTTTGGCTCTATCATTAACAAAGTAGGCAACAGGGTAGTGAGTAACATCATCTAGGTGGCTAATATCCAATATCGCGAGCCCTTCTTCGTTGACTATGGTACTAACGATCTCGCTAACAGGTGCGACGGCAAGCGTTTGTTTCAACACCATACTGCATGTATCGAGCTTATCAGAGCGAAGCAGGACTTTTGGAATGAATCCACGTCGTTTTAGATAGGTTTCGATATAGTTGCCATTTTCATGCTCCCAAGAACGACTTGCTAATACCAGCTGTGAGTTAGCAACATCCTCGACAGAAATCTTATCTTTCTTGGTTAGTGGGTGCCCCTGTGCAACACATAATTTGAACTTTGGGTAGCAAATCGGCGTTTGATAGATAGCCGATGAAAGCGCCATTGGGTAGTAATTAACGGCGAGGTCGACTTGCCCAACTTCGATGAGGCGTTCCGTGTCTTGACCCCAATCTTCAAACCTTAGCTTTGCGTTGGGTGCTTGCTTATGAAACTGCTCTATCAAGATATTGGTGAGAGGGTGACAAAGGGAAGGTTGATATGAATGGTGATGCTACCTGTGTAATGCTCAGGCTGAAACGAGTCGTTATCCGAAAACAAAGCTTCCATCTGATTCATTACATTGGGTAAACGAGCGATTAAAAGCTGACACATAGGCGTTGGTTCTAACCCATGTAGCTTTCTTGTGAAAAGAGGATCATCAAACTGCAGCCTAAGACGGTTAAGCGCCTTACTAACGGCCGATTGGCCCATTTTAAGCCTGACACTAGCAGCCTGTGTGCTGTTCTCTTCGCCTAAGACTTTCAAAATTTTTAGGCTGTTAAAGTCAAGTCGATTGAGGTCTTCATCCTTCATCGCAACAATCTCATATCCATAGCAAAATGTCATTGTAGCGGAATTATCGGACTTTATTAAGGGAAGGTTATTCTATTTGAGAAAACTAATCTCAAGGTTAAATTATGCGCATCGATAGATAGTTATACTGAATGGTCGGTGTAATTAAGGGTAGGTAAGTATTTGTTTGCTCGATATTAATTACCAATAAAGATAGTAGATTTAGGCAATAGAATGAAAACTATAACTTCACCCCAATTCATGCAGTGGATACCGAGAGTACTTTACCGCTCTGATATGAACTTATCATTGGGTTCGAACCAAACTCGTCATGCGATGTTAACCCTATCCCGAAATGTGACGTTTATTTTGTTCACGTTGATCCTCGCAGGCTGTGCAAAAAGTATTGAACACCACAGTGTTCCGGCTGACTTAACGCAAAACGTAAAACCTGCTTCAAATGAGAACCTCCGTATATGGGGCGATGTTTCTGACGACCGACATATGGCCAGAGCATCGCGCCGTTTTGCGATGTCCAACTCAGAGTCGAGCGAAGTGAATTTGCTGGCGTTGTCTGGGGCGGTGCGAATGGGGCTTTTGGTGCTGGCCTTCTTTCTGCTTGGAGTGAGTCGGGGGAGCGTCCCGAATTTGATATGGTGACGGGGGTAAGTACTGGTGCGATTATTTCAGTATTTGCTTTTCTAGGAAGTGATTACGATAGCCACATTATCGATTTTTATACCAATTACAGTGATGTGGACCTATACACAACGCGCTCCCTTCTCTCTATACAAAGGATGACTTCTCTTTTTGACATTGAACCGTTTGAAATGAAAGTTCGTGAAACGATCACTCCTGAGTTATTGGAAGAAGTCGCCAAAAGATATCAAGATGGCAAAATTCTTGTGATGGGGACGACTAACCTCGATACCCAGCGTTTAACTGTTTGGAATATGGGAGCAATTGCCGCACTGGGAACAGTAGAATCAGAAATTCTGTTTGAAAACATCATTTTGGCATCAACAGCCGTTCCAGGAGCGATGCCTGCGGTACAAATTGATGTCTCTTATGAAGGTGAGATCTATCAGGAAGTTCATGTCGATGGCGGTGTCGCTAGACAGGTATTCTTGTTTCCAGACTCGTGGGATCTAAGTGCCTTAGCGGATGAGCATAACCAAACATTGAATGTCTATGTGATCCGCAATGGGGAGTTTTTGCCGAGATGGTCAGAAACCGAAATGACGTTATCGAGTGTTGTTTCCCGCTCACGGGATACCATCATCAAGTATCAGGGGCGTGGGGATGTGATGCAGATTTACCGCCAAGCCCAACAAGCGAATGCAAATTTCTACTTCGCGCATATAGATGAAAACTTCGACATTGAAAGAGATCCGGAACTGCAGTTTGACCGAGCGTACATGCAGTCATTGTATGAGTACGGTT
The DNA here is from genome assembly GCA_003263845.1 of Vibrio aestivus. Classification (GTDB taxonomy): domain Bacteria; phylum Pseudomonadota; class Gammaproteobacteria; order Enterobacterales; family Vibrionaceae; genus Vibrio; species Vibrio aestivus. The sequence goes on along the minus strand of JYJN01000172.1, from coordinate 273,060 downwards.
TTGACCTTGGAAGCCAACAGGAAACTTGGGATAGCGAGCCTCCGGTATACGGGACACAGAATCTAGTTCGCGAGTAATGGGTAAGTAGAGGTTTTTGATGTTACATTTTCTTGAAATAGTAGGTATCACCTTTTTTGCACTGTTGCCTATCTCAAATCCATTTAGCACTGTGCCGTTGTACTTGTCTTTGACTCGTGGGCATACTGAAGAGTGGTCGAAGAGGCAAGCTCTAAAAGCCTGTATTTTCATGGCTAGTATTCTGCTTGTTTTCCTGTGGTCGGGTGCAATCATTATTGAGTTTTTTGGTATTTCAATACCGGCGATTAGAGTCGCGGGTGGCATTATCATTATGCGAGTTGGCTTCAGTATGCTGTCGCCGACCTCTAATAACCAGGAGATATCAGAAGAGGCAGAAGCAGAATCTCAGTGCAAATCAGATATCGCATTTACACCGTTAGCCATGCCATCGCTAAGTGGCCCCGGCTCAATCTCGGTTGTAATTAGTATGGCGGCCGCTTCAGAAGATTTTCCAGGTTATTTTGCGATTTCAGCCGGTATTTTGTTAGTGGTGCTAGTTGCTTGGCTGGCGATGCGGGCTGCGCCATTTATCTCGGGAGTATTGGGTGTGACGGGGTTAGACGCGCTGACAAGGATCATGGGTTTTATTCTTATCTGTATAGCGTTCCAGTTTGTCTTCGATGGTCTTGGCGGCTATTTAGCTAGCGAGCGATTTATGGAGCTATATTGAAAGCGATTTCCATGAATCTCCCTTAATCAGGTCGTGAAATTTAATGACACAGATACTAAAAAAGAGAGGCAGTTGCCTCTCTTTTTAGTTACTACGCTTCATGTTTATTTGAACGCAAACGTGCCTTTCATGATTGCCCAATGGCCAGGGAAAGAACAGAAGAATGAGTAGTCGCCGCCTGCTGTCATTTTCGCCGTGCTAAAGGTGATGGTTGTCGACTCACCACCGCCAATAATTTCAGTATACGCATAGACACGATCATCGTTTGGCTTAACGTATTGATTTTCCAAACCAGCGGACATGCCGTCCGTACCCACCGCTTGAATGTTGGCGGTGTCAGTGATCACAACGTTATGACCATGGATTGAGCAGGTAGGCTACCGGTATGATTCAGGGTAAGCGTGACCTCCTCACAAGTTGCAGGCACACTCAACGTTTTACTGGAGAACTGCATAGCATCATTCGCATCGATTGAGATTTCACAGTCGTTGGCGCTTGCGCCAAAGCTGACTGCTGAAAAGGCTAGGGTAGCGGTGATAATACGTAGAGACATAGGGATACTCCATCATAGTTTGGATTGAATTACATATACGCTTATTTCACTACGAATCATCGTTTATGAAGGTTTAGCGAAAAAACGTGTTTGATTGCAAATAATCTGTTTTTTAAGCGTTTTATTACTTAAACAACTAGTTACTTAAACAACTTATGAGAAAACAAATCGTTACTTATATTGTCCGTAGCGTTAATTTACCGTAGTGTTGCTCAGTTGAAAGATTACTCGATATCAAGCTTGGTGGTGATTGCGTCACAGTGAGCTTTAACAGTTCTGATTATCGCCTCGAGCCCTTGTGTTCGACCCGGAGTGAGATGAGACTTTAGATCAAGTTGATCAAACCATTGAATTACGTCAAAGTTTGCGATTTGTTCAAGATGTTTGCCATTGAACGCAATACTGATTAACGAAAGTAACCCTTTAACAATCGCAGAATCACTGGTCGCTTTTATCGCAACAAGGCCCACATTGTCGACTTGGAAATCGACCATACTTTGCTTTGGCATCCTTGCACAATGTAGTGATCATTTAATTTGCTCGGGGGTAGGCCTCAAGTCGTTCGCCAAGTTCAATCAGGTATAAATACCTTTCTTCCCAATCTTTGCATCGATTGAAATTTCTGAGCACCTTTTCTGGAGTCATCTTGTTACCTTAAAAGTTGATGGATTCGCGTTAAGCCTTGGCATAAAGAATCTATATCGCTGGATTGCGTGTACATCCCAATCGAAGCACGGCATACGGTGCTTTGCCCAAGTTGTTTAATCAAAGGCATCGCACAATGGTGACCGGTACGAATCGCAATACCAAATCGGTCGAGGAAAGCCCCAACGTCGAACGCATGATGGCCATTCAAATTAAAAGGAATCAAACCTGTTCGGCCTTGAGAAACTCCGTAGGTTTCAAGGCTTGGAACCGAGCTAAGTTGCCCTTCCATGTAAGCCATCAGTTTTGACTCATAAGAAGCGATATTATCTAACCCGATTTGTTCTAGATATTCGATAGCAGTGCCAAGCCCAAGTATTCCGGCAATGTTGGGTGTGCCCGCTTCAAACTTCCAAGGTGCTTTACCGTAAGAGGTGCCTATAGGTAGTGTGACTTGATCAATCATCGCACCGCCGCCTTCCCAAGGCACCATCTCGTTAAGGTGCTTTGATTTTGCATACAAGACACCGGTCCCGGTTGGCCCATAAAGTTTGTGTGCAGAGAACGCATAGAAATCGCAGCCCATTGCCGCTACGTCAACTTTTTGGTGCATGACGGCTTGAGCGCCATCAACAAGCACAGGGATACCGTGTCGTCTGGCTATCATTACGACTTCTTCGACAGGGTTTATTTGGCCCAGTACATTGGATACATGCGTAACGGTAATTAAACGAGTTTTGCTACTGATCAATTGCTTGAGCTTAGCTGTGTCGAGCAATCCATTTTTGTTCATCTTCCAGACTCGAATATTCGCGCCGCAAAGGTCTGAAAGTAGCTGCCAAGGCACCAAGTTCGCATGATGTTCCATCTCGGTGACGATGATCTCATCGTCGGTCGCGATTTTGGGTCTTAAATAGCTATTGGCGACAAGGTTGATGGCTTCGGTCGTGCCTTTAGTAAAGACGATATTGTTTGGCTCTTTCGCGTTTATGAAGTCCGCGACTTGGGTACGGACCAGCTCCATATCTTCAGTGGCTTTTGCGCTAAGAAAGTGCGCGCCGCGATGAACACTAGAGTAATCCTTTTGATAAAACCGTGTGATACGATCAATCACAGGCGTAGGTGTCTGAGCCGTTGCTGCGGTATCTAAGTAAACGAGATCTTTACCATAGACTTTTGTTTCTAATGCGGGGAAGTCTTTTGCCCAAGGGCTTGTGATTTTGGGCCATTCAGTCATTTGAGGCAGTTCCATCTAACGAGTCATGCAGTTTGTTCACTACATAACGACGAAGCTCGTCATTGCGTATCTTGTGGGCGACTTCGAAGGCAAAAGCAGACACCAACATGTTTTCAGCGGCATTACGTTTGATGCCGCGTGCACGCATATAGTCGATTTGATTTTGGTCTAGCTGCCCAGTGGTCGCACCGTGGCTGCACTTTACATCGTCTGCATAGATTTCGAGCTGAGGCTTGCAGTTAACCTGCGCATGATCACTAAGTAGCAAGCTATGGTTATCCATTTGTCCATCGGTTTTTAACGCCACAGGATCAACGTAAATTATGCCTTCAAATACCGCGTTGGTTTTATCGCGGCCTATGATTTTGTGGAGCTGTTTGCTTTGGCAGTGAGAGGCGTTGTGCTTTAAGTAAGTACGCGTGTCGAATGTTTGTTCACCCGTTGGCATGCAAAGGCTGTTCATTTCGATGTCGCTGTTACTCTCACAGAGCTCGCTGCTCGTTTGATGCCGGATTAGCTGGCCTGAAAGCATAATTGATGTTGTGCTCGCCTTTGAGTCACGATGACTTCGAATGTCATTGTGGCCAAAGTGATGCTGCTGCTTTGATTCTTCAATCAGTTTGGTGTGATGATATGTCGCACCTTGTTGAATACATTGAGAGATGCGTGACATTGTCACTCCGCCGCCTTGTTTTAGAGAAACATGGTGTTCAATCACCTCAAGCTCAGATAGGCTCCCCAGTTCGATGTGATGTCGATAGCTACACACTTCTCCCGTTTGCCCAGAACTAATGTGAAGCAAGTAAATCGGTTTGGTTACTTGTGTATCAGACTCAATTTCAATCAGCACGCCTGCAGTCGCGGAAGCATCAGTTAAATATGTGAAAGCATCTGGGCTAATGGCTTTTGAAAGCTCATAGGTTTCGACAGGTGTTAAGACGTTAAGCGGTGTGACTCTGACCTTAGGAATCCAGTCGGAACATCGCGCGGAAAAATGACCATCAAAGAAGACTAGGCGATAAGCGTCAATCCCTAAGCTAATCCCTTCGTAGGAGATGTTCTCAACAGATCTAAGTTCAGCAGACTGAAACTCAGCAGAACGTAGCGAAAGTTCATTGAAGGATTCTAGGGAAGTGTACTTCCAATTCTCGTCCTTTTTTGTCGGCATCCCAATCGCTTCAGCTCTTAGAAATTGCTTTTTTTGCCAGTCGAGAGGTTGAACCAAATGTTGCAACGCATCGAAAGATGATTGGTCGCTATTCACCAGTAATCCACCCATAGCCTTTTTCCTCTAGTTCATGTGCTAACGTGTGATCGCCAGATTTAACAATTTTTCCCTTGTATAAGACATGGACATAATCGGGTTTGATGTAGTTAAGAATGCGCTGATAGTGAGTGACCAAAATGAAGGCGCGCTTGCCATCTTGCAGGGCATTCACACCGGATGAGACGGCTTTTAATGCATCGATATCTAATCCAGAATCGGTTTCATCTAAAATGCATAAGTCAGGAGAAAGCACGGCCATTTGCAAAATGTCATTGCGCTTTTTCTCACCGCCAGAGAAACCCTCATTGACCGAGCGGCCAAGCAAGTGAGGTGGCATTTTCAATAGCTCGGCTTTTTCTTCGAGTAGGTCTTCGAATTCAAACCGATCTAGGGGGCCTAACCCTCGATAATCACGAATTTCATTTAATGCGGTGTTTAAGAACAGCTTATTGCTAACGCCCGGAATTTCAACAGGGTATTGGAAGGCCAAAAATACGCCCTCGCCTGCACGCTCTTCAGGATCAAGTTCGGTGAGATGTTTTCCTTTAAAGAGAATGTGTCCGTCGTCAACCTCGTAGTCTTCTTTGCCGGCCAACGTTGAGGATAACGTACTTTTTCCAGAACCATTAGGGCCCATAATGGCATGGACTTCGCCCGGTTTAACATTAAGCTAATGCCTTTTAAAATTGGGCTGTCTTCTACACTAACATGCAGATTTTTGATTTCTAACATTGGATTATCCCACGCTGTGCTCAAGGCTGATTGAAAGGAGTTTTTGCGCTTCTACAGCAAACTCAAGCGGTAATTCTGAAAATACATCTTTGCAAAAGCCATTCACTATCATAGAGATAGCGTCGTCTTCGCTGATACCACGCTGCACGCAATAGAAAAGTTGGTCCTCGCCAATTCGCGATGTTGTGGCTTCGTGCTCAACTTGTGCTGAAGGGTTTTTAACTTCGATATAAGGGAAAGTGTGCGCACCACAGTTTGTCCCAATGAGCATGGAGTCACATTGAGTAAAGTTACGCGCACCTTCGGCATTGGGGAGAATTTTGACTAGACCTCGGTAGCTATTCTCACTTCGACCTGCGGAAATTCCCTTAGAAATGATGGTTGAACGGGTATGTTTACCAATGTGGATCATCTTGGTGCCGGTATCGGCTTGTTGGATACCATTGGTTAGGGCAACTGAGAAAAACTCCCCAACAGAATGGTCGCCTTTTAGAATCACACTTGGGTATTTCCATGTGATTGCCGAGCCTGTTTCAGATTGCGTCCATGACATCTTGCTATGATGCCCTTCGCATACGGCTCGCTTAGTCACGAAGTTTAAAATGCCACCTTCGCTGTCTTCTTCGCCGGAGAACCAATTTTGAACCGTTGAATATTTTACTTCAGCTCGGTTATGGATGATCACTTCAACGACGGCTGCGTGCAGTTGGTAACTGTCTCGCATTGGTGCCGAGCATCCCTCAATATAGCTAACGTAAGAGTCGTCGTCGGCGACGAGAATGGTTCGTTCAAACTGTCCTGTTTTCGCTTGGTTGATTCTAAAGTAGGTTGAAAGCTCGCGTGGGCATCGAACCCTTTGGGGATGTAAACAAAGGTACCATCGGATGCGACCGCAGCGTTAAGTGCAGCAAAGAAATTGTCCTCTGCCGGAACCACGGTTCCGAGATATTTCTTAACTAGCTCGGGGTGTTCTTGAATAGCTTCGCTAAATGAGCAGAATATAATGCCAAGCTCTTTCAGCTCATTCTTATAGGTTGTGGTGACAGATACTGAGTCGAAGATGGCATCAACCGCGATTTCAGAGCCTTCACGAACGGGCACACCCAATTGTTCAAACGCGGTTTCCACCTCTTGTGTTAGATATTCATTCGATCCATCTTCACTACAATCGCTGTCGCAGCTCGCACAACTTGGAGCAGAATAGTAGCTGTAGTCTTGATAATCTAGGCTAGGGTAGTTGGCCTTGAGCCAGTGGGGTTCTTTCATTTGTTCCCACTGACGAAAGGCATTTAATCTGAACTCTAACATCCAACCTGGTTCATTTCTTTTTGCTGAAATGGCTCGAACAACGCGTTCATTAATTCCTTTCGATAAGGTGTCTGAGGTCAGTTCGGTATAGAACCCTTCTTTGTAATGACTTTTTTGAAATAACTCTTCTACTTCGGGTTGTGTCTCTACAGCACACATGATTAAACTCCAAAACTCTCACCACATCCGCATAGGTTTTTTACGTTGGGGTTGTTATAGACAAAATTGCTGTTAAGACCTTGACGAACAAAGTCGATTTCTGTGCCGTCTAGCATTGGCATGGCGCTCAGTGCAACGTAAATAGAAGCGTTATGAGACGTGTACTCAAGGTCATCTTTTGTTACTTCTTCCACCAATTTCACGTCGTAGGCAAACCCCGTACAGCCAGAAGAGCGCACACTCAAATGAAAATACTGTCCTTGTTGAGTGAGGCTCGAAATTCGAGCTGCTGCTTTGCCCGTCAGTGTTACTCCCTTCCATTCCATATCGTGGATAGAAACATGGTCTGAAATTGAATCTGGATTACTCATAGACGAAGTACCTTATGCCCTTACATTTATGCGAATGATATTGATTATCATCTAGTAGTCAACCCTAAGATTTATGAGGACTAGAGTGACTGTCCGCACATATTGGTACTACATATTGACAAGATGGATAATGAGAATACTATATGTAGACGCTACTGATAATGGTTATCATTACGATAAATGATAAAAGGTATGAAATATGGACATTATCGTCTACTCCAAACCCCAATGTGTGCAATGTACGGCGACGGTTCGAGCGCTAGAAGCAAAAGGAATTGACCACAAAGTTGTTGATTTAACAATGGATGATTCTGCAATGGAATCGGTTCAGTCAATGGGGTATCGGCAAGCTCCTGTGGTGGTAGCGGGAAGCCAGCATTGGTCAGGTTTTCGCCCTGACATGATCAGCCAGTTGGCATAATGATCGTTTATTACTCTAGCGTTTCAGGCAACACACATCGGTTTGTCGAACAGCTGAAGTTAGAAGCTGTCCGACTACCAATTGACGAAAACGATGCAACGCCAATCATCGATCAACCCTTTGTCCTAATTTGTCCCACGTATGCTGATGGAGAAGGGCGAGGTGCTGTACCTAAGTCGGTGATTAAGGTATTGAACCAGATCGAGAACCGAAAAAATATTAAAGGTGTTATTGCTTCTGGGAATCGTAATTTCGGTGAGTTGTTTGCTCAAGCTGGAAAAATAATTGCGAATAAATGCCAAGTACCGGTGCTTTATCGCTTCGAACTATCGGGAACCCAGCACGACGTCGACGCCGTGCGCCATGGGTTGAAACAATTTTGGGAACATCATGGACAACCAATTAAGTGCTGAGCATTTGGATTATCACGCGCTCAATGCGATGCTCAATTTGCTTGATGAGCAGGGGAACATTCAGCTTGATTCAGATAAACAAGCCGCTCGACAGTTTTTCTTACAACACGTGAATCAAAATACGGTATTTTTCCACAATCTAGATGAGAAACTCGACTATTTAGTCAAAGAGGGGTACTACGAAAAAGAAGTGTTAGATCAGTATGATCGTGCCTTCATTCATCAAATTTGGGATGAGGCTTATCGAGCTAAATTCCGATTTAGAACCTTCCTCGGCGCCTACAAGTTCTTCACTTCATATGCTTTGAAAACGCGAGACGGTAAACGTTATTTGGAACGTTTTGAAGATCGTGTGCTGATGACAGCATTGACGTTGGCTCGTGGCGATCAGGAATTTGCGGTTAACTTGATGCAAGAGATCATCGCACAACGTTTTCAACCCGCAACACCAACATTCATCAATTCAGGTAAAAAGAGCCGTGGTGAACTTATCTCGTGTTTTCTTCTACGAATTGAAGACAACATGGAAAGCATCGGTAGAGCGATCAATTCATCCCTGCAGCTTTCGCGTCGCGGTGGAGGCGTTGCGCTTCTTCTGACAAACCTCAGAGAACAGGGCGCGCCAATAAAAGGCATTTTGAATCAAAGCTCTGGTGTGGTGCCAGTAATGAAACTACTCGAAGACAGCTTTTCTTACGCCAATCAACTGGGTGCACGCCAAGGGGCTGGTGCAGTGTATTTGAATGTTCACCACCCAGATATCATGCAGTTTCTAGATACCAAGCGTGAAAATGCGGATGAAAAGATTCGAATCAAAACGTTAAGTTTAGGTGTTGTCATACCTGATATCACTTTAGATTTGGCCAAGCAAAATAAAGATATGTATCTGTTCTCACCTCATGATGTTGAGCGTGTTTATGGTGTCCCTTTCTCTGAAATTAGTGTGACCGAAAAATATCATGAAATGGTCGATGATCCGCGTATCAGAAAGAGCAAAATGAGTGCTCGTGGATTATTCCAAACACTGGCTGAAATCCAGTTCGAGTCAGGCTATCCGTACATTATGTTTGAAGATACCGTTAATGCCGCTAACCCAATTGAGGGGCGCATTAACATGTCTAACCTGTGTTCAGAGATATTGCAGGTTAACGACGCTTCAGAGTTTAACGACGACTTAAGCTACGCGCATCTAGGGCGAGACATCTCCTGTAATTTAGGTTCTGTGAATATCGCGAAAGCGCTAGATGGCGGGCACCTTGCTCATACCGTTGAAATCTCGATAAGAGCGTTGAACTCGGTTTCCGAAATGAGCGCGATTGATAGTGTGCCGTCTATTCGAAGAGGTAATGAAGAGAGTCATGCTATTGGTTTAGGTCAAATGAACCTGCACGGTTTCCTTGCCCGAGAACAGATTCATTATGGTAGTGAAGAGGCTATTGATTTTACCAGCGCCTATTTTGCTACGACCTTGTTCCATTGTTTAACGGCATCAAACAAACTGGCACAGGAAAAGCAGGCAGTCTTCTACGGCTTCGAAAAGTCTCAATATGCGTCAGGAAAGTTTTTTGATAAGTACCTAGAGCAAGATTTCAACCCAAAAACGGAGGTTGTTCAGGCACTTTTCGAGCGCTTGGATATGCGCGTTCCAAGTACTAGTGAGTGGGCACAGCTTAAGACTCACGTGATGGAAACGGGTTTGTACAATCGAAATCTACAAGCCATTCCACCGACGGGATCGATCAGCTATATCAATGACTCAACGGCGTCAATACACCCTGTCACAGCTAAAGTTGAGATACGTAAAGAAGGTAAAATTGGTCGTGTTTATTTTCCCGCTCCTTATCTGAATAATGACAACCTTGAGTATTACAAAGATGCTTACGAGATCGGGCCTAAAGCGATTATTGACGTGTATGCTGCTGCCACAGAGCACGTTGACCAAGGCTTGTCGTTAACTTTGTTCTTTAGCGATGAGGTGACAACGCGAGACATCAACAAAGCCCAGATCTATGCGTGGAAAAAGAATATCAAAACGCTCTACTACATTCGTATGCGTCAGAAAGCACTCGAAGGCACGCAAGTCGAAGGTTGCGTATCTTGCTCGCTGTAAAGAAGGAGTTTAACTATGAGTAACACACACTCAGGACCAGTTAGCGCGATTAACTGGAATCGAATGCAAGATGATAAAGATCTTGAGATTTGGAACCGTCTTACGGTGAACTTCTGGCTACCAGAAAAAGTGCCGCTGTCCAACGATATTCAAACGTGGAAACAATTAACGGAAGAAGAGCAGACCTTAACGATTCGCGTGTTTACGGGATTAACTTTGCTCGACACCATTCAAAATTCAGTGGGTGCTCCAGTCCTAATGGCGGACGCGAGAACGCCTCACGAAGAGGCGGTGCTAACAAATATAGCGTTTATGGAAGCGGTGCACGCACGTAGCTATTCATCGGTTTTCTCAACATTGTGCACCACACCACAGATCGATGAAGCGTTTCGTTGGGCAGAAGAGAACCCGCTGTTACAAAAAAAGGCAAATCTTGTACTCGACGATTACCTTGCGGAAGGCGATCCGCTAAAGAAGAAGGTTGCGAGTGTATTCTTAGAAAGCTTCTTGTTTTATTCCGGCTTTTACCTGCCCATGCATTGGTCTAGTCGAGCTAAGCTTACTAATACGGCTGATTTGATTAGATTGATCATTCGAGATGAGGCCATTCATGGCTACTACATCGGCTACAAGTTTCAGTTAGCGTTTAAGGAGTTAGATGAAGAGGCACAGGCGAGGATAAAAGACGAAGCGTATTCTCTGATGTTTTCGCTTTATGAGATTGAGTGTCAGTATACTGAATCTTTGTATGATCACGTTGGGCTAACTGAGGATGTAAAACACTTCCTTCATTACAATGCGAATAAAGCCTTGATGAACCTTGGCTTTGAACCTTTGTTTCCTGACGAGCTTTGCCAAGTAAACCCAGCAATCATGGCGGCTCTGTCGCCGAATGCGGATGAAAATCACGACTTCTTCTCAGGATCTGGGTCGTCGTATGTGATTGGAAAAGCTGTCGCAACGGAAGATGAGGATTGGGATTTTTAATAAGTGCTCTTTAATAAGGGATCTTTAACTAACCCCAACTGATTTTATTGGTTGGGTTGGTTGTTATTGGGTAGAAGAAATAGTGAAAGATATCATTCGATTGCGGTGCTATTCTTGGTCGCTCATTACTATTTATTATCCTATTGGAGCCTGTCTTGCCTGAACTTAAAACACTCGGCTTGTTTCTCATTACAGCTGTTGCCGAAATTCTAGGTTGCTACCTGCCGTATCTTTGGCTCAAAGAAGGCAAAACAGTATGGTTACTTGTTCCCGCGGCGTTCTTTTTAGCGCTTTTTGCATGGTTGTTGTCGTTGCACCCGACTGCGGCAGGTAGAGTCTATGCCGCATATGGTGGCGTTTACATTTTCGTAGCTATCGTTTGGTTATGGCTGGTGGATGGTATACGGCCAACTACGTGGGATATCGTGGGTACCCTTGTCGCTTTGTGTGGCATGGCGATCATTATGTTTGCGCCAAGAGCGGGTTAAATTACGGCTTCTGCTTATTCGCGCTTGTAAAATAACGATTGGATAAAGTGGAATTTGAAAAGACCTGCGAATACGCAGGTCTTTATTGTTTTTCGGGTCTAGTGGGTTATTTATTGAAAATTCACCTCATCGACCTTTTCAAAGTTTTTACTAAACCGAACCGCAGTGTAGTTAGTGCCATCGTTATAACGCACTAGGAAATAGAGCGGATCTGAAAGTAGCTGGAAAGACATTGAATGGTAGTCAAACCCTTCGAGTGCTAGTGGAATGAAACGATAGTCAGGATAAGAGATCAGATAGACCTGACTTGTTCTTGAAATAGCATAGCCATAGAACTGTTTATGCCGATTCTCTGATACTTGAATGTAGGCGATGTCACCAACATCTTCAGGAATGTCGACCTGATCCATGTGCACTTGGTTATCGGCACGTCTAAGGTTGAATAGTTTACCGTGGCTGTCTTTAATGAAGTATCCCCAATCAAAAGGCTTCATGTTGGTGGTTTTCCCCCATACCTTTTGTATAGGAAACGAAACATTAAGTTGGTGCGCGAGGTATTCACTTCTTTAGCCAATGGGTCATTTGGCTTGGCATTTTCAGCAGCAAAGATCTCAAAACGGTCTTTACGCAGTGCCAGCATATTCTCTGGAAAGCGAATTGAACCTTTGTGGCTGATCGGGTTGAAGAACGGGAAGAGTGCGACTTCGGGTTGGACTTGCCTGTTATGGTCGTACTGCAAGCTCATGCGTGAAGTTCTTATCTTGTTCTTATCAAAGCTTTGACCCTCTACGATAACGGGCAGCTTTTGCTGAATATCGAGATTCTTCCAATAAACAAAGGGTAGGGAAGCTTCAAATTCTTCCTTGGTGAGTGACTTTTCCGTCGTTCCATACGCAAATTGGTGGTGCGGCTTGTTCTCTTGATAAACAAAGTCATTGAGTAATGCTGAATGGAAGAGGTAAAACTTAGCTTTGTCGACCGCATATTGGTTATACATTCTGCTGCCAGTGACTATTGTTAGCGCAATGACTACAAGAGGTATACTCAGTAGGTAGGCTTTGTTGTCGATTCGACGAGTTTTGACACTCAAGAAACTATCGATTACCGCTATCGCAAGCCATACCAGTACGAGCGCCCAAATTGCGTCGACAACTTGGTAGTGTGGCTTAATCCATATTGAGCAAACTAGCCCGGTTACTATGAGTTTCAAACCGCGCTTAGTCCAATTCTGCTCAATGATTACGGCTGATAAGCCAAAGTAAAGAGCAATACTTGGCAATTGCCCTAGTAACATATCTCGTACAGTAACTTGCACGATATCTGATGGGTAGTAATGGTTCATTGCTAATGTAACAAGTAATGCAATGACCCCGTTCACTGTAACGATCATCATAAGCCCAACGGCTAGATGAAACAGTACAACTTTGGTTAAAGAAATGGGTAAATGGGTAAGTATCCGGACTTTATTTCCAATTACTTCGGGAACAAACTGACAGACAGCTACAATGGCTCCCACAACCCAAAACACAGTCATCAACCATTGATAAGGTTTGTCTCCAAGATGAGAGAACCGATACCACATCATAGATTCAGGCTCGATATTGGCGTACTGACCAGATAGATCGAACCAAAAATAACAACCTAATATAGTGGCGCAGGTAGTAAGCACAACTAAGTATCTTTTTAGCTTCAGCCACTCTTTAAGAAAAATCGGTTTCGCATTCATTAGTATTTCCCCACAAAGCCAAGAAAGCGATCTTCGAAACTCATAGGAATCTCAATCAGTGATGTGTTAAGTGCTTGCTCTAAAGTCGCTTTGCTCTCAAATGAATAAAGTAATGGCGTTTGCCGGTGGACTTCTTTTCGATGAATTAAGTGTGAGTCAGCCATTTGGTAGTCATCGCTTGGAGAATAACAACGAAAACGATTATTGAAGTCGGCCATGCTAGATTGATACACCTGAGTCGTGCGATCAACAATGGCAATATTGTCTACCAAATTTTCCAAATCACTCATGACATGAGTGGTGATTAGAACGGTTTTAGTGGTGCCTTGTAGGTAGTCTTCTAGATAGTCTACGAACAGCCTACGATACCCCGCATCAAGCCCCATGGAGTAATCGTCTAAAATTAACAGGTCGGCATCTTGTGCGAGTAGTAATCCCAATATGACTTGTGATTTTTGACCAAATGAGAGCGAAGATAATGGCTGAGTTAAGCTAACGTCCATAAGGTCAATTAGGTTTTGAAAGTGCTTTTTTTGCCAGCGGGGATAGAAAGTTGAAAAGAACTGTTCGACTTGTGCAATGGTCATCGAATCATAGCTAATGAAACCTTCGTAGAGAAGGGCAATACGAGAGCGCGTCTGTGGAGTTAAATAATTCGCGTGTTCCCCAAATATTCGACATTGACCAGATTGCGGTTTCAAGTAACCCATTAATAGGTTGATTAATGTCGACTTGCCGACACCGTTCTTGCCCAATAAACCAAAGATGGTGCCTGGTTCTATTTCCAGGTTAAGGTTTTCATAGATCTTCTTTTCACCGTAGCGATGGCTAAGGTTAGATATCTCTATGATGGGGCTACTGGAGATGTGTTCTTGGTTTTTCATTTTAGGTTCCACAAAGGCTACTGCTTTACTGGGCGAATGCGCTATTCGAAGATGTCGCGTCCATCAATATGAACGACATGCCCTTCGCCGCCATTGAGAACGACGGTGTAATCACCCAATGGTTTTTCAAAGTAAACCTCGCCAAACTCATCGAGTTTTGTCTCCATGACGGGTTTTTGGTGTTGCTCAATACGGAACTCAACGCCTTCCGCACTAGCGCCGTCGCTGAATCCTCCTTCACACAGAACATAGCCATTGCCTTCGTCATAGCACGACATTAGAGCAGTGTGGGCTAGAGTCGTTTGAGAAACAGAAACTACTAATGCGCCAAAAAGTATTGAGTAGAGTTCTTTTTTCGATAAATGTCTTTTCATAGGAAGTTCCAAGGTGAAAAAGCTGGCACATGGCCAGCTTTTTGGTTTCTTCGAGAAATCAGTCTGTTATAGAGATTGAGCTTCAATCCATAGCACTGCATCTTGAGACAACTCTTTGCCTTTGTATTCCGTATCAGGCCAGAGCCTAGACATGCAAAGCCCCATTTTCCTGCAGTTGGAATACCAAATGTAAACATACCCTGCGCGTCAGTGATCGCAACAATGGCTGAAGCTGGTGGCTCGCGGTGCGTATCTTGGCTAAATGAGTTCGCTTTTGAGTCAATGTCTGTGTTCAGGAATTCGATTTCACACTCAACACCTGCGGCAGGTTTACCTTCAGAAAGGAGTTGGCCAGTAAAAGTGCTACCAGCGAAAACTTGGTAAGGTTTGTTTAGTGGAACAATTTCAGTCTTAAGGCCCACAGGTTCGTTCCAACCCGTTGGTAATCCGCCTTTGTTAATCACGCGCTTAGTGAGTTGCTGTATGTAAATATCTTCACCACCTTCATAGTAAGGAGCGGGTACAATACCGAAGATGTAATCACCATTACGGCGTACTTTGTACTCAACCTGATAAGCATCAGCTTCGTTGTCGTGACCTTTCCATTTAATGGCTTCTAAGTCTTTTTTAAGGTCTGTTTTTTTGTCTTTAAATAGAACGAATAGCTCTTCTGGCTCGCCCATATCCATAACGTGCCCGTTATCCATTGGGTGACCAAAAACCAATTTCATGTCCAAAGTTTCTGGTTTGTCTAGCTGAGAGGTTGGGGTGTACATCAGCTGGAAGTGAGCGTTAGACGCGGTAGAAAATGCAAGAGCGGCCAAACTTGTTGCAAGAGCGAGTTTTTTCATGATTTTTCCCTAAAAGATTTTAACTAACAGAATGTATTCGGCGTTTATTGGCTATTTATTCGACGATGTCTTTACCATCAACTTCGATTGAGTGACCAGGACCCGCGTTGAACTGAACTTTGTATTCGCCTGCAGGTTTTTCAAACTCAATTTCACCATCTTCATTGATCGCACTAGTAATCAGCTCAGCGCCATTTACGTCCAAAACCAGTACTTCAACACCAGACGCGGACGAGCCATCAGAGAATCCGCCTTCACACAAAATGATGTTGTCGCCGAAGTCATAGCACGCGAAAAGCGGGGTATGAGCTAATGCGGCTGTTGGAAGTAGGGCGCTAATAAGCAGTGAGAGTGTTACTTTTTTCATGGATGTCATCCTTCATAACCAATTGTAATTGATGGCAATTTGGTAAAGTGATTCGTTGAAGTTGAGTATTAACTAAGTACTCATTTGGTTTGTAGAATAATCATGCCTAATCATCATTGAAAGTGATAATAATTGTCATTTGCCTTTCTATTGATTTAGATCATGTATAAGTCAGTTTGTGGGTTTCTGGAATTTTTATCACTGTTACAACCAGTTACAATGAGTTTATTGTGCGCAATTTGTTCAGTATGCCGTTATGAAAATAGAACTCAGTAAATTAAAGCCCGGAGACAAAGGGCTGATTGTTTCTCATCAATCACAAGGCGCGATTCGTCAACGTTTATTAGATTTAGGCCTGATTCCGGAAATGAGCTTAGAGTTTGTTCGATATGCTCCAATGGGTGATCCACTTGAAGTCCGTGTAGGTCGAACGAACGTCGTCATTCGAAAAAAAGAAGCCGCTACAGTTCTGGTCGAATTAGAGCAGTAATGGGCAGGTAGGATGAAAATGCAAAGAAAGAAAATACTGCTTGCTGGTCAGCAAAATGCGGGTAAATCAACTGTATTCAATATGTTAACAGGTGCTCGTCAGCACGTTGCTAACTACCCAGGTGTGACTGTAGATAAGAAAACAGGCTATTTCTCGAATGAGTTTGGCTCATACCAACTGATCGATCTGCCAGGCACATACAGCCTCACCAGTTTCTCATTAGAGGAGCGTGTAGCCAGAAAAGCACTTCGCGAAGAAAATGCCGATGTCGTGCTTAATGTCATGGATGCTGCCAATATAAATCGTTCACTGCATTTGTCTTTGCAGTTAATGGAGCTTGAGTTGCCAGCCGCCATTGCACTAAACATGATGGATGTTGCTAAGAAAGAAGGCATAGAGATTGATAGCCAAAAGTTAGCCACGGCATTGAACGTACCGGTCGTCGAATGTATCGGTCGCCTAGGCAAAGGTGTTGAGGATATAGCAAAGGCGATCAATCAAGCTAAGCCGAGTCAATTTACGATTCCATATCCTAAACTAGAAGATGCTATCTCGATCTTAACCCAACGCGTTGACGACCTAGAGTGCGATAGCAAACCTGCTTCGCGCTGGTTAGGGTTACGTTTACTAGAAAGTGACCAAGAGGCAATAAGCTGGCTGAAATCAGAGTTGGATGCTCAAACTTGGCAAGAATTGCATGAGCTCATTGAGCAACAACAGAGCGCAGTAAAAGCCAAGCTTGGCACGGAAATAAACGATTATATTGTAGCCCAAAGGCAGTTAGTGGTGTCTCGGTTAATCGATAGTTGCGTGTCGTTTGAAGAACAAACAAGTGACAAAAAGTCCTTTACCCAACGCTTCGATAGTCTAGTGCTTAATAAGTTTGGCGCACCCATCTTCTTGATTGCGACTGTGTTTGTGATCTACCAAAGCTCCATTGTTTATGGGTATGAGCTCACTAACTATTGGTGGCCGTATCTGGCGGCTTTTCGTGAAGTCGTAGCCTCAATACTGCCCGATGCTGGATTCCTTTATGACCCTTACGTACGATCGCTCGGTTTGTGGGTTGTTGATTCTGCAAACACGCTATTAAACTACATTCCTATCTTTCTGATTCTGTTTGCCCTCATTGCGATTCTGGAAGATTCGGGGTACATGGCAAGAATTGCGTTTATCTCTGATAAGATCTTGCACCGATTCGGTCTTCATGGGCAAAGTACCTTACCGATGATCTTAGCCGGCGTATTCGCGGGTGGCTGCGCCGTACCGGGAGTAATGGCGACCAAAGGTATCCCAGATAATCGAGCCAGACTAGCACCATTCTTACCGTGCCTACATGAACTGTTTGGCGAAGATCCCGCTCTATACATTGTTGTTGGGCATCTTTTTTGTCGAAAATAAATCGTTGATGACGTTCTATATTTCAACGATTTCGATTATTACAGCGCTATTGGTTGCGAAATTGCTGACAAAGACAGTGCTGCGTAAAACGGAAACAGCGCCATTTGTCATGGAACTGCCTCGTTATAACTTGCCAACGGTTAGAAGTGTTGTTACGCGGTCACTAGAGCGTACTTGGATGTACGTGCGCAAAGTTGGGACGATTGTGCTGGCGGTTTCTACAGTTATTTTTGTTCTGCTTCAGTTTCCGGGAATTCCGGTGGATAGCCACAAAGCCTTTCAGCTACAAGCGCAAAACGCTGTCGCTAAGTTTGAAAAGTCAGTAAAAAATACCGATTTCGAAGGGAAGTTTGATCAAGACTCACTACCAGCATTAGTGAACTTTTACACAGATTTTAAGCGAGCCAAACTGAATGCAAAAGGAGCGGAAGCTTCTAAAGCGGTGAACAGTAAGTTTGAAGCGATTAGTGGTGAATTCTATTCCGTTGTGGCACCGGCAAAAGGCGATAAAGGTGCGAGGAAGGCAAACCGTGCATTACGCAAGTTGACATCGGATCGAAACAAGATTCGTCGTGAAATGAAAGAACTTCGTTTAGAGAGCTCACTATTGGGAATGTTCGGTCGCTCGTTAGAGCCAGTAACCCAATTTGCGGGGTTTGACTGGAAGATAAACGTTGCTCTGTTCTCATCGTTTGCGGCTCGCGAAAGTAGCGTGGCCACACTTGGCGTGCTGTTCCAACAAGATGAAGAGAGTAACCAAAAGCTTGAAGAAAGGATGGGTGAATCCAGCGAGCTTACGGGTCACGGTGACTTAGCAGCAGTAGCACTGATTCTGTTCTTTATTCTCTACCCACCTTGCTTAGCGACGGTGATGATGATCAAGGTACAAACAGGGCAGTACCGCTGGATGGTCTTGTCGATAGTCTTACCAACCGCAATCGGGTTTGGTGTTGCTACAGCGGTTTACACCATTGGTAATGCGCTGTCTTTAACAGGTATTCAACTGATGTCTGTGACGTATTTTGTCGCGCTGTTCAGCTTGCTCTTGTTAGGATTTAAAGACTCGATTAAACGTAAAGCCATGCCCGATGAAATCCCAATAAAGAACGTATAAGGAGAAACGGAAATGTACGAGCAATCCTTTCAAATCTGGGACCTAGCTGTGGTTGCCATCGCCGTGGGCGGGGCAGGTTATTATATGTACCGAAAAATCGTTAAGAAGAAATCAGTGTGTGGCAGCGGCTGTGATTCCTGCTCTAGCTCACCAAAGAAAAATACCTAGATCTAACGGATCGATTAATGAAAACAGCGCCTTAATAGGCGCTGTTTTTATTGGTGAGTACAACCTAAGTCTCAGTTTAGAAAGCCATGCTCTATTTGTTTTTAAATTAATTGCAAATGATAATGATTTGCATTAACTTTATGGGAGTTAAATTAGTTTTCTTCTAAGGTTTTTCGATGAGCTATCAGAAATTCTTGTACTTTACAGGCATTGTATTCGATTCATCTCAATTTAAAATCGGCTATAAGCGATTGTTCTTGCCTGTTGCACTTCTTGCCTTGATTGCGACGCCCGCAACGAGAGAGGTGGTGATTGCAACGCTGTCAGACAGTTTTTGGGCTGTGGCTTGTTATGTTGCGGCGACGCTATCTGTCTACCACTATTTTTCATCGGTTTTAACTAGCCAAAATGTTATTGCACGCCTTTATCATCGTTCCCGAGATCATCAAGTATTGTTTGCGGCGTTGCTCGGGGCACTGCCGGGGTGTGGTGGTGCTATTGTTGTGGCTACCCAGTTTATTCAAGGTAGAGTTGGATTCGGCTCACTTGTCGCGGTTTTGACGGCAACGATGGGCGATGCAGCTTTTCTACTTTTGGCCAGCGAGCCAAAGACAGGTTTTCTTGTCGTGAGTGTCGGCGTTGTGGTTGGTGTGGTCACAGGCTGGGTTGTTAATGCTATTCATGAAGACGGATTTCTAAGACCAAAAGCAAAGCTGCATCACACACTAAGCCATGCATGCTGTAGTGAAGGGAATGGTAATGCGCAAAACGACACAGCGATAAACCTTCAAGGCCTACTGTGGAAAGTTCTTCTGGTGCCTGGCGCATTTATCGCGCTAGCGTTGTCTTTCCAGATTGATGTCAATTCTGTATTGCGACTACCGGAAAACACCATAGAGGTAGTAGGCGCGTGTCTAGTGATAGCCAATCTGCTTCTTTGGTCTTTGACTAGAGAGATCAACAGTTACGAAGCAACTGTTTCTGAAGATAAGAAACAAAAGAGCTTGCACCCAATTCAGAAGACCGCTCAGGACACGAACTTCATCACAGCTTGGGTTGTCGTTGCATTTATGGCTTTCGAACTTACTAACTTAGTTTTCCCGTTTGAACTTGGAACGTGGTCAAACCAATGGGCAATGGCGTTACCTCTTTTCGGTGTGTTGTTCGGGTTGTTGCCAGGGTGTGGTCCACAAATTCTGATAACCAGCTTGTACTTGTCGGGTGTCGTTCCTCTATCTGCTCAAATCAGTAACGCGCTGTCTAACGATGGTGATGCCTTGTTCCCAGTATTGGCTATCGCCCCGAAAGCGGCTCTTGTCGCCACGCTTTATTCAGCAGTTCCAGCATTGATTGTTGGTTATAGCTTCTTCTTCTTGTTTGAATGAAGAGCCTGATTACCTGGTATCGCAGCCTTTAAATTGAACCCCCTTGAACAGGCCATATCGTAATATTACGTATGGCCTTTTCATTTTATGAGCTAGCCTCTCTCTTTCACAATCTTCAATTTCATTCATGATGGTTACCTTTCAAGTCCGTACAATGAACAAAACCAGGTTATAAAGTTGTACATAGATGTTGTGCTACTGAAATAGACAAGGGTGAAAAAGGTAAAGAGGTAGGAATTTATGGACATTTAGACGTCTAGAAGTTGACATGTCTTTACGCGCCAACTAGTCTGCACGTCCTGTTTTGAAGTATGTAGTTTAAATTATGTCCAATCCGTCTGAGACTTCGCGTCACGCGAGTCCATCTGCCATCGCTTTGTTACCACTTCTCGTCTTCCTAGCTCTGTTCATCGGTGTAGGAACTTACCTTTCATTGCAAGGTGTCGAGTTTGCTTTCTACCAACTTCCTGCGCCAATCGCAGTATTGCCAGCCATTGTACTGGCACTGGTATTAAGTAAAGAAACTCTTAATAAAGCCCTTGAGCAGTTTATGAAAGGGGTTGGACACCCAGACATCATTGCGATGTGCATGATCTACTTGTTAGCAGGTGCATTCGCGACCGTAGCAAAAGCATCTGGCGGCGTGGATGCCACGGTTAATTTGGCTTATCTGCCATTCCTACCAGTATGATCCTTCCGAGTATCTTTTTGATCTCAGCTTTTATCGCAACGGCAATGGGAACGTCGATGGGAACGATAGCAGCCGTTGCTCCGGTTGCGTTAGGTATCGCTGAATCTGCGGACATGAGCCTTGCCCTGACTGCGGGTGTGGTACTTAGCGGCGCGATGTTCGGTGATAACTTATCGATTATTTCTGACACCACGATTGCTGCGACTCGTTCGCAAGGGTGTGAAATGAAAGATAAGTTCCGAGAGAATGTCCGCATCGCGATTCCAGCTGCTGTTATCGCTATTGTTATTTTTGCCTTCCATAGCACTGCCACGCAGGTGCCGACAACGGAAGCTGTTGAATGGGTCAAGGTACTTCCATATATCGTGATACTGATTCTTGCCGTTTCAGGGCTAAATGTCTTTGTAGTACTGACAGTTGGTATTTTGATGGCGGGTTCAATTAGCTTAAGTTTTGTTGACGGTTATTCCTTGGCGACATTTTCGCAGGACATATACGCAGGCTTTAGCGGCATGCAGGAGATCTTTCTACTTTCGATGTTGATTGGCGGTTTGAGTGAATTGATGCGTCGCCAAGGGGGCTTGGCTTTTCTAACTCGGATGATCAGTACATTCATACGTTCTGTTAGCTCGAACAACCCACAGAAAACGACAGGTCGTGCAAGTGAGCTCGGTATTGCAGCTTTAGTTTCAATGGTGAATGCGTGCACGGCCAACAACACAGTAGCCATTATAGTATCGGGTGGGATAGCCCGAGAGCTTGCGGAAGAAAACCGCGTGTCAGCGCGCCGCTCTGCAAGTTTGTTGGATATTTTCTCGTGTGTGGTTCAAGGCGTATTGCCATATGGTGCGCAAGTGTTGTTGTTAGGCTCAGTATTTGGTCTATCGCCGTTAGCGATTGTTTCCAATTCCTACTACTGTTTTGCTTTAGCAGCGATGGCGATTATCGCCGTGTTTGTTAAACACCCGAAAAGAAAGCTGACTTATTAATAGTTACCAATCTTTGTTTAAAAAGGCGTCGTATTGACGCCTTTTTTACTTTTTAGCCTTGGATGATGGTCATTTCTATTCGTCGGTTACAAGCTCGACCTTCTTCCGTTTCGTTGTCACAAACGGGTTGATGTGGTCCAAAACCACGCATTTGGGTTCGAGCTCTCTCTAGTCCAGCCAAAGTTAACTCTGTTCTTACACTGTGTGCCCTAGATACAGATAAGCGTTCCTTCTCACGAAGATCTCCATTGGAATCTGTGTGACCCTCAACGATGAGTTTTGCGTCTGGATAGCGGGTCATCACTTTGGCAATGCTGTCGATAGTCGGTTTAATGGCTGATTTGAGTTTG
Organism: Vibrio aestivus; assembly: GCA_003263845.1. Taxonomy (GTDB): domain Bacteria; phylum Pseudomonadota; class Gammaproteobacteria; order Enterobacterales; family Vibrionaceae; genus Vibrio; species Vibrio aestivus. Next base: position 250,831 of record JYJN01000172.1, on the reverse strand, counting down.
TAGCCATTTGACTTGAAAACGAGGTCACTGGCCATGACTAAGGTGATCTTTTCGCCGTTTCGATTAACCTCAAATTCAGTGTCTTGCAATTGATGTCTGAGTTCAATTTCTTGCTTATCAGCGATTGAACCAGTAAGAAAATCAGGGTCTAACGGCTTATCGATTTCGTTCAAATCATTCTTTTCAGATGTTGTACTACACGTTGCGTCTGACGAGCATTTAGTATTCTGGTCAGAGTCATCGAAGACTGATGTTGCGCAGCCTGTCATTACAAGAGAAAAGGATAGGGCGCTAAGTAGTATTAGTATGCTCTTCATAAAACCATATCGCTAATTAGTGTGAGCCTAATGAGAATGCAGGCTCACTATGATAAAGAGCAGAAGCGATGCGTATAGCCGTGTATATAAAAATTGCCTCTGCGTGGATGCAAAGGCATTGTAAGTATTGGAGCGGTGTTCAACGTTATAGGAATGACAATTTTCCGCAAACTGAACTATTGGTCAATTAGTTAATAGTTCAGTTTGGCTTATCACTTATAATATGATCAGCCTTCTAGCATGAATTGTTTAATACAAACCGCCACACCGTGCTCGTTGTTACTTACTGTAATATGGTCGGCAATTTGTTTTGTTTCTTCCATCGCGTTTTCCATTGCGATGCCAAGCCCAGCGTACTTAAGCATGTGGTGGTCGTTCTCAGCGTCACCCATGGCAATTACTTCTGAAGCGTTTATTCCTAGGTGCTCTGCAATCGCGGCAACACCGATGCCTTTGTTAGCCAGTGGGTTAAGGAACTCTAAGAAGAAAGGTGCGCTTTGTACAACGGTAAACTCTTCTTTAAGTTCTACTGGCAGATTGGCGATTGCCTGGTCAAGAACGGTTGGTTCCGCCACCATCATCACCTTGATGATTGGATGATCGTCTTCCAGTGCCTCAAAATTCATTTCAGTGATCTCAAGGCCATTGATATCTGCTTCTATGTCAGTGTACGGATTGTGCTCTGTTGTAATCAGGCCATGTTTCGTACTGAAGGCGTGTACAAAAACGCCAAGCTGCTTGGCTTTCCGAGCGATTTTCTTTGCTGCTGCACCATTAATGATTTGTTGATGAATAACGTCGCCAGTTGCGACGTTTTTAACCATTGAGCCGTTGTAACAAAGAACAAAATCGTTTTCGCCATTGATGCCAAGGAGGTTGAGTTTATCGAGCATACCTTCGATTGGTCGACCAGACGCGAGAACCACGGTTTTGCCTGCTTGCTTAGCAAGCGAGATAGCGTGTTGGTTTTCTGCAGAGATGACTTTATCACTGTTGAGCAATGTCCCATCCAGATCGAGGGCAATTAGTTTATACATAGTTACTTACCTAAACGTACAAAGTTAAAAGCGAGCACAAGGTGTAGTGCAAGCAAAAAAGTCAGTCTACTGATTCTATGTTTCAATGAAAAGAAATATACGATATACAAATTGTTGAGACGTAACTCGCAAGGCAGAGAATTCACTCTGCCCTAACTAAAAACCGTCGTAATGGGCTTTTTAATTAATCGCAGGCAAGTTGACTTCGTTTTCTAAGATTCGATTTCGTGTGGCAATAACGTACCAAAGCCTTAGCAACATCGCGATAGCCGCAACGCTTAAACCGGTCACAATCCCGATCCAAAAAGCCTTTCTCTCCCATTGCGGGGCAATCATATCTGTCATTCCTAAAACTATACCCAGAGGCAATGCGAGCCCCCAATAAGCGAGGATGGCAAGTAACATTGGAACTTTTGTGTCTTTATATCCGCGAAGCGCGCCATTGGCTGACGTTTGCAGGGCATCACTGAACTGATACATGGCGGTAAACACGAGTAACGTTGCTGCTGTTGCACTAACTACAGGGTCTTGCGTGTAGAGGCGAATGATCTGCTCAGGAAAGAGCAAAAATATAGCCACTGACAATAGGGAAATTAGACCCGCTGTGATGATGCCAAACAGGCTTTGCTCTTTCGCTTGAGTGTTTTTTTGCGCCCCTAGTGAGTGGCCCACACGAATAGTAATTCCAAAGGAGATACTCATTGGAATCATGTACGTCATGCTCGATATATTTAATGCAATCTGTTCGGCTGCAACGTTCTCTGCGCCAATGCGGCCAATCAAGAGAGCGATAACAGCAAAAATACTGCCACAGACCGCGATGTTCATACCAATTGGCACACCTAGGGAAAGCAGTTGTTTTATAGCGTTTAATCGTGGCTTGATGTCGCTAAAGTTGAGAACACGTTTGTAGTGATGATGGTATCGAATGTAGCTCCATAGCAAGCCTGACATGACCCAATACACCAAGCTTGTTGCCCAACCACTACCGACTGCCCCCATAGCGGGAAAGCCGAGTTTTCCATAGATCAAAACGTAGTTAGTCGGAATGTTAAGTAAAAGCCCGACGACTGAGATGAACATTGGAGCACGAGTGTTGTTCATACCCTCGCAGAAGCCATTGAGTGTATAGAACAGTGCAATACCTGGAACACCGTAGGCTAGGGCGATGACGTATTGACTGGCAATGGGAATGATCTCTTCAGCGACACCTATCTTAGTTAGAATCCATTCACCGGAAATTAGGTAAGCCATCAAAATCGCGCTACAGAAGGCTGAAATCCACAGCATTTGAATGAATTCAATACGAATGTTATCGGGATTATTAGCGCCTCTGTGATAGGCGACCACAGGCGTAAGCGCCATGATGATGCCTCGCAAAAGCAGCGATACCGGTACCCATAAACTTGCACCCAATGCAATTGCCGCGAGGTCTGCTGGGCTGACTTGCCCTGCCATTGTGGTATCAACAAAGCCCATTGCCTGTGTAGCAAGTTGCGTGAAAATTATCGGGATCGTTAGGTGTAGGAGTGCCTTGGACTCTTGTACAAAGCGCGTGAACGAAGTGATGAGGTTTTTCATGTGTGTAAAGACACCAATATCAATACATCAATGATGGCGAGATAGCGAATATGTATTGTAGGGTGTGCTCGTGGGAGCGGCGGTAATATATACAGCTTGTTTAAGGTATTCAACCCCCTAAACCGATTTAAGTCGGTACTAGAGGGCGTGTGATTTATGGGGTATTCGTTGAGGCAATGCGTGAGGGATTTGGATTGACTTTCTCTATATACAAGATGATTTCACCCACTTTGAAGCCGAACTTAGTCATGTCAGTTTTTGTTGAAAAGACGTTGTTCATCGAAAAGGAACATCCAGTCGTCCAACGTTAAGTCGTAAACCGTATCGCCAACCGGAACTTGAAGCTCATATTTCCAATACAGAGCCGAACCATTGATGGTGCCTTCCGCCGTTCCTACAACATCACCAGCGGTTCCTTCGTAGGTGTTTTCACTTGTTTTAGTTAACTCCCAAACTCTTGTGGTTTTTTCTCCGTCGTCGAAGATGAACCACTCTTTGATAAGGCCTTTGTTTCCTTCCCAATCAGCAACAAGGTCGACTTCGAAACGCCTTGTTAGACCGCCATTGCGATCAAGAACTAATCCGTAAGCTTTTAACTCACCATCAAAAAACTGCTCTAAAGTGAGCGATGGCATGGTGCCTTCGTATTGTTCAATGTTGTGGCTGCCACAGCCAAAGAGGCCTAATGAAAGTAATGAAGCGAGAATCCATTTCATTTTGCTAATCCTAGTAGTTGTTGTCGAAGCTCAGGTTCAGTTGTGTTCTGAGACAGCCAGATTGATAAGAAGGCATCTCCGAATTCGGGATCTTGAATTTTCCCTAAAGATTGGTCGCCAAAATAAAACTGACTCACACCTGTCTTATCGGTTTTGAGAATCAGTGCATCACCGGGCTTCACATTTGGCCATAGAGACTGAAGTGGTTCTATCCAACGATCAATGTCTTCTTGCGGATAGTTCAGGTGCTCCCATTGTTGTGCGGTTGCCTCTATGAGTGCGTCTTTTGAAATTGATTTCTCGTATATGATGCGCAGGGCCTGAGATTGGTCTTCTTCTTGAAAATTTGTGCCTCTATAAAGCTCGGCGGTATAGAGCGTCCAAAATAGATATTGCATCTCGCCTTGACCTATTTTGTTCAGTTCCTTGAGCGGTGAGCTATAAACTGAAGCCGCAAACACAAAGGTGCTGATAATGGTTGTGGTGATGAATAACTTCATGTCGTAACCCTACGTTAAATCGTCTTTGTCTGGCGTTTGTATAAACGTGTTAGCAAGTAGAAATGTGCTAACTTCAACATAGGGATACGAGTAGTTAGGCGGTCCGGATCAGAAATCGACTGTCTATTTGTTTGGTGCCGTAGATGAGAACAACGATTAACAAAGCCCAAGAACAGGCGAGAGAAGTGAGCAGAATTGGCAACGGTGTAAGGCTCGCCATCGCACCCGCCTTAATGCCGGCGATGTAACTTAAGGGGCCGCCGATCGCACCGAAGCAGCCACGAGCCAAGTGGGTTTGTGCGTTAGCAGCTTAGGCTGTGGTTAAGGCAGAGCACGAACATTACCCACAGTAGTGCGAGCCACAAAGGGAAGAAATCGGCTTGTATAGTGAACGTTCCTGCAATTAAGTGGAGTTTATCAGCGACGATACCTACCAGCGCTAAAGGTAATATTTGCAAGTCTTTGCGCTTGGTTGGGGATAGTGCAAAGTGCAGCGTTAACAAGACTGTTAGCGCAATTGGAGCATGTTCAGTAAAGAATGCGCAGATGAACCACGCAGACTGAAAGAGTACAAAATTAGTAATCCAAAACCATTTCATCTTCTTGTCCTCGGTATTGAGGTTTGCGTGCAACAATGTGGTGGGTACTGATTACACGCTCTAGAAACGCCCCTTCGCAGTAACAGAAGTAGAACAACCATAGACGTTTGAACTCTTCGCTATAACCTAGGCGATTAATTTCCGACCAGCGAGACAGAAAGTTCACTTTCCAATCGTTGAGGGTACGAGCGTAGTGAAGCCCGATATCGTCGATTTGATGAATCACCATGTCAGTTTGTTTCGCGATGTGTACACTCATCACTGCAATAGACGGTAGGCAACCTCCTGGGAAGATGTACTTTTGAATGAAATCGACGCCTTTACGGTACTTATCATAACGAGCGTCTGCGATGGTGATCGACTGGATGAGCATTTTCCCATTAGGCTTAAGTAGAGACGAACATTTAGCGAAGAAGGTTGACAAAAACTCGTGGCCGACTGCTTCAATCATTTCTATTGAAACGAGCTTGTCGTATTGCCCAGTCAACGCACGATAATCCTTCTTCAGTAGCGTTACCTTAGACTCCAGTCCTAAACGCTTTACCTCTTTTTTTGCATATTCGTGTTGTGCGTCAGAGATAGTCGTTGTGGTAACACGGCAGCCATAATTCTTGGCCATGTAAGTTGCTAGACCACCCCAACCAGTTCCGATTTCAAGCACATGATCCGATTCTTTTAGGCTCAAGCGCTGGCAGATGGTTTCCATCTTATTTTGTTGTGCTGCGGAAAGATCTAAAGCGTCTTCACTGTAAATCGCAGAAGAATACTGCATAGATGAGTCTAAGAAGCGTGTGTAAAGCTCATTACCGATATCGTAGTGTGCTAATATGTTGCGCTTTGATCCCGCTTCGGTGTTGGCATTTTGTTTGCGCAAAAACCAATGTTTAGCGCGCGTCAACCACTGTACCTTGTTGTCGAGGGCATCGAGTTGGCGCTGGTTTCTCGCCATGATTTGAATAACTTTTGTTAGGTCTGGGCTAGACCACTTACCATCGATATACGCTTCCGCAGCGCCGATGCTCCCGCCTAAGGCAATATCCTTGTAGCAACTGGTATCGTAAACAACGAAGCTAGCAGATAACTCAGAAGACGCGTCACCAAAATGCCATACTTTATCGCCCTCAATAAGCTCTACATGTGCCTCTTCTAAAGGTTTTAGGACGCTAAAAATCAAGCTTCTGAATTTATTCTCTTGGGCTGACAGCAGCGGTGACGATGTCGCTTGAAGCCTATCAGTGTTTGATACTGTCTGTTCCATGGAAACCTCTTTGTTATCCTTATTATTGATCTTCTTATTTAACGTCTGCTGACCTGTTTGGATGGTCGACAAACGGAACGCGTTTTGTGAAGAGTTTGAGTGCCTGAAAGTAGATTCCCGAGACAATTTTTAACGTCATAGCAGGGATAGACTTTACAGTACTCCTTAGCTCCTTGCGGCTAAACTCATGCTTTTTCAGGTTCAGCGTTGCATCAAAAAGCTTTTCAGTTTGGTGGTTTTCGATATGAACGAGTGTCGAGCTGGTTGGCGGTGATATTTTCCAAACATAGTCCATGTTCATCTCCATAAAAGGAGAGACATGGAAGCTCTTTTCAATTCGCATAGTGCCTGACATCTCGATGAGGTAGTAATGCCTCTCTCTCCATGGTGTATTGCTTACTTCTGCAAGCAAATATCGACACTCATTGTTCTCGTCATAACAGAAGTAACAATTGATTGGGCTAAAGTAGAGTCCAAAACATCGGCACTGAGCAACATAATGACTTTGTTATCTTCGCTCCAATCTCCACCTAACTGTTTAACTTTACTCAAGATACGCTGCTTTAAAGCGCCGGGTTCACTTTTGACGTAATCTTTTTCGTTAAAACGTAAGGGGTTGAACCATTTGGTACCAAACACTTTAGATAAATTAGTTATAGCGTCTAACTCATCTAAATCGATCCCTAGCATATAAAGACGGTAGTGAAACTCGTGAGAAACAGGGCTAAACCGTCGGTGTCTAACGCTGCCCCAATAAATGCCGCTGTTGGAGGAGCCACTCATAGAGTAGCTCCGAAAATTGAAGTGACATCGAGAGCGCTTCGTACGCCATCTTCATGGAATCCGTTATACCAATAGGCACCTACAAAGTGTGTGTTATTTTTACCATTAATCAAATCTCGCTGTTTTTGAGCGGCTACACTGGTGGTGTTTAACACAGGGTGATGGTAAACAAACTTTTTGATGATCTTATCGGGATCAATAGCGTCAGTTTGGTTAAGAGTAACGCAGAAGGTATCGTCGCTTTCAATGCCCTGAAGGATGTTCATGTTGTAGGTGACACAAGCGGGGCGATTTGATTCTCCGTCTAATCGGTAGTTCCAACTGGCCCAAGCAAGACGACGCTTAGGCAACATGCCGATGTCGGTATGAAGAACAACTTCGTTTCGGCTGTAAGGGATGCTACCCAGAACGGCTTTTTCGTCTTGTGTGGGGTCGCTGAGTAAGCTCAATGCTTGATCGGAATGGCAAGCGAAAATAACCTCGTCAAACTTCAATAGTTCACCATCTAGCATCTCAATGGTAACGCCATGGCCTGAACGGGTAACCGTGCGAATCGTCGCGTTGGTTTGAACAGGTTTTGATAACTGAGCCGTTATGACTTTAACGTACTCGCGAGAACCACCGGGAACAACGTACCATTGCGGCCTATCCGTAATATTTAACAAGCCATGGTTAAAGAAGAATTGAATGAAGAACTTAAGTTCAAAGCGTTCCATTTCTTCTAAACTTGTAGACCAGATCGCGGCTCCCATAGGTAGAATGTAGTGTTCACTAAAGAAATCACTGAACCCATTTCCTTTTAAGAAATCGCCGAGTTTCGCGCCGTCATCATAAACGTTGCTGTGGTAGATGGATTTGCATAACTTGTTAAAGCGCAAAATGTCTGAAATCAAGCGCCAAAATTGAGGCCTGAAGATGTTTCTGCGTTGAGCAAACAGAGAATTGATTCCGTGACCATTATATTCAAACTGAGTTTGTCGGTTATTTACGCTAAAGCTCATCTCAGTCGGCTGACGGTCGATACCCAACCGGGCCAACAGCTTTAAGAAATTTGGATAAGTGCGATTATTGAATACGATAAAACCAGTATCGATGGCATATGGGCGTCCGTTGTGTTCGATGTCAACGGTGGCGGTGTGACCACCCACGTAGTGGTTTTTTTCAAAAACGGTAACGTCATACTGCTTGTCGAGTAGATGTGCGCATGTAAGGCCTGAGATTCCAGAGCCAATGACTGCGATTTTCTTCATTATTATGTCATCCTTGTCGCGAGACGCTGCCAAAGCCCTGAAGGAAGGAGCCTTAGGCACTTCATTATAAATATAAATACTTTAGGGAAACTGATTTCGGATTTTCCCTTTTCTATCCCAGTAATGATCTGTTTTGTGGCTTCGTCGACAGTAACGATCATAGGCATTGAAAACGTGTTTCTGTCTGTCAGCGGAGTTTCTACAAATCCTGGCAACACAACTGAAACGTTAACATGACTTTTCTTCAGGGTCGCAGCTAATGTATGAGTTAGATAAGTCAGTGCTGCCTTCGAGGTTCCGTAAGCCTCTGCTCGTGGGAGTGGTATTAGTCCTGCGCTGGAACTCACCACCACGAGTCTACCGCCTGGCTTAATATGTTTGAGCCACTTCTCTAGCGCATACCCAATCGAAATAAGGTTTATGTTAATGACACGCTCGAACATCTTGGCATCGAAGTGTAATGGGTTATCGATGTACTCGCAGTCACCTGCGTTGAGAATGAGCAGATCAAGTTCTTCACCATCCTTTAATTCTGGATAGTTATCAAATTCAGTGAGATCGAAGCAAAGTGGCTGTATGTTGTCATACTCAGCTTCTAGGGCGTCCAATTTATTTTTGCTGCGTCCACATGCAAGAATTTGGTGTCCTGCCGCCGAGTAATTAACGGCAAGAGCTTTTCCTATCCCTGATGTTGCACCGGTTATCAAAATATTCATGCGGTGCTCGCTCTTCGCTTTATGGTTTTGATGACCTTCCCGATGAGAGGGATGTGCTCATAGAGCATGGCTCCAACATCGAGGAAGTCTCGATGATAGACAACCAAATCGTCTTTCGCTTTGATGTGCGAATGTCCTTGCACCGATACAGGATTTCTTTTATTGAGTTGGAAGTGTGAAAAAGTCATGGTCCAGTATATTGCTGCTTCGTGATCCGACTCCATGACATGCTCGATAACAAATTGGCAGCTAATTACGTTTCCATAGAGTTGATGGAAATAGCCAAGTAGCTGCTCTTTGCCTTCCAATTGGTGCATTGGGTCTATGAATACGACGTCGCTATGATAAACAGTACTAAGAAGGTCGAGGTTGTCCGTACCAAGCTCACTGTACACATCAACGAAGCGCTGTAACCAGATTGATTCTGACATAACTCATCCTTTTGTCTTAAGAAATCAAGGTTGTTTGAAGAAGTCGAGCGCTCTTGCCCTTGCTTCCTTATGGTCAACTATCGCTGCCCAGTATTGATTTTGAGCATTGATCTTATTGAGGTAGCTATGTGGGAAATGAATCTCTTTATCAGGGATATTAGCTAACTCTGGTAAATACTTACGCAGGAAAACTCCTTTAGGATCAAACTTTTTACTCTGAGTGATAGGATTGAAAATACGAAAATACGGTTGTGCATCGCAGCCAACACTCGAAGCCCATTGCCAGCCGCCGTTGTTGGCGCTGTAATCGCCATCAATCAGGTGCTGCATGAAAAACTTTTTCGCCGTGCCGCCAGTCGATCAATAAATGCTTGGTTAAAAAGCTCGCTGTGATCATTCGAAGCCTGTTGTGCATCCAGCCTGTTTTGACTAGCTGTCTCATCGCCGCATCAACGATAGGGTAGCCAGTGCGACCTTCGCACCAAGCTTTGAACAAGTCTTCACGATGTGGCCAGTTGAGGTTCGCATATTTGGGATTAAAGCACTGACCTTTTACCAAGTTTGGATAGTGGAACAGTAAGTGCTTGTAGAAATCACGCCAAATAAGTTCGTTTAGCCATGAGAATTCTGGTTTGCTTTCATTGTGAAGCAACTCAGGGTCATGAGAAATCAATGTATGAGCAAGATGCCGGCTGCTAATTGCGCCAATTGCCAAATAAGGTGACAAACCAGACGTGCCTTTAACCGACGGAATATCTCTTAGCCTAGAGTAGTGAGAGACTTTCTCAGACATAAAGTGAGGGACAACTTCATTCACAACACGACTAGCTGATGGCCAGAGTGTCGAGTCCTTCATTGGGTAATCGAAGACAAAGTCGTTGTCCTTTTCTGCTTCTTGCTGATCTGCCGAAGGGTAGTGTTGATTTTGGTCAATGGAACTCACTTCTATGCCGTGCTCAGAGATGCATTTAAGCCAAGCACGTTTAAAAGGTGTGAAGACTTTATACATCTCACCTTGCTTGTTAACTACAGTCCCAAGCGGTGCGATTGTGTCGCTTTGAAAAGAGACTAGGTTCAACTGGCTTGCTACATTCTCGTCTCGCTGCAGTTCATTGAGCTCCAGTTCTTGATTGACTACAACCGTGTCGTAGCCGCCTTTGCGGCAATAATCGATGAGAGACTGAGCTTGCGAGTCGTAGTCGGTACATGGTAGGTGAAAAAGCTCCACGCCTAATTCCGCAAGTTGGACTTTGAGTTCGTTGAGTTGGCGTGTGATCAGATGCGCTTGAATCGGAGCTAGGTTGTGCTGTGCCCATTGCGCCGGCGTTGAAAGGAAAGCCGCCTTGTTAACGCCAAGGGAAAGAGCGTGTAACAAAGCGGGGTTGTCTTGAATCCTTAAATCGCGTCTAAACCAAAGTAGCGCTGTCAATATCCATACCTCAGTCGTAATTGTTTTGGATGTGGGTTCAAATATGTTTGTGAAGCAAGATATTCGTTCGGAAACTCTTGCAAATAGTGGTTAATCAAAGCAATAGGAACCAAAAGCGGTGTGACGCCTTCGCGGAAGGAATGGATCTCGCCTGCGAGCTCTTGCTTCTTGGCGGTATCCAAATGCTTTTTAAAGTAACCTTGTAGGTGCTGAAGCGTATTTGTGTGACTCTTGCGTGTTGCATGATGCGATAGAGCCTGCATCAAACCGGAAATATACTCTTTTGCAAGCTCATCTACGTCAACGTCAGGTTGCGCTAGCAGTTTGCCAAGGCTCTTATAGCCCTCGACGTGATGGCTCATCACTAGGTATTTATGTTCACTGTGAAACGCAATGATCTTATGTTTGGTTAGACCTGTCTTCTTAAGGTTGAGCCACTTTTGGTACGTGTAAGCACGGGTCATAAAGTTCTCGCGAAGGATTGGGTCATTAAGGCGACCGTTTTCCTCGCATGGCATATCTGGGTTGGCTTCCATTATCTGCTTAGCAAACAGGCCAATGCCGTTAGACTCCGAGCCTTTGCCGTTTTTGTGATAAACCTTTACGCGCTCCATACCGCAAGAGGGACTTTTGGCGCAGAAAATAAATCCGCTAAGTTCTTCCTGGTGATTGGCAGCAAAATTTTGTCCGAATTGAGTTAGCGCCTCGGTAACATCCCCAGTACCATCTGCTCGGGATACGGTAATTACGTCGCCTTGGTTAATTTGACGAATGGTCGGGCGGGGATAGGCAGCCCAACTCCAACTTCTGGGCACACGGGTGTAAAGTCTGCAAACTCAGAAAGTTCTTTGGTACAAAAATGTAACGCTTTATGGCCTTTGTCGAAGCGCACTTTTTGTCCTAGTACACATGCGCTAATGCCAATTTTTAATCTAACGTCCATGATGACTACTCCCGCCGTGTAGATTTGGTGTGTTTATGATTATTATTTTTGTTGTTAGTAAATCAATTTACCGATTGGATTGAACAACTTACTCACGCCCTCCGTGAAGTGTAGTGCATCACTCGAAACTGTGAGGCAAATACAGCCTTCTTCACTGATTGGATTATGGGTGTGTTCGCCATTCAACCACACGAAGTCACCTTGTTTGTAAGTGCCCATCTCGTCCTTGAAACTACCTTGTAGTAATAAAGTAATCTCAAAGCCTTTGTGTGTATGAGCAGGCACTTGACCACCAACATCAATGTGTAGAAGGCTCGCGCGTAAGTTATCGTCGTCAAGGTCAAGTCGTGAACGTGACACTTTACCAATTCCACTCCATTCTTTGAGGCGGATAGAACTTAATGCTCTTGGTAGAGAAATCGTTTTTCCATTCACTATGAGTTCGTTATCGGCTTTGCTACAAGTAGCAGCGTGGGGCGTAGAATTGTCGGACGTAATTGACGCAATCATTGTAGCGAACTCGTCTTCAACTTGTAGAGAATCCAAAACAACGCTATCGCCAAAGCTGCCAGAAAGATCACTAGTTTCGGAATCGAACGCTTGCTTAGCCAAAAGTTCGTTTTCAAGCTCTACTACCTTTTGACATTGGGGGCACATTTCTACGTGGCTTGCCACGATCACTGAAATAGAGTCAGGAAGTTCACCAGCTGCAAATTGCTTTAAAACAGCTGTGTCAGGGTGGAATTTAATCATGGTATTGTTCTCCCATTTGCTGTTTAAGCCGTGCTAAGGCTAGACGAAGTCGAGATTTAATCGTGCCAAGTGGCACGCCAAGTTGCTTCGCTAATTGGTCTTGTGAAAGTTCTTGATAATAGACGCCCTTAACGACGGTTTGCTGTGCAGGAGGCAAAGTGTCGACATATCTGAGCATCTGTTTTGATAACAGGTGATCTTTGAAGTTATCTTCTTCTGACGACTGTTCATCAGCCAAGCTGTCCAGTGGCCACAAGTCATCTGAAAGGTTTTGCTCCGGTTTGGCTTTTATCTTACGCAACATATCAAAACAAGCGTTTCGCATTACTGTGTAGACCCACGTAGTGGCAGCACCTTTGTTGCTGTCGAATAAGTGAGCCTTTCTCCAAACAGACGTCATCGTCTCTTGTATGAGCTCGTTAGCTGATGCTTCATTGTTGAGCTTGTTGATCCCAAAGCGCTTTATTTTTGGCGCGAAGAACTTGAATAACTCGGTAAACGCTTTTTGGTCGCGCTTTGTAGCAACACATTCAAGCCAGTGTGACAACTCTTTCGGAGCTTGGTTGTCCGAAGCGACAATGTGTTCTTTCTTCTGTTTGTCTTCTTGCATCCGTGTCTGCATTTCTATTACCAACCATACACATCATTTTAGTATCTATACGCTTTGTATATATTTTTGGATCAGTTAATTTCGACTTTCTTCAATCAAATCTAAAAGAAAAGTAACAAGTTGGGGAAAACTGTCTGGTTCTATAAATTTTTCTTTAACATCAAGAGCCACTGGCATTACTTCGATGAGCCTTGAGCACACCCATTCAGCTTTCTCGAAATGGGTATCCGTATATAAATCTGCAATGTAGTCGTAGTTTTTGAACACTCGCTGTAACGTTTCGGCGAGTGTGCTGTTTGGCTTTAAACCAGTCGGGTTGTCCCAATGTTTGACCTCCGTTGGTGTCGCAACTAAGAGTCCATCTGATTGGTAGTGGTGATTTTGCAACGAAACGATCTGTTGTCCTTCTACATCGATGAGCAGTAGCCCATCATCTCCAATGTGGAAATCGACGATCTTGACTAAGGTGCCCCAGTTGGAAATGCCAAAGGGCTGACTTGCGTCTGGGCAGGCGATAACGAAGCCTTCGTCGCTGCGTATGGTGCCAACCATGGATACATATTTAGCTTCAAAAATCCGTAGTCTTTGCCTACCTTGAGGCAAAATAAACAGTTTTAATGGAAACACGGCAAGTTCTTCTGCTTGCTTGTTTGGACCATTATCTTGGGTGATTTGATTGTGCACGTTTATTCCTTCCAATGTTTCCAAATAGTACGAAGTACTTTGAGGATTAGATCAAAGGAGAATGGTTATAAACGCTGAGGCGGATGGAATTTCAAAAGGTTACCCCTAAGGAGGTAGGGATAACCTTAATGGGAAAACCGCCTACTGTGTAACGGCTGGTTTTTCTAGGAATGCTTTGGTACCCCAAAGAGGTACAGTTGAGAGGCTATGCTTAAAACTGCCATCGGTCTCTTTAGTCGTGTAAGACAAGTAAAGTAGGGTTTGATTCTGGGCGTCGTATATTCGCCTTACTTTCATCGTCTTAAAGAAAATACTTTTAGACTTCTTAAATACCACTTCACCAGAGCTCGACTTATCGATTTGAGCGATCATTTCAGGCGTGATATCGCCAGTTTGACGACAGGAAATTGAGCTATCGCTTGGATCTGAAAGGCTTAAGTTAGCTTCAATCGATGCGATGTGGCAAGTGACGCCGGTGACAACTTCATCTTCTAAAGACGAAATTTTAATGTCTTTTAGTGTAAACATTCCAAGTGAGACATCACCAACCTCATCACCCGAGCAGCCTGCTAGAGCCAAAGCGGCTAGGGTACCAACCAACAGTTTTTTCATGTTTGTCCATCCGTAGTAGATTGTTGTAACTATCATAGCAGGTTGTTGTGACATTAAAACTGGGAAAAATAAGCCAAATCGATATGCTCAAAAGTGTTATTATTCTAAATAGTTAGTTCAAGAGCGAACCATGAAATGTCTGAGATTCCATCCATAGCCGAAGAAAAAAACCAATGGCTCTATTCCCACATCGATATCAAGTTTCCTACTAAAGAGAGCATTCAAGGTAGGCGCTGTTACAAAGCGAGGATGAAAGGTGCGGAATATCAAGTCATGGATGTCCCTGAAACTTCGGGTAGCTTCACCGATAGTGATTTGTACAAAGTGGATTTTCACCGTGCGACTGTCATGTTCTCGCTACTGCAAGCAAAGCGCTGGGACGATAAAGCCGAGCAAGAGGCCATCGTCGAGTTTTTCACGCAGATCATTTTTTCGTCGCCTTGTGATCTATATTTAGGCTTCGCTGATGGTCAACCAATTGCCGCTGCAATTGTCACTTCAGTTGATGACGAACTGCTCATATCTGATTTGGCTTGTGAATCTGAAAAGGTACAAAGCGCATTTGTCTCTTCATTGTTTGCTCAACTCAAAGGTGGCCATGGGATAGTTTATTTAGAGAGGCTATTAAGTTAAGCCGAAGTGCTACTTCTTCCTTTAGGCTGTTGAGCGTTTTCTATACTGCCTTGGTGCAAATGCGCGAACTAAGTAGTAGTTTTGATATAAAGATATGCCTAAGTCATCAAAATTCCACATTAATCGCTTCTGATGAAACCATTAGTGTATATATTAAATTTGTGGACTAATGAGGGCTAGCGATGAGCGGATATAACACCAAATGCGTCATTTTTGATTGTGATGGCACTTTGATCGACAGTGAGAAGTTGCGTTGCCAAGCCTTGGTGAACATTTTTACACAACTGGGTGCCGAATATTCGTTAAGCCAAGCTCTCAGCCACTATCAGGGCGGTAAAACCGCAGATATCTTGTCCAGTGTCAGGGACTACCTGAATGTATCGACTTCTATCGATCGCCTTGAAGGTATGTATCGCCAACAGCTGGAATTTCTTTTCAATCGTGAGTTAGAGGCGATGCCCGGCGTTGCAAACGTTCTGGACCATCTAGAAGATTTACGGATTGAATATTGCGTGGCAGGAAATGCGCCCATCGCACAGATTACCCAATCACTAAAGAAAGTTGGCCTTTATGAGCATTTTGAAGGCAAAATCTTTTCTGCTTTTGATACCAATAGTTGGAAACCCGAACCGGACCTTGTGCGCTACAGCGCCATGATGATGGGCTTTAAACTTGAAGATTGTTTGTATGTTGATGATACGCCGAAAGGCATCGAAGCAGGTGTGAGAGCAGGGGTACGGAGTGTCCAACTAGTAAACGAACATTCCACACTTTACTCGAGAAAAGTAGCGAGCATACGCTACTTAACCGAGTTAAAGTCACTGATTAATGTTGAGAGCTTGCGGCTGTATGGATAAATGAGCCATTTGGCCTTGTAGCCGGCGTCGCAACGACACGCTGTATACTGTTTATGTTTTCTAGGAAGGAACCACAATGTGCGCAAAGCATGTTGTGACTGTTTTCAGAAATTAAAAACTCTTCACCATCACACAAAGGACAGCACAACGTAGATTTTGAGTTGGTCTTTGATGTTTTCATAGTTTGTCTCGCAGCAGCAAAAAAAGCGACAGGTTGAATTGTAATTATTATGTGCCTCAAGGGCGTTACAAATGTTTTAGACTGTCATGGTTATGATAGATGACTTGTGTGTGAGATACTTCATATCTTCAATATAGTCAGTAAACTTTGAGATGCATTTCATGTTCGCAGAGAAATCATCCTTTTCAGCGAGTAGTTAAACTTGTGACTTAGGTTTTATCAACTACGCATTCACTATTTGTTTGGAGTCGTAATGATACATTATTCAATGGTGCTCACTACAGTTGGAAACGCGCAATTAGCGGATAAACTGATACAACTGTTACTCGAAGAACAGTTAGCTGCCTGTATTCAAACAATGCCAATTTCTAGCCATTACATTTGGCAAGGTAAGGTGTGTCACGACCAAGAGACGTTGTTAATCATTAAGACAAAACAGTCGTGCTACGCAGAAATTGAGACGCTGATTGTAAATCACCACGATTACGATGTACCACAGATTGTTATGGTTCCTTTCATTGATGGATTGAACCCTTACTTTGTTTGGATAAATGAAGTGACGAAATCGTGATTTAGTCGTAAGTCGGACCGCTGAAGGGATTCTTAAATTGATGATTGAATTTAGACACGGTTGCATGAGTTAGCTTTTTGTAGTGTTTGGTTTCGATTATGACGATTTTGTAGCAGAGATCATGTCGCGCTTTTTTATCTACTAACTTTTCTCGACAAAAGGCCATCTGTGCTTTTCAATTAGAGTATCAGTGACCAACAAACTTAATTATGTCTGAACAGCATGATCTTGCCGCAACGTTTCAGAGCTACATGGAAAACCCTCTGCTCTGGCCGATTCTAGAAGTCTTAAAACACAAGCCGTCTGGGTGGAAAGTCCATACTCTTGCCTCACATCTCAGTGAACTTGAATTGATACCGCAACTCGACGCCTCTCCTGAGAAAGATCTGTTTAAGCGAAATTTCCTGATCATGAACGCTTTGTATCAGCTTCAGGAGATGCTTTATCCAGAGAAATGGTTGCAAGTAGAGGCGATGAATATTGTTTTGTTAGCCAATCATGCGACGAGTCATTTTGAAGTTGACCATGAGGATCCGCTTAGAGACTACTACGTTCAGTGGCAAAACTATGAAGCGGCGGAAGGTGAAGTGAAAAGGCTTCTTAATGAGTTCTGGACACGTTACAGAAAGTTTGTGGGTGGAGACCCTACGAGTGATATGGACAGAGCCTATGCTTTAAAACTGTTCGAACTCCCTCAAGATGCGTCCGCGACTGAAATTAGACGAACCTGGCGCAAGTTGGCGCTGAAATGGCACCCAGACAGAGATAACGGAGACAGTGAGCGCTTTCGAATTTTGTGCGAGGCGTGGAACATACTACGTCATGGCCAATAGCAGGCTCTAAAATCCAAAAAGGCGCATTCAGCGCCTTTTTTAAGTTTTCATACTTTCTGATTTGGTCTATCGACTATTACTGGGATTATACCTATTTACCCAGGCTGAATTGAGCTCTTCTCATTCGGTTAAGTGCGGCCATCACGTCAACAACACGTGGTTTAGCTAAGTCGCCATGAGCGGGCATGGCTTTATGCCAGTCGCCATTTAACAACGATTCAAACTCTTTCGCGGGGTTATTTGACCAACCCGGCAACTGGGAAAGTTGGAACCAGCACCAACCGATGGAATTAACTTCAGAGCTCGACTCTAGCTGTTCTAATGCCGATAGGTCGGTAAATTCTTTACCAAAGCGCAGTGAATCAATGCCTTTCGCAGATACTCGGAATTTTCCGTCGGCCAGAATGGTTTGAAGTGTGGCGCGGTTAAGTGAACGAGGCTTAAATGTAGCTAATGGGCTTTCACTTTCGTTTTGGCGTCGAGTTGGGTGCTCGGCCACGACTTGCTTCGCAAGCTCAGAAACATCTTGCACTTGGTAATCGTGCATTTGAATGACTGTGTCTGCAACGTCTAGATAATCACCAGATCCCCCCATGACAACCAAGGTTGAAATGTCCAAATCATCTCTCAGTTGTCCAATACGATCCACAAGTGGCGTGATAGGCTCAGAACCTTTGTTGACTAGCGCTTGCATGCGCTCGTCTCGAATCATAAAGTTTGTCGCAGACGTATCTTCATCAATTAATAGAGTCTGGCAACCTGCTTCAATTGATTCTTGAAGCCATGCTGCTTGAGATGTTGAACCAGACGCATCTTGAGTTGAGAAGTTTTCAGTCTCTTTGCCTTGTGGCAGATGGTTGATGTAGTTAGAGAGGTTCAGATTATGGACACATCGGCCATCTTCAGCTTTGATCTTCATCGCGCTGCTGTCGCAAACGACATACTCGCGGCCATCACCTGGAATGTGGTCGTAAATGGAGCGTTCAATAGCATTAAGTAATGTCGATTTACCGTGGAAACCACCACCGACAATAACTGTAATCCCTTTCGGAATTCCCATACCCTTGATTTTGCCGTTATTTGGAGTGTCTATCTCGACCAGCAGGGATTCAGGAGATTCAAAAGGCACCGCTGATTTCATTGGCAGATCACAGTTACCTGCTATACGCGGTAAGACACTACCATTGGCAACAAACGCAGCTAAGTTTAAGTTCCTTAGTGCTTTTCGCAAAGTTTGTTGGTCTTCAACGGTTTTACAGTGCTGCACTAATGCATCTTTGTCGATTTCACGCTCCAAAGTCGCTTTACGAATAAACTTTGGAAGATGGAACGTTAATAGATTTACCGCTTTCTTAGCCAGAATGTTTCGGCCTTCTGCTGGTAAATCGACGCGGAAACGAAGTTCAATGTTGTCTTCATTGAATAATACAGAAGTCGAGTCCAACACGGTTTGCCCATTGAGGGCGATACTCACAGCATTATCTTGCTTTGCAAACTCTGCAAAGCTGCGAGCAATGAAATCTCGAGCGGCGATTTGATATTCCGTTGATGTCTCTTTCAACCAAGACAGACCAGTTAAAGACCAGTCACGAGTTGCGCGAAGGCGAGATGAGGAGGCATAAGGATCAGCTTGAGTATGGTCGATAAAGAGCGTGAAATCACCGAAGTCATATTGCCCTTTAATTTGTTGATAAGCGCGATAGTTCTGCTTTTCGAGTTTTTTTAGTTTTGCTATTAGCTGATCCATACGGGTATTCATTCATAAATTCGAAGGGCGGCGATTATAGCGTGTATACCCAAGTAACCTCAAGATGCGTAGTTCAGCGAGAATTGCCTAGTTTGCAAACGCGGCAACGATTCGACAATCTAGTGGTTCTAAATTGAGAATCGTTAACAAAGTGTGCGAGCTAGGCAAACTCGCCCTTCGGGAGCGTATCACGATTCAATTTCTACGTTAAATGACTTGGAAAGAACCCGTTATTTCGCTGCGTCATTTGCCTTGACCTTGAACCCGTGATATCGCTCTGAATCCTACATCTTGAAGTCACTTGGGTATAAACGCCCCTATGTATTTAGCTATGCTCAAGATTACGAGGTATTTATTGGGCTTGCATACGAACGTTGCCACCACTTTCGTAATTTTGGTTTACCAAGAACAGTTCAAACTCATCACAAGGCATAGGTTTTCCATAAAAATAGCCTTGTCCAAACTCACAGCCTTGTTCCAAGATAAAGGCTTCATGCTTAGCATTTTCAATGCCTTCAATCGTAACGGATAAGTTGAGTTTTTTAGCCACACTAATAATAGACCGTACTATTTCTCGATCTTCGTGACTCTTTTCAAGTTGTTGTACAAAACTTTTGTCCACTTTAATTGAATCAAAAGGGAACTTTTTCAGATAATTGAACGATGAGTAGCCTGTACCGAAGTCGTCCAATGATAGCGTAATACCCAGATTGTGTAAGGACGAAAGCGTAGCTTTGGCGACAACCTCATCTTCAATTAAGCCACTTTCTGTTACTTCAAGTTCAAGGTAATGAGCAGGGAGCTGATAGGTGTTGAGTAAGTCCTCTATTTGCTCTGCAAGGTGAATATTTTTAAGTTGTATCGCAGAGATGTTGATTGCGACTTTGAAGTCATCGACTACGTTTTGCCATTGCGCCGCTTTTTCAATGGCTGCTCGAAGAACGAAGTTGCCAACTTCAAAGATCAGCCCGTTTTGTTCGGCCATGTGAATCAGAGTTTCGTTCGAGATATCACCAAGCACGGGGTGTCGCCAACGGAGTAACGCTTCTGCGCCAGTCCACTTGTGAGTCACGGGAGAGACTTTTGGCTGGAAATAGAGCAGCAGGTCATCATTTCTCACTGCTTGCAACAGGTAGCTTTCTAATTGATTGATATGTGTTTGAGAGTCGGAAATGTCTTTTGAATAGAAACTGTATTTATGACCTGAATCTTTACACGCCAACATGGCTTCTGCCGCGCACTTGAGTAACTTACTGCTTTCCCGTGTATCGTTACTGGTTGCAACCCCAATATAGGTGTGTAAATGGAGTTTTTCTCCTTCAACATCAAACTCAGACTGCGCAATGTCGACCAAGTAGCGACACAGCTCTGAGAGGATGTCCAAAATTGCAATATTACTGACGACTAACACTAGCTCCGTTGAGCTAGGACGAGCTGTGACAATATTGTAATTGACCTTACGTGATAGTCGATCGCGAAAATCAATGAGGATCTTATCCCAAACTCGATAGCTGTGTTTAGACTGTATACGTCGGCCATTGGTAAAACCGATATTTATGACACCAATCGATTGCCCGGTAATTGGGGTGTTTTCGATTAACTCGTCGAGCTTGTCTTCTAAAGCTCTTCGATTAAGAAAGCCAGTGCCAGCATCATGGAATTTCTGATAGTGGATTTTTTCTTCGGCCGCTCTTCTTCTATTTATTTCTTGGTTCAGTGAGTAATTAAGCTCAACCAAGTCTTGTGTTCTCGTTGTGACACGGCTTTTAAGCTCTCTATTTAGGTTATTAAGCTCTGCTTGTTGGTACAAGCTTGTAAGCTGAGACTCAATGGAATCTCTGAAGCTGGTAATCAGCCGTTGATAGGTGTCGGTGTAATGATTTTCTTTTGAATCGAGGACACAAATAGTGCCAAAGGCATCACCGTTAGGCCAATTAATGGCGACACCACAATAGGAAATCATACCTAGTTTAATATCTGGATTATTGCACCAGTATTTATCTTTGACCGCGTTTGGTATGAGAAGTGGCGATTGGGTATCAATCACTGTTTCACAGTAAAGCCCTTGACCAAGAGATTCTTTATCACCAGGGTATATGGGTTTGGCATGACAAGACTACTGGAGACAACTTCGATGTCTTTGGGGTGAATGCGCATGATGAGCGCAGAGGGGACGTTGATTATCTCGGCAAGCAAGTCAACAATGTGCTGCCAACCTTCTAACATTTGTGTCGGAATGGCGAGATCATGTGTGTTTATTTTGCTCATCGTTAATTCCCTTTGTTTTTGTGCAGGAGAACGAGAGCTTTCCTTGCTCACGGCACTGTTCCCAGACGATGTGACTTTATAAAGTATAAGAAGTCTGCTGCGAATCTACCAACAAAAAAGCCTCAGTTAATACTGAGGCTTTCGTGTATTTAAGTATTTCTTGTAAACGAGAACGTTAGTCTTCGTACGATTGGCAAAGAGAAACCACATCGATGTCGGCGCTATAATCGACATTTTCGAAGCCAAACCCATTGAGTTGTAAGAACTCTTGTTTAAATCCGATGTAGTCTCCAAGCTCTTTGAAGTTATGTTCGTTGAGCTGTCCTAACACTTTACTCACTTGCTCTTGTGTCTTTTGATCTAATTCTAAATCATCGATTCGAATCAAGCGCTCTGCATCAACAGGTACTACTTTGAGTCCTGCATAGAGTTTTTGACTGAATAGACGATACATTTGCTCGATACAGCCTCATGAGTGCCTTGTTCTTTCATGACGCGATAAAGGGCGAGCATGTATGGCGTTAGCCCTGGAATAAACACGCTAGCTTTGGTTACTAACGCTTTACATACTGTTGCGTAAGCACCGCCATCAAAATTAGCCAATTTTAAATTAAGTGAATGACTGGTTTGATGCAGGTCGATCTTAGCGCGTCCAAGAGTTCCATCAAGGTAAATTGGATGGGTCACTTCTGGGCCAACATATGAGAAAGCGACAGTCTGACAGCCTTGAGCAATCGATTCTGAATTTATCAGTGTATCGATCCAACTCTCCCAGTCATCACCGCCCATGACTTTGATTGTGTCGTCGATTTCTTGTTCTGTGGCTGCGGGTAAAGTTGAGTCGAGCCACGCGTCGTTTTCTAACATGACTGAACTGCCTTTGATATCTTCACCAATTGGCTTGATAGCTGAACGCCACATTTCACCCGTTTCAGGGTTTGGCCTCACACCCGTCGCAAGGCTGTAGACGATGAGGTCGACTTCACCTTCAAAGTAGGTCTCAATAGCTTCAATGACCTGATTGCGAACGTCTTTAGAGAAGGCATCGCCGTGAATGTTTACCGCGATATTGCCTTGAGCTTGTGCGTGTGTTTTGAAGTAGTGATCATTGTACCAACCTGCGCTTGCAGTCTTACTTTCGGCTGGTGGCCTTTCAAATGAGACGCCAATGGTATCGGCTTTAGCACCTCCGAATGCTAGCGCAATGCGCGCAGCTAGACCGAAACCCGATGAAGCGCCTAAAATCAGGACTCTTTTTGGGGCATGGGTGATCGGTTCTTGGCTCTTAACGTACTGAATCTGGGATAAGACAGCTTGTTCACAGCCGTAGGGATGTGCAGCTTTTGCTACAACACCTTTTATTTGGGGCTCTATTATCATAATGCATTACCAAATCAACTGATTTTAGTTACAGTAACTCAGACATCTAATGCATTTATTGAGCTAGACCAAGATATTAGCAATCGTTCGCTATCCGTTGAGTGTGGTTGATGGAGGTCAAATTCTCACATCAGATCAGCGAGGTGGTCTGCGACAAACTCCGCGATCCAAGGTTGAGCATCTGGTTTAGGATGAAGGCCATCGTCCATCATCCACTCAGGTTTGATAATAACTTGCTCAAGAAAGAACGGCATAAGCGGCACTTTTGTTTCTTTTGCAACGGTCGGGTAAACGTTACTAAATGCTTGCGTGTAACGTTTGCCGTAGTTAGGCAGTACATGAATCTGCATTAAGATTGGGTCTGCTCCGGCTTCGCGAGTTTGCTCAATGATCGTGATGAGATTCTGTTGAATGAGGTTAGGGGAGAATCCTCTCAACCCGTCGTTTGCGCCAAGCTCGATCAGACGATGTCAGGAGAGTGTTGTTCTAGCAGTGCAGGAAGCCTCGCTAGTCCGTTACCAGTTGTATCGCCAGAGATACTACCGTTAACGACTGTTGCATTTTTTCCTTTCTCTTCGAGCTCACTCGGTAATATGCTAGGCCAAGCTTTTTCAATTGGCATTTGGTAGCCAGCACTTAAACTGTCGCCTAAAACTAAAATTGAAGCACTGAAAACAGGGCTTGAAAGAAAAATAACAAAAGCAAAGGAAAGTAGTCGAATCATGCAAACATCCATCGTAAAAGCACAGTCATTAACCAAGGTAGTGTCTACCAATCAAGAACAATTAACAATCCTAAATGACGTTAACGTTGATATCAAAGAAGGGGAAAGCGTTGCGATTATCGGTGCCTCTGGGGCGGGGAAGTCAACCCTTATGACACTACTCGCGGGGCTTGATGTGCCGACGTCAGGGGATGTTGAGTTATTGGAAAACCCTTTGTCGACGCTGGATGATGAGGCGAGAGCAGCTATTAGAAGTGAGTCGGTTGGTTTTGTTTTCCAAAGTTTCTTACTTATTCCAAGCTTAACAGCGATCGAAAACGTGACGCTTCCTTGCCTACTGCAGGGTAAAAAAGAAGACAAAGCTCGAGCAGAGTCTTTGTTAAAGGCCGTTGGGCTAGAAAAACGCACAACTCATACGCCTGCGCAGCTCTCTGGCGGGGAACAACAGAGAGTCGCAATCGCACGTGCATTTATGATTCAACCAAAAATCTTGTTTGCGGATGAGCCTACTGGGAACCTTGACCAACATACCGCTGAAAACGTGATTGAAATGTTGTTTGAGCTTAACAAGCAACACGGTACGACATTAGTGTTGGTTACCCATGATCCTAAATTGGCACAGCGATGTGACCGCACTCTGTTTATGAAGGCGGGGGAGGTTGTTGCCAGTGAAGGAGGCGACGCATGAATGTCGAGCTTCAAAAGCGTCTCGCTCAATGGAGTATAAAGGAGATACGCTTTGGTCAGTTGTGGCCAGTCTCTGTAGCTTTAACTCTGATTATTGCCACTATATTTGCGCTGACTGCGTTGGCCGAACGAATTGAGCAAGTTGTTGTTAAGCAGGGTAAACAAGCGTTAACCGCAGATACTGTATTTGTAACGTCTAACCCTCTCCCTGAACAGTTGTTGTATTTGGCTAATGACAATGGCTTGTCGACTGCGCAAGAGACCCGTTTTGCGACAATGGCCTTTAGTGATAGTGAGATGCAGCTGATTACCGTAAGAGCGGTTGAGAGTGCGTATCCACTTCAAGGCGAGCTTATTCTGACCGGAGATGCAGGTGTCGCCAACCATGTTCAGCCGGGTGAACTGTGGATAGATGAACGTATCCTCTACCAACTTGGCGTTGAAATTGGCGATGAGATATCAGTCGGCGACGCAGACTTAGTCGTTTCTGGTTTGATCACGGAAGAACCGGGCTTAAGCTTTAACCCATTTCAACAGATGCCGAGCGCATTTATCCATTCCTCAGATCTAGAGCGAACTGGTGCCGTTCAAACAGGTAGCCGAGTTCGTTATTCTCTCTATATAAACGGGACTGACGCTGTCATTGAGACTTTAAAGAAAGGTGTTGAGCTGACACCGAGTGATCGATGGCGCGATGAGAATAGCAAAGTAGAACCAATGAAGTGTTTAAACGTACACAGCAATATCTATCACTGAGTGTGGTGATTGTCGTCCTTATGGCGGCGACAACATTGGTTCTTACTTGTCAGCATTACGTGAATAGCCGATCCAAAATCGTCGCAATGTTAAAAAGTTTAGGGGCAAGTAAAGTCTGGATACGCCGTTGGCTTTGGACGCAGGTGAGTTTGCTCTTTGCGTTTGGCTCGATTGCCGGCGTGCTAATAGGTATGGGGTTGGAATTCTTGCTGCGTGTGCCACTCACAGACTTGCTTCCATCGCCATTACCTTCTTACGGTGTGACTCCGTTTGTGATGGCAATTGTAAGCTGTGGCCTAATCGCTATTCCTTCACTCGGTATCCCTTTAACGCGTCTATTGAACATTAACGCTGCTGCTGTAATGCAATCAAGTGTCGCACAAAAGGTCAGTGCGAAACGCTGGTGGCTTGTACTATTTCCAGTCCTCCCTTTCTTAGCGGCCTTTGCTAGCAATATTATGGTGTGGATTGTCCTTGTCAGTATTGCTATTTTGTTTATCGCTTTGTCGGCCGTTAGTGTTCTCATCATTCGTTGGTGCCGCCGCTTGCCGCTGGGTACTGCATTCGCATTGGCGATAAGCCGACTAAATCGGTCAACGGCAGCGTCGGGTGTGCAGTTTGGTGCTTTAGCGCTCTCATTAATGCTCTTAGCGACAATTTGGTTAGTCAGAACTGATCTATTGTCGGACTGGCAGCGTACGCTTCCTGACAATGCACCGAATGCGTTTGCAGTGAATATCTCTCCGTTTGAACGCGAGTCGTATCTTGAGACATTAGATAACGCCGAAATTGAGCGTTCTGAAGCTTATCCAATAGTGAGAGGCAGACTTTCGGACATTAATAGTGTTGATGCTAAAACATACGCTCAAGGGGAGGACAGTAGTGATGCCCTGCGTCGAGAGCTCAACTTCACGTGGGGACAGGTATTCCCGACCACAACGAACTCGTTGCAGGACAGTGGAGTGGCTCAAAGAGTGTTTCGGTAGAAGAAGATGTGGCCAATGATCTAGGGTTGAATATTGGGGATAGCTTAACGTTTGTTATTAACAGTCAAACTGTCGAGGCGACTGTTGACTCGATTCGTCGCGTAGAGTGGCGAGAGATGAAGCCAAATTTCTACTTTATCTTTAGTGAAGATGCGTTAGCAGATGTCGCCGCCACTTGGCTAGTCAGCTTTAGGCTCGAAGACTCTCACAATCAAATGATCGACGAGTTATCGCGAAACTACCCAACTGTTAGTTTGATGGACATTCGAGAGATGGGCTCGAAGATCCAGGAACTTCTCCGTCAAGTCGCTTGGGCGATTTCGGTGCTGGCGTCATTGGGCGTTTTTGCAGGCGTCTTACTGATATTTACGTTGCTGCGTTTGAGCTTGAGCCAAAGGCAGCAAGAGATACAGTTATACAGGACTCTGGGTGCGAGTCGTAAGCGCGTGGTGAATACCGTTTGGGCTGAGTATGGCACAATGGCACTTGTGGCGGGTAGTGTCGCGGCATTGGGCGCAGAAATTGCAGTTGCTGCTCTAGTTCAAATTGGGTTTGAACTAGAGCCAAGGATCCATATTTTCATATGGTTTGCATTGCCAATTGCAACGTTTTGCACACTTTTCCTAGTCGTGAGTAGTTTGTTAAATAGGCTGTTAACCCTGTAAATAAAGCGTTTAGCTGACTTTTTACTGGGGGATTTATTCAGTTATCCACAAAATCGGTGGATAAAGTTTTGGATAACTTTGGCTGTAGATAACTCTTGCTTTGTCTGCAGCCCTGTATCCATCGGTTATTAACGAAATATGTTATTCACAATTGTGAAATTTCCTGATTGCGAACTTTATGCGTCAAGTTTTTTTTTCACTTTTTCTTCTTGTTTTCGTCATTGAAATTCAGTGACTCTGTAACAAAAAAGAGGGTGTTATGATTGGGGTATTCGTTTTAGAATTGCCCTGTAAATTGTTCACTATTAATTGAAATGTTATCTCGAGAAAAACAAAAACAACCAGTAATTGCTGTTGTCGGTGGTGGTGTTGCTGGGGCAACGGCAGCGTTGCACTTTGCCGAACTGGGCAATGAAGTGCTTTTGATAGAAAAGGGTGATGGCCTAGTCAGTGGCCCGCCTATTTGCCATTTGCATGCTGGTGGAAATCTTTACCGTGAAATCGATCTTCAGCAGTGCCTCGAACTGCTTGAGCAGTCTATTAATACAGTGCGCCTCTATCCCTTTACGTTAAACAAAAGGCCGACTGTCATTGCTACTCCACATAGTGATGGTGGAGAACCTTTAGATATCGTCCCGCGTCTAGAAACCATCAAAAAAGCGTATCAGTGTCTTGTTGATCAAGATCCGAGAAATCGTGTCATTGGAGACCCAGAAACTTACTATAAGCTTTACAGCTATGAAGAGTTGGTCGCGCTTTCTCATTCGGAGCAGCCAAGCAACCCTGCTGGCTTGGATGACTGGGTCATTCCCTTCGCGCAAAATGTGGACTTAGAAACGCTAAAGTATCCGGTCGCTGTTGTACAGGAGTATGGCTGGAGTGTATTTCGTTTAGCTGCTAGTGTTTCACTTGCTCTCGAGCATTTACCCAACTGCAAAGTAAGAACGAGCACAACCCTAGGCAAAGTAGAAGAAACAGAAAGCGGTTGGAAGCTATTTACTACTGATAGAAACGGCGAGAATGAAATTGAACATGCCGATTATTTAGTCAATGCATGCGGATTTGAAACCGGAACAGTCGATGATCTAGCGCAGCGCCCAAGAAAACGCTTAGTAGAGTTCAAAGCCGCTTACGTGACTCAGTGGGAGTCGTGTCAACAACAGTGGCCGGAAGTGATTTTCCATGGACCGCGTGGTACGCCAACAGGCATGGCTCAGT
The DNA here is from genome assembly GCA_003263845.1 of Vibrio aestivus. GTDB lineage: Bacteria > Pseudomonadota > Gammaproteobacteria > Enterobacterales > Vibrionaceae > Vibrio > Vibrio aestivus. Next base: position 223,106 of record JYJN01000172.1, on the reverse strand, counting down.
TAACCCCTTACGCGGGCAATATCTTCCAGCTACATGGTATGACGGAAGATATTACTTTGTTTAAAGATGGCCTTGTAGCTTCAAATAACGAAACATCTCAGCCACAGTTGCCACTTCGCCTTAAAGACAAAATCCAAAGTGGTTGGCAGCCTCAGACTATGGAGTTTCGCAGCCAAAAGGCAATTGATCACGTGAGTCAATTTATCCCACCGTATAAAAATGCAGTTCGTTGCGGCAAGCCATTGTTTGGTGCACAGCAAATTCCGGGAGACGATGAGACATTGCGTGCTGCGGATGTCAGTTTCGAAGGTGATCGTTATGCGAGGCTTGAGATTGTTAAAGGTTCATCAGCATTGCCAGCTGCTTATAAGATTTCAGAAAGGTGGAAGCTTATAAATAGGGAGACCAGCATTGGTGAAATTGAACAAGATCATCCAATATCTATGTCGCTTTCACATGAGCAGGTTGAACAAAAAGCGATAGAATTGGCTAAACAGCGACAATACCCAATTGAGCTTGCGATGACAGTTGGGGAAGCCTAGTTGTGGCGCACATAGGCAACCTGTGAGAGAACTTATCTATTAGACCCACTTTTGAGTAGAAAGTGGGTCTTTGTTTAGCTAATAACCGAAGAAGCGAGCCCATTGACTCCATACTTCTTGTAGCCCAAGTAAGTCTCCTTTGACGAATGTCACTTGTTGTCCGGGCTTCGCTTGGGCTAAACGAGGTAAATCGATTCGAGCGACGCATCCAACTTTTGGGTAGCCGCCAATGGTTTGTCTATCATTTAGCAAAATAATTGGCTGACCGTCTGGTGGGATCTGAATACTGCCAAGTGCAATTCCTTCACTCTTCAAATGTAAGTCAGGCCCCTGAATCGGTTCTCCTTCGAGTCGATATCCCATACGGTTGCTATTTTGGCCAACTCGGAAAGTGTTGGAATAAAATCGATTTAAGCTCGATTCTGAAAAAGCGTCACTTTGATAGCTTTCAATTACCCTAAGCTCAATTGGGCGATTGTAATCGGGGCGAAAACGAAAAGTCATTTCAGAATTGAGCTGTGGGACGTCGTGATGATGGAAGAGCAATGTGTCATCACTTTCTAAAGGGCGTCCGTCTTTGTGGATTCCTCCCAAGAGGTCCCTTTGTACTGTGCTCACACTCCCAAGTTGCGGTGTGAGAAAAAAGCCACCTTTTACTGCAAGGTAGCTTCTTAACCCGTTTCTAGCGAGTGAAAAAGACAGAACTTGCCCTGAGTGTGCGGTAAAGCTTGCCCAGTTCGCAATAGGTTTACCATCGAGCTTGGCATTGAGATCACCCCCAGCGATAGCGAGCTTGCATCTCTTGTTTATCCGAAAGGCGGCTTGTCCTAGAGTAATCTCAATGGTTGGGCAGTTCACTGGATTGTCAAGCAGGTAATTAGCCCAACTGTAGGCGTAGTCATCAACGGGCCCGCCTTGGGTTATACCAAACTGAGCGACGCCAAAACGTCCAAAAATCTTGAATCAGGCTTAAAGCACCCGGCTTAAGTACCGTTAACGAATGAGTGTTAATCACCAATGAACTCCCTAAAGCTGCAACCCTTTAACTCTTGATATCGAGCCTCGCCAATTGAAAAGAATTTGACTTGACCGCCAACGCCAAACGGGGTCATTGGCATTGAGTTTGGACAATAGAGATCAATAGGGCAGTTGCCAATAATGTTCCAGCCACCTGGAGAACGATCAGGATAGATGGCCGTTTGTGTTCCTGCTATGGCGACACTCCCTTTGGCTACCTCTAACCTCGGGGTTACTAGCCGAGGTAGAGACAAGGTTTCAAGTACGCCCTCTTGAAAAGCAAATCCAGGAGCAAATCCAATTGCTGCCGTTTGATAGGTAGGTTTTGTATGTTGTTCAATCACATGGTCGAGCGTGAGGCCTCTGTCGTAATAGCGCTTTAGGTCGAGTCCAACACTGTCATGGTAAAAAACAGGCAGGTTAATGACTGCAGCTTGAATGTTATTTTCTATATGACATTCCAACACAATATTTTCAATCCGCTGGAAAAACTCAAATATGGTCACTCGATGCGGTAAGTAGTCGATTAGAATTGTCGAGAACGATGGCGTAATATTCATGATATATTCCTCAAGCTCTACTTGAAGAATGTTGGCCACACGGCTTATGTGTTGTGGCATCTGAATGTGTGGTTGGGATTCAAACCGAATAATCAAGCTGCATTCTGCAATCGGCTCTAGTGAAAAGTTCGGAGTCATTCTTCCTCCAAAATTTCTGCAATGGATTCGATGAGCTTAATGGATTCATCGTTATCACCGTGAACACACAGTGTATCAGCCTCAAGTTCAACTCGATTGCCATTTATAGATATGACTTCTTTGTGGACGTTTATTAGTCTCACTTGTTCTAAGATAGCTTCTTCATCAGTTAACACAGCGCCTTTCAAAGTTCGCGGGGCGAGAGAGCCGTCGTCCATGTATGCGCGATCAGCAAACGCTTCAAACAATAGTGGTACATCATAGTTATCGGCAATTTCCAATAAAGCCTGGTTGTCTTGCCTTGCGAGAAGCATAAGCGGAATGTTAAAACAAGAGACAGCATCTACAACAGCTTCAAAAATCTGTTCATCTTTAAGCATGTCATTGTAAAGAGCGCCATGGGGCTTTACGTATTGAACTTGAGAGCCTCTGCTCCGGCATAACCCTTCAAGTGCCCCAATTTGATATATGATTAAATCTGTTAGTTGGCAAGGGTCGATAGCCATTGAGCGACGGCCAAACCCTTGGAGATCGGGATAGCTGGGATGAGCCCCAATTTCAACGTTATGGGCGTTAGCCAATTCAATTGTCTGGCTCATGACACTAGGATCGGAAGCATGAAACCCACAGGCAATATTGGCCATGTCAATGTGGGGCATGACCTTATCATCTTGGCCCATAACCCAAGTGCCAAAGCTCTCGCCCATATCGCAGTTTAACCGGATTGATCGTTTATTCATTGTTGTCTTGGTTTATTTTTCACTTCACGAACGATGTTATAAATTTTGTATATAAACAGTGATCAAATTCAAGTTTAGTAACTAATCGACTAAAAAATACGATGTCCTATATACTCTTGATAGATTAATCATGGAATACTAGTCACATATTCGAAACACGTAGCATTGAATGTATAAGTTAGTTAAAAGCACCTTTCCCCTAATCGCCGTGTCTTACGGTACTTGTTTGCTAGCAAACGATTCCCTCGATGAATTGATGGATCTGAGCATCGAAGAGTTGTCATTGCTTAGTGTTGAAATGAAAACGGCGTCAAAAGCGTCACAGAAGCTGACTGATATTCCAGCAGCTGTATATGTTCTAGATTCAGATCGCATCAATCGCAGCGGTGCTAGAACCATTGCCGAAGCCTTGGCGCTGGTTCCGGGCTTGAATGTCACTAAGTTTAGTGAACATGAATCTATAGTTTCGGCCCGTGGATTCCACGATGGGCTTTATAACAAAATGCTGGTCTTGATGGATGGACGAAGCCTGTTTAGCCCTGTCTATGGCGGCGTGTATTGGTCGGACATCGATTACATTTTACAAGACATAGACCGCATAGAAGTATTGAGAGGGCCGGGTGGTTCCGTTTGGGGTGGCAATGCAGTTAACGGTGTTATCAACATTATCACTAAGTCCGCTTATGATACTTTGGGTACTTACGCGCAAGGGACATTCTCGGGATCGGGTAATTACAATACAAGCTTTAGACACGGCTTGCAGTTTAATCAAGACATTGCGGCTAGGGCTTATTACAAACAAGTTAAGAATGACGTGTACTCCAATAACTCGGATGTCATGATAACGAAGCGTTCAGCTGGCTTAGTATTTGAAAACCAACAAAGTGATCGTAATTGGGTGTTTAGGCTTGGGGGGAGACGAGTGACTTTAACCAGCCGGGGTTAATGGTCCACTATGATGATTTCGGAGAGCTCTCTAGTCTTTCTCCTCAGCAGTATAAAATAGAAAGTCACTCTTCCTATGTTCAATTTTTAGTCGAACAATCAATAAGCGACCGCACAACAAGTAGTTATGGCGTGTGGGCGGCCTCCAACAATGAAGAAGCCTTAGATTCTCCTGGAGATTACAAAACGATAGATCTTGATGCCACCTACGTTACTCAGCTTAGTGACAATCACAGGTTGAATTACGGCATGGGTTATCGATTGATCGAAGTTTCATACTCTCAACATGTCGATGATATTGATTTCTTTAATTTACCTTTCTACGTGCGTGCGGCGACTACTGAGAAAGAAGTCGACTCTTTGGTCAGTCTATTTGGACAATCGGACTACTATTGGACGGAACGATTCCATACTATATTCGGTATTAAGGCTGAGTACTTCGAACATAAAAATACCTTTGAATTACAACCTCAGCTGAGGGGCTTATATTCGTTAGACTCAAACCATTCGATATGGGCGGGTATCGGACGGGCTGTGACTTCTCCCTCTTATGCTGATTCCTCGACCATCTATATTCAAAATTACCTGACAAGCCCTAATAGTGCGAAGGCGGTGGCAAGTCGTTCAGTGGATGATCTTGATGTAGAAAGTGCGATAACAACGGAAGTTGGTTATCGTTATCAAGGTAGTAACTTTGATGTTGATACTACTGTATTTATGACTAAGCACGATAATGTTAAAGGCTTAGGCCCTAACTGGTTTGATAGTCGATATCCTCACGTAGTAGGCGTTAATTATATTGATACTTATAAAGTCGATACCTACGGGCTGGAGCTCGCTACTCAGTATGTTTTGTCGTCAAACTATCAAGTGTTTGCAAATTACACTTATCTATCAGCTGAACACAGTTGGGATGGCGTTGGTAACTCTTCTATAGGAGAAAGTAACTGGTACTCAATCGATCACAAGCATCTCGCGACGATTCAAAGCCTGTGGCAAATAAATGCTCAATGGCAGCTGGATGTCATCGCCAAAGGGCAAATATTGGAGTATGGAGGTCTGTATGGGAAAATGCCCAATTACGTAACCTTTGACACTCGTTTAGTCTGGCAAAAGCACCCTCACGCGCCAATGTTTGAAGCGGTTGTCCAAAACCTCTTTGACGAAGAATATTCAGCCGATTGGAGGCAAACTCGATCAGGTCAGAGTAATGATCAAATAGCGTATTTAAGGGTCTCTCATGACTTTTAGGTTGATTATCCTGACCGCAATATCATTTCTATTTCCTATTGCTGCTATGAGCGCACAAACGTACACGCCAGAGCAGATTAAGGCGGTCTATCTTTTTCGTATTGCAAATTTTGTCCATTGGAAAGATGAACATCTGATGCAACAAATCCGATTTTGCGTGCCTGACGATGGCAGAGTCAGGCAGACATTAGAGGAAATTATAGAAAACAAAACGATTCGGCAGTTGCCTCTGGTACTCGCTGAAAAATCCTCTTTCGAATGTGATATTGTCTATATTTCAACGCCTAACAGCCTCAAAAGGCTGCAAAACGTCCCTAAGGAAATCGTTACCGTGGGAGACGTGCTCAATTTCACTCGATACGGTGGAGCTATTGAACTTGTTACTGTAAATAAACAGATTAAACCCAAAGTTAGGACTTCAAATATTGGCAATTATCGGCTGTCTGCCAACTTGATGCGAGTTTCGATTATTGAGGAGGAGCCGTAATGAGTTTGTTTAAGCGCGCCTCTTTGAGGACGAAACTGATCCTTCCAATCATATTTTTTACCGGCCTGATTTTTGTAGTCTCACAGGTGTATAGCTTCAGTCGCGCTCATGAAGCACAAAAATCCCATGTTATTGAACGAGTCACAGCCCTTGCGAGCGGTGTCGCGTTTAACTTACAAGGCGCGATTTTGTTCCACGATGCCTATACAGCATCACAAGTTATGGACGCTTTTTCCGCTGATGATGAGATTGTACGTGCGAATTTGGTCACCGTAGATGGGGCAGAGTTCTCTCAATACAGAACGAACTTAACTCGTCTCCCCAACCTTTCGAGTAGCCAACAAAGTGAGCTAGAAGAGAAATCATTCATTTTTGGTGAAACATACATTTTTCTTAAAGTTCCAGTAACCATTGAAGGTGAAACTATTGCCCACCTTAACCTCACGGTAGGTAAGGGCAGTTTCGATGATATCTACCAAGACTCCATTGATAATGCCATCTTGTATTTGGTGCTACTTACTTTATCATCGACGGTCTTATATATGGCGGTACAACGCTTCATTATCAAACCTGTCTATGCATTGAACCGTGCGACTCAAAGTGTCATCGAACGTAAAGGTCAACAAACCAAAATACCATTAGGGGCTCAGGACGAAATTGGCGACCTCGTTTCGGCGTTCAATATTATGCTTGAGAGAATCTCTCAACGAGATACACAAGTTGCTTTTACACTTGACAAATTAGAGCAAGAAAAGTTTTTTGCAAACGAGGTGATTGAGGCAGTTCAACACGCGCTCCTAGTGGTGAATGAGCGTGGTATTGTGGAACACTTTAACGCTTCTACGACGGATGTGTTTAAATGCACACATCACTACTTACAAGGGATACGACTTCTTGATTTAATAAAGTCAGAAGAAAGCGTATTTTTGTCTTCAGCATTAAATCTAGGGCGAGAATTTGACGACAAGCTACTACGCGTCAACGATGTCTTTGGCAAAAAACAACTGATTCGAGTGAGCTGTCGTAAGCTAACAAAACAGAATTTGTACCTATTTGCTGTCTTAGATGTAACGGAAGCAGAGCAAGCTCGGAATAGACAAAGACTTGCGGCTAGCGTGTTTGAAAGTAGCCAAGATGGATTGCTCGTGATTAACTGCGACGGTGAGATCAGTATTGCAAATCCTGCAGTCACACGATTGTTAGGTTATGAGCAAGAATTGTTGATTGAAAAGCGTCCTGAAGACATTTTTCAATGGAAACAATTTGGCGCGATGATGGCAGATATTCAAGAAGCCGTTTTGAATTTTGGTCACTGGCAAGGAGAAATTTGGGAGCACCATAAAGATGGTCACTCAGTCCCAATTTTTGCTCGTGTAAGCCGATTATTAAACTTGGAAAAGGAGGGCTCTTACGATTGGGTATTCATCTTATCAGACATGTCGAACCTGAAAGAAATGGAGCGATTAGAATACTTAGCTCATCATGATTCCTTGACAGGATTGGCGAATCGTTCCCATTTAAACCGTGAGCTGGAAAGTTTAATAGGGCGCGAGGCGAATTATTTCCAGCCATTCGCACTGTTATATTTAGATTTAGATGGCTTTAAACAGGTCAATGATAATTATGGCCATGATGCGGGTGACGAAGTGTTAAAACAGGTGGCAGACCGCTTGTTGTCGAAAACTCTCGCAGCCGATACGGTCGCACGTTTATCGGGGGACGAATTTGTTGTCATTGTTCATTCATCTGACGTTGATACGGTAACCATTCTTGCAGAAGAACTGGTGAGCGTACTTTCTAACCCTATTGTTTATCGAGGTCGTGAAATGAAAGTCGGTGTGAGTATTGGTGTATTCCACGTCGTTCACCCGGGTTATTCCATCGACACGATCATGAAAACGGCTGACACTGCAATGTATCAGGCTAAAACTGAAGGTAAGGGACGCTTTGTTGTTGAAGTTAGTCAATCTCAAGCGAATACAGGCTTTTAATTGAATGTCACTTGTTGGTAATATTGCGTCAAATTAAAATAAGGCTTTATTTATGAATGTATTAGTAACTGGTGGTATGGGTTACATTGGCAGCCACACCTGTGTTCAATTAATCGAATCTGGCATGACGCCTGTTATTTTAGATAACTTAGACAACAGTAAATCTACTGTACTTCAAAGAATTAAAGAGATATCTGGCGTTAAGCCTATTTTTGTTCGAGGTGATGTGAGAGACCGAAAATTATTGGTTCAAACGTTGAGTGAGCACAATATTGATGCGGTAATTCATTTTGCAGGCCTTAAAGCGGTTGGAGACTCCGTCGAAAAGCCACTTGAGTACTACGATATTAATGTTAATGGTACGCTTGTGTTAGTAGACGCAATGCGAGAGACCGAAGTTAACACATTGGTATTTTCTTCATCTGCTACGGTGTATGGTGAACCTGATACCGTTCCGATCACTGAAGATTTCTCTACCGCTCCAATGAGCCCTTATGGTAGAAGTAAACGAATGGTTGAAGAATGCTTAGAAGACTTCCAAGCTGCAAATAAAGATTGGAGTATTACAATACTCCGTTATTTTAATCCTGTCGGTTCACATTCCTCTGGTTTACTTGGTGAAGATCCCCAAGGCATTCCAAACAATTTGATGCCCTTTGTGTCTCAAGTAGCGGTCGGCCGTCGAGCTAAACTATCCGTGTTTGGTGACGACTATGAGACTATTGATGGTACTGGAGTTCGTGATTATATTCATGTTGAAGACTTGTCCGAAGGACATTTAGCTGCCCTTAATAAAGTAGGAAAAAAGTCAGGTTACCACGTATATAATTTAGGTGGCGGTAAAGGGTACAGTGTTTTAGAAGTTGTCTGTGCATTTGAAAAAGCTTCTGGGAGAGAGATCCCTTATGAAATTTGTCCTCGCCGAGCTGGAGATATCGCTGAGTATTGGGCTGACCCATCAAAGGCACGTGATGAGCTAGGTTGGTTTACGAAAAGGACACTGCTAGAGATGAGTGCTGACAGTTGGCGTTGGCAGTCAAACAATCCGAATGGTTACCCTGAAGAGTAGTTTCGCTGAATGAAGAAAAGCCACGCATTTGCGTGGCTTTTTAGTTGAAGTCAGTTAGGACTCTATATCTTTGTCTTTACCTAAAGAAAGAATCCAAATCGATATTGCTGCGACGACGGCAAAGCCAGAAAGGACGATGAACGGCATCGCTCCATATCCAAGGATGTGCCAAATTACAGATTCTAATGTACTCATGATTCGATTCCTTCTACCAACCTTCTATGCCATGCATATCTGGAAGCTTGTGCGCGATGCCTTTGTGACAATCTACACACGTTTTATCGCCGGATGCTAGGGCAGTTGAGTGCTGTTTGACACTACGTGGACTTTGTTCAGAGAAATCCATGTAATCAAACTGGTGACAGTTACGACATTCTAGAGAATCATTAGCTTTTAGACGCTGCCACTCACGGTTTGCTAGGTAACCACGTTTAGCTTCGAACTTCTCTTGAGTACTGATTGTACCCATAAAGTGCGCGACCAACTCTTTCGATGCTTGAACCTTACGAACAATTTTATCTGTCCATTCATGAGGAACGTGGCAATCTGAACAGATGGCACGAACACCAGAGCGGTTAGAGTAGTGAATTGTCTCTTGAATTTCCGCTACGATTGGAGCGTGACAACCCGAACAGAATTCTTCGGTATTGGTTGCCTCCATTCCTGTGTTGAATGCGCCCCAAAATAGAAGACCACCAGCGAAACCCATAAACAGTACCACGCCTACCGCGGCCTTACTTGGGCTTGCTAGTCTCTTCCAAAACGCTTTTAATAATTTCATATAATAGCCTCGCTTTCTATCTGGCTACAATTAACGTAACGAATCGACAGGTTTAAATTCGTTCTCAACCAACGGCTTAGCAGAAGCTTGAGGGACGTGACATTGCAGACAGAAGTAACGTCGAGGTGACATGTCTGCCAGTACAGCGTCTTCTCTGTTTACATAGTGAGTTACACTAACTTTAGTCGCGCCCATTTCCTTAGCATTCTTCCAACTGTGGCACGCTAGACATTTGTTCGCGTTTAGAGACACCTCATACCCACGTACACTGTGAGGAATGAGAGGTGGTTGATAAACGTACTCACTCTCTAATACTTGATCACGTGGAAACTTTTTTGAAATCGTCTGCTGGGCGAGTGGTTTCAAGCTCGCTAGCGCCACGTAGTGACTCCATACCGCCAATGCCGCCTGGGTTATCAAGTTCTGCTTGTGCAACGCCCGTCAACAAAACTCCAACTGAAATTAGTGCTGTCATCAGTTTTTTCATTGTATTTTCTCCGCCTTAAGGCTAATTCTTTGATGGGGCAGCACAGTGTCCGCTGAGCTGCCGTTGTCCCGATGCTGATTAAGCAACTTTAGTGATCTTGACTGGACACTTCTTGAAGTCAGTTTGCTTCGAAAGTGGGTCTGTTGCGTCAAGAATCAGCTTGTTGATTAAGATGCGAGCATCAAAGAATGGTACGAAGACAAGTCCCTGAGGTGGTCGGTTACGGCCACGGGTTTCGACACGAACTCTAACTTCACCACGCTTGTTCTCGATAAGTACTTCATCACCACGACGAAGATTACGAGCTTGAGCGTCTGCTGGGTGCATGTAACATACTGCGTCTGGTACCGCTTTATACAATTCAGGAACGCGACGTGTCATTGTACCTGTGTGCCAGTGCTCAAGAACACGGCCTGTACATAGCCACAGATCGAACTCTTCGTCTGGTGATTCTGGTGGCGCTTCATAAGGAGCTGAGATAATAAAGCTTTGCCGTCTGGTTTACCGTAGAAGTCCCAGCCTGATCCTTCTTTAGCATATGGATCCGAACCTTCTTTGTAACGCCAAAGCGTTTCTTTGCCTTCTACAACTGGCCAGCGAAGGCCTCGAACTTCATGGTAGACATCATACGGAGCCAAGTCGTGTGCTTTGCCGCGACCGAACTGAGCGTACTCTTCAAAAATACCTTTTTGTACGTAATAACCGAAGTGATGAGCGTCGTCATTTAACTCGCGAGCTTCTTCGATTGGGAATTTATCGATCTGGCCGTTGGCAAACAACATGTCGTACATAGTTTTACCACGGTATTGAGGAGCTGCAGCTAGCATCTCTTCTGTCCAGACTTCCTCCATCTTGAAGCGCTTAGAGAACTCCATGATTTGCCAAAGGTCAGACTTCGCTTCACCCACAGTGTCGACTTGCTGGTACCATGCTTGAGTACGGCGCTCAGCGTTACCGTAGGCACCTTCTTTTTCAATCCACATTGCTGTAGGAAGTACTAGGTCAGAAGCCTGAGCGGTAGCTGTTGGGTATGGGTCCGAGCACACGATAAAGTTTTCTGGGTTACGGTAACCTGGAAGGCGCTCATCGTTAATGTTTGGACCTGCCTGCATGTTGTTATTACACATCACCCAGTATGCGTTAAGTTTTCCATCTTTGAGCATACGGTCTTGCAATACCGCGTGGTAGCCTGGTTTCGGTGGAATAACACCATCTGGAATGTTCCAAATCTTCTCTGCAACTTTACGGTGTTTAGGGTTTGCTACCACCATATCCGCTGGAAGACGGTGAGCAAAAGTGCCTACCTCACGCGCCGTACCACATGCAGATGGTTGACCCGTTAGCGAGAATGGGCTGTTACCCGGGGTTGAGATCTTACCGGTAAGAAGGTGCAGGTTGTAAATCAGGCTGTTAACCCAAACACCACGAGTATGTTGGTTCGTACCCATTGTCCAAAGCGACATCACTTTGGTATTTGGATCGGCATATTGTTTCGCAAGTTCAATAAGCTTGTCTTCAGAAACGCCAGATAGCTGCGCTGTTTTTTCTGCAGTGTAGTCAGCAACAGATGCTTTGTACTCTTCAAATGAAATAGAAGACATGTCACCAGAGTTCGGGTTGGCAGCTGCCTTTTGAAGAGGGTGCTCGTCACGCAGGCCGTAACCAATGTCAGTCGCTGCTTGCTTGAACGTAGTGTGTTTGTTAACGAAGTCCCAGTTAACCGCATCGTTTTGAATGATGTAGTTAGCAATGAAGTTAGCAATCGCCAGATCAGTTTGTGGTTCAAAGATATAGCCTTGATCAGCGAGCTCAAAAGAGCGGTGGTAGTACGTCGACATCACGTTCACTTTCACGTGCGGATGGCTCAAGCGGCGATCTGTGATGCGAGTCCACAAAACAGGGTGCATCTCTGCCATGTTTGAGCCCCACAGAACAAATGAGTCTGCGTGTTCAAAGTCGTCGTAACAACCCATCGGCTCATCAATTCCAAACGTACGCATAAAGCCGACTACAGCGGATGCCATACAGTGACGCGCGTTAGGATCAATGTTGTTAGAGCGCAAGCCTGCTTTCATCATTTTGGCAGCAGCGTAGCCTTCCATAACGGTCCACTGACCAGAACCAAACATACCGACACCAGAAGGGCCTTGTTTCTTAAGTGCTTCTTTCCACTTTTCGGCCATAATATCAAAAGCTTGATCCCAGCTGACTGGAGCGAAGTCGCCATTTTTGTCGTACTTGCCGTCAGTCATACGCAGCATAGGCGTTTCTAGGCGGTCAGTACCGTACATGATTTTTGAGAGGAAGTAGCCTTTGATACAGTTAAGGCCTTTGTTTACAGGTGACTCAGGGTCACCTTGCGTAGCAACCACTTTACCATTCTGTGTACCAACAAGAACAGAACAGCCTGTACCACAAAAACGACAAGGCGCTTTATCCCACGTGATTTTAGTTTGATCTGAGCTAGCAATCAGGTTGGTTGCTGTAGCTGGGAGCGTTACCCCGGCAACTGCTGCCGCTGATGCAGCCGCGTTTGCTTTCACAAACGCACGTCGTGTCATTTTCATACTTCACCCTCAGTTTGGGAATGTTTAATTCCAGTGTCCATGTCCGCGTCGTCTAAATCTGTTTCGATCTGGTGATAGACCAAAACCGTGCTCAGTACATTCGGTAAATTGTTAATTGCATCAATAGTTTCTGTGATAAAACCTTGGTTTTGTGTTTCAAGCACAACCACGATTTTTCCTTCAGGGCTATCACCATAAATTTCCGCGTTCTCATATTGAATGATTTGCGTTTTTATCGCGTCTAGATGCTCTGGAGCCACATGAACTACTAAGCTAGAAATATGCACTTCGTTTAGTGCCATAACTGTCTCTCGTTATTATTTATAAATTGCTCACATTGATGGATGAAGTTGGGCAGCTTGCAACACACGCACCGCAACCGGTACATTCATCAAGGTTTATTTCAGGTTGAGCGACTTTGCCGACCTGAAATGAAAAACCTATAGCCATAGCGTCACACATATCGGAACAGCTACGGCATTCGACATTGTTAATCGCGAGGCAATTAGCCTCTATTTTTGCTTTGGCTTGCCATGGTGACTCTTCCTTAGGAAGGAACAAGCCTTCTGGGCAGGCTTCGGCACATTGATAACAGAATGTGCATTCATCTTTAGTAAAGTCGATAGATGGGAACCCACCATCTCCATTCACGATGATTTTTGTTTCGCACATATCAACACAAAGACCGCATCGAGTGCAGTTGTCAGTAAACGATTCAGCGTCTTTTATCCAAGGGAGCGAAAGGTTTTCGCTGCTAACGGTATTTCTTCTAAACAGTCGTCTTCTTGACAGGTCTACCACATACGCACCTAACTGATGAAAATCCCAATTAAAGATTAGCTCAAAATTTGTAATATTCTGTTATTTATTGATATTTAAATTTTAGTTTTTGACACATTCTATTAAATACCCCTAAGGGTTAATTGAGTGTTAAACTTGTTCTAGATCAAGATATTTAGAGGCGAGTGATCACATATTGATACATCTGATAATAGAATGTTCATTTGTTGTACATCATGCGCGTCAACATTAGGGTAACTCGTTGAATACAAAAACACGTTCAGTCACTAGTACTATCGCCAAAGCATGATTTTTATTCTGCTGTTGTCTGTTGTTACAACCAACTATGCGCTCATGACATTAGCATCGAGTCTTAATGACGCCGAGGCTGTCAATGTTTCGGGTTCAATGCGTATGCAAAGTTATCGATTGGCTTATGATATTCACTCAGAGTCGGTCGATTACGCTGAGCATATTGAGCAGTTTGAAGACTCCATATATTCGCCTTCGATGAAAGCGCTTCAGCATTGGTTGGTTCCCGACGATATTACTCAAGACTACTATCGGTTAATCGCCCGTTGGCATGAACTCAAATCCATTTTGTATAGTGAGCAGAGGGAGCAATACCTGCCGCTTGTGGAAGACTTCGTGGAACAGATCGATGATTTTGTGTTTAAACTCCAGACCTTTTCAGAGCAAAAACTGATCAAACTGGCTTGGGTCGGGGGATCGGATTAGGTGGGATACTCTTCATTAGCATCTTTGTTGTACATTACATTCGTAAACAAATTGTCGCGCCATTACGAAGGTTGGTTTTAGCGAGTGAACAAATGCAGTCACACTCTTTTAACGTTGCTCTTCCCGTTCAAAGCGACAACGAAATGGGGATATTAACGGAAACGTTTAATAACATGGCGTTTGATCTCGGAAAGCTCTACAGGGGCTTAGAACTTGCCGTTAACGAGAAAACGCATCGCCTACAGCACGCCAATCAATCACTGGGTGTATTGTATCAGTCATCCCAAGAACTAACGGCTTCAAGAATTACAACAGATAACTTTCAAGCAATCTTAAAACATATTGTGAGCATTGAAGGTGTCAACGCCGCTAAGCTGCAAATCGATGAAGCGGGCGAGAAAAGCACCATTCTATACGAAGGTGATTTTAGCGGAGAAACGAATAATGTTCGTGAGTTAGTGTTGGATGACCAAAAGTTAGGCTATCTCTATTTCGAATATGGATTGCCATGTCCAGATGACGCTTTGATCGGAAACTTCGTCCAGATCCTGTCGAGAGCGATCTATTACAATCATGCCCAAAGACAAGCTGAACAGCTATTGATTATGGAGGAGCGTGCAACTATTGCGCGTGAACTTCATGATTCTTTAGCCCAGTCACTGTCTTATCTTAAGATTCAGGTATCATTGCTTAAGCGTACGTTAAAAGATGTGCCAGATAATGACGAAATGGCTAAGTCAAAGCGTGTAATGATCGAGTTGGATACGGGACTGTCAAGCGCTTATACCCAACTTAGAGAACTACTTACAACCTTTAGACTAACAATCAAAGAGGGCAGTTTTGGTCAAGCTCTGACGCAAATGATTAGGCAGTTGGCAGAACAGTCAGATGCGAAAATAGAACTCAATAGTGAGTTATCCTCACTTGAGCTTAATGCCCATCAACAAGTTCACTTACTACAATTGATTCGAGAAGCGACAATCAACGCAATCAAACACGCTAATGCAGAGAACATCACCATAGATTGTGTTGTTGACGAAGAGGTAACCACGGTGACAGTCTCTGATGATGGTGTTGGGTTCGATGCGGTAAATGAAAAAATTAATCACTATGGCATGTCGATAATGCAGGAGCGAGCAGCTCGTTTAAATGGAGAGCTCGACATTCAATCCAAGCCGAATGGCGGATGCCTAGTAAAGTTACAATATAAACGTTCTAAGGATAATTGATTTGTCACAGTGTAACGTGCTCTTGGTCGACGACCATCCACTGATGCGCAGAGGTATTGCGCAGTTGTTAGATTTTGAGCCAGAATTTAAAGTAATCGGAGACGTGAGTAATGGGGCAGATGCGATAGCGAAAGCTCACGAGCTTGAACCAGACCTCATCCTTCTCGATTTAAATATGAAGGGCATGTCTGGCCTAGATACGCTCAAAGCGCTTAGAGCAGATGGTTCAAGTGCTACGATCGTGATTCTTACGGTTTCAGACAGTGCACTGGATATAGATGCGATCGTCAAAGCCGGTGCAGATGGTTACCTGCTAAAAGACACAGAGCCAGATGAACTGATTGAGCTACTGAAAGGTGCCTTGGTTGGTGAGGCGGCTACAGCAGAGAAGTCGCGCACTATCTAAGCGAGTGTGGTGGTAAAGATGATGTATTTGATTTGCTGACAGAAAGAGAAAGCCAAATCCTTAAAGAGGTCGCGAAAGGTTACCGGAATAAGCAGATTGCCGATAATCTATTTATTTCTGAATCGACAGTGAAGGTACATATGAAAAGTTTATTGAAAAAGCTACAGGTACCGTCTCGAACTGCTGCTACCGTGCTGTATTATGAACGCTATGGCGAAGTTAAATAGTCATATTTCGGGCGGCATCTACTGTTAACAAAACACCGTTAAAAAAGCAGCCTAATTGGCTGCTTTTTTAACGGTTCGTATTGCGGCTTCATATTGCGGTTCTGAGCTCTGGCGTCATAGCTTCGGGCATTGCAAGGAAGTAGCCTTGAAACATATCTATGGCAGTTCGAGCATCGCGTCGAGTTGCTCTTTGGTTTCAATCCCTTCTACTACGGTTTGAGCGCCGACTTCTTTCGCCAACGATATACCATGCAAAAGTGCAGCTTTGTCTCCACTTATATAGTCAAGAAGTAACCCTCGATCAAGCTTGAGGATGGATGGGTTAATGAGTCTAACTCTCTCCTCAGTTGAGGCTCGCGCGCCAAAATCATCAATAGCGACTTTAAATCCATCGGATTTGAGTTTCGACAAGCCGTGGCTCAGTAATTTTGTATTTTGAGACTCAATCTCGACCAATTCCATTACGATCTGTTCAGGATCTATTCTTAACTCTTGTAAACGGCGTGCGAGTAATCGAGAGGTTTCGCTGTCATCGGCAAAAAATTCACCAGCGGAAGGTAACACATTTAGAAAAAGCGTTTTCTTTCTGTATTGCGACACAGAAAAATTACGGATGTGGATAACGCGCGTTAATCGTTCGACATCGATTTTTTCGTCGATATCAATTTCATCTGAATTGAAGTAGAGGTCAGGCCGGATTGGATTGCCCCATCTATCTTTAATCCTGACTAGGGCTTCAACACCAACGATTTCAAGAGAAGTGTCAAAGATAGGTTGAAAAACACTGTTAAAGTGTAAACCGTTATATGAGGCTAGATAATGATTATCACTACTTAACGACAAACAAGCTTCAAACTGTTTTTTAGTGGTGAGATTCATAATACGACAGCAATTCCTCTTCAAGACGTATCTACTCGCCTAGTGACAACAAGTAACAGTTCTGCGCTATATATCAATAGTGTAATCAACATAAAGAATTGTAGCTGCGGGCACAAGTTAATGAAACACATTAGTGATATTAAGCCACAAATTATTGTAGTCAAAGAAGACGTTTACGAAGGATTTGATAGTTCAATCAAGATTTAGTATTTAGTGACTTTATTATTATAGTTTCAGTGAATTAGAACCTAACTAAACGAATGCACCAGCTTTCTTATGTATGGTCATCAATCCCACTGTACAACCGCATAGAGCTGGATGTATTTACGGACTAATTGTTGGTTATTAGAGCGTTTTAATGGGTGCGAAAACTTAATGTAGTAGGGTGCTAGGTCAAAAAGGCCCTCAAGTGATTGACTAAGTTGCGAGTCACTTTTATAAAGGCTGATACCTTGTGCGCTATACTCATCGATTTCATCTGGAAGCTGACCAGTCCACCAGTGCAATAGCTCGCGACTTTGCTTACTGCGGCTAATCCAGTGATCCGACAGAAGTAAAAGAAGATCATTGGGTTGAATCGCGTAACCATACTCTCTTCGCCAAGCTTCGACTTGCTTAAATAGCTTTTGACGACAAACTTTCCCTGCACTCACCATATGGGAGGTGAGAATCCACACTGTGCCAACATCTGAGCTGACGCGGTAGTGATGCGGAAGATCACTCGATTTTGTTGACTCCAATGGTCCAAAGTCACAACTGTGGCCAAACTCGTTGAGAGTACGAGCAAGGCGCCTTGAGAACGCTGCGCCAAGATGGTGTTCGCTCATACCTTGATTATGAATCGTTGGATAATGCTTTTCACACAGCTTCATGCAGTCAGCCTGAAATTCATTAACACTCTGTATTAAGACATCGAGTAACAACGACAACCTCCGTTTAAAATGGACCTAGCATTCATTTTCCTTTGAGCCCAGTGCGTCTAAGCCTTTGTGCATTATGCTCTTATTTTTATAAACCTCATGGTTTTTTTATGCATAGTGTGACCCATTGCGATATGGTTACTTGGGTATAAGTTCGTTATAGGAAAAATGGGTTAAACAATGAGCAAAATAGAAATTAGTAAGGATCAGAGAAGAGAAGCTTGTGAAACATTACGTAAATACATGCGTAACGAGTTAGATTTTGAGTTAGAACAGTTTGATGGAGAGTTCTTGTTTGATTTCATTTTACAGCATTTTGGACCCCTTTTTTATAATCAAGGCGTGAATGATTCTCAGCAAATTATTGAGAGGAAAATGGCTGATATCGCCGATGAACTCTATGAAATTGAACAGTTTATTCCTCGATAGCGAGACTCCTACCACACATTTTGGGGCTGTTCGAATTATTCGAATAACATCGTCAAAGAAGAGTGCTTTTTAGTGAATAAATAATGGTAAATACTTAAATCAAGTTTTGAGGTTATCGCCAAAATACGGGGCGACGGAAAATATAAGGATTATCCATGACTTCGCAGGTTAAAAATTACAACGTTGTAGCTCGAACCTTTCACTGGGTTTCAGCGGTAGTCATCATAGGGATGTTCGGAGTTGGACTGTGGATGGTTGACTTGTCTTACTATAGCGAATGGTACCGTACTGCTCCACACTGGCACAAATCCGTAGGTATTCTTCTAGCTAGTTTAACACTCTTCCGCCTAGTGTGGAAACTGGCGACACCAGCGCCGAGTGTAGAAGGCAAACCGTTTGAGCAGATTGCTGCGAAGTTAGCGCACCTCGCGATGTATGGTCTAATCTTAGTGATCGCAGTTTCTGGTTATCTCATTTCTACTGAAGATGGCCGAGGTATCGACGTATTCAACTGGTTTAGCGTCCCTGGCCTCGGAGCACTATTTAATTCCCAAGCAGACATTGCCGGAGAAGTTCACTTCTACGCGGCTTGGAGCTTGATCTTACTTGCGGGTGTTCATGCACTTGCAGCACTCAAACATCACTTTATTGACAAAGACGACACGCTACGCAAAATGATAGGAGTTTCAAAATGAAAAACACAGTTCTAGCTACAGGATTAGCACTACTAGCGGGCCTTCCTTTAACTGCTAATGCTGCAGATTATGTAATTGATACTAAGGGCGCACACGCTTCTGTAAACTTTAAAGTTAGCCATCTAGGTTATAGTTTCATTCAGGGTCGTTTTAATACGTTTGAAGGTGAGTTCTCTTACGATGCGAATGACGTAGCAGCTTCATCTGTTTCAGTGACTATTGATACAACAAGCCTTGACTCAAATCATGCAGAGCGTGACAAGCATATCCGCAGTTCTGATTTCATTGATGCAGGAAAGTTCTCTACTGCTACCTTTACAAGCACGGATGTTGTAGACAAAGGTAATGGTATGCTAGACATCAATGGCGACCTGAACCTACACGGAGTGACAAAGCCTATCACCATCGCCGCTGAGTTTATCGGAGCGGGTCAAGACCCTTGGGGTGGTCAACGTGCAGGTTTCATCGGTACAACTCGCCTAGAGTTGGCTGACTTTAATATCAAAGTGATGGGTGATTCAAGCTACGTCGATATGGAACTACACGTAGAAGGTATTCAAAAGTAATTTCTTCGCCAGTATTAACAAAGCCCCGCACTTGCGGGGCTTTTTCGTTACGCTTTCTTTCTGACCACTAAATAGGGCTTGGTTTTACTCTTTGAGGTTAGTTGAGACACGATTTGACTGCGAGTGATAATGCCAACGAAATGCCCGTGCTCTAAAACAGGTAACGTATGCGGCCGAGCGACAGCTGCTCGCTTTGCTCTTTGTTCCAAAGACAGAACATTCCATTGACTGGCGATACCATATCCATTGTTGGGGTAAAGCTGTTCCTTATCAATACACATGAACTCAAGAATGGCTTTAATCGTTTCCTTTGCATCGATCGATATGATTTCAGTTGTCATTAACTCTGAAACCTTCACGTTTTTATCAACTTGATAATCTTTGCACCACGCTTCTGTCATGACGTCATGATGCGAAAAAACACCCACTAGTTCACCGTTCGGGTTGACGACTGGCGCACAGCTTAACTTGTGTCTGTTTAACTCTTCGACGGCTTCAAACATCGTCATTTGCGTATTTAGGCAGAACGGTTGGGTTTGCATGATGTCCTTGGCCGTGAGGTTTTCTACTGGCCTCGAATATGAAGGGAGGAAGTCCAATCGACGGATTTATTGTCATAACTTTAGCGGCTTTTAGCTCTGGTCTACGATAAATTCCCCAGTTAGCAAGACCAACCAGTACCGAGCTCCTATGATGTTGCCGATCGTGACAGGTATTAAGTTTGCCGTTATAAACTGAACAATATTGAGATCGGCATACGTGTTAGGCGAGGCATTGATGCTTAGCCAGAAGGACTCTGGCGCAAATGATTGAATCGCAATAGCTAGTGGAATCATGAACATGTTGGCGACACAGTGCTCAAAACCTGTCGAGACAAACATGGCAACTGGAAGTATGGTCAATATCGCCTTAGTCAATGGGTTAGAAGTACAGAAAGTCAACCAAATCGCTAAACAAACCAAAAGATTACAAAGGACGCCAAGCGCAATAGCTTGAACTGGAGTGTGGTGAACTTTGTGAAGGGCAATGTTGAGTGCATTTAGACCCCATTGGCCGTGATCAAGCTGATACAGACCTGCGGCGAAGACCAGTGCAAGGAGCAGCATTGCGCCGATAAAATTGCCCACGTAGACTTTTGCCCAAATGGACATCATTTTTCGAAAGCTGATCTGTTTGTTTGCCCAGCTAATGCTAGATAGCACTGAACTTGTAAAGAGTTCCCCGCCGCAAAGAACGATTAATATTAGTCCAAGGCTGAATGCCAACCCACCAGCAAATCGGCTTAACCCCCAACCTGCGGATGCGCTACCTGTCGTTACTGTAATGTAAAACAAGAAAGCCAGTCCAATAAAAGCACCAGCCATGACGGCCAAACTGACCGTCATGCTACTGCTTTTAGAGGCCTTGCTTAGAGCGAAACGCTCCGCCTCTATCATCATTTCGGGAGGGAGTAATTGCTGTCTATGTATAGTGTCACTGTTGCTCATGTTTACCTCTTAACTCAAAGAGTTACTCGTGGTTTCTATCCGTTCAAATTTTCGACACAAGAAAGTGTGAAACAAATTACTACAAATTAATTTGATTGTCTTTAAAAAGAATATCAAAAATATTGATTAATATATTCCAGAAGTTACAATGCAACCGATTGCCAGTTTGGCTTGTTAATTCTTTGACCACGTTTGAAGGGCGATAAGTGCACTATTCACTTAAACAACTATCCGTTTTTGATGCAGCAGCAGACTTAGCGAGTATTAGCCAGGCGGCTAAGCAGCTTGAGCTAACACAGTCTGCAGCGAGCTCATCATTGATACAGTTAGAAAAGTCGGTAGGGAAACCACTTTTTGAACGTCAAGGTAAACAAATGACACTCACCTATTGGGGAATGTTGCTGCGCCCGAAGGTTAAGCGCCTATTGCAGAACGCTCAGCACATTGACAAAGGTTTTTACAATCAGCATCTGTTAAGCGGGAAGATTAAACTTGCGGCAAGTCAAACGCCAGGTGAACACATTGTACCTAACCTGATTAGCCAGTTAGATAGAGATTTCCCTGAGATAGAGATTGCGTTGAACGTACGTAGCACCAATAGTGTGATTAAAGGTGTGCTCAATTACAAATATGACTTGGGCATCATAGAAGGGCGTTGTGACGACAATCGTACTGATATAGGTGTGTTATGCGAAGATCATTTGTCTGTAGTGGCATCGTCTCATCATCCTTATGCACTCCATGATGAAGTGAGTCTTGCCCAATTAGAGCAAGCCAAATGGGTGTTGAGGGAATCGGGTTCTGGAACAAGGCAGATCTTTGATCATGCGATCAGTAAACTGATTCCAGACCTTGATGTTTGGCGGGAATACGATCATGTCCCTGTACTACAAAGTATTGTTGCTAATGGCCAATACCTAACCTGCTTACCTTATCTAGACGTAAAACAAGATATCGAAAGTGGTAAATTGGTCGCCTTGAATGTTCCTGACTTGTGTATGAAGCGAACGATTTCATTTATTTGGCGTAGGGATATGTCTGAGAATCCGTTGTCCCAACGAATCATGCGAGAGGGACAAAGAATGATGAGACGTTACAATTAGACTCACCTAGAACATAACGAAAAATGTTGGTAAAACGATTGCTTCACTATTTTCATGTAATAGTATGAGGTAATTACTTAGATAATGTGATCAATCTAGCTGTTGTTTGATGCTGCGAAACATAGACTCTCTTTTTGAGTAGAGAGGCGCACTCGCGATAGTCACAATGAGCACATTATTAGCAATCTCACTAACTACTGGTCTACTATCTGGAATTTGGGGCTGGTTGGCCATATCACTCGGGCTTTTATCTTGGGCTGGATTCCTCGGTTGCACAAGTTACTTTGCCTCTCCAAAAGATGGTCTTACTGGCCTCGCACAAAGCCTTATTACTAACATGACTGGGGTCTTTTGGGCGATGGTCATTATTCAAGGGTCAAGTTGGGTCGGCATTGATATCGTAGGTTACCTGTTAACTGCTGTAATCGCCTTCTTCATGTGCATTCAAGCAAAACAATCTTGGCTTGGTTATATTCCCGGAACGTTTATTGGCTCTTGCGCGACTTTTGCAGCGAATGGGGATTGGGCGATAGTTGTCCCTTCGCTGATTCTTGGTGGCGTGTTTGGCTATCTTATGAAATCTAGTGGCCTATGGTTACACAACCGATCAAAGGGCGATAAGCGTGTTGAATTAGCGCAGTCTAGCTAAACATAAAGAAGCAAATATACAAAGAAGCAGAGCAAGTGACCAAAGCTAATTGCTTTTAGAAAACTAAAGAAAAGCCCTCAATACAGCAGTATTGAGGGCTTTCGTTTCTTTGCAGTAACCAAAGCTTATTTATCTAGCCAATTTGTGGTGAGCTTTTGAAAAGTGACCCGCGCAAAATGCACCAACAATAGACAGCTCACCCGCTAGACATAAAGCTGCAGCAACTTCAGCTAATGCTTGAGATTTACTAGATCCATAAAGACCGAGAATATCTAAGCATGCTTTTTGTGTTGGTAGCCCTGTCCCGCCACCGACAGTGCCCACCATTAAGTTAGGTAGGGTTACACTGGCATACAAGCTTCCATTTTCGGTGACTTCCATTCGCGTCATGCCAATTGCTGACTCGGCAACACAAGCGGCATCTTGTCCGCAAGCAATATACAAGGCAGCTAATGCGTTGGCGTAATGGGCATTAATGCCAATTGTCCCGCTTAACGCGCCGCCTACCGTGGTCATTTGTCCGAACTGCATCATCTTTTGAGGAGTCGTGTGCAGATACTTCTGTACAAGCTCTGCACTGAGGTGGACTTCTGCAGTCACCTTTTTACCGCGCACACTACGCAGAGTCTGTGTGTTCGCTTTTTTGTCACCAGATAAGTTGCCGTCTAGGAAAGCGTAATCTGGCTCGATAGGCGTATGCGCGAGTATGTATTCAAAAACAACATTCGTGGCAATGGTCACCATGTTCTGACCTGAAGCATCACCAGTTAGGAATTCGAAAACGAGATATACGTGATTGCCTTCAATGTTAACGCTAACATCACTCAATTTACCATGTGACGTTGTTGACTCTGCAAGGCGCTTAAATTCGTCATATTGAGTGACGACCCAAGCGACAAATTGGCCTGCTTGAGCAAGACTTTTAAAGGCAAAACCTGGGGTTCGAGTCACCCCTTCATTGAGGAGCATCGCTGAGGCGCCACCGGCTGCCGTAATAAGGTTAGCACCACGATTATAAGAAGCCACAAGCGCGGCTTCGGTAGTGGCTAAGGGCACTAGATAGTCGTTTTTCGCGAAGAGACCATTAACCCTAAGTGGGCCAGCAATACCAACTGGCACATTAACGGTACCGACAAAGTGTTCGATGTTTTTGCAGTAGTCAGACTTGACCTGATCTGTGAACTCGTCAAGCAACACACTTTTATCGGTGAGTTTACCCAGAACAGACCATCGGCGGTCTAGGTTCTTGTCGGTTAATGATGGGCTGGGAGTTAATTTAAGTTTTGGCGCTTCAAAATTCGGTTGTAGGCTCTGCTCTAATTGCAGCTTGCTGATCTCACCACCTAACACGGACACATAGTCTCGTTGGTGTATATTCAATTTAGGCATATCAATATAGATTTTATAATTTAACTGTCGATTCTACGCATCCTCACGATAAACACCAATCTAATGCGTAACGAAATCAAAATATTTCTCAGTATTTCAAGTAAAGCGGTTTAAACATGAAGATCAAGCATCGTGCCGATCATATCTTGATCACGTTGGAGCATGTTGGTTCCGATGCGATTGTACTGCTGAGATTGATTGAGTTTAATAAGTGGATCAGCGTATGAGGAAGGTGGGGAAGTTTGAGAGACTTTATCTGGCTCTTTATCGAGGTCAACTTTATTAAACTCGAGACCATCAATTTTAAGAGAATCAAACTGTTGTATTTGGTTTATTTCACTCGCAGCTTCTTCGGCCATCTTAGAAGATTGCTGAAGTATAGGATAGCTATTTGAAACTGGCGATATGGACATTAAACCACCTCCTAAATTAATTTTAGGTGTGATTTGAAATCCAAGCAAGTTGTGCTAAAAGCTCAAAGCGGGTTGGTTAGTTCCTGAAGAGGCTACTAATTAACTGCATTTCGTCATCATTGATGATAGCAGCTGGCTCAGATGGCAAGTTACTGCTTATCTCACTTTGCAAAGATCGAAGCTGCTGTGGAGACAGATGTTTAAGTTGTTGAACAAAAAGCTCGAACTGTTGGCTCGTCATTTCAGAACCTCCTACTAAGGCCACTAATTCATCCATTTCAATTCTGGTGAGTTTGCCTTCCATCTGCGCCCCCGCCTCTACCATAAAAGCCATACTAACCAATTGAGCACTGTTTTATTGTCTGCAAAGTGTCAATTCATGTAAGCAAAATGTCAGGCGCTAGGAGGTTTTGTGTTCTACTCTTGCTGCAAACTTCGCCGCAAGCGAATGCAATTCAGGAATCATTCGGTAGATTAGGTGAAGCTGTTGTAACACCATTCTAACGGAACGATCATCTTCTTCTCGCCATTCAGAAAGTCTTTCTTCTAGGTCTGAGTTTGTTAATGCGATGTTGAAATCTTCACAATGATTGTAAAGTTGGCTATGGAGCGCTTCAAGATGCTGATGGATAATACGATGCGATTCCAGCACGAGTTGGTGGGTTGTCTCATCATCGATACGCGAACGATGCGCACCTAATGCAGACACATAACTCAAAAGTGCATGATTGAGTGTTAGGAATCTAAAACTTTCGTCCACTGCTGTTCGATATTTACCTGGCTCAATAAGCATATTGCTGATTGCGGCACTTAGGTTAGCGTCGCTATTGTGTGCATTTCTTCGTGAAATGCGGTAACTCAAGTTGTCTTTTTTACCAATGCGGTATTGGCCAATAATCTGGCAAGGTAGAGTTTGTTTGTATCAATCGCATCAGCCATCACTCGGTGAAGTCGTTTAGATTGCCAATCAGGGAGAATATAAACAACGGCCATTACGGCCAAAATACACCCGATTAGTGTATCAGTGAGACGGGGCAGTATGACAGCATAACCTTCTCCAAGCTGGTTAAAACAGAATAGTACCAGCAAAGTAATAAAGGCCGTCGCAAATCCATAATTGTTGATTCTAAATGCAAAAAACAACACACCTGACAAAACAATAAAGACCAATTGGCTTTCTTGAGATGGGAAGAAAGTGAGTAGTGGGACACCCACTAGCAGCCCTGCAATTGTCCCTAATACTCTTGCAGTGAGTTTTTGCTTGGTGGCACTGTAGTTGGGCTGGCAAACAAATAGGGTAGTGAGCAGGATCCAGTAACCTCTTTCAATATTGAAGAACTGGATAATGGCGTAACCGAGTGTGAGAGCAATAGACATACGAATCGCATGCCGGAATAAAATCGAATCTTTGTTGAGGTTGGACTTCACACGCTGCCACATAGCCGACAAGGTGTGAGCTTCTGTATCGTCAAGTACTCTCTCTTCAAGCTTTTCGGCATCAGGGTTACTCACGTTGCTTAGCTGCTTTTCAACCGTGGCTAGGTTATTAAAAAGAAACTCCAGTTGGACTAGTGGTAGACGCCACTGGGGATTTTGCTGATCTTTGAGAAAATGCAATGATGTTTGCAACTCATCGAGAGCAGAGATTGATGTCCCTTGGTGTTGGTACTCTTTACCGAGTCGAATCGCATCGGCGATCTCGCGGCAAGCAGCTGCCTGAGTTTCAAGAAGATGTTTAAAACGGAAGAGTATATCTGAATGCTGGAAGTAGCTCGCCAACTCTTGATAGCGATAATGACTCGAACTGACCCGCTCATGAATGTCTTGTGCAAGAAAATATATGTTTAGGAATCGGTCACTTGCACCGTCGATATGCCCGCGCTTAGAACGATTTAATAAAGTGCTCTTGCACTGATTAAGGGCTTGTACGGTTGAAGCGTTTCTTTTGGCTTCGGTAATGCGCAGTGGTTGTGGAACAAGCTCGGTAACTGGATGGAAAAGTTCACGCTTGCTGTCTAGGTAATTCCCCAGCTCGAGAAATACGGTTGAAAGGCTCTGCTGAACAGGTTGCATCGGCCAAAAAATATGCCAAACCATAGAAACAAGGTAGTACCATGCCGCACCAGATAACAGCATAAGAGGTTGGAACCAAATGTTTTCACTCTCATGAGCGCCCAACATGGTGTAGATCGCAATGAGTAGCGAGCCAAAAGCGATGCTGGCGTAGCGAGGACCAATACTGCCGAGCATGATAAAACCGAAGGTAGAGATGAACAGCCAATAGCGAATAGAGGTGGAGAGTGCCAAAGAACCTCGACAGACATCGCAGCGAATGCAAAGCAAAAGCCTGTCAACGAAATAGATTTTAATCGGCCTGTAAATTTGTCATCACTTTCAGAAAGTGCAGCGGCGATAACGCCAAGTATTAGGGGAATAATCAACGAATTTAGCTCGTAATACCAAGTTGGGATCACTACGCCTAGTAGGGTGACTAAGATTAGAACACTGTAATTGATGGTTTTATTCGCCCAATAAACGCGAATTTGGTTAGAAAATGACACAGGCAAGTATAGAAGTCGAAATCGAAGTTTTATTCTATCAAATTATGAAGTAAGTTTCTGACTTTTCGGGCTAAATAAAGGTAGATTTCGAGTGAATCTTGGTCATATCTTTGACATTCTCTTTTCATATTGTTCGTCAGCTGATATATGATTTAGCGACTTGAGTTAATAGGTATCATTCCAATGCAGCTAGCCGCTTCAAAGACTGCACAGTTTCTAACCCAAAATGAATTCAACCATGTTGAACTGGACGATAATGTCCTCGTTGTATCTTCCCATACGTTGGAAGAGCGTATTCCTTTTCACGTTTGGAATGGTAAAGTCGCCGTTAAGAGGGGACTGTTATGGAGTGGATTGCAATTTTTTGCTCACGAAAGTGAAGGACGTCAGCAAAGCTGGTTAGTGCAAGGGCTATCTTTAGCTTCGTGTCGTAAGTTTGCAAAACATGCCGTCCAGGCTTATCAGGTATGGCATGAGAAACAGTGTCGTGATCTTTTTTCCGTTCTTCCACAGTGGGAACAGTCGATTTCAGGGTTTGTTCGACAGCCATCATTCGTTTCTCATTCATCACTCAATAGCTGGCTAACTGGCGCTTATGATGAACTCGTCAATATGGATATGACGCTTGAAGAAGCAAGGCAACGCTTCCTAAGCGTTTGGAGCCTCTCATTCCTTGGTTTGAAGACCCCGACCAAGCTTTGCTAGAACGTAACCAACTTTGGATAGAGAATGAACGTGAAAACTGGAAAGTGCTGTTTTCACAATTAGAGTCTTCACCACTTAATGTTTCTCAGCAGCAATCTGTTTTGCTCAATGATGATAATAACCTAGTACTGGCCGGCGCAGGTTCCGGTAAAACAAGCGTATTAACGGCACGTGTTGCTTATTTACTCCAAAGTCACCTTGCGCAAGCTGAAGAAATTTTAATGGTGGCTTTTGGCAAAGAAGCCTCAAATGAAATGCGCGAACGTTTAAATGGTAACGTCGGACTAGCCGCCAACCATGTGACTGTCAACACCTTCCATCAGCTCGGCTTGAAAATCTTAAGAGAGGTTGAGGGGCAAGCCGTTAACCTTTCACCATTGGCAACCGATGACAACCAGCGGAAAGGGTGGTGTATTGATTGGCTGAAGAAGCATTGGATGACGCCCACTAACTTTAAACGTTGGCAAAAACATTTGTCTAAATGGCCAATCGCGTATTTAGCCGGAGATGATGAGCTTGGTAGTCACGTAGAGAACCCAAAGCTTATTGCATGGTTAGAGAGTCAACTTATGCAACTTGCGTCTATGGCGACGACGAAAAAAGAATATTCAGCAGCTTATTGTCGATGATGAAGACTACTCGCGCCTCAACAGTGAGCTGGCGTTGGTATGGCCTTGTTATCAGGCCTGGAGCCAAAACCTGAAAGAGAACAATCATGTCGACTTTAACATGATGATTTCTAAAGCTACGCAATATGTTGAAAAGGGCAAGTTTGCTCCTCCATGGCGATTCATTATGATCGACGAGTATCAGGATATTTCACCGGATCGCCTCGCTTTAATCGAAGCGATTTGTGAAAAGCAGCGAGAAAGGGCATCTTGTTCTTTGTTTGCGGTAGGGGATGATTGGCAGTCTATCTACCAGTTCGCGGGATCTGATGTCGATCTTACAACGGGCTTTGAAGCGCGTTTTCCTAACTCAACGGTTCATCACCTTGATACGACGTATCGCTTCAATAATATGATTGGTGAAGTCTCTAACCGCTTCGTACAGCAAAATCCTGCGCAGATTAAGAAAGAATTGAACAGTTTCAAAACGCAGAAAAAGAAAGCGGTTTACCTAGCGCCATCCAATAGCGTTGAGAAGATCCTAGATGGTCTAGATCGCACCGTAAAAACTCGACAATCAGTGTTGTTATTGGGGCGTAATCATTATCACAAACCAGAGTTACTGGATGATTGGGAAAAGTCCTATCGAAATCTCGATCTTCGCTTTATGACCTGTCACGCGAGTAAAGGTAAAGAGGCAGATTTTGTAATTGTGCTGAATGTAGACGAAGGACAGTTCCCCCTAAGGTGAAGGCTCAGCACTTAGATAGTGCGCTGACCCGATCGGCGGATGATTTTGCTTTTTCGGAAGAAAGGCGCTTGCTCTACGTTGCCATGACAAGAGCAAAAGAAAAAGTATGGTTCACCTATTCTGGTGGTGGTTCGTCATTCATTAAAGAACTGAAAGACGACGGTTATCCCGTAATTGTAAAATCGCGCTAACAGTGCGGGTGTAGCTTATAGAAGAACGGCCCAGATCAAAATTGAGTTGGGCCTCTATTTCGAGTGATTGCGACGTTTATAGTCGCTTCATTGTAATTTAAGCCAATGGTTACTGAATCTTATGTACGCTCTGCAAGGTAAGCATCATAATCTGGGATTTCAATATCCACTTCTTGCTCAATAAGTGAAGACTCAAAAAGGAATTTAGCCGTAGCACGGTTGGTAGCTACTGGAATGTTCCACACACTAGCGATTCGAAGAAGCGCCTTAACATCAGGGTCGTGCGGTACGGCGTTTAATGGATCCCAGAAGAAAATCAACATGTCGATCTTACCTTCAGAGATAAGTGCGCCAAGTTGTTGGTCACCCCCCATAGGACCGCTGATCATGCTCTTAATCGCTAAACCAGTCTCTTTGCTTAACATGTTACCTGTTGTGCCGGTTGCGTATAGAAAGTGACGCTGTAGCTTTTCTTTATTTTCGACCACCCAACGCTTCAATTCTGGCTTGCAGTTGTCATGGGCAACGAGAGCGATGTGCTTATGGGCAGGCATGGTACGTGTTGTTTTTTGCATTATTGGTTCCTGATAATTCTAGTTATAAATAGTTTACATTCTTAAAATGACAAAGTATTGACTCAATTGGGTTCGACGTTAAAAGTCGGCCGATACTTAGAAGGCGATAACGAATCTAACACTGCCTCTTCGTTGATAGTGTTTGGTGTTAAGGCATCGATTGTCGGCTCGATTTTGTATTCGTAGGGTACTTGATTAAGAAAGTTGACAGCTTGGCGAATTGAGAGGCGACCTTGAAGGGCCATTTTATCAGTAGGGGCAAATTCCACACGACCTCTAAGGAGTCCACGATAGACTCCATGACTGAGGTAGGTCGATACTAAACCGATTTGGCCAACTAATTGCGCGCTACGAATTTCACTAATCGCCGCTTCAATTGCGACAGCACTACCGACGACGTAATCAATCTTTCCATCGTCGATAACCTGCTGGAAGAGATTACGTTGTTTTTCTTTGTCGTTATCGGCCCAAAGCGTAACCACCACTTCGATGTCTGTATTTGCAATGCTTACTAGAAAGCCTTCAACAACGGGTTTTGTGCCGCCACTTGCTTGAGGGCCGGGTAGTAAGAGAACTCTTTTCTTACCACTCCCTTTGGGGTGCTTTTCAGCCAGATATTCGCCCACTTCTATGCCATTTCGTGCCAGTCAACGCCAACAATGCCTTTAACGAAGCTTGATCTGATTCACCAACGTCCAAATGATTCACTGTGATGAATACTGGAATACCGCCAGTTAAACGGGATAGTTTATTAAAATACAACGTCGGTGAGACGGTACCTAGGATAATGGCGTCTGCATTCCATTGACGACAGCTTTCTATCTGCTGAATTTGCTTTTGGGTATTTGGGTACCCGCCTGATTCGAGTACTTTCAGTTTGATGCCCTGTAGTTTAGCTTCTTCAACCATGCCGTAGTTGACGGATAACCAGTACGAATCTTTTAGGTGAGGATAGATCGCGCAGATCTTTTTCGGCACTGGGTTTGCTGCCCAAGCTTGGCTTGTTATGACGCCAACCATGATTAAACACGGTAAGCAAAAAATTTTAATAGCGCGATTAAATGAAGTCATTATTGAATTCGTTGGCATAACTGGGTTAAACACTGCAAAATATATCGTATTACTAGTCACTTAAGAAGCGTTGATTTTCGATGTTGTTAGACAAAGTCTCGATTGCCCGAAAGCTGCTCTATTCCTTCATTGCAATGGCAATGCTCGTTCTAATTTCATCGCTTATCGGCATGTTGGGTTTCTCTTTTGTCGCAAAGACTGAACGTAATGTCGTCAATACCGCGATTCCTTCCATGCTTGAAGCCAGAGAAGTTGCAGAAAACAGTGCTAAAGTCATTGCGTCTGTACAATTATTGTCGAATGCCAAAGACGAGCAAGATCGAAAGCGTGCTGGTCAGCTTCTGCTTGAGCAACTTGAAGACATTTTGACAAGTATCGAGTCGCTAGGCGTGTCTAGCTTCAACCCTGTTCTGTTGGAAACATTAGAATCCGACATCCAAACTATAATCGATACCCTTGCCGAGCTTGGAATGGCAGTGGAAAGCAAGCTACTTATTGCTAATGTTCTTGACCAGCGAGTAATCGAAATGCGCGAGCTTGCAACAGAGCTCGAACAACTGACTCGCACACAAGTGCTTAATACCAACACGATTACGGTTGCGAACGTTACCCATATTTATCGATTGGTCGCTGAAAATAGAAGTGAAGCGGTACTTCAAGCGCTTGATGGTTTGGTGGAGGTCGATTTAGATTTAGGTGAAAGGCTTCATGAGCTGCATCTTCTCTCTTACCAGTTGCTCAATCACATTGAAGAAGTGAGAACATTAAAAGACGTCGATCGGATACAGACAATCCAATCTGATTTCAATTCTCAACTTGTGGTAATGCAAAGGCGTGTCAAAGCGGTAGAGGATCCGGTCCGTTCCCAACAGATGGGGCAGCTTCTTGTACAACTTCAGCTGGGCGCATCTATGTTTGATGTTGCCCTCAAACGATATGAAAACCAGCAGCAATCTCAAGCGCTGATGCAGGATACGTTAACCCAATTGTCCAAGCTCAATACTACGGTTAATCAGCTTGTTGATGAGTCGAATGTAACGACTAATCTGGCGGTCAATGAACTCAAGTCGACATTAGATCAAGCGCAGTTGTTGTTGATTGTTTTGACGTTGCTCGGTTGGTGATTGCAGGCTTCATTATCTGGAAAGTCGTATACCTTTCTATGCTTAAGCGCCTAGACCAGTATTCAAGAGCGCTTGGTATGATAGCCAAAGGTGATCTAGGGGTTGAAGTTAAAGTTGAAGGTAACGATGAGCTCGCTCATATGGGGCAGGCGATTATAACCGCGCAAAATACGGCGAAATCACTAAAAGTTGTCGCGGAAAGTGAAGTTGCTGCCAAGAAAGAGTTGGAGCAGCATAAAGCGCATCTTGAAGAGATTGTTGATGAACGCACTTCGCAACTGAAAGAGGCCAATGAGAAGCTCAACACGGAAGTAGATAATCATGCACAAGCGCGTAAAGAAGCTGAGAATGCCAACAAAGCCAAATCTGCGTTTCTTGCGACAATGAGTCATGAGATTCGCACGCCAATGAATGGAGTGTTGGGCACGGCACGATTGCTAGAAGATACTCAACTGGATAGTACGCAAAGTCACTATGTCGATGTTATTAACCGCAGTGGCCAGAGTTTGTTGACTATCTTGAATGACATTTTGGACTACTCAAAAATCGAAGCTGGGCATTTATCGATACGTGAGGTAGGGTTCGACCTTACCGAATTGGTTAAAGCCACATTTGAGCTCCAGCAATCAAAAGCGGATGAAAAGAAAGTCCAACTCTCGTATTTCATTGAAGATGAAGTCAAAGGTTGTTGGATGGGTGATGAAACAAGAATCGGTCAGGTCTTAAATAACCTAGTTGGCAATGCCATTAAATTTACCGACGAAGGCCATGTCGATATCTATTTAGGTCTACACCCGGAAAATGAATCCGAGTTAATAGTCGAAGTGTCCGACACAGGGATTGGTATTCCAGTCCATGAGCAGGGCAAACTGTTCGAAGCGTTTAGCCAGGCAAGCGAAGGTATCAGCCGTAAAGGGGGACTGGTCTGGGCTTGCGATCAGTAAACGTTTGATAGAAGCCATGGGGGCTCACTGGCTTTTGAGTCTACGCTAAATCAAGGCAGTCGATTCTATTTTACGTTACCTCTTGAGCGTACCGATAGTGCTGATACGTGCTACACAAGAGAAGTTGTTCAACACGCCAACTTCGCCGCTCACATCCTTTTAGTTGAAGACAATCCGGTAAACTGCCTTGTAGCAGAAGGCTTCTTAAACTCCTTAGGTCACAGCGTTGACATTGCAATGAATGGAGAAGAGGCAAAGATAAAGGGTGCAGATGGGAGCTACGACATTGCGTTGCTCGATATTAATCTACCCGATTGCAATGGTGTCGATTTGCTGCATACCTTAAAGAGAGAAGCTCAAAAAGATATTCCCTACATCGCCGTGTCGGCTCATGTGTTTGCCGAAGAAGTTGAAAGTTATCTAAACGCGGGCTTCGACGGGTATCTTGCAAAGCCGCTAAACAGATCGGAACTTGCTGAGGTCCTGAATGAGAAATTAGCGTTACGACTTAGCAATGTTAATTTAGATAGTGTGGATTTGATTAAAGAGAATCAAAGTTCGGCATTAGTTAAGTTATCGGCAATTACATCGACTGAAGAACAAGGAACTGAGAAAGTTTCTTCTTCTCAAGATTCTAAATTAAGATTTGATCCTTCCATCATTGAAGCAGACACTAAGCTTTAGGCCGAGAGAAAATGCTCCAAATCATTGGGCTATTTGATACGAGCAGTCAGCAAACATTGGCAGACCTGGAACATGCTTTCTTTAATCAAGATTCCAACGGTGTTAAAAGCCTTGCTCACAAATTAAAAGGCTCGAGTTCCAGTCTTGGCCTCATAAAGCTGTATGAACTATGTCAGGAAGTAGAATCAGCCAGTCAACCCTTGGAAGTTTACTTGCAAAACAAACAAGCATTGTATGAGGCTTTAGACGCGGCAAGGGTATTTTTGTCTGAGTTCGAGTAAAGACAAACTGATAAAATGAGAGTCACCCTAGGGTGACTCTCTTAATTTGATGAAATCTACTTACGGTTAACTATGTAACCGCTTGTTCTAAAATAGCTTTTACTTGCGCAATACCGATGGCTTGCGTTTCGCCTAGTGCCGTCATGCCGTGAGCTTCTAGCTGACTTGCTACTGCCTCGATTGCGCCTTGTTTATCATCGCCATGCTCAGTGAGCTGAGTCGAAACGCCAAGTGATTGGTAGAAAGCTTCGATAGCGTCAATAGTCCGCTCAGCCAAATCGTTACTAGCCTCTAGGCCAAATACGTTACTGCCCATTTGCTCTAACTTACCGCGTTTCACTTCAATTTGGTTACGAAGAAGTGAAGGTTGAACGATAGCAAGTGAACGCGCATGGTCAACACCGTATAGTGCCGTAAGCTCATGGCCAATCATGTGGGTTGCCCAGTCCTGAGCAACACCTGAACCAATTAAGCCGTTGAGCGCTTGGTTGGCAGACCACATAAGGTTTGCGCGCCATGCATCGTCATCACGTTCAGAAAACTCGCTCCCTAGCTGCTTGAGCGCGCGCAATAGCGTTTCTGAGTAACCATCTTGAACAAGCGCATTCACTGGAGCCGTAATGTACTGCTCACATACGTGAACCCAAGCGTCGACAATCCCGTTGATCAACTGTTTTTCAGGAAGGGACTTCATGACATCTGGGTCAAGGACGGCAAATTTAGGCTGAACATTTGGGTTTAAGAACGCGAGTTTGTCTTTCGTTTCTTTCTTAGTAATAACGGCACCCATGTTTGATTCAGAGCCTGTCGCAGGCAGTGTTAATACAGCACCGATTGGAATTGCACTAGTCACTTGATGTTTACCAGTCAAAATATCCCAACCGTCGCCATCGTAGCGAGCTGAAGCTGCGACATATTTAGAGCCATCAATCACTGAGCCACCACCTACGGCAATAATGAAGTCAACATCATGCTCTTTACACATGGCAACTGCACCATCGAGTGTTTCTTTGGTTGGGTTGGGTTCTACCCCAGCAAACTCTAGCCATTTGTGGTTTGAAAGTGCTGATTTAACTTGATCATAAACGCCGTTAGATTTGATTGAACCACCGCCATAGATAACCAATGCGGTAGCATCCGGTGGCACTACGCCTGCAATGGCGTTAATTTGGCCTTGTCCAAAGTGGATCTGTGTAGGGTTGTGAAACGTAAACTGCATAAAGAATCTCCAGCTGCGAAGTTGAGAAGTGTGTGGTTATTAAATGACTTGAAACGTTGAAAATTTGTCGCAACCCATCGATAAATCTAAGTGAATTTGAAGTCTGTTACGTCAAGGTAAAAACGTACTTGTTGTATTTTAGGATCACTTAGAACCACAGGCATGTTCAAAAGGTACGTTAAGAGATATTGGGATGTCTGTTCGATAAACAATAGCTCAATAACTAATTGATTAGAAAATCAGCTCAAGTAGTCAATAAATGTGATGAAGATTACAAGGAATAGAGGATGTACTCGTTTAAAAATGAAAGGGGAAAATGTAACAGTGAAATTTGTCTGTTTTTTAGAATGTGAGTCTGAGCCAATATGTCATTCCCCCAATAGAGATTTTCTCTATTTTTTCGGTCCTGTACTCCTCTAAAGGTACAGGATTTTTTTTAAATACATTCAGCTAAAAAATTAGTTGTTGCTGCAAAATAAGTATACTGAAATTACATTGCAGTCACATGATCGTGCGAGGAATTGTTCAATTTGACGATCTAAATAGTGTTAAACCAAAAGGGTGTTCTATGGTTGTTTTGCGCTAGATATTAAGTCTTATGGGTCCTAGCGTCTCTCTTAATATACGTGAAATTAAAACTTGAAGGAACATCACAAATGAAATTTAAGGACGGAAAGTTGGCTAGCCGAGCGTTCAAGCTCAGCACTTTATCGGCCTCGTGTCTCGTTGCAATGAACAGTTATGCCGCGGTAGACTGTTCGACGCTTGAAAACTGGGATGCAAACACTGTTTATACAGGTGGCGATCAGGTTCAGCATCAAGGTACCGCATACAAAGCCAATTATTGGACACAAAATAACGATCCCGCTACTAATTCGAGTGAGTGGGGGACATGGAAGGTCATTGATACCTGTTCTAGTGATGGTGGTTTAAATGAAACCACCGACCTCTACTCTCACTTCACCAACAGCAACTCAATCTATTACAGAAGGTGATGTTGTCGTATTATCGGCGACAGCAGCGGATTCCGATGGTTCGGTGACGAGCGTTGACTTTTTAGTCGATGGTTTGGTGGTCGCAACGTCGACAGTTGCACCGTACTCGGCTACTTGGACTCCTTCAGCTTCTGGAAGCTACGTTGTCACGTCTAAGGCTTATGACGACCAAGGTGCACCAAGCCTTGAGAGCAGCGTGACTATAACAGTTGATGCGGCTCAAGGGGGCAATGAAAAGCCGACAGTTGACGTAGCGCTTTCTGCATCAACCGTTGATGTCGGTACAGTTGTCACTCTGTCTGCAAATGCTGCGGATGCTGATGGCACCGTGGATAAAGTTGATTTTTATGTTGCTGGGACGCTAGTTGGAACGGTGGCTACCGCTCCTTACACATTAGACTACACAACAACGTCAGCGGGCACATTGGCAGTGTATGCCAAAGCGACTGACAATCTTGGGGCAACGACAGATTCTGCGTTGGCTAGCCTTGTGGTAAATGGTCTCCCTACTGTCGCTACGTGTCGACTGATGGCTTATACCAAACACAAGGTGTCGATGTACCGTATTGTTCAATTTACGATGAAGAGGGCCGTGAGAAAATGGGTGTGGACCACCCACGTCGTGTGATTGGCTACTTTACAAGTTGGCGCTCTGGAGACGACCCGCAGTCTGCTTACTTGGTGAATGATATTCCGTGGGAACAGCTCACGCACATAAACTATGCTTTTGTCAGCATTGGCTCAGATGGCAAGGTGAATGTTGGTGATGTTAATGATCCAAACAACGTTGCCACTAGCAAAGAGTGGCCAGGCGTTGAAATTGACCCAACACTTGGCTTCAAAGGGCATTTTGGTGCGCTAGCGACTGCGAAGAAAAAGCACGACGTTAAGACTCTAATTTCTATTGGTGGTTGGGCAGAAACAGGTGGCCACTTTGGTCCCGATGGTACGCGTATCGCTGATGGTGGTTTCTACACCATGACAACCAATGCCGATGGCTCAATTAATCATGCGGGTATTGAGACTTTTGCTACCTCTGCCGTTGAAATGATGCGTCAATATCAATTCGATGGCTTGGATATCGATTATGAGTATCCAACTTCGATGGCTGGCGCCGGTAACCCTTATGATAAAGACTTTATGGAGCCTCGCCGCGCTTACCTATGGGCATCTTACCAAGAGCTAATGAAAGTTCTACGTGAGAAATTGGATGCAGCATCTGCTCAAGATGGTATCCACTACATGCTGACGATTGCGGCACCCTCATCGGGCTACTTACTGCGTGGTATGGAAACGTTTGATGTGACCAAGTACCTCGATTACGTCAACATCATGTCTTATGACCTACACGGTGCGTGGAACGACCACGTAGGACATAACGCAGCGCTGTTCGATACAGGTAAGGATTCAGAGCTTGCACAATGGAATGTGTATGGTACGGCTGCTTATGGTGGTATCGGTTACCTCAATACTGACTGGGCTTATCACTACTTCCGTGGGTCTATGCCTGCTGGGCGAATTAACATTGGTGTTCCTTACTATACGCGTGGATGGCAAGGCGTAACTGGTGGTGAAAACGGCTTATGGGGTCGTGCGGCACTTCCGAATCAAGCTGAATGCCAACCAGGTACAGGTGAAGGTGAGAAGAACAATTGTGGCCATGGCGCAATTGGCATCGACAATATGTGGCACGATTTGGATCCGCAGGGTAATGAAATGGGCGCAGGCTCAAACCCGATGTGGCATGCGAAAAACTTAGAGAAGGGCATTTGGGGTTCTTACGCCGACGCTTATCTCCTTGATCCAGTGAATGATCCAACGGATCAATTTGTCGGAACATATACTCGCCATTTCGACAGCGTTGCCGTTGCTCCTTGGTTGTGGAATGCAGAGAAGAGCGTATTCCTTTCGACAGAAGACAGAGACTCGGTTTCAATTAAGGCAGATTACGTCATTGATAAAGAGATCGGCGGTATCATGTTCTGGGAGCTTGCGGGTGACTATAACTGTTACGTGTTGGATGCAAACGGTCAACGCGGTGCGATCGATGAAACCGAACAAGCCTGTGCAACTGGTAATGGTGAGTTCCACATGGGTAACTCGATGACTAAAGCCATCTACGACAAGTTCAAATCAGCGACACCGTATGGCAACAAGGTAGCAACCGGAGCAATTCCAACGGAAGCGGTGGACATTGCGGTAAGCATTGGCGGCTTCAAGGTTGGTGATCAAAACTACCCAATCAACCCTAAAGTCACGTTTACAAACAATACCGGACAGGCGATTCCAGGTGGTACTGAGTTCCAATTTGATATTCCAGTATCAGCACCTGACAATGCAAAAGATCAGTCGGGTGGTGGTTTAGCAGTAATTGCATCTGGACACACGCGCGCGAATAACATTGGTGGTTTAGACGGCCCAATGCACCGAGTCGCTTTCTCGCTACCGTCTTGGAAAGATCTTCCTGCAGGTGGTACGTATGAGTTGGATATGGTGTACTACTTGCCTATCTCTGGCCCCGCAAATTACAGCGTAAACATCAACGGTATTGATTACGCATTCGCGTTTGAACAGCCGGATTTACCGCTTGGCGATCTATCGCAAGGTGGTAACAACGGTGGTGGCAATGGCGGCGATACTGGTGGCGGTTCTGGTACTGTAACACCATGGGTTCCGGGTTCAACTCAGGCAACCAATGGTGATACATACAGCTACAACGGTAAGTGCTTTGTTGCTAAGAACAATCCAGGTTCTTGGGAGTCACCAACGCAAAGTAACTGGTTCTGGGATGAAGTAACGTGCCCTTAAGGACTTGAAACGCCATTCTAATGACAAAGGCCTAGCAAACTTGCTAGGCCTTTTGAATAGGTACAATAATCAAAAATAGCATCGAAAATAGAGTAGGTATCCAACACAGAACAGTTATTGAAATTCATAACCTTCTGGGACGACCACAATGCCTTTGTCAGAAACGTGAAAACGTTTTTGATCTTCAATTTTGTTTAATCCAATTTGTGTGTGTGGAGGTATCTTCACGTGCTTGTCGATGATGCAGTTAACCAGCTGACATCCTTCACCAACCGTGACATCGTCAAAGATAATGCTGTCCACAATGGTGGCGCTATCATTGATGCGTACATTTGAAGATACGATGGAATGCTGCACCGAGCCGCCTGAGTTAATCACTCCATTAGCAATCATAGAATTAATAAAAATACCTTCATTGCCTGTAGCGGAAGGTACCGTCCGTGCAGGAGGAAACTGAGCTTCATAGGTACGAATTGGCCAATCGGGTTGATAAAGGTTCATTTGGGGTATTGGCTCGAGAAGATCCATGTTAGCGTCATAGTAAGAATCTATGGTACCCACATCGCGCCAGTATTTATCCTTAGCGACACGCCCTTTACTTCGGCCAAATTCATAGGCATAGACGGTTTGGTTATCGATGAGTTTTGGAATGATGTCATTACCGAAGTCATGGCTAGAATGCTCGTTGTGCGCGTCTTCATTTAGCACCTGTTGCAATGTTCCCATACTAAAAATATAGATGCCCATCGAAACCAAACTTTGGCTTGGGTCGTCGATTAGCGTAGCGGGAACACTAGGCTTTTCAGCAAATTCAGTGACCATGTTGTTGGCGTCCATCGCCATGACTCCAAAAGCCGTTGCCTCTTCTTGAGGAACGGTCATACAAGCAACCGTCAGTTCAGCGTCCGTCTTTTTATGCTGTTCAAGCATCGCATCGTAATCCATTTTGTAGATATGGTCGCCAGACAGCACAACCACATACTTAGCACTGCTTCGGCTCAATAGCCACATGTTGTGATAAATCGCATCAGCAGTCCCTTCGTACCATTTACCACCCTTGCGCATTTGAGGTGGAACAGCTGTGATGTATTCGCCAAGCTCAGGATTGAAGATCGACCAACCGTCACGTAAGTGCTTTTGTAGTGAGTGAGACTTGTATTGTGTAAGTACAAGAATATTCCTCATACCGGAATGAAGGCAATTTGTTAGCGTGAAATCAATGATTCGATATTTGCCTCCAAAAGGGACTGCAGGCTTTGCTCTATTATCTGTCAGTGGACTTAAGCGGGATCCCATTCCGCCTGCGAGTACTACGGTTAGAGTATCTTGCATAAATACGCTCCCTAAATATGTGCATGTAATGTGACTAATAGAGCTATTACAATCTTTGTACCAAAATTAGAGGGGCGATAAATCAGTGAGTTATAGTATGTACAGTTAAAAAAACGCACCATCTTGGTTCGCTAGCATTTTAGTGATCCAAGGTGGTGCGTTTTTGTGTAATCTATCGTGTGATGGTAATGGTCTGTCAGACTTCCTTACTCTTTAAGAGCAAGTTAGTACTGAAAACGAACTGACATCATCACTTGGGGCCATAAAAGCCATTATTACGAGCCTCAGCTGATAGAGAAAGTTGGTCTGTAGAATGGAATCTTACTCCTGCGTGAAACACTGAAGATTCGTCATTCTTACCAAGACGTGCTGTCGCTTCCAATTGGTTCATTAACCATACGCGAAGGCCAATGTTCATTTCTGCTTGGGTGACCGAGCTAACATTGTCCTCTTTTGGAAAGTTATTGTGGTGAATCAATAACTGTCCGTAGACATCCATAAATTGATTAATCGGACCATTAAAGCCGATACCACCCGCCACACCAAAATCACTTTCAAACTGACTACTAAGTCGGCCAACTAGGTGAACATTTTCTCCTACTTGAGTGGCTAACTCTACACCGGTCATTGAAGGGTTCATCGCTGTAAATACTTCGAAGAAGTTATAACTAAAATTATTCGCATTAGCGGCTGCTGGCAAACAACACAAAAGACCTGCAATGACTTTTTTATTCAACATGGGGGCTCCCCAAATCCTTGGATATTATTTTGACGTTATAGAAAAAGCCTGCAAAATGCAGGCCTTTAATACGCAAGGATATAGGGAAACAGTCTGATTTTAAAGCACTTGAACGTGATCGACCTCAACCTCACGGTTCATTCCGCCTTCATATTCACCAAACAGTCTCAACTTGGTGGTGTGATCGATTGGTGACGTCATATTAATATCATCATCAAGCTCGACTTCGATCTCAGCTTCACCGTCGCTGAATAGAAAAGTATCTTTTCGAACTTGCCTCACCAAGTAACCTTCCAAAACGATATCGCGGTCGCCAAAGAAACTAGTGTCATCGACTAGGCTTTGTACTGATGTAATGTCGGTAGGCCCTTGGTAGCTTACGCTTTGTTCGTTATCTGAATGAGCAAGGGCAGCCGTTGGCGCAATGACGATTGAAGCAGCAATAGCAATAATAGTGTTTTTCATAATATGTGTTCTCATGTGTGATTCGACATGGTTATTAGAACACTGTCACTCTGAATTATTGGTGAGCATAACATTCATATTTGGTTCATCAGTTGAGTCTGCATAACTGATAGAGTTATTATGGGGATAATTGTATTAATTTGAATTGATTATGAAAACACCACTGTCTGCACTTATGGTGCAAGGGACCACTTCAGACGCGGGAAAAAGCGTATTAGTGGCAGGTTTGTGCCGCGTTCTGCAGCGCAAAGGAATCAAAGTAGCTCCGTTCAAGCCACAGAATATGGCGCTCAACAGTGCGGTTACGAAAGATGGTGGTGAAATCGGTAGAGCGCAAGCGGTGCAAGCATTAGCAGCGTGTGTGGAGCCTAGTGTTCACATGAATCCAGTGCTTCTTAAACCCAACTCAGATATGGGCGCTCAAGTTATACTGCAAGGCAAAGCGATTGAAAATATGCAAGCAGCGGGCTATCAAAACTATAAAAAGATCGCTATGCCAACGGTTATGGACTCGTTCGAAAGGCTCACCAACGATTATGACTCGGTTATGATTGAAGGGGCGGGTAGCCCAGCGGAAATTAACCTAAGAGAAAATGACATTGCTAATATGGGCTTCGCTGAGGAAGCTGATGTACCAGTGATTATTATCGCTGATATTGATCGTGGCGGCGTTTTTGCGCACCTTTATGGCACTTTAGCTTTACTATCTCAGTCGGAACAGGACCGTGTGAGAGGTTTTGTGATTAATCGATTCCGTGGTGATATCTCATTGCTGGAATCTGGTTTGGACTGGTTAGAAGAGAAAACCGGAAAACCTGTAATCGGTGTATTACCGTATTTGCATGGTTTTGACCTAGAAGCAGAAGACGCGATAACGGCGAATCAAAACCTTGATGACCAGCATGTCGTTAATGTGGTTGTACCTGTATTTACACGAATTAGTAACCATACAGATTTTGACGCTCTTCGTCTTAACCCTTCTATCAATCTCCGTTACGTGGGTAAAGGAGAGCGCATAGATAATGCCGATGTTGTGATTTTGCCGGGCAGTAAATCTGTGCGCTCGGATCTGGATTACCTTCGCTCTCAAGGCTGGGATAAAGACCTGCAACGCCATTTAAGATATGGCGGTAAGGTTATTGGAATTTGTGGTGGCTACCAAATGCTAGGCTCATTGATCCATGACCCAAGTGGCGTAGAGGGTGCACCTGGCTCTAGCGAGGGATTGGGGCTGTTAAATATTGAAACGACATTGACTAACGAGAAAGCGCTTCTCAATAGTAAAGGTACTATTGAGATCGAGGGAAAAAGTGCAACGGTAGAAGGTTATGAAATCCATGTCGGTGTTTCTACAGTCAGTGAAAAACAGCCAATAAACCTAACTCATGGCAAGTCAGATGGCGCAATCAGCGAGTGCAATCAGATCCTAGGCACATACCTCCATGGTCTATTCGATAATACAGACGCATTAGAGCTAATTTTTGATTGGGCTGGCGTTAAAGTTAAGGGCGAGTCCCATCAAGCAAGGAAAGAAGAGGCGATTAATCGCATCGCTGATGCAATTGAAGAACATATGAAGCTAGACTTACTGTGGCCTGAGCTCGTTATAAACGGCAATACCAATTAATGGTGAAGTACAGTAAATAAATGAAGCATAGTAAGTAAGAATACTAAGGTGAAATGGGTAGTGTTTCGAATCAATAGTTTTATGAAGTTCTTTAGCTTATCAGCAGTGAAGAGACGTATGGTGACTTTTGTCGCTTTAGGCTTATCTTTAATTGCTACCGCTCAAGCTAACTCTGAAGATCATCTTCGAATCTATGCAGCTTCTTCTATGACCAATGTTTTGAATGAAGTCATAGAGATCTATGAAAGCCAGAACAGAGTCCGTATTACGCCAGTTTATGGCGGTTCAGCGTCTTTAGCTCGTCAAATCGAACGGGGAGCACCTTCAGACATTTTTATCTCGGCAAATCGTCTATGGATGTATTATTTGGTGGAACAATCCGTGGTTGAGCCTTCTAACATGACAGTTCTTGCGTCTAATCAGTTGGTTTTAGTGAGTTCTAACCCAGATATTAACGTTGTTTTAAGCAATATTGACAGCTGGAAGGCGGCATTAGGGGACTCTCGCTTAGCGACAGGTTCAAAAGCGGTCCCTGTAGGTATGTATGCACAACAAGCATTTGAATCGCTGAACATCTGGTCCGAATTAAATAGTAAGATTGCGCCAACCAATAGTGTACGAATGGCCTTAGCATTAGTAGAACAGGGCGAAGCACCGTTGGGTGTTGTGTATCAAACGGACGCTCTATACAGTGATAACGTGTATGTTGTGCACACTTTTCCATCTGAACTTCATGAACCGATTGCTTACCCAATGGCATTGTTGAGCGACCAGCCACAAGCGCAGGCGTTCTATCGTTTTCTGATGAGTGACATTGTCACTAAAGTGTTTGTTAAACACGGCTTTTCACGTCCATAAGAGAGAATTCAGTGCTAACCGATTTCGAATATCAGGCTTTGATGCTCAGTTTAAAAGTTTCCGGCTATGCAATAGCGTGGTTGGTGCCATTAGGTATAATATTGGCGTGGTTACTTTCACGACGAGAGTTTTGGGGTAAATCTCTACTCGACAGCTTGATTCATTTACCACTGGTACTTCCTCCTGTGGTCATTGGATATCTGCTTCTGATTTCTATGGGCCGAAATGGATGGATAGGTAAGTGGTTAGACGCTCATTTTGGTTTAGTCTTTAGCTTTAATTGGAAAGGCGCAGTTCTGGCGTGCATCATCGTTTCACTCCCTTTAATGGTTCGTTCAGTAAGGTTGAGTTTAGACTTGGTGGATAGAAAATTAGAGCAGGCGGCAGCAACGCTTGGTGCGTCACCGGTTAAGATCTTCTTCACAATCACTTTGCCATTAACTCTTCCCGGAATCATAACCGGAACCATGTTGTCCTTCGCTCGGAGTCTCGGAGAGTTTGGAGCGACCATTAGTTTCGTATCCAATATTCCCGGCGAAACTCAAACGATCCCTTTGGCGATGTACAATTTTATTGAAACGCCGGGCTCTGAATTCGAAGCGGCTCGTTTGTGTGTTATCTCGATTGTTATTGCATTATCTTCATTGCTCTTTTCTGAATGGTTGTCCAAAAGAACCTCTAAAAAGTTAGGAGCGAAACATGGATAAGATTCACGT
This sequence comes from Vibrio aestivus, assembly GCA_003263845.1. Taxonomy (GTDB): domain Bacteria; phylum Pseudomonadota; class Gammaproteobacteria; order Enterobacterales; family Vibrionaceae; genus Vibrio; species Vibrio aestivus. Next base: position 178,367 of record JYJN01000172.1, on the reverse strand, counting down.
AGAAGTCGCTCATCAATTTATCGATGCAGAGTTCGACCTCAACCTTGAACTCCCAAGCAAGGGTATTACCGCAATATTTGGACGTTCGGGGGCGGGCAAAACAACCGTTATAAATATGATTGCTGGCTTAACAACACCAGACCAAGGAAAGATCGTTGTTAATAGGGAAACTCTGTATTGTTCGCAAACCAAGATAAATTTACCAACCTATAAACGCAAAGTTGGCTATGTCTTTCAAGACTCCCGTTTATTTCCTCATTACAGTGTGAAAGGCAATCTGCTTTACGGTGTAAAAGCGTTCGACCAAGCGCATTTTGACGAGATTATCTCTCTCTTGGCGCTTGAATCTTTGCTCGAACGCTTACCTGTTGATCTGTCTGGTGGTGAGAAACAGCGTGTAGCAATTGGTCGTGCATTATTATCAAAGCCTGACATCTTACTCATGGATGAACCATTAGCGTCGCTAGATTGCCGCGTAAACGTGAAGTTATGCCGTTTCTTGAAGAGCTCGCAGATAAAGTAGCGCTTCCCATCATTTATGTTACACATAGTTTGAGTGAAATTCTTCGATTGGCGAACCACTTAGTGGTGTTGGATAAAGGCAAACTTGTATCGAACGGCAAGTTAGAAGACGTTTGGGCCTCACAAGCAATGAAACCTTGGCAGTCATTCTCCGAGCAAAGTTCACTGTTTGAAGCTCAAGTCGCGGAAAACAACCATGAGTATGGTCTTACTCGTATTTTGTTGGCTCCCGAAACGCCAATGTGGGTGCAGCAGGTATCGGCAGATATTGGGACACATGTTCGAGTTCAAGTTAGGTCTAATGATGTCTCGATTTGTTGTGATAAGCCAACTAAAACGTCATTTAGAAATGTCATTCCAGCGACCATTGAATCGATTGAATCCTATACCAGTGGCAACGAACGTCAGAGTGTTTCAGTTAAACTACAGATAGCGCCTCAATGCTATTTGTGGGCAACCATTACAACTTGGGCGAGAGACGAGCTTGAGCTTGAGAAAGGGATGCCGGTGTATGCGCAAATTAAAGGGGTGAGTGTCACCCAGCGCGATATTGCGATAACGCACAGTATTGAGTGACCCGAGATGCTAAGAAAATAAAAAAACCACCTTGCGGTGGTTTTTTTATTATTTGATGAACACTTCTTTGAAGTCTTTCTTTAAGATTGCATCGCGACGTGCTTTCTTAATTTGCTTAACCATGTCTTTCACACAGTTGTGTAGAACCTGGTCTAGCAATTGAGCTCTGTACTCTTCTTTTTCTTCATCTGACATGCCTTCAGGCAAATTCAATGTTGGGAACTCTTCCATAACGTTAATGCCGGCAAACGCCTGACTAACAGAGATAAGTGCGTGGAATTGCTCAAAGTTATCCAGTACATTCTGAGCACTTGCAGGTAGGCCATCCCAAGCTTCGCGAACAGCTTCTTCAGAGACTTCGTGAATCGATACAACCATGTTAAACATGGCTTCAGGGACTTGGTCAAATTCAATAACTTGGCGAAGTTCTGGTGAAATGGTTTCTAGGTCCACTTGTGGTTGTTCTGTGTTTTGTGTATCAGACATGACAAAAATCTCAGTAGTCAAAAACGCGATACTAGTTTTTTGTGGCGAAATGTCAATGAAATTACGAAAAACAAGTCATGCAACATCCAATTCTGTGTGCTATATATTAACGTAGAATCAGTAAGTTATGGATATGTAATATGACAGGATCTTCAATGCGCATTCTTCTGGTAGACGACGTTCAGCTCGATAGAATGCAGCTCGCTATTCGTCTCAAGCAGTTGGGGCACATGGTGGAAGCAGTATCTAGTGGCCAAGAGGCGTTAGATATTTATAGCGATTTTGATCCTGAACTCGTTCTTCTTGATATATCCATGCCTGGTATGAACGGGTTTGAGTTGTCTCAAAAACTGAGGCAACAATACACAGAGTGGATACCATTTATCTTTTTGAGTGGTCACGAAGAGCCATCAATGATCGCTAAAGCGATTGATGCTGGTGGCGATGACTACTTGATTAAACCTGTAGATAAACTCGTCCTTAACTCCAAATTGATAGCGATGCAGCGCATAGCGTTTATGCGTCGTGAACTTAAGAAAGCCACGGCTGAGTTAGCCAAAGTCAACGCTGTGTTGAAACAACAGGTGGATGAAGACGGGTTAACGAAACTGTATAACCGTCGGTTCATCGATAGCACGTTATCTGAAGCGATTACTTGGCACGGCGTCATAATTTACCCTTGTCACTGATCATGCTCGACGTCGATAACTTTAAAGCTTATAACGATAATTACGGCCACATTGAAGGCGACAAGTGTCTGATTAATATAGGTCAGATGGCGAAATCTCTGTTTTGTAGAAGCGGGGAATACGTCGGCCGCTATGGTGGTGAAGAGTTTGTCATTTTACTCACAAATACTGATTCAGCTTCAGCTTCGTCGCATGCGCAAAGAATTCAGCATGGTTTAGAGTCATTAGCGATAACGCATGATTACAATTGTAATGTTGGTCATGTTACCGTGTCACAAGGCGTGCTAACAATCACACCCACTGGAAAAGAAACAATTGATGAACTGTATACAAGAACAGATGAAGCATTATACCGAGCAAAATCAAGTGGTCGAAACTGTTTCGAATTGGCAACTTAAGAGCTCTGGCAAAATGGAGCAAACCGTTCTTCACTCTTTGGAGAGCAGTGACATTGATATTCATTCTTACTCTTAAAACAGTTTCATTGATATCTTTTACATCCCACATTTAATAAGGAATGAGTGTGAGAGCGCTTTCCCTCTTGACCATCTCTGTGTTTGCTCTTAGCCACAATGCAATGGCCAATCAACCAAACGACAGCTTCCAGAAATACTTAGAGCAAACGCTCGCTGTATCAATGGTTCTTACAGACAGTGAAGTGTTCGCATTCGGCATACACGACTTCGATCCAAATGATTGGTTTAATCTAGATAACGAAGATATTGGCTCTGAAGACTCAATAGAGCTACGTAAACAGATCGCCGTTTCGACATTACCTTTTACTATCGAACTTAGTGATAAAGCAGCCACGCACAAACATCTTCTATTTACTCGCCTTTCTGCGGTCGCATCGAGACGAGATATCGATATTAGGCCTCAAGATCCGCCAGACAAAAATGAAGATATTGTTCTTGGTGGTTTCCTAGCTTACAGGTATCAATATCAAATTAACGAAACTTGGTCGATCACTCCGGGGTTAGGCGGCCACCTACAATATTATCGAAATGACCATAAGTACCAAAGTGACTACGCCCGTCAATTGCAACCCTATTTAGATGGTGTTGTGCTCAATACATCCGCTTATGCTGTTTCAATCGAACCTCATGCCACATTAATGTACAAGCAATTAACTAACTGGGGTTCTTGGAATGCTACGTCGAGCGGACACTACTTTGTCGGCCGTGGATGGGGAGACGCAAACTATGGTGAAGTGGGTACCCCAGAAGGATGGTACATTGCAAACGGTGTAGAAGCGTTCTATGAATTTAAAGAGTGGGGAAGAGCGGTTCAGTCTATTTATTCAAGCGTTAAACGTATCGATCTAGGCGGAGATACACGACGTCCATTTGGCACGACACATTATTATGAAGCATCAGTTGGGTGGCTGATGACGCCACCTTTCGAAGTACCATGGGTAGAAAACGTTGGTATAGGACTGAGCTTTAATTATGGAAGTGCATTAAAAGGGGGCAGTATAGTCTTGTTCTTTAATCAAGAATAAACCTACTCATTGAGTTTTGAGCTCAGTTGGTGTTTATGGCTAACAAACGCTAGTCAATCGCAACACGGTTTCGACCACCTTTTTTCGCTTTGTACAGTGCTTCATCAGCTGCTTTTAGCACTTCGTGTGGTGATCGATAGTTGCGACTCGAAGCCACACCAATACTGATCGTAATGTTTACCACATCTTTTGGCTTGCTTTTCCCGCGTTTCTTGCTGCCTTCTTTGTTGTTCTTTGGTCGAGAGTCATTATTACGTATAGTCATCTCGTATTCTTCAACGGCGATGCGCAGATCTTCTAGGTGTTCTTTAGCATCCTCACAATGACGAGAGCCAAAAATAACCGTGAATTCTTCCCCACCATAGCGATAGACTTTTGCGCGGCCGCCGACTTCAGTCAGTTTACTAGCCACAAGCTTTAAAACGTCGTCCCCAGTATCGTGCCCGTAGGTGTCATTGAAGGACTTGAAATGATCAATATCAAGCATGGCAATACTATATCGGCGACCGAGGTGACGCATGTCTGACTCGAGAGAGTGCCGACCAGGAATACCTGTGAGTCGGTCAGTAAATGCCAATTCGTAGCTTGCTGATATTAAATGCAATAACAGCAATATCCCACCTAGAGTAAACATTGTGGACGAGATATACGGAATATGGAAAAAGATGAATGTTGTGGATGCAAGAATAATTGAACTGTAGATAACAACATCAACAATTCGGTTGTAAACCATGATGAGAATTGAACAGATGCCAATCAAAGAGGCAAGGTACATAACCAATATAAATGGCAGCCGAGAAACACTTGGCAATACAAACAAAAAGCTATCGTCAATGTCGTCGAAGCCCCCTTCGTAGATGTAGGTGATCATAATATACGACCAGACGAACATGAGTGACAACGTCACTGAATAAAGCACGAAAGATCGACTATTAACACTTGAGTCCTTGATCCGGTAGACGATAAGGCAAGCGACCGGTAGTAAAAAAGCCAGTAAGGACAGCTCTAAGAGGGTTGTTCCATCAGACAGAGACGTTTGAAGAAAAGTTTGAATATACCAATACGCTACCAACATAGCCAAAGAGACCATGCCAATGCGACTTTGTCGAAATGTATGACTTAAGCCAATTACAACGGTGAACAAAATGTATGGAAGATTCGAGACGAAACCCAAGTTTGCTTGAGTTATTGAAATCACATTCGTCATTCCAAGCCATAGCATGGCAAGGAGTAACAATGGGAAGAAAACGCGAAACCAGTTAGAAGTCACTAACGAAGTGGACATGTATCGATTAGGCCTACAGTCTATAAATGGAGATGACGAATAATTTAACGTTTAGGATACTTTGATTTCATCAATTTCCAAGCTTTTTGCTAAACTTAACAATAAAAAAGGGATGAGTGTATCCAAACCGATGAATAAATGGGATATTTTTTGTAGAACGGAATACATTTTGTCTAAAATTGTCGTTATCAATCATGATTAGGTGCAGCTCAAGGGAGTAGGGTCTATGCAAATTAGTGTTGATGTTCATAACTATATGGAGACTTTGGTTGGTCACGTACTTGCTGAAAGTAAATACAGTAGCGTTCTAACCCAAGATCAGATGGCCGACTTAGCTTGTCTTGCTCTGATTCAATTACGTCCCGTCTATATTCGACATGATATAGATTTCTTGTCGGCGTTGCCGGAAACTCGCCTTGTTGCTCTGAAAGAGTCTGCCTCCGCCGCCGTTGAATCCTCGCTCGGAATGATCCTAGAAGATCGACGTTCGAACCGAGATGATGATATACCCGTGATTTTTTCTCACCCTCGACTCAATGACGATGATGAGTTAGATTGGTTTGAGACACCAATTCTGAAAACTAAAAAATAAATCACTGTAATAAGGAGTGCCTGTGGGGCTGTTTTCTCGCTTGTTTGGAGGTAAAAAAGACCACCAACCCGTTGAAGTTGAACCTGTTGAATACAAGGGTTTTCTAATCTATCAGGAACCAATTGCCGAAAATGGTCAGTATCGAATTGCAGGCCGAATCACTAAGCAATTTGCTGAGGAGCTAAAGTCACATCGGTTTATACGATCAGATGTCTTGGCTGTAAAAGAAGATGCGAATGAGCTAATGCTGAAGAAGTCGCAAATGTTTATTGATCAAATGGGCGATGGAATTTTCGGTTAATCTTTATTCATCCTAATTGCTACTTTTTATTAAGGGCCACAAGTTTTTAAGCTTGGGGCCCTTTTTTGTATGCTTGGAATATCATAGAACCAAATAAAATGAATACTGTGTTACTTGTGGCACATGAAACTGTCATGATAGTTAGTCATAGTACCCATAAGAGGTATGACAACTTAGAGTTGGCTGATTTTCTTGTTTGAAATCAAGCAATCGCTAAAAGGAATTGATTTACACTGGGTTCATCGAATTAATTCATCACAAGAAATAAACCTAGTTGTGGTAGGGTTAATTTAGTCAAAATCAGTGGTTTATGCACAGAAATTGTCCACAAGGAGTATATAGTGCAAATTGGTGTACCAAAAGAAATACTCGCAGGAGAAACGCGAGTGGCTGCATCGCCTAAATCAGTCGAACAGCTAATCAAACTGGGGTTTGATGTCATTGTAGAAACACAAGCGGGCGCACTCGCAAGTTTCGACGATGCTGCTTTTGAAGCAGCGGGTGCGAAGGTGGTTTCTACCGAAGAGGTTTGGAACAGCGACCTCATTTTCAAAGTAAATGCCCCGATCGTCGATGAGTCTCAATCTATCGACGAAATCTCTCTCATTAAAGAAGGCGCGAGCTTAATCAGCTTTATCTGGCCCGCTCAAAATCCAGAGCTGATGGAGCAGTTATCAAGAAAGAAGATCAATGTAATGGCGATGGATGCTGTTCCTCGTATCTCTCGTGCGCAAGCGCTGGATGCTCTCTCTTCTATGGCAAACATTGCCGGTTATCGTGCGGTCGTTGAAGCTGCTCACGAGTTCGGTCGATTCTTCACAGGTCAAATCACTGCAGCAGGTAAAGTACCACCAGCTAAAGTCTTGGTAGCGGGTGCAGGTGTTGCAGGCCTTGCTGCTATCGGCGCTGCGGGTAGCTTAGGCGCTATCGTGCGTGCGTTTGATGTGCGTCCAGAAGTAAAAGAGCAAGTCCAATCGATGGGCGCTGAATTCTTGGAAGTGGATTTCCAAGAAGACACAGGCGCGGGCGATGGCTATGCAAAAGAAATGTCTGATGACTTCAACAAGAAAGCTGCTGAGCTTTACTTAGATCAAGCAAAAGACGTCGATATTATCATCACAACTGCCCTAATTCCGGGCAAACCTGCACCTAAGCTAATTACCAAAGAGATGGTTGATAGCATGAAAGCAGGTAGTGTGATTGTTGATCTTGCCGCTGCAAACGGTGGTAACTGTGAATACACAGTAGCAGATCAAGTCATTACGACTGAAAACGGCGTAAAAGTGGTCGGTTACACTGACATGGTAGGCCGCCTACCTACGCAGTCATCGCAACTGTACGCGACAAACATCGTCAACCTTCTAAAACTGCTTTGTAAAGAGAAAGACGGCAATATCAACATCGATTTCGAAGACGTGGTTCTGCGCGGTGTTACTGTCGTTAAAGAAGGCGAGGTGACTTGGCCAGCTCCACCAATTCAAGTTTCTGCTCAACCAGCTGTTGAGAAAAAACCAGAAGTGAAACCTGAGCCGAAAGTTGAAGAACCGACTTCTCCTTGGAAAAAAGTAGCAGGCCTTGCGATTGGTTTAGGCGCGTTTGGATGGGTTGCAAGTGTTGCGCCAGCAGCATTCCTCTCTCACTTCACCGTGTTTATTCTTGCCTGTATTGTGGGTTACTACGTGGTTTGGAACGTTACCCACGCTCTGCACACGCCATTGATGTCAGTAACTAATGCTATTTCGGGCATCATCATCGTTGGTGCACTTTTACAGGTTGGGCAGGGCAATGGTGTTGTTACCTTCTTGTCTTTTATCGCCGTTCTTATCGCTAGCATCAACATATTTGGTGGTTTTACCGTCACCAAACGTATGCTAGAAATGTTCCGTAAAGACTAAGGGAGTAGCAAATGTCTGCAGGATTAGTACAAGCAGCTTACATTGTTGCTGCAATATTCTTTTTCATGAGTCTTAAGGGGCTTTCTAAGCAAGAAACAGCTCGTACCGGTAACTACTACGGTATTGCTGGTATGGCGATCGCGTTAATTGCAACGATCTTAGGCCCAGAGACTTCAGGGATTGCTTGGATCATTGTGGCTATGGTTATCGGTGCCGCTATCGGTATTTTCTACGCTAAAAAGGTAGAGATGACCGAAATGCCAGAGCTCGTCGCTATCCTACATAGCTTCGTAGGTATGGCCGCGGTGCTAGTAGGTTTCAATAGTTTCATTGATCCACCGCCACCAGTATCAATAGATCTGGCTGAACAGCATGCTGAACATGTGATTCACATGGTTGAAGTATTTTTGGGCGTCTTCATCGGTGCGGTAACCTTTACTGGTTCAATTGTCGCATTTGGTAAACTTCGCGGCGTTATTTCTTCTTCGCCACTTATGTTGCCTCACAAGCACAAGTTGAACCTAGCAGCGATCGTTGTATCAACACTGTTGATGATTCATTTTGTCAAAGTTGATGGCAGCATGTTCGCATTGATCATTATGACGTTGATTGCGTTCGCATTTGGCTATCATTTGGTTGCGTCCATTGGTGGTGCTGATATGCCAGTCGTGGTATCAATGCTTAACTCATACTCTGGGTGGGCAGCAGCGGCAGCAGGTTTCATGTTAGCGAACGATCTACTTATCATCACGGGTGCGTTAGTTGGTTCGTCAGGTGCAATTCTTTCTTACATCATGTGTAAAGCGATGAACCGTTCGTTCATTAGTGTAATTGCAGGTGGCTTTGGTCAGGAAGTGGCTTCGTCTGGTGAAGCAGTAGATCAAGGTGAACACCGTGAAACGACGGCTGAAGACGTTGCTGAAATGCTGAAGAACTCGAAGTCAGTGGTTATCACTCCGGGATACGGTATGGCCGTTGCACAAGCACAGTACCCAGTTCATGAAATTACAGAGAAGCTTCGTGCTCTAGGTGTAGAAGTGCGATTTGCAATTCACCCAGTTGCCGGCCGTCTTCCAGGTCACATGAACGTTCTACTTGCAGAAGCGAAGGTTCCGTATGACATCGTGTTAGAAATGGATGAGATCAATGACGATCTTTCTGAAACTGATACCGTTCTCGTTATAGGTGCAAACGATACGGTTAACCCATCGGCTCAAGATGATCCAGCAAGCCCAATCGCGGGTATGCCGGTACTCGAAGTTTGGAATGCAAAAGACGTTATCGTGTTTAAACGCTCAATGAACCCTGGATATGCTGGCGTTCAAAACCCGTTGTTCTTCAAAGAGAATACACAAATGCTCTTTGGTGATGCTAAGGCGAGTTGCTCTAAGATTTTAGAGCACCTTTAAGTGGGTTAGTGAACTAGATAGAAAAAGCCCGCTTGAATAAGCGGGCTTTTTACTAGTTTTTCAAAGTTTTGACTAGGGAAATGAGTTCTTTAATCGAAGAGTCTTTATGATGCTCTGATTGTTTGTCGAACACTTCTGAAATCAGCTTAATCTTGAAATCACGCTGTATCTTAATTATCTCTTCACTATCTTTATCTTCAACGCCTAAAGTATCAACAGCTTGTTGCGCTAGAATCCCTGCTTTCAACATCGTCATTTTTTCTTTGTTCAAAGTGACTATCTGACGAACTAAGAAGAAGAGCAGGGCAGACAGAGAGCCAATGATTAGCCAGTTGCTGTAACCATAGGCAGACGACTTATCAGCACATCCCAAGAGCTTACATCTTTGCCTGCCAACTGAGGAAGTAGTTCCTCAAAATTTACAGCGTTCCGGTAAAGGTAATGTACAAAATAAGAGAGAGACGCTAACGTCGTAGCTGATGCTGCATAGTACCAACGACTTTGTCGACCGGCTTCTTTTGTGTGGGCTATTGCTTCATAGTTGGACAACAACTTGTCTTGCTTGGCTTTGTTCAATTCGTCACGAATCGCGGTCAGCTCATCCCTGTCTGATTTGATAGTTTCTTTTAACTCGTGTTGAGCCTTTTTCAAATCATTTGTTTCAATAAGGCGGCTTGAGTATTCACCTGTGAGGGTGTTCGATTCAGCCTTTTAACCGCCACTGACTCCTGTAGTTCTTCATCTAGCTCTTTTAGTTTTGCAACGTTTGCATCTAAAACATCTAAATCTTCTTGCGCGAATTCTTTTGCCTGAGTTAGTTGATGTAATTCATTTTGTGCGGTAGTTAGGTGATGTGAGCCTTCCCGTAACAAGTCTTTAGCTTTAGACAGTGAAGCTTGCCACAACAAGGAAGATTCAACGCCGGTATGTTTGAGATTAGCGTAAGCAGATTGTAACTTTTTAAGGTGCTTTGAATCGGATAAAATCCTTTCTATCGGAGTTGCTGATAGCTTTTGAAACTTGGCACGTTCTGGAATTATTATGCCGAGTACATGGTCATAAACTTCAAACGTGTCCCATTGTTGAGTCGTAAACACACCTTTATTATCCCCCACCGCACCAACGGACTCTGATTTCGTGATTTTACTAATCGATTTCTTTTGATTCCAGCTGTGCGAGATTAGTCGAATGTTTTTAGCTGCTTCATCGTATGGCAAATTGGATACAATAATTTCGGAAACTAGCATAGGTTCATTGAACAAAATTATGTTTTCACCGTTAAGCGCAGAAACTTCGTAATTGCTCCGTTTAAGAATGTCTTGCGCGGCATTTACCAATTCTTCGTCATCAACATTGAATTTGTCAAAACAGTAAATTAACTTTGAATCAGCTTCGTAAGTGCTAAAAAACACATTTATTGATGTTTGGTAGTTCTTAACGGCTGTTTCAATTTGGTCTTGATTAGGCACTGAAAGTGTAGCTTCGAGAAATTCATTTTTGCCATCGTCATGTACATTAGTCATCGATTAAGTTTCCACTTTAAACATACGCACATAATACAGTAAATTAGGCTTTTTATTGAGTATCTAGCTGAAATTTAAAAAGATTCACTGAGTAATTTATCAATTGGTCGGTTTCAGGGATTAAGAAGTGTCACGGTGAATGAGAGGACGGGCAAGACTTTTGTAAACGTGCTACCCCATAACCTTGCATAGCTTTTTCAAACATGATTCTAGCTAAAGCAAAGTGCTTACCTTTTTGAATCACGCGGGTATCCTTTTCAATTTCAATCCAAAAAAGGATGGCGACCGATTCCAATATCATAAGCTGTGCCGTTGTCTGGTTTCTCGTTTGATAAGAATTGCTGTATACGGTGAGACGCGTATGTGTTTGTTAAATGACTTTTCTTTGCGCTTTCCTCGTTCGCTGTCTTAAAGGCCAGTGTCTTTAGAACTGATGACATAACACAATCGCGTTTATAAAGATGATTATCAATCGTGGTAAGAATGCAGACGTTTGAGCCAACAATGCTGTTGTATAGATTTTCCGAGTCAGTAAGCTTTTGACGAGAAAGACGGTCTAACGCACGCATCACAATGATATCGCCATCTTTTATCAAGCCTCTTTCGATATCTGATACCAATCGACCTAACTCACCGTGTGATACGTTCTTACCTTTGTATGATGATACGCCTTAGTCATTATAAACTAGGTCTGAAATGGTAGTTTTGTACTCTTTTGCTAAGTTTTCTAATAGCTTACTATCACCTTGCAAGCTCATGGATAGACCATCTAATTGCTTGCCAGAACTGACTCGAGCGTAAGGTATCAGTGCCATTTTTAGTCCTTTTTGGGTGTTATGTAAGGATTGTACACTGAAATTAAAAGGCTATGTAGGAGAGTAGTTAGCTTTTGGTGACGCGAAAGAGTCCGTTGATGCGATTTCAAAAGCAATCTAACTAAAACTTATTGAACAAGGGCCGGCTATTAGCTGGCCCTTTTTGTTTGACCTGAATGAAACAATGTCAAGGTAACGTCAGTTTATAAACCATAAGCTGCGCCATGAGGTATCACTTCTAACTTTTACATAACAGACCAAGTATAAATTTTTGTAATAATGCGATATATTCGTCAATCATACAAAAACAGACTATTTTCCCATTGTTTAAAGCGGCTAATAAAATCATCGGTCTTATTTTGGTAACGGCTTCATTGTCTGCGAATGCCGAGTCCTTACCAGAACGCATCGATACTTTTGTCAATTTATTCGATTCGTCAGCGGCAGATGTCGCTTATGACATCCGTGTCATTCAGTCTGTTTATCCAACTCGCTTGTTAACACCATCAAGCATGCTGCCGCAAACGTCATCTTACCCAATCAAAGATGTCCAAAAGCTTTATAGCCTTGCACAAAACTGTACAGGTAAATTACCCTTAAGCCCCTTAATAACCGAGCCGCTAGTTTTCACACGAGCGACTTGTAAGGGCACAAAACTGACGACGCGTTGGTTTGCCCGTAGCGGAATGATTCACCCAGGTGGCGGTACGTATGCGCATCGATATTCACTGCTTCACCCGGAAAAAGCAAATGAACTGCAGCAGTTTATGCATATTCAAGAGCGCCCGATTGCAGTAGCAGACAGTTTACTTGGCCGTTTACAGCGAATGGACGAGTACGCTTTAGATGCGCTAATTTCCGGTGCGTCCATGTTCGTTGAACAAGGTGAACTTTGGTTAAGAAAGAACGACAGCTATTTCATCTATCCAGAAACGGATTGGCGTAAAAATGTCGATACCGCAGGGCTGAGTTTTACCTTTTCGAACAAGTCTTCAAGTTGCTTTGTGCAGCGTGGCAATTTGTGCTGGGATGTAGAAGATCATTCTGACTTTTTAAGAATAAGCATGGTCATCCTTGTGATCGCCAATATTTTGCTTGTACTGGGTTGGTCGGTGTATCGTTGGAACACAAAACGCCAAGAAATGAAGAGTCGAATGTTGATTCTACAAATTCTTACACACGAGTTGAGAACTCCTATTGCAAGTTTGTCTCTAACAGTAGAAGGATTTCGACGTGAATTCGAACGACTACCAGAAAGTGTGTACGATGAATTTCGTCGATTATGCGAAGATTCGCGACGTTTAAGGCAATTGGCCGAGGCAAGTAAGGATTATTTACAGTCAGATAACAAACCTCTTGCAACAGATTGGGTTCCATCGGTTGCAGAATGGCTAGAATACAAAATTGAAGAAGAATTTAATGGTGATATTGAGTTAAATATTAATGCTGATATTGCCGCGAAACTGAATGTCTATTGGTTAGGTACGTGTGTTGATAACCTGATTCGAAACGCTGTTAAATATGGCGTAGCACCTATCACTCTCGAAGTTATTACCGCCAAAGACATGATCACTTTCAAAGTCATAGACCAAGGTTCACTAACTCAAAAGGACTGGCGTAATTTACGTAAACCTTTTGTAAGTAAAAGCGGGCTTGGACTTGGCTTAACCATAGTCGAATCTATGGTAAGTCGTATGGGGGGCAAGATGACTTTAATTGGCCCGCCTACAACATTTATTTTGGAGATACCTTGTGAAACAGACACTGCTTCTAGTTGAAGATGATAAAAACCTAGCCGATGGACTTTTAGTTAGCCTTGAGCAAGCTGGGTACGAATGTTTCCATTCAGAGCGTATTGCGGATGTTGCGCAGTACTGGGACAAAGCCGATTTGGTTATTCTTGACCGCCAGTTACCAGATGGTGATTCGGTAGAGCATTTAGCTAGCTGGAAAGAGATCAAAGATGTTCCTGTTATTCTGCTTACAGCACTTGTTACCGTTAAAGACAAAGTGACAGGCCTTGATGCAGGTGCCAACGACTATCTCACTAAACCGTTCGCTGAAGCTGAACTGTTTGCTCGTATCCGAGCGCAACTTCGACTACCAGATGTCGATGCGGCCGATGAGTCAAAAGTGACGACTGAACATCTAGTGATTGATAAAGCGACGCGCGAAGTATTCTATAAAGAAGAGAGTATTACGTTAACGCGTACTGAGTTTGATCTACTACTCTTTTTAGCGAGCAACCTTGGACGTGTATTTACTCGTGATGAGCTGCTTGACCATGTTTGGGGATACAACCATTTCCCGACTACGCGTACAGTGGACACTCATGTTCTTCAACTTCGCCAAAAACTGCCAGGTTTAGAGATTGAAACTCTACGTGGTGTTGGCTACAAGATGAAAGCTTAATGATTAGAAGCTTGTTATTGATTGGTGCGCTAGTTAGCGCGCCTGTTCTAGCAAACAAAGTGGAATGGTTCGAAAAGAACACACCGCTTACTCAAGCACACCATCATCTTCTGAGCGATGATTTACCATCGATGTTTAATTCATTGGTGGAAGTCTGGCAACAAGAAGAACCGCGTGTGAATGCAGAGCATCTCAATGACTTGCTTCTACAGTCATTCGAACTCGATTGCGGTAAAGGGCTCGACACCAAAACTTTGCCAAACTGGCTTTCTAAAGTTGTCATTCGTCGAACCGATATTCAAAGCCCTGGACGCGACGCGTTTCGTATCGTGCTTGAAGCGACATCGGATGAAGAGATCTCAGATCTAACATTGAAACGCTGGGTCGACCGTCCAATCTCTGCTGACGAAACGAAATCGATACAAGCTATCGAAGGCACAGATAAATCACTGTTTACCAAGCGTTATAATGTTAATAGTCGAATACCCAAAGGGCTATATCGCCTTGATGTTACAACCAAAAATCAAGACTCTTGGAGCTCTTGGGTATTGCTTGGCGATCCAAAAGCGCGTCAAACAGTTCGTTGGTCGTCAAAAGATCAGTGGGTCATTGAAAAAAATGCATTATTGAATAGTTTCTGTACGCTTCCGAAATTAGAAATCGGTTTATACGATTACGTAGATGGGAAATACCAACGAATTTGGAGTGAAGTGTATGAATCGGATTATCCAACGTCGTTAGATATGGCTCAGCTTGATCCAGGACGATACGTTTTGGCCATTTCCATGACGCACCAAAGGTGGCAAGGCGCCATAATTGTGGAACAATCCCAAATAATTAGTAAAACTTATGATGTTTCGGTAGAGGAATAACTAAAGATCATAGACAATATACCGATATAGACATATAGGGAAATAAACGTTTATATCGTTATGAAAAATACAATAAAATTACTATCGCTTTCTATCGCACTTGCCGCTTCATCATCATACGCAGCCAACTACGCAATTGAAGCTCGTGGCGATGCGATGGGTGGAACCGGTGTCGTTTCTGCCAATTTTCTTACTGCTCCTTTTTACAACCCAGCTTTAGTTGCAATCTACCGTCGTAATGATGACGTAGGCATGATCATTCCAAGCTTTGGTTTGAGCTACAGTGACGAACATAACTTAGTTGACGACTTAGACTATACCGCAGGTTTGATCGACCAAATCAGTGGTGGTGACTACAGTAATATTGGTGAGGTGCAAGGCGCGCTTGATTCATTGGAAGGCGACAGAGCGGGGCTTGAGTTAGGTGGTGTTATCGCCTTCGCTATCCCAAACCAATATATTGCTGCTAATGTTTTCGGCAAAGCTTATACAGAATCTTTTGCTGAAGCCGACATCTACACTGGTGCAAATTCTGTTATCCCTATTGAAGGTATTAATACTGCAGTAAATGCGGAACTTAGTGCGGTTAATGCGGTTGCCATCGGCGTGACTGAAGTTGGTATCTCACTAGCTAAATACCAAACATTTTTAGGTCAACATATTGCGTTCGGTGTTACACCAAAACTTCAGCGCATCTACACTTATGTCTACTCAGCGAATTTAGATAGTTACGACATCACGGATATTCGTGAAAATGGCACGGGTGAAACCATGCTTAACTTCGATGCAGGTTTCCTTTGGTTCCGTGGCCCGTTACGTGTTGGTTTTTCTGCCACGAACTTAGTTTCCAGAGACATCCAAACCAAACGTCTTTCTTATAGCGTTCAATCTGAGATTGATCCGACACAAAGTCGAGACTTCGACCTACAACATTCATACCAAATGAAACCGCAATACACAGTCGGTGTTGGTTTGATTGGAGACTACGCAGCTATCAGCGTTGATTACGATCTTAATGAAGAGAAGAAATTCACTAGTTTCAATGACAACACTCAAATGCTTAGGGTAGGGGGTGAGATTGACATCATGCGTCAACTAAAACTAAGAGCTGGTTACAAAACGAACTTAGCCTATGATGATTCAGACGGTGTAATCACGGCCGGTGTGGGTATCTCACCTTTGAACTTGTTCCAGCTTGATATTGGCGCAAGTTACAAAAACGAAAACTCAATGGGTGCCTATATTAATTTCTTAGGTAGTTACTAAAGGTATAAACGCTAAGTTAAAGTAGCATCTGGCATCAAATTCGTTATATAGTTGGCTCCTCATTACAGGAGCCATTTTTATGTTTGATGATTTACCACCGCTTAGCCATGAAGCACAGCAAAAAGCTGTAGAACAAATTCAAGAATTGATGGCACAAGGTATTAGTACGGCAGAAGCCATCAAAATTGTTGCCACCAAGATTCGAGAAGAAGCAGCAGCAAAAAAAGACTAAAAGAGTAGGGCAGCGTAAGCTGCCTTTTCTCTTACCCACTGACGCACTATAACACGCATAATATTAATGATCTCACGCCTCAGTAGGCATACACTTTGTAATAGCTAACTATCAAATTACCCTATATCACAGGGATTTTAAAAGGCCCAAACTCAAATATATATCGAAATTACAGTAAGTTAACGCAGCATTATCATCTGCCTGGCGTATTTGCTTGAATGGTTATGTAATTTAATTACAGGTTTAAAGTCTTGGTCAAAAAGAGCCAGTTATATATTCTGCGGCTATACGCTGTCACTTTTCAAAGCATAATCTATCGGTTAACGAACTGGTTGTTCTCGAACTGAGTAGTGTTTGGTTGTAGTCAAGAAATGAGGTGATTTGATGACTTAATGGATGATTGCATTATCTGCATTGCTTATGGTCATTACAGCGCTTCCAGCAGGATCGGGTTTTAGTCGGCCAACTTTTCTTTCTGGTGCAGAAACAGCTTACAACTCTGGCGTGAAGCTAATGCTCAACAAACAGTTTGAGGATGCAAAACCAAAATTCCGGAAAGCTATCGAACGTGACGAAGATTTTCCAGAGGCGCACAACAATCTTGCTTACACGTTACGCAAACAAGGGAGCGCCAAGTGTGGCGTACTTTATGTGCAGATGAATAGGTTGAACTTGGCTGAGCAAGAATTAGAAATGTTAGTGAAGATAGATTCAGATTTAGCTGATGAGCTACGCTAAGTAATTGAAACTCCCCATATAGTGCGTATTATCTCGGCTTACGTTAAATGCAACCTGTTTTACATCAAAAGCATTAATATATAGATGTAATGATTTATCTAAACCAAAGCCCAATAAAACTACGAAACATCATTTTTTGAAAGTTATACAAAACAAAGTTGAGTCAAAAATAAATTTGTTTGATGCAAATATTTGTGACGGACTTCAAGTTGGTTTGGAGAGCTTTTAGCAATGTGTATTGTATCAAAACGTAAATTGGTGGATTACCTCGAGTTGTTAAGTCACAGTGTCACGGAGGCTTGTGTATAACTTTAGTCTTTCTGTTTTCACAACAGAAGGATGAAGTTATGAAGTATTCTGATATGACAAAAAATCATATGTTTCGGGAGTTTAGCTGCGGTTTGTCCATAGAAGAAACCGCAAAATTATGCTTTAAAAATATTGCAACTGTTAAAGGGTGGGACAAGGGAAAGCCAATTCCTAAAGAGTGTAAAAGGCTTATGAGAATGCACAGACGTTTAGAGTTGAGTCATTATGAGGATTGGCGAGGATTCAAGGTAAAGGGAGAGAGATTAGAACTGCCTACAGGTGAAGCAGTTACACCACAACAAGTTTTAACTGGTATCGCTCTATTACAAATACAGTCTGAGCTAGAAATCAAAACATCGAGTAAGCTGCTAAAACTTGCTAGAGCGATTTCAAATATTAATTTCATCTAATCCATAAGTTTAGCCCCACGTGAGTGGGGTTAATAATGTTCAATTTCGATTTGAATTAACTTTTCTTGGTAGTCGTATCTGAACTTACTACCTCTTTTCAGCTTAGATTTGATAAAGCGGCAGAGCTTACTATCTCCAGTAGTTGAAACGCGCTTAACAATTGCGTATCCATCCTTGTGTTTCATCAAAATCATGACATCACAAAAACCTGAACCTCCTTTATAGTTTGTCCGAATCTCGCTAATCAGCCCGTACTTAATTCGAGCTGCTACTAAGTTTCCGCTTGAATCATCCGCATGAGTCACTGACGGAACAAACAAAAGAGTTGCCAATAAATATCTACTAAAATTCACTATTATTTGCCCTTGACTAAATATGCCATTAGTTGAGCATTTGGAGTTGGTCATGATCAAGCTGACCAAGGCCAAATTCGAAGTGGTTCAATTAATTAGTGGAAATGGGTGAAAACCAAGTTGGTATTGTGCAATGGTGGAATTTACCCCCGTAATACAGAACGGGGGTCGAAGCCCAAGACGCGCTGGGCGCTCTTCGTCCCTCATAGCATCCCATGCGCGTTATTGTGTCTTTGGCCTTCCTGTTCAGTTTATCGGGTTGCAGTAGCTTTGAGCACCTTTGGTTCGGTAACTCTCTGCGAGGTTTTATCTTGGCAAGGGAGAGGATTTTTTCGTGGGCGTTGGGGTTTTGGGGCAGTGAGTGGCTCCGAGGTCGCGGCAAGTGGGTTCTGACCTTCGGAGCGTGTTGGGGCTACAGTATATATGCAGTAGCGCACTGATTGGCGTGTGTTGCTAGATGTTCGTTCTCGCTTCGCTTATCCCTGCGGGCCGATAGAAATCAGCCCTTGGCTCAGTCTATTTCGACTCGCTGTTCCTCTGTAGAACTTTTGTAGCAGTCTGATAGTTGCTTGCAGTCATGGACGATAGGTTTTTCGTTCCGCGAGCTATAATGTTTTTCTTTTAAAAAAGGGAATAGTGCGCATAAAATCGAGCAGGGATTTTTGACACCATTTTTAGATTAAGTTCGCGTATGGCGCTGTAAGAGGTTTTATTTTTCCCGCCTTATTAATGTGAAGGGATAGCTCAAAGTGCCTCACAGTGCCATACGGTTTCATTTTATATTTTTTGATAATTTTTTATATTATTTTATTTGAAATCTCATTCATTATGCGCTAGTGAAATTTAGCAAAACCTTCGCTATTGTTGATAATATCTGCGAGATTTTTCATGCTTTTTCAATGTACAGCACAACACTCAATGTTCGCTTTGCTGCTTTTTCGCTTTCTGAGCTAAACAGTATTCCAATCAGTGGGATGTCTCCGAGAACCGGCACTTTTACGTTTACTTTCTGGCTGTCGGTCGACGTCATTCCTCCAAGTGCTACTGTGTCACCGGGTCTCACTGTAAGAGTGGTGTCTATTTGTCTTTTCGACGTTACGATGTCGCTTGCTTCAACTGACTTATCAACTCGGCTCAGTTCTTGGCGTATTTTGAGTTTTATATCTCCGTTGTAACCAATATAGGGTTTCACGAATAACGAAAGTCCCACGTCCTTGCGCTCGATGGTTTGAAAGGGCTTGTCGCTCGTATCGGATTCGGTTGTGTAGCTACCTGTTATAAAGGGCAGTTCTTGGCCGACGGATATCAATCCTTCATGGCCATGCAAGATGGTCAGTTCTGGGCGGCTAAGCAGTTGGGTTTTGTCGCTTGATTCTATGAACCGAATAAAGGCCGAGAAGTCATCTGAGGATACTTTGAGGTTTGGGTCTGTTCTCATGAATCCAGCAATTGAGCCTGTAAAGGCGGCTTGGATTGCTCCGGCTCCGGCTTTCATGTCGACGGTCAAATCTCTTAGGCTTCCATCAAGGGTTTCAACAATGGCCGCTCGGATTTTGATTTGCTTCAGTGGCGTGTCGACTGCGTTGATAAAGTTGGCGACGTTCTGGTGAAGGGACTTAGGCGCAGTGACCATAAGAGCTGACCCTGCAATGATGCTTGATACTGCGGTGACGTTTGGGACGTCGAGCACTGAGGATTGTACGCGCAATGATTCGGTGATGGGTTTGAGTATTTCGTCAGCCGTTAAGTGTGAGAGCTTATACGTTCGAGTGACAATATCGTTTCCTGCTTTGAGTTGGTTACGCAGCTGGACTCGAATCACGGTTGAAGATTCTACATAGGTGAGGTTATGTGCTCGCATGACACTAAACCACACATCCCGAAAGTTAGCCGCGCCGTGGGATTGATACAGCTTAAGTTCACCGTTGATTTTTGGATCAACGACGATGGATTTCTCAAAGGTCTTACTGGCTACGATGAAAAACTCATTAAGCGTTTTGCCTGATAGGTTCGCTTCAAAGGCTAGGGCATTGAATGACAATAAGGTTAAGAGTATGAATGTTCTAATCATTGGCTTACGCTCCTTTGTTGAGTGAGCCTTGTTTGTTGCTGCGTTTGCTATTTCTGCCTGACTCGTTTTTGAAGGGGTCGAAGTAGCCAAACTTGGCGATGTTGATGCATGCTGTGATTTCTATGGCGTAGTTGGTGCCTTGCTGAGTAAAACAATCACAATCGTTGCGCGTGATAACGCAAACCAGTTGTGGGTATTCGGTTGGGCTGCTCGTAATGTCGTCATAGAGTGGGGCGCTAAAGGGCAAGGAATCGATACGTTTGTTGAACTTGCTGATGTAGTCGCCGTTGTTGGCGTATACAGGTGTTTGTGTCGAGGCTTGCTGCGTTGTGGTTTGGGTTGTTTGAGGGTCGGTTTGTTCTTGAGCTTGCGCATCGTCACCTGAGAAAAACAGGTAATAGAAACCCCAACCAAAATAAGAAGACAGGCAATGATCCAACTGATGGATGAAACGATCATCTTTCTGCCAAGGGCAATCGTAGGGTCAGTTTTTACGTTCTGGGTGTGTTTAATCGAACTTAGATAAACGCCGTAGTAGTTCGAGTCTCGAGTAATGTTGCGTTTGTCGGTTTTCTCTAAATCAGAGGCTTTGTCTGGGTCGAAAGCTCGAATGTGAAAGTATTCATGAAGGTTGTCACCCCCAATCAAATGGTAATGTCGGTATTCTTGTAAACGTCGTCTGATGAACTGGTCAACGTCTTTAAAGTCTTGGCTGATGTAAACAAGGTCTTGGCCGTTGTGTCGGTGAGTCGCGACGTGTTCAACATCGGGCGGCACTTCTTTAGACGATTGACGGGCTCCCCAGATGTTTTGCACTTCATCGACTAAGGCCACGCAACCGGATGGGAGTTCGTGGATGATGGTTGGATCATGAAACTGTTTCCATGACAGGTTCATTTGTTGGATATGGTCATAGGTAAGCTGAGATTCATCAATGCCTAAAACGTCGAGCGCTTCTTGGTACATTTCAAGGCGAGTTGGGGACGCAAGTTTCTTAAACCATGCTAACCAAAGCGACATTGGATCATGTTGCTTGTACTCATAAGCAAGGTAAGGAAAATCTTCAATAGTGGCAAGGCGTCGCTCTTTGTCTATCTTTTCGAGCTTGGAAGATAGGGCGGTATTGTCTTGATTTTTTTGCCAGTACACACCGTAGAGGAAACCTTGAAAACTGTCACAGACTTCATAATCAAGGAGCAACACGCGTATGCCTTGGTAATAGACAGGCGCCCTGCAAAGTCGTCGTTCTCTATGATGAATTTGATAGCGTTAAGGTCTTACCTGTCCCCATCACGCCTGAGAATCCAAATAGCATTATGATGCTCCTATGAAATGGCTTGAGGTTTTTCGCCAACTTGGACGATAGCCAGTCGCAACCATTAAGCCGCGCAGCGTAAGGGCGAAAACTCCGCAAGTGAGAACGATGTTTATGAACTTGTCTGCCCCTGCCAGTGATAGCAATAAGGCGATATCAGCCCCAACGCCGTCCATATTGGCTTGGATGTAATCGACTAAGGTTTCAATGGCCGCTTCAGCACCTTTATAAACGACAAGGCTAAAACCCAATGACACGGCTGCATAGGTCACAATGCCTCTTACGATTGAGGGGATTAACGGGAGTACGACGGTGGATAGAAAAGTAATGAAATAGGCCATAGTTATACGCTTCCATTTGCTCTAAAGATGATAAATAAGCCAAATATCCAACCTGCTATGTGTACCAAAGGGTTGAAGATTTCTGCCCATTGACAGGCAGGCTCGTAACTAAAATCGATGGTGTAAGAGCCTGCCCAATCGAGGTCTAAGGGAATGTGAGCAGGGGCGGGGCAACTGGCACCATTGCCAAATGACACGCCATTATCAAGATACTTGGTGTCGATTTTGGAGAAGTCCATTTCTGCTTCTTCATTGACTAACATGCCTTCATTGTCGACGTTGGCGAGTCCATCAAAGGCGGCTTCAAGTTGCTTGAGTTCGTCGGTGGTACAAGAGTTTTCATAAGTGACTTTGAGTAGGGCGCATTGAATCACATCGCCCTTGCATTCAAAGATGGACTTTGAGCAATCTACGTTGGCGGTGGGTTTTTCTTTGCCTTCGGATTCGCACTCTTCATCGAGTAAACACTTAATGTCATCGAGCTTGTCATTGCCCTCATTGACCGCTTGAGTGGTTCCCGAACTACCGCTACCACCTGTAGATTTTTTCTTGAGGTCTTTGAGTTCACCAAGCTGATGTTGGGCGAGTTCGTTGGCTAGCTGCAATTGTGCGACCACGTTTTTATCAAGTTCTTTGACGTTGTGATTGATGTTCTCTAAGTGCTCGTTGGCTTCTTGCAGTTGTTTGCTGTTTTCGTTTTCTCCAACCGTTAAATCTGGGTTATCGGGCTTGGTGGACGCGTCTGGGTTCGGGTTCGGTTCTGGCGTCGGTGGTTGGCCAACGTCTGGAGATTCACAAAGCTGTGGGTGCAAGTCGCAAAAGTTTGGTTCACCATCTGGCTTATCCACATCGTCGGGTAGGTCGGGTGTTGGGTCGGGTATTGGGCAATCTTCGGTAATTGGATCACAATGGGGTGCGTCTTGTTCATTGCCACACGATAGGCCGACCACACAATCATTCGGATTGTAGTTACAGACGGTAGAAACGTTTGGGTATTGCGGCGCTGGGTTCTCTGAGCATGACCATTGAAAGTCGACGTTGTATAAACTGGAATTGGGATTTCCTTGCTGACAGGCCAACTGTTCAAACTCAATGTCTTTCGTGACTTGTGGGTCATTGCAAGTGATTGGGTCAGGTTCTGGCTGAGACGAACAGGTTCCATCACCGTTATCGATAGGGTGCGTACTTGGACAAGATTTTTGAGGAATAGGTAGCCATTCCTTAAATTTATGAAGTTTGGAACCCGGTCTTTGCCAAGTACAAGAGAGTTTGAGTCGGTTATTTTGAGGCCATGGAGGGACGCTTAGACCTGCACCAGTCAGTGGGTATCGTTCTGAATCAGATGGGAACATCTGTTCACAAATTGAATAGGGGTCTTGTGTATCGTACCCTGGGATATCATAACCTTTAGGCACAGTTTCAGCTTTAGCATTGGTTGAGAATAGTATTAACTGTGCAAGAAGTAGAACCCCATAAAGAACGTGATGATTACGTAGGTGTCGAGCGTCATAATCCATTACCTTTTTTCTCCATAAAAAAGGGGACGCAGAACATCCCCCAGTGATTAGCAGCAAGCGAAAGTAGGGATTAACCGCCGAGTTTGCCCAAACCTTTTTTGGTTGCAGAGAGCTTGATGTAAGCGATACCAAGCGCAACGGCCGCAACGACAAAACCTGCGACAACTGCAATGGCTTCGGTGACGTCGACCGAGGTAGAGGCAAATGCAGGCGCTGAAGTCGCAAGCGCGATAGATGTTGCGGCAACGCCTTTTTTGCCCAGTTGTTTAGTGCGATTAACTAGTTGGTTAAGTTGATTTTTCATAGTGTTTACCTTTGATTGAGTTTTCGAAAACCGTAGCAAGTTGCGAAAAAAACAAGCGTGATAGGCGCTAATAACATCAACTCGTTTACGGTTAGGTATTGCGGCATTAGCTGAGCTAAGGCCATGGTTTTCCATCCTGATGGACAGGTGTTTTCAACAATCGGCTGACTACAAACTAGAACGTACATGGGTTTACCTCGTAGACAGCCAATATAAGAAGCCCGATGCACTTAAGAGAATCGCTAAGAACCACTTAATGGCGGTGAGTATTTCTGGAAGCGCATCGAACGAATACATGGTTAGTTGGCCGCTTTAAGTGACTCGGTGAAATGCTTTTTCACGCCGTCATCTTCGGGTTTAAGTTCAGTGACCAAAATCTCTAACGGGTCGTTAGGGTTCGCGCCAAACGCCAATTCATAAGGTGTGTTTGGGACAAAGGCGCGTGATTCGATGAGCTTTTTCGCGTAGGCCACATCCATTTTTAACGCCTGTTTGTTAAACGGGATATCGGTATTAAAGCCGATGCCATATTGTTCGAACTTCTCAACTTGTACGGTTTCAACTTCACGAAGAACGCTCAGTTCTGCCATTTCTTGACCTGATTTTGGAAAGCGTTTTACTGCAATCCCTGTGATGATTACTGCCATTACCTTGACTCCATTACATTGTTCATAAGTGATTGATATGAGTCGGGGACTCCGATTAATTCAAAGTCAGCCCGTCTGTGTTTCTGGGGTATGAGCATGCCAAAGGCTTCTCCTAAATCTCCCTCTGTCATCGCGATGATTTCAGCTAGTGCCGTACCACATTGACGACGCGCCCAAGCAATACGGCCAAAGAACTCAAGACCTTGTGCTTTCTTAAGCTTTTCAAATTTCACAGGCTCGGCAGGTTCAATACTGGCCGCAAAGTCACACAGTCCAGCAAAGGCCGAAGCAGGCGAGGCGAGGTAATCAATATCGACTTTCTTTAGTTCCACTTCGTTGCGATACCAAATGACGTCGGGGTCTGTGATTTTCTGTTCAAGCTTTTTGTTGTAGACGCGCCAGTAAACGGTTGAAGAACGAGAGCCAACTATGGTGGCTTCTTCAAACAGTTCACCAGTTTGAGAGATACGTTTATGAGGGACCATTGTTGGGCCACGGCCTTGTTTGGCGGTGCGAAATGCACCCTCATAAAAGCACATCTGCGCATACTGACAGTCAAAGTTTCCGGTGTAGTCGTCCACGGCCAAGTCGAGACGGGATAGGCGAGTGACACCCAAAATCGAGGAGAGCCACCAATGCAGTTTTTGTGGGGTAATGTGGTTAAACAGCTTCTTGCAACCAGAGCCGTTTACTTGAATAAAGATGGTGTCTTGGTTGCCGCCAATACCAATCAGGCCACATTCAACAGTTCCCGTCATATCAAGAATGACCATCGAATCTTCATAGCCATGCAGGCCACGGCCACGCATTGGAGACAGGCGAAACTTGAACACTTTTTCCATGAACTCATCAAGGCGATGTGCCAAGACTTTCATGACCTTGGTTTTATGATTTATCGTTGCACGTTCAATGGCTTCGGGCGTGATAGCTTTTGGCTGACGAAACTCGGGGAACTGCAAGTTGATAAAGTCTTGGTCGTTCGACTTATCCAAATGGGTGAGGTTGGATAGGGGAAATGAAAAGGCCAAGTGGTCAACAATGACAGGGCGAACTTCATCATGGTATTGGTGGGGTTTGTTAGATCGCATGAAACACCCCTTTGCGTACCAATTCTTGATAGTTTTCATCGGTGATTTCGACGAGCTGATAAGCGTCACTGCCATAATGCATCGCCATGTACGCATCAAACTGTTGGCGATTCTTAAAGAAGTGATGACCCCAAGGGAAATACACATTGATTCCCACGTTAGGTTCGTTGTCGAAGTAGATGAAGTCGCCCATGAAATTAAGCCTCTAGCTTAGGGTTCACAGCGTGCACTAGACGACGAGTCATTTCACAATCCGCTAAAGCTCGGTGAGCCGTTAAATCAGATATGTCGATTTCTTGTTGTGTGCAAGCGTTGGTGAGGCTTTGCCATTTGTAATGGCTGTAGTAAGGATTTTCTTCTTGGTAAAAGTCCGCATACCAGAGCATGACGCATTGAGTGTTTAGCTCATTAATGAATTGGCGTTGTAAGTCAAAAGATGCGAACTCTAAACCAGAGTAACGCAGTGATTGAACGAGTAAACGTGTGTCGTAGTCTGCGTTGTAAATCAGAATGTCACGGCCAGATAGAGCAGAGCGGATGTCATGCCAAGCGTCAACAATGGTAGGAGAATGACGAACATCATCATAAGTAATGCCGTGAATGTCGGTAGCATCCGCAGGGATTGGCTTTGATGGACAAATGAGTGATGTATAAATAGTGTTACCATGTAACGCATCAATAATGGAAACCTCGATAACTTGCGCCCATTTATCTAGGCCAGTGGTTTCCGTGTCTAATATGACGGCATTGCTTAAATCTAGCGGTTTCATAATCTAACTCCTTGACTGAGTGAGAGTGACCACCAAGAGCAAAAGCGTCAAGGGCTAGCGCCCAAGGTGGTCAAATTCGATAATTAGCATCCTTAAATACCAATATCGGTAACTGTAAATACTGAAATTGGTATTTGCAAGATACCGAAAGTCGCAAGTTATGCGCTACAATCAAGAAAACGGAGGTTATGACATGTACATAAATGAACTGTTAGATGCTTACAAATACGAGCAAAGATACATACAAGACAAGCAAATAGCCCATGACTTAAACGTTCTGCCAAACATAATCAGCAAAATGCGCAAAGGTGTGCGCTATGTAACTGATGAAGAAGCAATTTTTTTAGCAGAAGGTGCAGGAATTGACCCAGAGATTGCCTTGCTTGGTTGTCATGCAGACCGTAACGATAATCCAAACGTCAAAGCGATGTGGGCGAACATTGCAAAAAAGTATAATGGGATTGGTTTTCAAGGGGTTACAGCAGGATTGTTGGGTATTGTAGTAGCTAAGGACAGCGTAATTAATCCCATATCACAGTGCGTATTATCTATCTTATGTTAAATGACATTCCATTAAAGAAAGAGCACCTTGGTGCTCTACTTTATCTATAGCTTAATCACACATGTTCAATTTAACATATGTTATTTACCATAAAATACTTAATAAACAGCTAGTTAAATAAATTTAAACGCTGATTATTAATGGCTAGCTAACCGCCAGCTAACTTAACTGTGTAGCCTTTCTTTTCTAATAGCGCTTTGATCTTGTCTCTAGCGTCGCCTTGGATTTCGATTGTGCCATCTTTTACAGAGCCGCCACAGCCACATACTTTCTTAAGTTCAGCAGCCAATAGTTTTAGCGGCGCATCGTCAAGGTCCAAACCTGTAACGATCGACACGCCTTTTCCTTTACGACCTTTGGTTTGCTTTAAGATACGGACAATGCCATCGCCTTTAGGACGTTCAACTTTTTCTTCTTCTGGCTTGATTCTGCAACATCTGTTGAGTATACGAGAGTCATGGTTATCTACTTCTTCTGTTGCTCGGCTTTTTGTTTAGCGAGCAAGTATGCCTCGATATGCTTTTGCAGTCCAAGCTTACTTCCCTTTATTAAGCGCCCGTTAAAGAAACAATACCAAGCGTTTGCTTCACCGGTATCGTTCTTGAGCGTAAAGCCATTGAAGTTTTCTTGTGCAGGTTGACCGTCCGCTTGTTTTTTCTGTCCGACCGAACTGAACTCTCGAGGGTCAATGATGGTTGCTGTATCACAGAACCAATCAATACTTTTCTTAACAGCAGCCATGCTTCCACTTAATACGTGGTTTTTAATTTGTACTTGCCATACATCTGTACTGCTTGCAGCAGTTTTGAGGTTAAAACCTCGGTAAGTCGCAACAGCCATAATTAGTTATTCTTATCATCCACAATGTATATTCTTAAATAATAATTGTAAATTCATGGTTATCAAGTATATTTGTAATAAAATTAATCGTTATAGTGCGCTAGAATGAAAAAAGAGATATTGCCTCTGACTTCTCCAGATGTTATTAAACGAACGATAACATTGTTCTCACATCCTGTTATCTTAGAAGATGTTAACGAGCTAACTCACGGTTTATACTCACGAAACTCTTTGCTCGCTATGACGAAGGATTGGAATCTCTTTGTTGAATTTTGCTTAGAAAAAAGAGTACATCCACTCCCCGCTTCTTCCACAGCCGTACGTCTATTTTTAGAAAATGAATCCAAGCAGCGAAAATACTCGACCATAAGACGATACGCGGTCACTATTGGTTTATTACACCGAATTATCGGCCAAGCTGATCCGACAACCAACCCGCGAGTACGGCAATGTTTGGCTGACTTAAGGGTTAATAAAAAAGGTGACGCTAAACAAGCGGTTGCTTTTACCTCATCGCACTTTCATGTGCTCGTACAAAAATTGGCAAACAGTGAACGCAGTATCGATCTTCGAAATCTAGCGCTGGCAGGCATTATGTTTGAATGCGCATTAAAGCGCTCAGAATCTAAATATTTGAGTATATCTTCAATTAAAATCAATGATGCAGAAGTGACCTTGAACATAGAAGCAACAACCTATCAGTTATCTGACGCTTTGAGCGCCGTTATTCGCAAATGGATTTCAGTGCTTGGAACTACTCAAGGGCCACTATTTAGAGCAATAGATCGCCACGGAAACATTGGCGAAGCGGCCATGGATGATTCGTCAATCTATCGAGCACTAAGAACGCTAGGTGAAATGATTGGAGGGGATTTTAAGTTCTCAGGACAATCGCTAAGAATTGGTGCGGTAAGGGAGTTGGCCAGTCAAGGTCACAAAGTAAAAGATATTCAAGAGTTTGGGCGTTGGCTAAGCCCAGCAATGCCTTATCAATATCTAGGAAACACAGATAAGGCAGAGACTGAAAAAGTACAGTTTAAGACGATTAAACCTTGGGGTTAAACAACAGACGATTTAACGCAGTCGGCCAAGAACTCATGGAACTGTGGCCCATGATTCTGCAGCATCTTTGGAAACATCGAAATCGGTGTCATCCCTGGGAAGGTATTGACTTCATTTAGATAAATTTCACCATCTTCTGTTAGAAAGAAATCAATTCTAGAGAGATGCCTTAAACGCATTTGGCTAAAAACACGCTCTGAATATACTGCGATCTTTTCTAAATGCTCTTGAGTTAAGTTTCTCGCAACAATTTCTGTCTTTGAATGGCTGTCAGAACTGTATTTCTCTTCGTATGTATAAAATGCATCTTCAGGCGCGATAACTTCACCAGGTAGCGTGATATGCAGCTTACCTTGATATTCGTATGCGGCGACTTCGAGTTCACGTGGTTTAACCGCTTTCTCGATAAGAACTTGATCTGAATAACCAAACGCATCGTCGATTGCCTTGCGTAAGTCAGACTCTTGGGTCACTTTGTAGCATCCTACTGATGAGCCCTGCCTTGCGGCTTTAACGAACAAGCTTCCCCATTGTTTGAATGCTTCTAGTGAACGTTGGTAAGAATCTTCATCGTTGTTAGATAGAAAAACGTAAGGTGTGTTAGCGATGCCAATTGCATCGTACCAAAGCTTAGATGTGATCTTATTGAAGCTGTTTGAGCTAGCTTCAGAGCCGCAGCCTAAATAGGGAATATTTGCCAGTTCAAGCATGGATTGAATGTCGCCCGTTTCGCCTGGAAAACCATGAATACAAGGCACGACGAAATCAATTTTGGTCGACGTGTTTTCACAGTTGATTGATGCACTGTTGGTATCTAAATAGACCAATTGCTCTTGGTCATTAAACCACCCTTCTTTTTTCATCTCTACACGTAGCACTTTGAACGAAGGCTCAAGCGATAGCTGTGATTGAAGATAATTGGCAGAGACTAAAGAGACTTCGTGTTCTGATGAACCGCCGCCACACAAAAGAAGAATAGTGGTCATTGTTGAACGTTCCTAGGCAAAATTCGTTATGTATAGAGCCATCATAATCAATTTCTTATTGGCTTACACCGTGTAAACCCTAGCAAAATGTCAATTTACGATGAGTTTGATTAATTGATAGGCAATAAAAAGGGGCTTACGCCCCTTTCGTTTAATTTAGTCTCTGATTAGTTCAGTTTGTTTAACGTTGGATACTCAGAGTTCTTAATCGAGTCGATGCTCTTAACAAACGGTTTTAGCGATTTCAAATCACTTGGCAGGGCTTGGATTGCTTTGAGAGCATCAGTACGTGTCGCGTAATCACCGTACAATACGGTATACCACTTAGTACCATTCACTACTTTGTAGTTTTCCCAGATTGGCTGCTCGTCAGCAGGAAGTTTCTTCGCAAATGAATCAACCTTGGCTTGTGAACCAACCGCAACAACTTGGATGGTGAAGCCATAACGCGGATTCATTGCCACTTGCTTCTTAGTTGGTGGAATGATTGCAACAGCTGCTTCTTTTTTCATTGGCTCCGACTTAGCCGTGGTTTTGATCTCTTTCATCGCCACGTTTTCTTCAGAAATTCCTTCTGCTACACCCTGCTCTGTCATTACAGGCTGCTCTACTTGTTCGGTTTTATAGTCTTCGCGGTAGCTCTCTGAACTTACGTCAGTTACGTACTCACCAGATGCACAAGCACCTAGTAAAACAGACAAGCTAATAATCGTTATTTTTTTCATGAAATCGCCAAACACCTTGAATAGAAATTACTTTAAATCATGCCGTTAGAGCGGCATAGAATCAAGCACACTCACCAATTATATATCAATAGTGTGTGACTCACGGCACAAACCTGATGGCAAGTAAGCCAATTGAACAAGCTTGCCGATCCATAATCACACTAATCAAACCATTTTTGGTTTAGTGTAGTGCCATACCAACATTAAGCTAGGTAAGTTATGAACTTATTAACGTCACTGTTTAAGCCCAAATCTGTTGCAGTTATTGGCGCCTCTTCTCAGCCGTTTCGTGCGGGAAATATCGTCATTAAAAACCTTCTTCAAGGTGGATTTGAAGGGGCAATTATGCCGGTTACACCTAAATACAGCACGGTTTGTGGAGTCATCGCTTATAGACAGGTGTCTGATTTACCTTTAGTTCCTGATATCGCTGTGCTTTGTACTCATGCCTCGCGAAACCTGGAGCTTTTTAAACAGCTTGCAGAAAAAAAAGTGAAGAACGTTATAGTGCTGTCTTCTGACATGCACACGATAGATGATTCAGGACTTACTCTACAGGCGCAATGCGTCCAGATTGCTCGAGAAGCCAAAATGAGGATTCTCGGTCCAAATAGCCTTGGTTTGATACTACCGTGGATAAATTTCAATGCCTCGTTTTCGCCAGTGACGGCTCAACAAGGAAAGATTGCGTTTATTTCTCAATCTGCAGCGGTTTGTACCACAATATTGGATTGGGCCAATGATAAGAACATTGGTTTCTCAGCGTTTATATCAATTGGTAACGCGTCCGATATCAACTTTGCCGACCTTTTAGACTACCTAAGTACCGATTCAAAAACAGAAGCAATTCTACTGTATGTCGATACCATCGATGATGCGCGGCGATTTATGTCGGCTGCACGTGCGGCATCGCGTAACCGACGAATTTTGGTATTGAAAGGCGGGCGAACTCGCGCAGGTAAGAAAGCAGCCAAAGCGCATACAGGTGGTAACAATACGCTTGATATCATTTATGATTCCGCGATTCGCCGTACCGGTATGCTGCGAGTTAAAAACAACCATGAATTGTTTGCCGCGGTAGAGACGTTAACCCACTCTGTCCCATTGCGCGGTGAACGTTTGGCGATCATTACTAATGGTGGCGGCCCTGCCATTATGGCGGTGGATACACTATTAGAGCGCGGTGGTAAAATGGCAAAGCTCGATGCAGAGCTCATTAACAAACTAAATAGCATATTGCCGAGTAGCTGGAGTAACCGAAACCCAATCGATCTTGTTGGTGACGCTGATCATACTCGTTACGTGATGGCGCTTAATGCGGTGATGAACAGTGATTGTGCAGATGCCATTTTGATTATGCATAGCCCATCCGCTGTCGCCCATTCAGAGTTAACCGCACAAGCGATTGTCGAAGCGATTAAGTCTCACCCACGTCATAAACGCTTTAATATCTTAACCAATTGGTCGGGTGAACTGACAGCCAAACCGGCAAGAAACATATTTACTCAAGCGGGTATCCCTACTTATCGTACCCCTGAAAGTGCTGTGGTCGCGTTCATGCACTTGGTAGAGTACCGACGAAATCAAAAGCAACTGATGGAAACACCGACAACGGCTGAACAAATACACAGTACTGAGCTTACTAAAGCTAAAGACTGGATTGATATTAAGTTACAGGGTGACGAATTAGTAACCTTAGATACTCATCAGATTGGCTATTTCTTAAGATGTTTTAACTTTGATGTGCTTCCTACTTGGATTGCGTCCGATGCGAGTGAGGCAGTACACATTGCCGAAGAAATTGGCTATCCAGTTGCGGTTAAATTACGTTCGCCAGATATCGCTCATAAGTCTGACGTACAAGGTGTGATGCTTAACTTACGCAACAGTGCGGAGGTTGCTAGCGCGTCACAGGCCATCATTGATCGTACCAAACTCTCCTACCCGTCAGCCAATATTCACGGCCTATTGGTGCAAGGGATGGCGAAACTGGCCGGTGGTGAAGAGATCCGCATCAAGGTTAAAACAGACGATACATTCGGCCCAATCATACTCATTGGTCAGGGTGGTTCGGAGTGGGATGAATCCATTGATGCAGCGTCTGCTTTGCCCCCATTGAACATGACGCTTGCACGCTACCTGATTGTAAGAGCGATTAAAGGTGGCAAGATTCGCCCACAGAAACTGCCTGATCCAATGAACATTGAAGGGCTATCAGAGTTCTTAGTGCGTATCTCACAAATGGTAGTTAGTTGCCCACAAGTACATGAGCTGGATATCCATCCAGTACTCGCTAATGGAGGCCAATTTACGATCATTGACGCAGACCTTACTTTACGTAGATATGAAGGTCATGCCCATGAAAGATTGGCGATACGCCCTTATCCCGTTGAGTTTGAGGAACAAGTCGTACTGAAAGATGGTGATGTTGCCTTGCTTCGCCCTATCCTGCCTGAAGATGAGCCTAATCACGCGGACTTTATCAATAATGTATCTAAAGAAGATTTGTACAAGCGCTTCTTTAGTGACGTTGGCGAATTCAACCATGAAGCGCTCGCCAATCTCACTCAAATAGATTATGACCGTGAAATGGCATTTGTTGCCGTCATCAATGAGGATGGAGAAGATAAGATCATTGGCGTTTCAAGAGCACTGATCACGCCAGATAACTCAGACGCGGAATTTGCGATTCTGATTCGCTCGGACTTGAAAGGTAAAGGGCTAGGTAAAGTTCTGATGAGTAAAATCATCGGCTACTGTAAGGCGAAAGGCACCAAGCAGCTGTCAGGAATGACAATGCCCAACAACCGCGGCATGCTTACATTGGCACAAAAACTCGGTTTTAAGCTCGACATTCAGTTTGAAGATGGGACTGCAGATATGGTTTTGCCACTCAACGATTGATCAGCGGCTGTTAAAAAACATTGTTTTCTGATAATAGCCAGCAAAAGCTGGCTATTTTAATGCCCAATTTTTCTTTAGATATTGAATGCACCAAGATTTGGCTTCACCCATGGTATTGCGCTTCCAAGCTAAGACAATATCGATAGGCTGTGGTTCGGTGTCTGTAATTTGTTTGAGCTTCCCAGATGCGATGAGAGGTTCTGCAATTTGAATCGGTAACGTCCCTATCCCTAACCCTTCAATTAGCGCATCGACTTTCGCTGCGAAGTTTGTCACTGTTAATCTAGGTTGTTTTTGCATAACGTTAATCGAAATAGCAGGCTGATCGATGGCAGTATCAGCAATCGCAATCACTCGATACTTCTCGCGAGCTTGCTCATTAAACTCACCACTACGTTTATGTACATAGTGAGATTCAGCAGCAACCCACATCATCGACATGCTGCCTATCGTTTCGGCTTTGACATCCTGTGGCATGGAATCGACTCGTGGACAAACTAGTAGATCAGAACGACCTGTCGCGAGAGATTCCCAGCAACCCGCCAAAATCTCCTCTTGGAGACGGATGCGTGTTTTACTCAATTGGCCAAGTGCGTCGACTAATGGAAAGAAATTGTTAACTGGAATAATGCCGTCGAACGCAATCGTTAAGTCTAATTCCCAGCCGTTGGCGAGAATGCTCGCGTCGGTGACCAGCTTTTCTGTGGCGGAAAGAATGATGCGCCCACGCTCGAGAATCAGTTGACCAGCTTCAGTTAAGGTTGCTTTGTGCCCAGAGCGGTCATAAATCGTGATGTCTAATTCTTGTTCGAGCTTTTGAATCTGATAGCTCAGTGAAGATGTGGCGCGATTAAGTTCTTGCGCAGCCGCGGCAAAGCTTCCTCGTCTATCAATGGCATCAATAATATGAAGTGCTTCTAACGTAATGGGACTTTGCATGCCGAACCTTATTCCGTGGTTTGTTATAAAAAGCGTAGCCTAAATCGATTTCTTAAGCGAACCATTGAGAAACCGCTAAAAATAAAAAAGTCAGCATATTCGCTGACTTTTGCTTCTACTATCCAAATCTACAACAATTGGAGGCTGTATGGAATGCTATTTGGCTGCGGCCATCTCTTTTTTAATCATTACTACTGAAGCAATAATAAATGCAATTACCAAACTGGATCCCATGAGTTTCTCCTATTTAAAATCAATCATTAACATAAGTTGTATCAAGTGAAACAAATTGTAACAGTTATGGTAATGAAAGATACAATTTATTTATTAATCGCGCGAATTAATGGATCTAGATCAAAGACCACAAAATCAACATTTATCGTATGGATTAACGTACCAATATGTTGCATTAATGTTAAAGTATGGGTTTACTTCATGGTGACTTTACCGCCTGAAAACTTAATGGCAGGTGTACCTCTTATTAACGTTTTTCGCCCAAATTCACTTCCGCAGCCTGAGCATTGGCATTCACCGCTTGTGTAGTCAGTGACAATACGTTCGATAAAGCACTTAACCAGTGCGCCTTTTCCACCTTTGCGATACTTAAAAAGCTGAGTTCGACACTTCTTACAAAATATATCGACGGTACGGCTTGGCCCTTTCTTGTTTGGTTTAGCCATTCAATCCACCAATTTCAGGCTTGACCCAAATTTGGCTAAAGTCGAACCATCCTAGTGCGTTACACTTTGCGTTTTGTAGCGAGCCGCACTGGTCTTTACTCACACCTAACCAGCAATGGAACATTGGAATAATTTGATACGTGTTTGCGAGTGTCGTTCCGATTTGTGTGGCGGGAAATGTTTCAATATTGCCATTACGCCATTCATCAATTAGCGTAACCATCTGATTAAATGTGTCCGGCTGGCTCATTTGCTCTATGTCGCTGTAGTTGAGGAGCCAACCTGCCAAGGCGTCGTCTCTATCTGTAGCAATTCCCATCGGTTTCACCCAAATATCAACGCTATCAGGCTCTTCGATAGTTAGATCATACTTGATCAGTTCAACTTCTAGTTGATCCTGTTTAAGAATGATTTTAATCGTATCCACTAGTGTCGGGAACGTAGGATGTTGTCCGTGGTATGCCACCGTCACTTTCGCTTTGTGTGGCGCAGACTTCGGAACTCCAAACTGCTGGTGGTGATTCCATCCGGGTTTTAAGCCATGTGCTGGGATGACACCTATTTCATTGAGCTTATCAAATGGGATGTGTCTAAAGAGATTCAATGAACTGAGCTGTTGTGAAAAGTATTCTGCCCAACGACTATCTTTGGCTAAACCAGAGCGCCTATTCAATAGCAAGAATGTGCAACCCGGATCGAGGGCAACATCTTCGGTCACAGTGGTTGTATCGGGCTTTATCGGTCCAGATAAACTTGG
This sequence comes from Vibrio aestivus, assembly GCA_003263845.1. Taxonomy (GTDB): domain Bacteria; phylum Pseudomonadota; class Gammaproteobacteria; order Enterobacterales; family Vibrionaceae; genus Vibrio; species Vibrio aestivus. The sequence continues at coordinate 142,673 of JYJN01000172.1, read as the reverse complement.
GAATACAATTGAAGAGTGCACTTCGTCAATTACCCATACCTCGACGCGGTCGATAAGCGGGCGGAAGCAAAGTAATTGTCGTTTGCTTGGATTACGAGGCGTTTCTCGTCGTTCTGCATGACTTTGTACGGCCCGGTTCCGATGGGAAATGTATCAAATTGGTCGCTGCGGTCTGCTTTAGGCAGTAATACCTTTGCACAAGATTCCGTCAGTAAAAGCGGCAGCTGTACATCTGGCTTGTTGAGTTTGATATCTAACACCCAATCACTTGGTTCACTTAAACTCTCGATGTGCTCAAACAACCGCATTGAGGAGAATTCTTGAATACTCTCAATAATGTCATCAACGGTTAAGGGCTGGCCGTTGTGAAAACGTACCCCAGGTCGAATGTAAAAACGCCAATGTTCCGGAGAAAGGCTTTCCCAGCTGTGAGCTAAGTCCGGGCCTAATTGATCGTTTTCATCTAACCGTGTCAAACCACTGAATATTTGTCGCGCAATATGAAGCTCTGAGCGGCGCATAGGCTTAAGAGGATTGAGCATTGAAAGAGCACGGTAGTAAGGCAGCCTGACAACCTGTTCACCATGATGATGAGATACACCTAAATAGCTTTCTACAACTCGCGATAGCTTCGCTGTATCGCGGTCTAAAACATTCAGCGCTTGCTCAATTTTCCCTTCTTCTAAATAACGACGAGCCAAATTCTCACTGACATCACTTCGGCTGCGCTTAAATATTAGTTGTGAGAGCTTGCCTCGGCCCGCTGCTGGATGCCACTCAATCCAGCCCTCTTCTTCCATTTTGTTGAGTACGATTCGAGCGTTACGACGAGTACAAAACAAAATCTCGGTAATATCATCGAGCTGGGCTCCAGAATCTTTACCATTATAGTGTTCGAATAGGGTTTCAAATTGAACGCGAAGACGAGGACTGCTCATAAAGGGGAAATCTCAATAACGGCGATATACCAATAGTTTCCCATTTTTGAAATAAGAGCAAGCAATACGATCGAAACTTTGATCTTTATGGTGAAAAGCTATTCGATGACGATCTACTCGACAATACTCTATTCAATAGCAATTTATTCAAAAGGAATACATAGCTCGTCGGACAGCGTTTGTAGCTGTTGTTCTGACAATTTAATAGACCATTTTGTATCACTGGCATTTGCAAGTAACACATTCGCACCTTTACCTATTAACGTTAAGGCGTCTGGATGAGCATGCAAACTGGCACTGTGAGGGGCCGAAAGGCGCACCACCACTTCATGTGGCGTGACGATGATTTTTCCAAATTCAAACTCGATTACCATAATGTGCCCTACTTCTTTGGTCGCTTAACGGCAATGGTTAGACGACTCGTGCAGACTAAACGCTGTTGCTCATCAGTAATCTCTATCTGCCAAACTTGAGTCGATACGCCTAAATGTATCGGCGACGTTGTTCCAATCACTGTTCCGCTTTTCATCGCTCGAACATGGTTGGCGTTAATATCAAGCCCCACGCAAAATGCGCCGTCTTCCACGCACATGTTGGCGGCTACTGAGCCTAAGGTTTCTGCTAATACGACTGAAGCGCCGCCATGTAACATGCCTAAAGGTTGATGCGTAAAACTGCAGACAGGCATCGTCGCTGAAATACTATTCTCGGTGATGTTACAGTATTCGATATTCAAGTGCTCAATGAGCGTATTTTTTGATGTAGCGTTAAGTGTGGCGAGATCGAATTCACGCTTCCATATAGACATAGTGTTTTCCGTTTTAGTTCTCGACAGTTAAAGTTATAGAATAAAGCAAACCTGACGAGCCTGTAGTAAGACATGGAGTATCAAATGCGGCCTCAAATTCAATTACTTACCCTTTCTCTTTGCGCAGCATTGGTTGGATGCAGTTCATCACCAACAGGAAGAAATCAACTCACCCTTTTTTCTGATCAAGATATGAGTAACTTGGGCGCTCAGTCTTTCGAAGAGATGAAAAAGGAGATACCGCAGAGCAAGGATAAAGCGGTGATTAACTACGTGCAATGTGTAACTGACACAATCACTGCCCATGTACCAAAACAAGGTGCTTTTGACGAGTGGGAAGTGGTTGTTTTTGAAAGCGACCAAGTCAATGCTTTCGCTTTGCCTGGTGGCAAGATTGGCGTTTACACCGGACTTTTGAACGTGGCGGTTAACCAAGATCAGCTCGCAACCGTCATTGGTCATGAAATTGCTCACGTACTAGCGGAGCACAGTAATGAACGATTGTCTCAATCGCAACTTGCCAGTACTGGCCTTCAGATAACCAGTGTCGCGCTTGGTGCTTCCGATTACGCTCAGTATCGCGACATGACAATGGCTGCGCTAGGAGTTGGTGTGCAATACGGTGTGATACTTCCGTATGGGCGTACACAAGAGTCGGAAGCCGATATCATTGGCTTACAGTTGATGTCAAAAGCGGGGTTCAACCCACGTGAGAGCGTGTCACTTTGGATGAATATGGCAAAAGCTTCCAACGGACAGCAACCACCTGAATTGCTTTCAACCCACCCTTCTCATAGCACTCGTATTTCAGACTTAGAACAAGAGATGACAGTACTACCGAACTCCGATGAATCTAGGCCAAACTGCAAAGCCTAATTCAATGGGGAGCTATTTAGCTCCCCATCTTCGTTTCATTAGGTACCAAGAATCATCAGCGGCAGTTGCAACAAGGTATCGCCCTTTGCTGCAAAGTACCAAATAATACCAATAAGCGCGCTTACCGTGCCTAAATACCATCCAGCTGTTACCAACTGGGCATATCGGTTTAACGGCAACAAATGGCTAAAATGCCTTTGCTTCCACTCTAAGACAATTTCAATTGTTCCCATGATTAACAAGAAACCAAATAGTGTCAGACCAAGCCAGTAACTGATTGCCACGCCCAGTGCTGCGCCTGCTGTACAAAGAACGATGCCAGTGACACTGTTCATCGAGAAACTGATACTTTTGAGAATGTGACCACCGTCCAGTGGTAGTATTGGTAACAGGTTGAATAAATTTAAGAAAGCATTGAATACGGCTAAGCCCGCGAAGAACATAGACCCTGTTATCCAATAGAGAATCATCAATGCGATCGACAGCATTAAACCAAAGAATGGCCCCATGATTGAGATAACCACGTCTTGCCAACGAGTGTTAATCTTTTCGTCGCTTAAGGCGAGCCCTCCAACGAACGGAATCAGGTAAATACCTTTTGTTCGCATACCAAAATACTTCATCGCTTTGATATGTCCATATTCATGAAACACCAAGCATGCAATAAGCGCCAGCGCGAATTCAAACGAGAATAGCCATGAATATGCTGCGACACTGACTGAAGCAAGGACCACTTTGATCATTTTGGCGCTCTTCAGTGCCTTGAGTCCTAATGAAACGAGCCCGATTAGACTAAAGCGGCGCTCAGCTTTTGGTTCTACAGTCGGTGTTTGTCTCTCGATATCCTTTTCAACTCTTACCCCATCTTCGACTTGATCGCCATTAACCATCACTTTGTAACCTAAATGGAACGGCTGCCAAGATAACTGTGCTTCAAGACGACACTCAATGGGCGTTTCCCCTTGCATCAGCCTAAAAGCATGTAGGTACTATCGTTGTCATTGTCCGATGCATCGATTTGAGAGACTAAGGTGTTGTCCCAATATAGTTGCTGCCAGCCAGCCAAAGAGCCTTCTAACCTTAGAGGTTTTCCAAACAGGTGTGTTGCGAGTAATTCCAATGTGTTACCAAGTAAGCGAGATTAACTTGCTGCCCATTATCCTATGTCTATCATTAGTGATAAAGGGCTTATTCCAAGAAAAACCGGGAAGAAATAGGTGACAGTGTGACGCAATTTGCTCTTATTCCAAATCAGTCGCGGTTATTACTTTTATTTCATAAGAGAAAGTGGATAATAGGCGCGTAATTTAAACCTAATAATTGTGAGTCTTTTATGTCTTCTGAAGCAACTATACTAGAGCGCTGTGGATCGAAATGTGAATTGTGTGGTTCGGATAACCCACTAACGGCTTACGCGGTACCACCGCACAGTCACGTAACGGTAGATACAGCTATCATGGTGTGTGGCAAATGCTTGGGCGAAATTGACGAGCCTCAAGACATCAACCACTGGCGCTGCCTTAATGACAGTATGTGGAGCCAAGTACCAGCAGTTCAAGTAACGGCTTGGCGTCAACTGACTCGTCTAAATGCGGAAAGTTGGGCGCAAGATGCGCTAGACATGATGTACATGGAAGAAGAACAAATGAACTGGGCGATGAAAGGCATGTCTGCAGATGATAAACCTTTCGATTGCAACGGCGTTGAACTTAAAAAAGGTGACGACGTAACGGTTATCAAAGACCTGCCAGTTAAAGGTACTAACCAAGTAATCAAGCAAGGCACTGTTATCCGCGGCATCAGCATTGGTGATGACCCTAAACTGGTTTCTGGTAAAGCGAACGGCGGCCAATCTATGTATGTTATCGCTGAATACTGCCGTAAGAAGTAATCAAAGATTACTCTCGACAGATATAACAAAGGCGCTCATTTGAGCGCCTTTGTTGGTGCTATTCAATCCGTCCATCTGCCTTCATTGGAATGTCCCTGGACACAAAAAAGCCAGCTTATCTAAGCTGGCTTTTCAAATTCTTGAAATTTAGTTAGCGTGTTAGGCCAATGTCTTTCTGCATGTGATCAGATAGGTCGCTTGAGTAGTAAGCACGAGGCTGACTATTGTCGACAAATAGAATATCTAATAAGTGTGCAATCAGTCCTTTGAAGTTAACCGAGTAGGTTTTCTTATCCATAGAGGTTGGTGTAGCGATTGTTTCGATGTGCATTGCTTGTGCCATGATTGCCTCTCTATAAATCTTTTCGTAATTCGTTTTGATGAGTGAATATTAGGCCATTTTTTGATGTTTAAATAATGACAAATCTTCGATATTCGGATTAGATTTTCTTATTTTACAATCTATTAACTCGTGCGATTTTTCCGTATTCACTCAACTAGCCATTAATTGACTAAAAATGGCTTAACCATGCAATCTTATCCATTTAGCAAACCTTGACGGTTCGATTTGATACAAATATTTTACAACTTGACATAGAAAAACCCTCCACTGCTTGGAGGGTTCCCATTAGCTGAGTTAACCTAAATCAAGTGAATCTTTTAATGACTTTTGTTTTTGTATAGAAGCGATAACCGCAACGGCCATAGTCAGAAGCAACACTGATAGTGATAACCAAGTTGGTACTTCATACGGTGTGCCTATTAAACACATTTTCACACCGATGAATACCATGATGAAGGACAACGCCGGTTTTAAATAAACGAACTTATCCATCATGTTTTGAAGTACAAAGTACAATGAACGTAAACCTAACAGCGCGAAAACGTTAGCCGCAAGTACTAAGAATGGTTCACGGGTCACAGCAAAGATTGCCGGTATTGAGTCCAACGCAAACATCACATCCATACAAGCAATGACACCAATCACTATGAACATCGGAGTTGCGACACGTTTGCCGTTCTCTTTGCTAAATAGCTTGTTGCCATCGTAATTCTCAGAAACCGGCATTAAACGTCTTACCATCTTTTCAGGCAGCGGACTGACGTGGCTGTCGCCCTTATCTGTTGCTAACTGGATACCAGTCCAAATCAAGAATGCAGCAAACACGTACAGTACCCAATGGTACTGCTCTAGTAGTTGAGCCCCTACTGCGATCATAATAGCTCTTAGCACCAAAGCACCAATTACACCCCAAAGTAACGCTCTCGGACGCAAATGTTCTGGTACTGCGTATTGGTGGAAGATAATTGCGAATACAAATAAGTTATCAACACTTAGGGACTTCTCTAGTAAGTAGCCTGTAACGAACGATAAGGTTGCTGATTGCGGCGTGTAATCACTGCCAGGTACCAACCAATCCCAGTACAAGTAGAGTACTCCAGCGAATACGAACGCTAGACCAAACCAAAAGACGCTCCAGGTGATTGCTTTTTTAAGCGAGATAGCACCGCCTCTTGTTTGCCAAATATCAATGCAAACTAATGAGAAAGTGAAGACAGCAAATAATAGGTAATGAGTTAGAGTCATAGATCCTCCAAGGCGAAAGATCTTTTTGGTAAGTGAGACCTTTCGCAAACATAAAGCGCTTCGCAAAGTAATCCCGCTGCATTTATACAGGATGAGAACAAAGCGAAACCATGATTGCGTTGGTCTTGTCGAAGATAAGAAAAACTTCTTAACTTATACTTACCGGATAAGCGAACGCTTAACGAGATGACGATAAGTAAACCAAAGGCGACTACTCCCCAAACAGGCGCGATTCTATTCCTGCTTTTTGAGTTCGTCTAGTAAAAAATAAAAATGGAGCAAAATAATTGCTCCATTTGAAATCTAAACGCCGGCTAAGGGCATGAAATAGACGAGTAACGCCCAAACACTAATCCAAAGAAAAACGACTCCGATATCTAACCAATCTTTACTCCACATTGTGTCTGTCTCCGATTTAAGTTAATCGAAGAAAAATCTAGCAACCTTTATGCCATACACTATTTACCATATGTGAAGATTGGTTAAGTCTCTCTGGTTGGTCCGTGAGCAATTCAATAAAGCAGTCTGCCATGGACAAGTTAGTCACAACTGGATCAGACTCCACATTCACAATTGCGTCAAAACCTTCCTTACCTTTCATTGTATACGCTGAGGAAGCGCCACTATAAGTCTGTTCCGGTCGAACTTTTTCCCAACCCGTTACTTCGTTATAAATCTGTAGGTTAGTCACACGACTGCCCATTGGTGCATCGGCGATATACTGGAAGTTTAGATTGTGCGTGTAAGGATAAGAACCTGATCCTGTACCTTCCACGCCATTGTTTAATGCGTTATTGATAGCACCTTCAAGAACTTGAGCAAGTGTTGCCCCTGTTACCTGATACATGCCGATCGGAACGGCAAACGGAAGTAATTTTCCGGCAACATCGGCAACCGTAATATCACCCTCATTTAATGATGTACGTACTCCGCCCGCATTATGAATGGCAAATTGAACGTCATATTTTCGCTTATTCATGGCGTAATAGAATGACTCACAAACCAAGGGCGCAACTTCGCTAGGACCTTGAGCATCAGGAATACGTATGTGACGTAAGGGCTGGTTGTTTGTCGCAATAATGGTCGACTGTAGTTTCCTAACTCTTGGGATGTATTTATCTGCAAGGATTTTATGAACATCAGGATCTTTTTTACATACTACGACATTATTGTGATTGTTGAGCAACCCACAGGCCTTATGGTAACTAGAGTCCTCTCCTACTTGGCTCATGCTCGCATTCAAAAATAATCGACGACCTAGCAACAATTCATTCTTACCGACAAACTTGGTAATCGTTCCGTCAGCTGCAAAGTCAATGTAAGCGTGGCCCATCGTAAGCGAGTGAAACCCAGCTTGAAGAACTCTTGTACCATTGATTAACAATCCATACTCGTCGCCTTGACCTAAACCGATGTCGCTGAAGTCTCCTTGCAGGTGGTGGCTGTGGCCACCAATAATTAAACTTAAACCCGATACTTTTTCAGCGAGTTCAATATCGGCATCATAGTAGGTGGCTCAATAGAATAATCTTGTTTACACCAAGTTCATTTAATGCAGATATTGTCTTCCTTGCGGTTTGCTCGGCATTTACAAACGGTGTATCTGCATCAGGGATGGAAATGTCAGACATCTTGTCGAGAGATAATCCGAATATGGCAATGGGTTCGCCATCAACTTCCTTAATAATCCACTTCGCTGTTTCGGTTTTTGGTACGTAATCGTACACATTGTCGACGCCTTTGAGCGTGTATGGCTTAGTCTGGCACTCTTGGGATAGATCCCAGTTACCTGCTAACAGTGGAAAATTGACCTTTTTAACGAACTTCGCCACTGGCTCGTTGCCCATGTCGAGTTCGTGATTACCAAGCGCCATTGCGTCAATTTCAAGTGCATTGAGCATTTCGGCATTGGCTTTGCCTTTAAAGAGCGAAAAATATAACGTTCCTTGGAAGCAATCTCCGGCATGAAGAAACAGAAATCCAGAATTCATGCGTTTGGCGTCATCGCGCAATTGGTGGGCTCTCGTTGCAATCCGCGCAAACCCTCCGGCACTGACGTAAGGCGTTACGGTTGATCATCAACCTCTAATGTTAATTGTAAGGAAGTTGGCTCAAAGTATGAATGGGTGTCATTAATATGGGCTAGTACGAGTCTGGCGCTTCTATTTTCTTTTCTTTTCATCATCATTTTTTCTCTTCTACTCCTCTTCATCCTAGCCATAAAATAATGACAGATTCATGAATTTTATGAAATGCCAATGTAAAGGTTTTTGAAAAGTTTGAGCTATGCCAAATGATTAACTAACTTAACGCAAGCAGAATGTGACCTAAAATCCGTCATTATTGTCTTTTTTCAGTTATGCTTATTATTAGTTCCTAAACACAAAGCAAGTTAGTAACCCTCTAAATTTTATAGCAATATTGGGATTGCCTATGCAGTTAGAACGAATTGAAATTTCTGGATTCAGAGGTATTAAACGCCTCTCACTCGCCTTCGAAGAGCTTACAACGCTTATTGGAGAAAATACTTGGGGTAAATCTTCACTTCTTGATGCATTGTCTGTTGTTTTACCCGCTGACGGCATGCCTTATCAGTTCGAAATGAGCGACTTTCACGTCGATTATTCGATTGCCCATCCTCAAACTCAACATCTCCAAATTGTACTTACCTTATCGGCATCGGATAAAAACGAGATAAGAGCCGGACGATATCGAAAAATTAAGCCTGTGTGGGTAGAAGACGACGAAGGTATTAATAAAATCTACTATCAGATAAGTGCCATTCGGGATGGCTATGATATCGAAACCCAATATGCATTTTTAGATCGCTCCGGCAATACGCTACCTCTGCACCATTCGGAAAAGCTCGCCCAAGAGCTGATGACCCTTCATCCGGTGATACGCCTGCGTGATTCGAGACGGTTTGAAAGACCCCTCGATACAGCACTAACGGGAATTCGCGATCTGAAAAACGTATCAACAATACCTGTAGAAGGCTCATGCGATACCTGGCCATGTGAATAAAGGTGAGATAAGGAGCAGTCTCAATTCGATGAATTCGCTTGTTGAGCATTACTTCTCGTTTAAGCGCCAACATCGCAAGAATCCACGCCAACAAAGAGACGGGTTGTTTTACAGCAAACCTGCTAATGAAAAGAGTCTTTCTCAAGTCGTTGAAGAGACAAATAATAAACAAACCCGATTACTTTTGATGGGGTTACTCAATGCTTATCTTCAAGCCAAAGGCCCCACGGATTTGCGTCGCTGCGCAAGGCCACTATTGATACTTGAAGACCCTGAAGGCCGGCTGCACCCTACTCATTTAGCTAGGGCGTGGAGTTTGTTGCAACTGCTTCCGATGCAAAAGATCCTAACTACAAACAGCCCTGACCTACTCGGACAAGTACCATTAGCAAGCCTACGCCGCTTGGTTCGCCAGTCCGATAAAACTATTGCCACTCAATTGCCTATCAAAGGCTTTGGAAAGGACGAACTTCGTCGTATTGGTTTCCATATTCGATTTCATCGCTCAGGAGCTCTGTTTGCGAGGTGTTGGCTGCTGGTTGAAGGCGAAACTGAGGTATGGCTGTTTAACGAGTTGGCCAATCAATGCGGCTATAACTTGGCCGCCGAAGGCGTGCAGATCATAGAGTTTGCACAGTCGGGGTTAAAATCTTTAGTTAAAGTGGCTAAGGCGTTTGGAATTGATTGGCATGTCGTGACAGATGGAGACGCTGCTGGGAAGAAATATGCGGTCGCGGTAAAGAATCAACTAGAAAACGATCAAGAACGGCACAGGCTTACGGAGTTACCAGATAAAGATATTGAGCACTACCTTTATGCCAACGGCTTCGAACCTTTCTTCAAGCAGATGATTAAAGTCCCGCTTGATCACCCTATTCCACCGAAAAAAGTTGTGGCCCGCGTACTCAAGAAATTCGCCAAACCGGATCTGGCCTTGGCCATCGTGCACTACTGCGAAGAACAGGGGCCTGAATGTATCCCGTTGCTAATCCGGTGGACGTTAAAACGAGTGGTGACGATGGCTAACGGTAATACTTAGTGTGCTAACCGTTTAGAACCATATTTATCGACTTGAGCTATTAGCAATAGCGCACTGTGGCGGCGGCTGAATCGCCGCCTTCATTTTAAACAAAGTTTTCTTTGAAGTGCACGAACGCCTCATGGAGTGCCTTCTCTTTGATTGGCTTGATAATGATGTAGTTAGCACCGGCCGCAATAAATGCTTCTTTTGTTTCTTGCATGCCATCTGCTGTACAGGCGTAAATAGGCGTCGATAGTGACAATTTTTCTCGGATGGTCTTTGTCGTTTCAATGCCACCCAAATTAGGCAGTTGGTTATCCATTAGAATCAAATCGAATTCCTTGTGGCTAGACAAGGTTGAAATGGCTTGATTACCGTCTGTTACCCACTCCACATCCATCCCATATTTCAAACAAAATGCTTGGGCGATAAATGCGTTGGTATGGTTATCCTCAACCAAAAGCACCGATAATTTACGAGAAAATAACGTTTTTTGCATTTCTGGGTCTATCGTTGGTTTTAACGAAGACGCCTGACTTGAAACTGTGACTGGAATAGCAATACAAAAACAGGATCCTTTGCCCTTCTCACTATCAACCGTAATACTGCCGCCTAAGAGTTCGACAAGGTTTTGGACTATGGTTAAACCGAGGCCACTGCCACCGTATTCACGTGTAATGGTCGACTCGGCTTGAACAAAGGGTTCAAAAATGGAATCAATTCTGTTTTGGTCGATCCCTATCCCAGTATCCGTCACGTTAATATGCAGCTTTTCATTCGACTCTGATAGAGCAAGTTTTACTTTTACACTGCCGCTGTGGGTGAATTTAACCGAGTTGCTGACCAAATTAATGAGTATTTGATTAAGTCTCACTTGGTCGCTAGAGATATGGATGTCGTCAGCAAATTCATCATTGACGTTAAGATGAATTCCTTTCTCTTCACACAGTGGTGCGAATATCTTGGACACCGTATTCTTTAGCTCCATCAGGCGGAACTTATCTTGCTGAATATGGAACTTGCCTTGTTCTAGTTTAGAGAAATCAAGAATGTCGTTAAGTACCGCTAAGAGGTGTTCACCACTATTAATCAGAACATCAACATGTTCTTTTTCATTATCCGTTCTAAGCTCAGCTTTCAGCAGTTGAGACACACCCAATATACCGTTTAGTGGCGTTCGCAATTCATGACTCATTTTAGCCAAGAAATCGGCTCGAACTCTCGCTGACTCCTCAGCTTCTTCACGGGCCTGTTGACTCTGGCGTTCAGCTTCGACCAAGCTCGTAATATCTTGACCCTGAGCGACCACCATTTTCGGCGTATCATCAAACACGATTGGCGATAGGTTCCAACGGAATACTTGGTCTCCAAGTGGAATGTTTACCCCAGTAAGAGTCGCACCTTGAGATGCCATTTGGATCTGTGGTAACAACTTCTCGAGCATGATTTGGTAGGTATTATCATCCACTTCGCTTGAGTTAAAGTAGCGTTCAGCCGCTGGGTTCATCTTCATGACGCGACCATTCATATCCCAAAACATGATTGGGAGCAGCGAGAAGTTAAATAAATCCTGAAACTGACGTTCTTTGTTGGTGAGTCGCTGAAAGGTTAGTTCTAAAGCTTCACCAATCTGTTGGAACTCGGATATCGACGAACCTTTATACTCATCAAGCTTACGGTGCTCAACAGCATTCACTGTGTAATTCATTAGCTCAGTGAGGTCTTGTGACACTTTACGACCCAGCCAGAATCGTGTACTCACAGCAAGAACGAACATGCTGACAAAGGCGATAAATAGCCAAAAATAGTGACTGCGCGTTAATAGCGCCACATGTTCATTATTTTGGATCGAGTAAATTGATATGAACGTCGGCTTGGCGTTGATTGCGATATCGGTTTTGGCAATCAAAAATCGAGTTTGATCGTGGTTTTCAGTGAAGTTATCAAGAAGATCTTGGCTTGTGTAGTTCTCATTATCCCTAACCGTTGACGCGACGACCTTACTCCCGACGGCTATAACAACGTTATCGGTGTTACTGCCATGTTTTACCGCAGAAGCCAGAGAAAAATTATTATTTAGGACAATACCGACGTGCAAGCTCGCAAGCACCTCGCCCGTTGAAAGATCGATAATTGGCGTACGGCGCATCATAATATAGCGCAGTCCAAAGTCAGTTTTTAACGAAATCAAGTGCCAATTATTACTAAGAGACATGGTCTCGACAAAGTCTTCTATCTTGGAGACTGGGATACCATAAAACTGATAGTTCGAGTCATCCCAATGCAGAGATTTACGTTTGGTGATGAAGCGAAAGTCGGGAGAAAGCGCGGGAGCCATTTGGTCTGCGCTCGTGAAAAAGCTATCAATGGCACTGCTAGATTGATCTAAAGCTTGGACGAGAACATCACTACGGCTGTAGCTGTCTTGCTGGATTTCAATTGCGTTTAGACGAAATGAAAAAATTGCTTGGACTAGACTCGAGGTTTGTTGGAGCGAACGATCGATCTCCTGAAAGATTACTTGACGATTAAATTGGTAGCTTTGAACTAGCACAATCAGCGCAAGTGTCGCGAGTGTAATGAATATCGAGCGTGTAATTAGCGATGATAAACGCGTATGTTTCGAAATTCGTTGTTTTAAGCGTTTGATCATTATTTGTCTGAGTACCTAAAAGCATGACTTACTAACTGCTCAACCCTTTCCGTCGAATCTTCACTGGTCACTAGTGTCAGCTCTCCAGAGTAAACAACCGGGACCTCTTTTCCTTCGATGTCCCACTTAATGGCTTCGGCCATAGCAATACCCGTATCGTCATTCATCCTCATAACGGTTACGTCAAGATAGCCCTTTTTTAGAGCTTCGAGCTCGGCACTACCACCGCCCCAGCCGTTTAAAAGCACGTTTTCACGTCCTTGCTCTTTGATTGCATCGATCGCACCAAATGCGACATCCGTAGAACAAGCATAGATCATTGCTAAATCATCACTTCGTTTAAGAGCCACTGAAGCAGCTTTATAAGCAGAATCTCTTGTTGATTGGGTGTAAAAAGATGAATCAAGAAAATAGTCATTACGAAATGACATCTCTTCAATAAAGGGGTCGCCGCGCATATCACTGACATACCCTTCTGAACGATAAAGTACCGAATATTGGCTATTCTCAGGAAGACGTTGCTTGAAGTAGTCTGTTAGAAGCTGAGTCCCCTCATAATGGTCAAACCCTACATATAAAAACGGTTGGTATTCTTCCCAACTTCTTACAGGTGTTGTGATATTTTGAATAATAAGTTTCGTATCAGTGGACGTTAATACATATTCAATAAACTTTCGGTGGCGTGTGGTATCAAGTGTAAAGATAAGAAAGTCTACCCCTTCTTGGACGGCTTCCATCATGGATTGACTTTGCTGTCGCAGATCGGTGTTAGGGCGAGTAAATACACGTTTTAACTCATAATCTATTTTGAGTTCTTTTAGGCGCGCTTCAAATGCAGTGAGATTGCGACGCCAATAATCAGAAATTTGTTGGCCCGGGTATACGACTGAAATAGAAACAGGGCGCTGTTGCTCAATAGCAAGTGGGACCGCATCGCGTTTTACCACATAGCTAAGTAATTCTGTGAGGTCATGTTCTGCCGGGTGTGCCTCAAGGTACTCCTCATAAGCCCAATAACCAGTTAAAGGCTTAAAAGCGTTTACACTTGAAGAGAAAGCTAATGCGATCAGGAAAACATAATTTACTACTACTCGCATAGCATTCCTTAAATTGTGCGTTTAGATGTGCGGCAACTCGTAAGTATCGCTATAAAGATAGCTCAATTAAAGTCATTTTTACTTTTTGGTGACGTAATTGAATAATAAACACACAACCTTACGACTATGTGTTTATTAGCCGGATTAACTAAAAATTAGAAGGTGAATGCTAGGTTTCCTGATAGGCCGAATTGGTTACTTCCTGCATAACTGCCAGCCAAATCGAAATGAAACAAATCACCAGGCTAAAACCAACACCCGCAGTGAAAGTATCATCTAGTGTATCTTCTAATTCAAACTCATAGCCAAGCCGTGCCTGCAGCCAGCCGAATGCATTTCCTTCTAAGCCAAACCTTAAGTAGCGAGTATCATCTTCACGGTTTACGAAACGTCCTTGTTTAGTGAGGTCCCAATCTACAGACGCAGTGATGGCCTCAGTGGCGTAAGAACCGGATACCGTGACTTGAGTATCAAGTTCATACTTGTCAACGCCACCCACATCTTGAGTATCAATATCTTGAGAAAATAGGTCTTTAACGGCTAATCCTGTTCTAAAGCTGTGATAAAACCAAACTGCCCCAAGATCCATATTGAATGCAGACTTGGACGTTTTTAGTTTGGTCGTAGTCGCTGACGTCGAAATCGCGAATGGAGATTTCCTGTTTATATGTCTCTAGCTCTTGAAATTTTGGTGAAACACCTAAGGACATGGGTAACCCAAAAAAGTGTGATTTGCTTGGCAAGTGCTAGCCCGACTTCGCTGTAGGCAAACGCAAGCGTATCGACGGTTGAGTTTTCGTAGCGCGTCGTTGTATCGTTTGATTCAAAGATTACTGGCTGCGCAAGTACTTCGGCATAACCGCTGGAGAATACATTCACTGACAAGAGATCAAGTGGAATTGCAACGGCGACGGCGACACCACCTGCTACTGCTAATGGTTTGTTTCCATCAAGCTGATCCAAATAGGCGTTCAACTGAGCTTCGTTGGAAATGGTGGGATTGTTTTCGAAATCATTGATTGTGTCTTGCAGATCATCAATGGTTTCTAGTGATTTGTCGCTATCGCTGACCCTTGCTCCTATAGCGGGTAACAATAGACCAAAGTCATCCTCGCCGCGATAGACTGCTGTTAACGCTGGATTATAAAATGGCGCAAGTAAGTAATTAGCGCTCGTCACACCAGTATTACCCATACCATTCCCTCGTCCGTCCGCGACACGGTTTGCGGCATGAACGGTTAAGGAGCTAAAGTACAGGCCCACTGCGATGGTTGTAATAATTTTATGATTCATTTCCCTATCAACCTATATTGTTGTAACTCATAATTAAAACTAATGTAGGAATAGAGATAATGCGTAATGATAGGCAGCTAGTTACTTATTGAAAGTTCGGAAAGTGTGAACTGGCCGAGAATTAGTTTCTCTTTCTTGTCTTTTGACAGGCGCTTTACTGCGTATTCGTATTTAGATGCAATCGATCTAGAATCACCGACTTTGCTAGACCAAGCCAACGTCAAAGGCCCTTTCCCTTTAAGCGCTTTTGCACCTTCGCCATTGATATGTTCATTCAAACGACGCTCTACGTTGGTCGTTATACCGCAGTAGAGCGTGTTTAAGCGAGTTCTAACGAGGTATATGTACCAATCGTTATTCATTAGGCTGGTTAACTATCTGTATATTGAGAAAGCTGTTCTTGTAATTTCGTCACTTGTGCTTTGAGCTCTTCAACTTCCTTCTCTAACTCTTTGACGCGAGAGCTGCTAGAAATGCTCGGTGCCGCGGCTTGTAGTGCTTCAAGATCGACTTCACCACTAAACAAATGTTGATAGCGGGATTCACGCTTACCTGCTTCACGCGGCAATTTGACGACTAATGCCCCATCTTCACGTTGAGACAACCGCTCCAATACCGCTTCAACCTCTTTTACGTCAGTAAAATTAGCTAAACGGTTTGTCCGTGTTCTTAGTTCGCCTGGGGTTTGAGCACCACGAAGAAGAAGACAGCATATAATGCCTCGTTCTTGCTCTGTAAACTGAAGATCACCAAATTCGGTATTACAGAAGCGATGTACGAATTTACTGGTTCGGCTATTGAAACTACTCTCATCATGCACGAGTCGTGCGGATTTCAAACCGTCAACGGCTTGCTGGATTTCCTCACTCGTAAGGGTCATAACAGGTTCACGATTACTTTTTTGATTACACGCCGTCGTCAAACTGTTTAATGTTAACGGGTAGTAATCTGGCGTCGTGACTTCTTTTTCAATCAGACAGCCAATGATTCTTGCCTCTACAGGGCTAAGTTCTCTATTCATGAGTCTTCCTATATATCTACAAGTGACAGTGACGTTAATGCTCTGAAATTATCGGGATATAGCGGATTTTTCCTCTATCATCCATGATGACGACTTTTGAACGATTAAGTTCCACTTCGATTACCTCAAGGCGATATCGCTCATTTTGATAAGCAGAGCGAAGTTTCGTTTTCCGAACTCTATCCTGATCATCGATATCATTCTGAGGAATCACTATTTCTGACAAAAGCATATAAATTTCAGTTAAGTGTAATAGTCCTGTCGCATCTTAGCCCGATTTTTTATCTCTGTGCAATTCTGTCAATCTTGAGTGATGATAAAACAATCAACTTACTCTAATGATTGATCTTAAGACTGTTATGCGCGGCTTTGTTGTGTTTTAATCGAGTAAGTTAATGTTCAAATTGGGGAAAGGACCTATGAGTAGTGTATTCGAAATCGTGAACCAAGCTCGCCGTAAAAACAAACTAAAGCGTGAGCTGCTAGACAATGAGAAAAAGGTTCGCGATAACCGCAAGCGTGTTGATCTACTTGAGAACCTGCTAGATTACATCAAATCTGACATGAGCCACGACGAAATCGTCGCTATTATCAAAAACATGAAAGCAGATTACGAAGATCGTGTAGACGACCACATCATCAAGAGTGCTGAAATTTCTAAAGCTCGTCGCGACATCAGCCGTCGTATCCGTGAGCTAACTGAAGAAGACAAGCAAACAGTTCAAGGTAAAAAGTAACCTTTACTTTTTCCAACAAATACAGAGCCCTCCTCTACGGAGGGCTTTTTCTTGCCTGAAAAACAAAACTATAGTTATCAACAGAAAGCGGTATTTAGCCAATGAATTTACTGCTAAACGTTTGCGTAATCGCTAACCTTCTATTTCCTAAAAGTTAGGCTTTAATCACAGATTTTGCCTTGTTATAGTCCGATTCAGAAAATCAACTTAGGCCATTCGAGGCAAGGAGCTTCCTCAGTTATCTCATGAAGAGAAGAAATGGTACCGACAGAGTCGGAAATAATCAGAGGGTCGAATTATGGATATGAATATGGTTGAAATTTTAGGTTACGCTGCTTCTATCATGGTAGCAATCTCACTGACAATGAAAGACATCGTTAAACTGCGCGTTTTAAACTTTATAGGTTGTGCACTTTTCACCGCTTACGGTTTAATGATTGACGCGTGGCCGGTGGTTGTCACTAACGGTTTCATTGCTTGTGTAAACGTCTATTTCCTAGCAAAAATGCAAAGTGAGAAGAAAGTAGAAAGCGCAGCTTAACTTCCCGCTTCAAAATCAATTAAAAAAGCCCCAACTACTCGTTGGGGCTTTTTGCTATGTGTTCAAAGTGTCATTTAGTGAACAGTCTAATTGTTATTCATCATCAAGTGGCACAAGTTTAGTGCTGCCACCGTGAATCTTTTCACGCTTTCTTTGCACGAGTGCGTAGAAGCCTGGGATCATTAATGTACCGGCTAACAACACACAAAGTAGACCGCCGACCAGAGAAATACCCAATGAGTTTTGACTCACGTGACCGGCACCAGAAGCGAAGATCAGTGGGAAAATACCCAAAATGAACGACCATGACGTCATGTTAACAGCGCGGAAACGTAGCTTACCACCACGGACCGACGCTTCATCGATCGATTTCTCGTGCTCTTCACGTTCGATCTTAGCAAATTCCACAATCAGGATTGCGTTCTTAGCGGCGAGCGCAATCAAGAGAACCAAACCTATTTGTGCGTAGAGGTTAAGCGGAATTCCAGCCAAATTCAGTGCTAAGAAGGATCCCAAAGTGGCCACCGGAACCACGAGTATGATTGCAAGTGGAATGCTCCAACTCTCATACTGCGCGACCATGAACAAATAGATAAAGATAAGCGCTAACGCAAATGCGAAGATTGCTTGGTTACCCGCTAGAACTTCTTGGTAGGCCATACCAGTCCATTCATATTGATAGCCGTGAGGCAAGAAATCAGCCGCAACACGCTCCATTGCCGCAATGGCATCACCACTTGAGTAACCTGGCGCAGGCTGACCCTGAATAATTGCACTACGGTACATGTTGTAACGCCATGCTACGTCAGGTTCAAATACCTGCTCATAACTCACAAGTGTACTTAGAGGAATCATTTCGCCTGCAGCAGAACGCACGTGGAAGCGTTGTAGATCCATGATACCGCTACGATGCTCGCTATCCGCTTGCATCGTGACACGGAAGTTCTTACCAAACATTGTGAAGTCATTGACGTACATGGAACCTAAGTTACCCTGTAGCGTTTGGAATATTGACGATAGAGGCACACCTAATTGCTGAGCTTTCTCACGATCGATGTCTACGTAATAGTGAGGGACATTCGCGCGGAAAGTACTAAAGGTGTATGCAATTTCAGGTTGCTTGTTGGCTTCTTGGATAAGGTCGCCCATTACCATAGCTAAATCGGTACGGCTGCGGCCTAGTGTATCTTCGAGAACAAACTCAAAGCCAGATGCCGCGCCCATACCCGGAACCGCTGGCGGACCCATTGCAAACACGATTGCTTGTGGCAATTCAGCAGCCGCTCTCATGTTGATACGCTGAGCAATCGCATTTGCCGATTGATCACCATCTAAAGCGGCACGAGTATCCCAATCATGAAGTTTGATAAACAGTGAAGCGCCATTCGATGCTGCAGCACCTGTCATGAATGCATAACCATTCGCAACCGTCACGCCGTCAACGCCAGGTTCTTCATCCACAATGTTCATCAACTGCTCACTCACCTCTTCTGTTCGTGAAAGCGAAGCAGCATCTGGAAGCTGAACGTTGACAAGCAAGATACCTTTATCTTCTTGAGGTACAAACGCTGTAGATGTTGTTTTAGCGAAGAAAGCAACCGCTCCTAATGCTATGACAAAGAACGTCATCAAGATGACAGATTTCTTCACCAAGAAGCCAGCAAGAGCACCATATTTCGTTGTGACCTTGTCTAAACCTCGGTTAAAGGCAGCGAACCAACGTGTTGTATTACCCCCACCTTGCTTTAGAACCAACGAACATAGAGCTGGAGACAGAGTCAACGCATTAATCGATGAGATAACAACTGAAATACAGATGGTCAAAGCGAACTGTCGGTACATGATACCTGTAATACCAGGAAGCATCGCTACCGGTATAAATACGGCAAGAAGTACAAGAGTCGAAGTGATGATTGGGCCCGTTACCTCTTTCATCGCAATCAAAGTCGCTTTACGCGGAGTAATCGTGGGGTCTTTTGCCATTGTGGTATCGACGTTCTCGATAACCAGTATGGCGTCATCCACGACGATACCGATGGCCAATATCAAACCAAACAGCGTTACCGTGTTAATGGTAAATCCAGTCATTTGCATCACCGCAAATGTACCAATTAAGGATACCGGAATCGCAACTACCGGGATAAGCGTTGCTCGGGCACTACCAAGGAAGATATACGTAACAATAATAACCAGAATAATCGCTTCAATCAGGGTTTTAACTACCCCTTTGATCGATTCGGCAACGAATACCGTCGTATCGTAACTAGTTTCGTAAGCCATACCTTCAGGGAAGGTTTTGCTTAGGTTCTCTAGAAGCGCCATGACAGCCTGACCACTTTCCAGAGCGTTCGCATCAGACTGTAGTGACAGGGTAACAATGGAAGCATCTTGTCCGCGGAATTTACCTGAGCCATCGTAGAACTTCTTGCCTAATTCTACACGTGCTACATCTTTTAGGTACACCGTTGAACCATCGCTGTTCGCGCGAAGAACGACATTCTCAAACTCAGACACTGTTTCTAGGCGACCTTTCGTCACCAAGTTAAACTGTACTTCTTGCGCGCTATCGTAAGGTGCGGCACCCACGCGGCCAGCTGCCACCTGAACGTTCTGCTCAGCTAGCGATGCATAAACATCGCTTGTGGTTAACTTTAGGTTAGCCATTTTTTCAGGGTCTAACCAAACACGCATCGCGTATTCGCCACCACCGATAACACCGACTTCACTAATACCTTTAACACGCGCAAGCTGATCTTTGACATTCAAGTTAATATAGTTGATCAGGAATTTGTCATCGTATTTACCATCAGGTGAATAGAAGTTAAGTACCATCAAAAGGTCCGGCGAACGCTTCTTAACTGTCACTCCGACCATTCGAACTTCTTGAGGAAGTTTCGATTCGATTTGGGATACACGGTTTTGAACGTTGACCTGAGCCATGTCTGGGTCAGTGCCAACATCAAACGTCACGTTTAAGCTGTATGAACCATCGTTCGCACTCTTAGAAGACATATAGATCATGTCTTCTACTCCGTTTACCGATGTTTCTATTGGGTCGGCAATGGCTTGTTCAACAACTTCAGCACTTGCACCCGTGTAGAACGCTGTCACACTAACAGACGGAGGGCTGATTTTTGGGTATTCTGCCACTGGCAAAACAGCCAGCGCGATGCCCCCGCCATAGTCAAAATGATTGAAATCACCAGCGCAAACTTAGGACGCTGGATAAAGAAACGACTTAACATAGTGGCACCTACTCGTTACCAGCTTGTTGCTGTTCTTGAAGACGAACTGGTACACCGTTTCTCACACGCTGTAGACCTTGAGAAATGACTTTGTCACTCGCTGACAAGCCTGATGTGATGATCACACCCTCTTCAATTTGTCGTCCCAGAGCAACGTTACGACGTTCAGCAACATTGCCTTCTGTAATGACCATAACAAAGTCACCTTCCAAGTCGGTTTGTACGGCTCGACGTGGAACAACAACCACATCAATGGACTCACGCTCCATCAATTCAACACGAATATGCTGACCTGGAAGGAGACGCTGCTCTGGGTTGTCGATAATTGCGCGCATTGCGATGGTACCCGTATTGGTGTTGATACGGTTGCCTAAGAAGTCGAGTTTACCTTCGCCATCTAAGTACTCACCATTTTCAAGAATAACTTTAACAATGATATTACTGCCATCCTCGCCACCATCTCCAGAGACTCGGTCCATACCGAGAGTGAGTCGCTCTCGCTCAGAAATGCTAAACGCAGTTTGGATCGGGTCTAGGCTGACTAGCGTGGTCAATACACCGGACTGAGGAGACACTAAATCACCAATACTCGCTTTGGTATCACTGATTCGGCCAGAGAACGGCGCGCGAATTTGCGTATAAGATAAGTTCACTTGGGCGAGATTAAGTTGGGCATTGGCAGCTTGAGTTCTGCTTCTGCACTTAACAGTGATGCGGTGAGTGCATCGAATTCCGATTGAGAAATGCTGCCTTTAGGCAATAGGTTTTTGCCACGGTTGTAATCGAGCTGTGCCTTTTTCAATGCAGCATTGGCTTGAGCAACCGATGCGTTAGCACTTGCGACCTGGGCTTCGAACGAAGAAGGCTCTATCACATAAAGTAAATCCCCTTTGTCAACCATTTGCCTTCGACAAAGTGACGCTCTTTTAAATAACCTGTTACCTGAGCGGTAATCTCGGTATCTTCAACAGCCTCAACACGACCTATGTAAGATTTACTTTGTTGATGAGCAATAGTTTGCGCTTGTTGGCCTACAACCAACGGAGCAGCACCCTGGCCCGCTTGCTTCCCAGCATCGTTACATCCAGCTAGTAGAATAGCTCCCGACAAGGTAGAGAGAAGTAACACTTTTTTCATTAATACACCGCTAAGTACATTTGGAATTTCAGATATTCCAATTTAGCACACGAGATCATTTAAAATTCTAATGATTCGTAAATTCACCCTTCGCGAATGTAAATAAGTGTTACATGAATCACATCAAACCGATCTCTAAACTTTTGAAAGAGTCCCAACAATAGATCACTTCGTTAACATCTTGATTCCATGGAGCATGCCATAAGCGCGCGCCCACCTTCTCTGCACCTAAATGTTTATAAAAATTTATCGCGTTTCCATTGGCCTCAAAAATTTCTAAATAAGCCCCCGAATCTGGGTAATAGCTTCTCATCCATTCAGATAATGCTTGTAATAGAGTGATTGATAAGCCTTTGCCTTGATAGTGCGGGTCAATATGGAGTGAATCGATATAAGTCCCCTTCTCAACGTCATGATTACCAAATGCGCAGATGAATCCACAGAGCAATCCGCCTTCCTCAAGTAGAAGGACATGTTGATTAAAAGAAGGGTTAATGAGACGGGTTTGCCATATAGCGATGCGATCATCGAGAACATCTTGAGAATCTTTTAGCTCGAACTCCGTGCCTTCTAGATAACGTTGCCAATTGTTGGCATGCAAAGTTGCGATTCGCTCATAATCGCTATATTTGGCTGTTTTTAATTCCATTTATAGTGCCTTATTACTTCATGTAATTTGATTGTTAACAGATATACTATTCTTTTGTGGTTTGAAAGCCAATTGTCCTGTTCATATTTTTTAGCATCTTAGTTTGACTTACACGTGTACGCTGATATTCTGGCGTACAGATGTAAGCTCAAAGGGATAAACAAATGACATCCGGGAAAAAGCCACCTCTCATCTGGCTCAATGTTGTTCTATTTTCTGTTAGTTTTTTGCTCGCCATAATAGCAGCGCCTTGGTATGGGTTCCAAAATGGCTATGGTTTTGAACATTGGATATGGCTACTAGTACTTTTTAGTTTCAGTAACTTATCTATCACAGCAGGCTATCACCGTCTATGGTCTCACAAGGCGTATGAGGCGAACTCCGCTGTAAGAGTCATTTTTGCTTTAGGGGGCGCACTAGCGCTGCAAAACAGTATTTTGCACTGGAGTTCGGATCATCGAGTCCATCACCGCCACGTGGATAACAATGACAAAGACCCATACAGTGCAAAGCGCGGGTTTTGGTTTTCTCACATTGGTTGGATGTTAAGAGACTATAACAACGACAGTTATTCAAACTATGGAAACTGCCGTGACCTGCAAAAGGATAAAGTAGTCGTTTGGCAACACAAATACTACGTTCCGCTTGCAGTAGGGTTGAACATCACGGTTCCACTGCTGCTAGGCATACTCTATCAAGATATTATCGGGATGTTCTTGATTGTCGGCGTGGTTAGACTGGTCCTCACTCACCATACAACGTTTTTTCATCAACTCCTTAGCTCATATTTGGGGTAGCCAACCTTATACAGACAAAAATACTGCGCGCGATAATGGTTTCTTAGCAATTCTGACGTTTGGTGAGGGTTACCATAACTTCCACCATATTTTTGAAAATGATTACCGCAATGGCATTCGTTGGTGGCAATACGATCCAACAAAATGGCTTATTTCTTTACTGTCTAAGATCGGCCTTGCTTCTAAACTTCGACGCGCACCGCAAATTAAAATAGAAAAAGCGCACGCAGCCATGAATTTACAGCGTATACAAAAACGGTTAGTCGGTATGCCAAATGCAGAGGCGCTAAACGCAAAGGTAATTGCTGAGTTTGAAATGCTGGTAGAGAGTATCAATGCTTACTATGCCCTGAAGAAACAGATGCTAGACAGTAAGAAAGAAAATTTGGTTAAAAAGTACGAGCACTCATTACTTAAAATTCGCTATGACCAACTAAGCGAGAAATTAGGGCAGCAACGGAAAAGCTGGAAGCTCGTCGTCGAACAATACGCGTAACTAACTATTAAAACGAAAAAAATGGGCATTGTTGCCCATTTTTTTTACTTCTTTTTAAGCGTTGATGCGTCGAACTTAATCCCTTCCCATCCGGTTACCATAAAGTTACGGATATTCTGGTGGTCATCATTTTCTGGATTCTGGAGTACGTCTTCACGGTAAAAAACGACCAAAACAAGCTAAGGTTTGTTCAACGCTCAATGATTGCTCTAGACCAAAAGCAAAAATTTTACATGACCCATTATTTTGATTGGCTTCGTTCTTCGTGTTGCCGTTGATGAAAGCTGTCGGCTCAAATTCAAAATTGCCATCGATCACTGCCATCGTATCTTCGAATTGAACATTGGTTGGCTCTTGCTGAAGTTTTACTAGAAATTGCTCTAAAGTCATTGTGTTACTTACGTCCTATTAAGTTGACCAAAGACAATATCATACAAAAAGTGGAATTATCTAGCGAGTTAACAATAAGGCGTTGGACACAAACTGCGGATATTAGTCCCTATACTAGTCAAGTTTAGCAAACCAAACTAAAACGAGGAGTGACAATGTCACCCCTCGCTTAATTTCAGATATCAGCTTCACACATAGTAAGTACAGTTCAGTATTTGAACTGTGAAATCTCCTCATTAAGCTGAGAAGCCTGCTGAGAAAGCCCATCAATTAAGCTATCAACGTCATTTACTTGGTTATTAACCTCTACTGAAGAATCAGCAATGGAAGTAATGCTGCTACTAATTTCATCCGTGACTGATGTCTGTTCATCTGTAGCAGCTGCAACTTGTACATTCATGTCGTTCAATTCAGTCAGCATGTCTACAATTTGAGTCAACATTTCAGTATTCGTCGTGCACGTTTCTACCCCTTTAACCACCGTCTTATTTGCTTTTTCAATACCTTGAGAAACATTATTCGTTTCACTTTGAAGCGAATCAATCTTAGACCGGATTTCTTCAGTTGATGCTTGAGTTCGGCCCGCAAGAGAACGAACTTCATCAGCGACTACGGCGAAGCCTCTACCTTGCTCACCTGCCCGTGCCGCCTCGATTGCAGCGTTGAGTGCGAGCAGATTCGTTTGTTCAGCAATCCCTTGAATCACATCGAGCACTTCGGCAATGGAATTACTTTCATGATGCAATCGACCTATCGCTTCCACTGCTGTGCTCATCTCTAAGCTGAGTTGTCCTATTTCTGTCCCTAAAGATTCACCAACGTCCACACCTTCAGTACCTGTCTGGTTTGCATTCTTTACAGACTCAGCGGCACGATTCGCAAACTGTGAGACTTCATTAATAGACGCACTCATTTGATTAACCGCTGTCGCTACTGACTCTGTTCTATGCCTTTGATCATCAACAGCCGCTCTGGTCGTGCGCATGTTTTGCGCCATTGCTTGGCTGTTGTCGTTCAACATAACGGTCGTGGTGGCAAACTTGGTAATCATGTTTTGCAAATGCTCAAAGAAACTATTGAGTGAGACAGCTAAGTCCGTCATTTCATCTTTGCCGCTCACGTCAAGTCTTGCAGTTAAATCATTTTCTTTACTGATGGACTGGATTCTCTGCGAAGCGAGGCGAATGGGTTTCGATATGTTCGTCCCTACCCAATAAGCTAAACCCACTGATAAACCAATAATGACAATAACGGACGCGAGCATGGTATTAAAAACCGAACTATTGAGTGTCGCCACGTCGCTCAATGCTTCTTCTACGTCTATTTCGGTCAAGATACCCCATTTCATGCCCGCCGCATCAACGGGTGCATAAGCTGAAAATACTTCAACGCCCCGATAATCGTTGACAACTTCCACACCTGTTTGTCCACTGATAGCATTTGTCGATGTGGGAGTGTCGACTCTTTGCCTACCGATTGCCGATTCCTTTCCTTTTATTTGGGCTATCGTTGATGCGCTCACTCCCGCACCTGCAAGAGCCTCAAAGTAACGGCTTGGATCTTCAATTAGGAACCTAGATTGGCTTCTTAGTAGAGAATCTGGCCCAATTAAGTAGGTTTCACCACTCGCACCTAAACCAGACTCAGCCCACTTGTTATCAAAGGTCATGATTCCATTTATGACATCAACCGGCATCTGAAAAATTAGCACCCCTACTTTTTTACCCTCTTTGAAGATGGGCGATCCAATAAACGATGCCGCCGCTTCATAGGATGGATAATAAGGAGAAAAATCCTCAATTCGATATTCATTTTCTGAGAGTCCAACCACCGAATTAAAGACACGAGCAATTCCCGTGTTAGCATAAGGACCTGTTTTCAGATTGGTTGCGTAGTCGAGCTCTTTGTAAACTGAATACACGACGTTACCTTGTAGATCGACCAAGAAAATATCGTAGTATCCGAACGATTCTAAGAAATGACGTAAAGGTGGGTGGTACCTTTGGTGTGATTGGTCATAATTCGAATTCAATGAATCCGCGTCTAATTTGTGTTTTTCACCCAAGTTGTTGGTATTCATGCCAATGTAACGGGCCTGCAACGCTTTTGCTTTATCACTGAGCTGATTGTATTTACCGACTTCGTTGGCACTGCTTCCGTCATTGAGGTCACGGTACGTTGCCCCAAACTGAGTTCGATAATAGTTTGAAAGCGCTTGTTTGTCAGAGTCAGAGACGCGATCAGTTGGTACTCATTAAAACCTTGAGTAAACGCGACCATAGCGTCTTGAGTTGAGATATCAGTAGTGAGTGTTTCGAGTTGATAGTGTATAGAGTTAAAATATCGCTCTATTTCGTTTTTCTTAATCTCTCTTACAGAGAGTAACAAGCTAACAGCTCGGTTTCTTAATGCTTCTTCCGACAAGCTCGAGGCTTTCATTCCAACAAAACCACCAGTGACAGCTACACCAAGAGAACACAAAACTGTACATGCAATTATAATTTTTGTAGCAATTTTCATAACAGTTGCCTTATATGCCTATTCGTTTTCCGTAACGAGGATATTCAACCAACTGAATATGATTTTTATTTATAATTGATCTAATTCTAGGACCTAAATCACAGTTTTTCTAATACCCAACCAAACTCATAGCGTTAGCCTTCACTTCACTGCAATGAATGTTAAGCATTAATGTCATATAAGTGCCTTATTTTATTACGCTTATCATTCATGGAGAATATAAAGTGAAAAGAGCAATTAAGGCTATATTGGGCCTTGCTGTAACCACCCAGATTGTTGCCTGCGGTAGTGCTGATGTAAAAACTCACGACTTAGGTATTACTTGTAAGAATGTTTCCGAGTCAAAAATTGACATCTCGGACTCAAAACTGAGTAGCCTATCTTTGGTAGGAACTTATGTTTCGAATAGCCCATTCGACACTTCTGCTGCCGAAATTGTCAGTTACGACGCATGTTCGGATCGCATATATGTTGTTAATGCTCATGCTAAGCAAGTTGATTTAATTGAGTTTAATGAAAAAGGCCAACCAACTGGTGCAGGAAGCCTGAATCTTAGTGTGACAGAAAAATCAGCAGGCATCGAAATTGGTGCGGCAAACAGTGTAGCCACATTTGATGGTTTACTAGCGGTGGCAATAGAGAACAAAGTTAAACAAGAGCCCGGCATAATCGCTCTATTTCGCACCGATACACTCGAACTTATAACAACCTATCCTACTGGAGCACTTCCAGATATGGTCAGCTTTTCTCCAGGCGGCCTTTGGATAGCTTCTGCAAACGAAGGCGAACCAAATGGCGAATACACCGTTGATCCGGAAGGTAGTGTCACTTTAGTAGACATTAGCCAAGGAGTCAGTAATCCAACGATTCATCAGATCGGTTTCACTGATTTCAACCAAGGCCAATCGCGCCACAGTGAATTGAACTCAAACGTCCGAGTTTCTGCTCATAGCGCAACGGTAGCGCAGGATTTTGAGCCTGAATACTTAACCTTCGATAACAAAGGGCAGCTTTTTGTTGCACTGCAAGAGAACAACGCTATTGCAGTTATTGATGTGGCGACCGCAAACATTAAGTCAGTTTGGGGACTAGGATCTAAGCAGTGGGATACCATCTCACTTGATGCTTCGAATAAAGATGGCGTCGTTGGTAATTTAAAATCATACCAAGGGCTTGAAAGCTATACATGCCCGACTCTATCGATGTATTTAACAAGAATAATGTCAGCTATATCCTAACAGCGAATGAGGGTGATGGTAGAGAATACGGAATTAAAACAACTCAAGAAGAGTGCAATGTAAAAGGCTTCAAGTGGGATGGCGATGATTACCAAGGTACTCCCGACTACGCGAAGCAAATTGATTTTTGTATTAGCTACACAGACGAAATCCGCGGAAAGAAACTCGACGTTCCACAGGACCATCCACTAGCCACGAGTTTAAAAGAGAAGTCTCAACTAGGTCGTATTAAGCTTATTAAACCAGAGAGTCCATTAAGTGCTGATGATCCAATTACCGGGTTTGGTGCACGTTCATTCTCTATTTGGAATGAACAAGGAGAGCTAGTTTTTGATAGCGCCGATGAGTTTGCAAAAATTGTCCTTGAAGCAAACCCAAACGATTTCAACAGTAGCAACGACAGTAACAGCAGTGCAGACGACCGAAGTGATGATAAAGGTGTTGAGCCAGAGGCGATTGAAGTCGCGGCTATTGGAAAGTATACCTATGCCTTCATAGGTCTAGAGCGACAAGGTGGCATCATGGTTTATGACGTAACAGTACCAAGCGCGGCCAAGTTTATTACTTACTTAAACAATCGTAATTTTGATGAGCCGGTGTGTACACAAGTCGAAGATGGTGAGTGTGATAACGACACGTACAACCCAAAAGCCGGAGATTTGGGCCCAGAGTCAATCAACTACTTCACTCGAAATGGCATGCACTATATTGCTGTTGGCAATGAAGTGAGCGGCACAACTTCTGTGTTCCAGTTGAACTTCTAATCTAATTGATTAATTCGACTAAAAGGGGCTGTGAGCCCCTTTTTTTTATTCTTTAAGACAACAATTTTAGGGTACGTGAATTAGAATAATTGGCATACAATTCCGGTTGTTAGCTTTACGCGAACTTGTTTCGAAAACTTCGGGGTGTCAATTGACTCCACTTCTTGAATCGCGTGCTAAAGTTAGCCGCATTTGGATAACCTACTATTTCTCCAATGTGTTGCACTGACCACTGAGTTGAAACCAACAGCCTAGCGGCATATTCCATACGCATTCTCGTCAGATGAACTTTCGGGCTATGCCCCAGATATTGCTGACACAGTCGATGGAAGTGTGGTTCTGAGCAAGGCATCATTTCCGCCAATTGTTCAACGGACCAGTCTTTATGAAGCTGTCTCTGAACGTTCGCAAACAGCTGGTTTAGGCGAGTTTTCAATCTATTGCTGTCTGTTGCTGCGGGGGCATTGATCAGCAGCTCTATTTGCTCAACGGACCGAATAGCGATATCCGAGCCAAGAGCAATTGGTAACGAAATAGTTCTTAATAGACCGAGAACCGCGGCGTACATTACCTCCGAAATTGGGGTTACGTCGAGTCTAACTAAGCTTAAGTCAATACTGGGCCATGCTTTTAGCGGATCCAAAAACACCCAAGCTATTTGCCAGTCTTGTTCTTCAATTCCGAAAGCATTATCAATACCTGCTGGTACTGAGATGACGCTCCCAGGCTCAAGTTCGTACCTTATACCACCGCTTGTTAACCATCCTCGCCCTTTTACAGTGTAAAGCAGCATGTGCTTTTGTTGATTACGCCTAGCAATAGTAAACTCATCTCGGCACGTCGCAATTCCACATTGAACAATCCCCTTTTCTTCCAAAGTAAGGACGTGACTTCTGTCTATAAACTCATGGTCAGTGCGTTCTGAAACACTAAATTTCTCAAGTCTTTCGATCATCTTGATAGTTTTGCAAAAGTTTCTGATAACTTGGGAGAATACACTTTTGTTTAACATATATACACTACTGATAAGAACTTAAACAAAGCTCTGTGAAGCTATACACGTATATACCGCCATTTAAAGAGTGTTACCATGATTCATACAGCCCATTCTCTTGACCGTACCTTCTGGCAAAAGCTGATATCCATCGGCCTACCCGTATCTATGCAGTCAATGCTGTTTTCACTGCTCGGTGTAGTAGACATATTTATGGTTAGCCAACTTGGTGAGTCCGCAACCGCTGCCGTTGGTGTGGGTAACCGTATCTTCTTCTTCAACTTAATATTAGTTGTCGGGGTTAGTGGTGCGGTTGGTATCTTGGGTTCGCAGTATTTTGGTTCTAAGAACATTGATGGCCTTAAGCGAACATTAGTTCAGAGCTGGGCAATTGCACTTTTATTCACTGTGCCCTTTTCATTCCTGTATGTTGTGGAACCTGAGTATATAGTTTCTCTAATCGCCAATGATCCTGCTTATATCACTTTGGCCACAGAGTATCTCTATGTCACTGGGTTTACGTTAGTGTGTACAGCTTTGGTTGTCCCGCTTGAAACTGCTCTTCGCTCAGTTGGTCAAGCCAAGCTGCCTACTTATGTCAGCATCTTAGCGATCGTTGTTAACCTTATTCTCAACGCACTGCTCATCTTTGGACTATTTGGATTCCCAGAATTAGGGGTGCTTGGTGCCGCAATTGGTACGAGTATATCTCGACTGATACAAACCATCGTGTTGTTCGCTATTGTCGCTAAACGATATCGCTATCTCATTCCGCGGCGCGAACACTGTTTGCAAGCTTGGCAAAAGAGTGAGCGAAATAGGTTTTGGAAAGTTGCAACGCCAATGATCATCCATGATTCCGCGTGGGCAAGTGGACTTTTAATATACAACTACATTGTTGGACAGTTAGGTGTTAGTGAGCTTGCTATCATATCTCTGCTTGCTCCGATAGAGAGTGTGTTGATTTCTGCTTTCCTTGGTTTTGCCGTAGCGGCCTCTGTCATCTTGGGTAACGAAATTGGGGCTAAGAACTACCATCG
Source organism: Vibrio aestivus (assembly GCA_003263845.1). Classification (GTDB taxonomy): domain Bacteria; phylum Pseudomonadota; class Gammaproteobacteria; order Enterobacterales; family Vibrionaceae; genus Vibrio; species Vibrio aestivus. The sequence continues at coordinate 111,915 of JYJN01000172.1, read as the reverse complement.
CGTGCATCAAACTTCATGGTGGTACGTCGTTATTAGTTGCGCTATTGCGTTCTTGGTTGCAGTGTTTTGCTTAGTGTTGGAGCCCCTTATTTATAAGGCAATTTCGCTTAGCCCGATTTCCGACGTTAATCTCGCGGTAAATGTTTGTTTAGTCATGGCCTTTGGCATGGTACTTCGCGTGTTCAATATGGTTGGAATTGGGGGCGTACTCAAAAGCGGCGGGGACATAAAGTACAGCATATTCATCGATATATTTTGCCAATGGGGAATCGGTATACCTCTTGCCTACTATACCGCACTGGTTCTGGCTTGGCCGCTGGACTGGGTAATGATGATCATTCTAATTGAAGAGATCATCAAGATAGGCTTAACGTCTCAACGCATTCATTCTAAGAAATGGATAAACAACTTAGTGGAGGACCAACAACCACAAAGTGCGTAAAGAACTCACACCTAAGGGCCGATTGTAAGGATGCATGAGGCCCTTATTCTTTTACTCTAGCTCTCACGATTTCTGCATTGAGCTTTTCCATAAACTTTGGATGTTTTGCTAAAAATCGATGCGAAATATACACCCCAAACTTTTTTTCTTGATGAAGTACAAAGTGGTAATCCTTCATGTGTTTTTCTTTGATCGAATGCATAAATACGACTTCTGCAATTAAAATAGCGTCTAGCTCCCCATACGACAGTCGCTTGGCGAGCTCTTCAGCGTCTTTTGATGCAGGGAGTTTATTGTAGTTATGCTTAGTTAGGTAATACTCCGTATTAGTATTCAGTAGACTCGCGACTTTGGCCTGAGTTTTAAAAGAAGGTAACTTGGGGTTAAGGCTATCTTTATCTTCTTGTCTTACAATCCATACCCAACGATTCACCATCAATTGGTCTGAAAAGACGCCGTGTCTGTCGCGCATATCATTGCGACTAGCCATAAAAAATCCGTCAGAACGTCCCGCTTTCATTTCAGCTAGAGCTCGTCCATGGTTCGACCCAACCTGGAATGAATATTCAACATCAAGTGCATTCAGAATTGGGATCATTTTATCAATGCCAATTCCAAATGCCTCTCCTGATTCGCTTACTTCGGTGTAAGGGGCAAATTCAGGCAAAAAGAAGTGCATCTTATACTCTGCGTATATAGGTGATGAGTACAAGGTGAACATCCACAGTAAAGTTAATACTCTTGTCATCACATTGGAGCCTTTTGATTACCTACTGCATTACTTTCGAAAATTATTGCTACCAATTGATTATAGGCGAGATTTTAAAAGTGCTCCTAATAAACAGAAAGCACTACCAGTCTTCTGCAGCGAACCTTGCTTTGCGTGCTTCCGTTTGACTGCAGTTCGTCTGTTCCATCAGCGCACCCAGTGTTATGTTAGGATCTTGTCGCAATAGTCGTGCGAGCTTGTCTTCTTGCGTTTCCTTTGGCTTGATTTGACTGAGAACAGCTTCGCTCTTTGATAGAACAAAAGACCAGGCTTCAATATCCGTTTCTTTCAGGCTTGCAACGAGTTGTGTCAGTTGCTCTGCCTCTCCAGAAAGTTGCCAATTACGAGACCGCCGGACTCTTCCTACCGAACAACGAAACGATTGTGCCATTCGTTTGAGTTCATTTGCTTGCTCTCTGCCAATCCTATGAATTAAGGAAGGTAAAGGGACCACTATCACGTCATATGATTTTTGGCTTTGAGATGACTTTCTAGGCACTGAATTTACCTATCAAAGGGCACTCTTCAGGAACGACCAACCGAATAGCAGATGGAACCACGGAAATAACAACATTCAGTTCTGAAATTGGTTCACCATCAAGGTTAATAGGCATTACCGTATCAGAGGACCACTCAACACGTTTTACTCGTTCGCGTTTTACAAACTTACCGACAAAAGGTTCATGATTGGTGAGTTCTTCAATCACAGTTGGGATATCGGCTGGAGTAAATTCTTCTAATGCGACTGCCTCTAAATACCCGTCGTTTAGCAATGCGTTTGGGGCAAGAACCTGACCGCCGCCAGCTTGCCTACCGTTACAAATAGCGCCAACCACCACGTGAGACGTTTTACTAATACCATCATATTTCACCTGCCCCTTAAATGGCTGAAAATTTATGGCCTGTACCAATCCCGAGAGCGTATACGCACCGCCACCCAAAAAGTTCTTCAGCGCAACAGGAGTCGTTGCTGTAACTTGCGCGCCAAAACCGGCAGTAGCAATGTTAATGAAATGACGTTCATTGGCCTTGCCTACATCAATCAACACGCTTTTTCCGTTCACAGCAAGTTTCAAGGCTTGGTAGTATGACTGCGTTGGAATATGGCAAGCGGTCGCAAAATCATTCGCAGTACCAAGCGGGAATACAGCGAGTTCACAATCAGTAAAACCCTGTTTAAGCATTGCATCGACGACTTCATTTACGGTGCCATCACCACCGCCAGCAATCAAACGAGTGACGCCCTGCTGAGCCGCTTCCAAAACCAATCGCTCGATATCTCCCGACTCCCATGTCGGCCTTACTTGGATATCAAAGCCCTCTTTTCTCAGTGCAAAAACAGCATTACGTACTTCCTCAAGTCCCGCTTTTTTACCGTTTATGAGTAATCGAGTTGTCATGCTTGGAGCCCTTATATTGGTTAGAGACGCTTACAATAACCCTAACACTCTAACTTTGCTCTAAGCAATTGACGAAACGGTAATAATCGAAATTACCGCTGATTGTATAGTCATAAGATTAATAACTAGGGCGTGTTGATCTCTCGCGGTTAAATTTTGTTCGAGATAAAATCGTTTTAGGCGCGGCGAAGACTATGTAGCTAGTCATTCTAAGCAAATGCTCTTCAACAAAGCATAAAACGATTTTTGCGGGGGCGCCCAGCTCGAACCCTTCGGGCAGCCTTTGTGGTTCATTTCTACTGCTTTATCGGCTTCTCATGTAGCTAGCTACACATCAAAGCCTCTGCCTTGTATCTATTCGTTAATAAATAAGCCCACAAAGTGCTGCAAAAATCAGCTCGAACGATCAACACGCCCTAAACACGCTAAAAGATTAACAAAATCATATTCTATTAACTCATTAATCGGCACATCAGATATGCTGGTTTTTCCTGAGGCCAACCTCATTAGATACTATTTCTAACTACTAACATTAGTTATGTAAGAAAATATTTACATGCTAATTGAGTCTAAAAAAGGCGCATTTTAACAAAGTTGTTACACTTAATGTAATCGGTTGTACCAAGATTCATCACTAAAATCGAGACGTTGCGCAGCTTATTCAAACGCCCAACTAGCGAATAGTAGTAGAGTGTTTTAACCAATCAACATGATTGACTTTAGGGCGCATCACCGAGATCTCAGATTGGTACGCATGTTTCGAGGCCCATTTATAAAGGGCTTCATGCAAAAAGGAGCTTGAGATGAACATTCAAGCATTACCAATGAAACGGTTCGTCAACCGCCATGGCGATTTAGAATTACCACTACCCGGATGGGCCGAACCCACTTTTCTTCGTACCCTTTATACAGACATGATGACCGCCCGTACCTATGACTACAAAGCGGTCGCACTCCAACGTACAGGACAACTCGGTACCTATCCTTCACATCTCGGTGCCGAAGCGATTGGTGTAGCCATAGGACGAGCTTTAACCCGACAAGATGTATTTATTCCCTATTACCGCGACATGCCGGCAATGTGGGTTCGCGGTATCGCTATGGAGAAAAACTGCAATATTGGGGAGGCGATGAACGAGGCAGCCATTTCGATTTCGATGATGAACCCGACTCTCGGTGTCGAGACCTGCCATTCTGCGTTCCGATCGCCACTCAGTGCACTCACGCCGTAGGTGTGGCAGCCGCCTTAAAGATTGAAGGTAATCATAATGCGGCTTTGGTCACTTGTGGTGACGGCGCAACCTCTAAAGGTGACTTTTTAGAGTCCATCAACTGTGCGGGGGCATGGAACCTGCCACTCGTCTTTGTCGTCAACAACAATCAATGGGCTATCTCTGTTCCGCGAAAGTTACAATGTGCTGCAGATTATCTATCTGATAAAGCCAAAGGAGCCGGAATAAAGGGGATCACTGTTGATGGCAATGACGTAATTGCGATTTACGATACAATTTTGCAAGCACTCGATCGTGCCAGAAAAGGAAAAGGCCCAACACTCATCGAAGCGATCAGTTATCGATTAAGTGATCACACCACGCAGACGATGCTAGCCGATACCGCAGCGATGATGAACTTCAACTAGCGTGGAAATATGACCCAATAGAAAGGCACAGATCTTTCTTAATGTCTCAAGGCCTTTGGGATGAGCACAAAGAAAACAAAACAATAGAAGATTCGAAAGCGAAAGTGGAACAAGCCGTGCAACGTTATCTCTCCCTCTCTCCGCAACCGCCTGAAAGTGGGTTTGATTATCTATACGAAACGCTACCTAAGGAGCTGCACCCCCAACGCGACGCGCTGATCAATAAGGCAATGCGCATGCAGGGAGGTAAACATGAATAGTCCCCTCTCAAATCAAATAACTCTCGTTGAAGCGGTCAATTTAGCCCTTCATCATGAAATGGAAAAGGACAGTTCTGTCGTGGCCTTAGGTGAAGATATCGGTGATAACGGCGGTGTGTTTCGCGCGACGGTTGGATTGAAAGAACGATTTGGATTGAGACGGGTTATCGACACACCACTGGCGGAAGCACTAATTGGTGGGGTGACTGTGGGTATGGCGTCACAAGGGCTAAGGCCCGTTGCTGAGTTTCAATTTCAAGGCTTTGTTTTCCCTGCATTAGAACATTTAATGTGCCATGCTGCGAGAATTCGTAATCGTACTCGAGGGCGTTTGACCTGCCCTGCTGTGTTTCGAGCTCCTTTTGGTGGTGGTATTCATGCGCCAGAGCATCACTCAGAAAGTATTGAGGCATTGTTCGCCCATACTGCAGGCTTCCAAGTTGTGATTCCTTCATCACCTCAGCGTGCTTATGGGCTGTTACTGGCTGCAATACGCTCTGAAGACCCCGTCATGTTTTTCGAGCCAAAACGCATCTACCGAACGGTAAAATCTGCAGTCGTCGACAACGGTGAGGCTCTACCACTTGGAACTTGTTATACGCTCAGAAAGGGCCGAGATCTTACGTTAGTCACTTGGGGAGCCTGTGTCGTTGAAAGCCTTCAAGCCGCGCAATCTTTGTCAAAGCTGGGCATTGAAGCAGAAGTGATTGACTTAGCGAGTATTAAACCGATTGATATGGACTCCATCATCAAATCGTTGGCCAAAACGAACCGGCTGCTTGTTGTTCACGAAGCCAGTCAATCTTGTGGTGTGGGTGCCGAAATCATTACGCGTGTTGCTGAGCAAGCCCTTTGCATGCTTAAAGCACCACCAAAACGCGTGACTGGCTTTGATACCGTGATGCCCTATTACCGAAATGAAGATTACTACCTTGTTAAAGAACAAGACATCGTTCTCGCAGCGAGAGAGCTCGTGGAGGGTTGGAAATGAAAACGTTTATGTTACCAGATTTGGGAGAAGGGTTAGCCGAATCAGAAATCGTTAAATGGCACGTTGACGTAGGCGAAGTAGTCAAGCTCGATCAAATAGTTTTAACCGTAGAAACAGCGAAGGCCGTCGTAGAGGTTCCCGCCCCATTCGGTGGTAAGATCATTAATCGCATAGGTAGCGAAGGTGATGTAATTGAAATAGGCTCATTATTATTGGAGATTGATGAAAGCTACTCTGAAAATTCGGATAAAGCATTAACATCCAAAGGTGCAAATGAAGCCAAAACCAATCAAACTGACGCTGCTACAGTGGTGGGCAATGTATCTCACCAAGCACACAGCGTTAACGTCGACGATTTCTGGGTGGGTAGCACCCACAATGTCACGCCAGATAATTTAATCTCCGCGATGCCTTCAGCACGCAAGCTTGCACAAAAGCTTGGCGTTGACCTTCATAAAGTCTGTGGCAGCGGCAAAGATGGCGTTATTATCGATTCTGATATTTATGAGGCTTGTGACAAGCAGCTACCAGGCACTGAAGTGTTGAAAGGCGCTAGGCGAACAATGGTCGACGCCATGGCACAGTCACACCAACATGTTGCCGATGTAACGATTACCGAAGAAGCCTCGCTCGACAATTGGTCTGCCAAAGAAGATATTTCGGTTCGACTTATCCAAGCTATCGTTTACGCCTGTGAGCAAGAGCCTGCTTTGAATGCATGGTTTGATGCAGATACTATGACTCGCTGTGTGCATACCAATGTAAACATCGGTGTCGCTGTAGACAGCAAACATGGTCTATACGTGCCAGTACTTCGTCATGCAGACAATGTTTCTGCCAAAGGTGTTAGAAAGTGGCTTGATGACACCGTAGCAGGAATTCGAGAGCGTAAAATTGGGCGGGAACAATTGCAACACGCGACAATTACGTTATCTAACTTTGGCGCCATTGGTGGCATATTCGCAACCCCCGTTGTATCGCCTCCTCAAGTTGCTATAGTTGGCGCTGGGCGCTTGATTGATCGAGTTGTAATAAGAGAAGGCAAGCCTGTCGCCATCAATGTTATGCCCCTTTCTATGACATTCGACCACAGAGCCTGTACTGGAGGCGAAGCGGCGCGCTTTATCAAAGCCTTGGTTACGGATTTAGAAAGGTAATCCGTAAAGCATTAACAATGTGCAGATACCCAAATAAAAATATAGCGCCCATACAGTAATTGAGGGCGCTTTTTCTGTCAGTCAATTTTGGCCATATACGACTATTTCGTTCATGCCTGTTGGCTTACCTTTCCTTATGTAACTTTCCCTATACCTCAGAAACTTTTGTTATTAGCTCCGGTACGATTTCGAACAAATCTCCGACCAATCCATAGTCCGCGACATCAAATATCGGAGCATCTGGATCACTGTTGATCGCCACGATAACCTTAGAATCTTTAATCCCAGCAATATGTTGAATGGCACCGGATATACCCACAGCGAGATACAGATCCGGTGAAACAATCTTACCCGTTTGGCCCACTTGCATATCGTTGGGTACAAAGCCAGCATCGACAGCGGCTCTCGAGGCCCCAACTGCGCCACCTAGCGCATCAGCCAACTGTTCAACTAACTCGAAGTTCTCTTTGCTGCCTAGACCACGACCTCCTGACACAACCACATTGGCAGAAGTTAACTCGGGGCGTTCTGATTCTGTTTTCGTCACTGAAACAAATTGTGTCGGTGATTCTAGCGAAACCTCATCAATATGAGTAATTGTGGCTACCGGCACCTCTTCCATCACTGCTTTCTCGAATGATGCAGCCCTTATAGTAAGAACTTTAATAGGGTCTAATGAGCGTACTTTCGCTAAAGCGTTCCCTGCGTAGATTGGCCGTACAATCGTGTCTAATCCACAGATTTCCGAAACATCCGACAATTGCCCAACATCTAATCCCGCAGCTATTCTAGGCATCAAATTTTTACCAAATGTTGTCGCTGCCGCCATCAGGTGCGTGTATTGCTCCGCGATGTCAGACACTATGCTTGTCATAGCTTCCGCAACTGGAATATCCGCATCAACAACCAGCACTTGGCTCACACCTTTTACGCAGCTAGTCGATTGAATAACACTTTCACAGTTCTCGCCAATGACGAGAACATCTACCGTCATTGACTCAGAAAATTGGCCAAGTTGCTGGGCAGCCGTTACCGTTTTAAGCGTTTCCGCAGCCAATATTAAACTATCGTGTTCTGCGATAACTAACACCTTTGCATTCGTATCACTCATAGTTTCCTCCTGCTAACTCAGCATGTTTGCTGCTACTGCACTGCCAACGATAACTTTGCTAACAGTTCATCAACACTATCCAGTTTGACACCTGCACTTCTGACATCAGGAGCGTTGACCTCAAGAACCTCATGATGTTTTGTAATCTCAATACCTAAATCTTCTGGAGCTACTTCCATTAAGGCTTTTGCCGTGCTTTCATGATATTCGGGAGTGACGCGTACCTTGGTTCATTAAGGCGCAAATCTGTACTGACAACCGCAGGTAGTGATAGCTGCAAAGTTTCTAACCCACCATCCACCTCGCGTACTACTTCGACACCACTTGCGTTCACCTCTAGTCTAGAAATGAATGTTCCTTGTGAGCAATGGGCTAAAGCCGACAGCATTTGGGCAACTTGGTTATTGTCAGTATCGACCGATTGTTTACCAAGGATCACCAGTTGTGCTTCCTCTCGGGTCATCAGGGCTTTAAACAATTTGGCGACATTTAAAGGTTCGATATCATTAGCTGAGTTTACATGAATTGCTCTGTCCGCACCCAGTGATAACGCACCTCTAAGCTGTTCATGACACTCTTTCGTTCCCACAGAAATAACGATGATCTCATCTGCAGTGCCTGCTTCTTTTAATCTGACCGCTTCTTCGACGGCAATCTCACAGAACGGGTTCATGGACATTTTTACGTTGTCCTTTTCCACTCCGCTCTTATCGGCCTTTACTCTTACTTTCACATAAGGGTCGACAACCCTTTTGATACCAACGAGTACTTTCATTACTTGCCTCTCCCTAACTTTATTAAGCTGGATTACATAAAGCTTAATCAGGCATTAAGTGACAATTCACAACGACCTTAGTTTGGTTCTTCACAATTTTCAGCTTAGTAAAGTTTACGTTTACGTCAACTGCACTATAGTTACTTTAAAGGCATAGTTACTTTAGAGACATAGTTACTTTAGAAGCATTAGTTACTTTGAAAGCATAGCTACTTTGGTAGTACAAAACTTAGTTCTATTGAGGGCATTAAACATTCTCTTTGGAGCTAATCAACATAAATAGTTCAGTATTCTAAACAGCACATCAAATAAAGTTGGGTAAGCAATATGAACGAGATAGATGGCAACCAACCACAAAACGGCACCCAAGCAGATAGAGAATGTATGGAGTTTGATATCGTTATTGTTGGGGCTGGGCCTGCAGGGTTGAGCTGCGCTTGTCACCTTGCACAACTCGCCAAGAAAGCAAACAACGAATTCAGTATTTGCGTTGTAGAAAAAGCGGCTCAAGTAGGGGCGCATATTGTTTCTGGTGCAGTATTTGAAACCTCAGCATTGGATGAATTGTTTCCGGATTGGCCAAACTCGAATGCACCGTTAAAACAAGTTGTTACCGAAGATCACTTACGCTATCTCACGACCGATCAAAACCACATCAATATACCCAGAATACTTACACCAAAACCACTGCGTAACCATCTTTACGAACAATATATTATCAGCGTAAGTGAACTGGCAAAATGGCTAGCTAAACAAGCTGAAGATCTTGGTGTTGAAATTTTTCCAGGATTCAGCGCATCTCAGATCGCATATGATGAAGGAGGCAGGGTTACAGGTGTCATTACCAATGATATGGGGCGTGATAAAGAAGGCAACGAGAAAACAAACTTCATGCCGGGCATCTGGTTGAAAGGTAAATACACGGTTCTATCTGAAGGCGCTCGTGGGCACCTTGGTCAAGCTGTGATCAAAAACTTTAAATTAGACAATGGCCAACAGCCACAACATTACGGCTTGGGTTTCAAAGAGATCTGGAAAATCGATCCCGACAATCCCAATTACTACCCAGGTAAAGTAGTCCATACTGTAGGCTGGCCTTTATCTCGCCATGATGTAAGCGGGGGTGGTTTTATCTACCACTTGGAAAACCATCAGATTGCCGTCGGACTCATTGTCGATTTAAATTACCGAAACCCCTACCTCAGTCCTTTTGATGAATTTCAGCAGTTTAAGCATCACCCTTCTGTGTCCAATTTGCTGAACAACGGTGAGCGATTAAGCTACGGTGCTAGAGCAATAGCAAAAGGTGGTTTACTGTCTTTACCAAAACAGAGCTTCGCTGGTGGCCTTCTGATTGGCTGCGATGCAGGCACATTAAATGGTGCAAAAATTAAAGGCACTCACACAGCGATGCGATCTGGTATGCTAGCGGCTAAAGCCGTTTTTGAAGAACTAACATCAGAAAACCCCAAAGCAGAACCTGATTACGCGTCCCATTTCAAACAAGATTGGCTGCATGAGGAGCTGGAACAGGCACAGAATTTCGGATCTTCTATTCATCAATTCGGAACGCTATTAGGTGGCATAGTGAATACGTTTGATTACAACGTATGGCAGAACATTACGACCTCACCTTTGCCATGGAAAGTCAAAGAGCGAGAGCCCGATCATGCATCGTTGCGTCCAATCTCATACTACAAGCCTATTGAGTATCCAAAGCCAGATGGTCAAATTAGTTTCGATAAGACATCGTCGGTTTATCTATCTAACATAGAGCACGATGAAAATCAGCCGTGCCATTTGAAGGTAAAAGATACAACGATTCCTATTACAACCCATTACGACCTGTATCTCGAACCTGCTCAACGTTATTGCCCTGCAGGTGTTTATGAAGTCGTTATAGAAGCAGAAACCAAACGGTTACAAATTAACGCTGCGAACTGTTTACACTGTAAGACTTGCGACATTAAAGATCCTAGTCAAAACATCGACTGGGTGCCTCCTGAAGGTGGAAGCGGCCCCAACTATCAAGGAATGTAGTTAAATGATGATAAATCACAAGGGCGTGTTGCTCTTTCGTGGTTAAATTTTGTTCGAGTTAAAATCGTTTTAGGCGCGACGAAGACTATCTAGCCTAGTAATTCTAAGCAAATGGTCTTCAACAAAGCATAAAACGATTTTTGCGGGGGCGCCCAGCTCTAACCCTTCGGGCAGCCTTTGTGGTTCATTTCTACTGCGTTATCGTCTTCTCATGGAGGTTAGCTATACATCAAAGCCTCTACCTTGTATAAATTTCCCACAAAGTGCTGCAAAAATCAGCTCGAAAGGTCAACACGCCCTGTTTATTCGCGTGATTTTACCATCATTTTTTGGGATGATACGCAGATTCAAATTGTGTAATCAGTGGTGTGCGGATGTCTAAGCTAAGCTACAAGAGCAAATGCTAAAAGCAGGTCTTGTAAATGAAAAAAAGTTAAAAGAAAGCAAAGAAAGGTTCTAAAAAAGTCGCGAGTACAATCTCGTGAAGCTAAAGCTGCGGCTGAGCAAAATCTTGCGGCGCAAAAAGAGCGCGACAAAGAGCTCAACAAAAAAGCGCGACGAAGAGCAATTAGCTAAAGCGATCAAAGCTCAAGTGAAGCAGCTAATCGAAATGAACCGACTAACGGACCATGACGGCGACATTAAGTACAACTTCACTGATGGTACATTGGTCAAAGCACTTTATGTAGATTCTTTAGCTCAAACTCAATTAAGCAAAGGTCTGCTTTCGATTGCTCGCTTTGAAGACACCTACGCGTTAATCCCAAGTGCTGTAGCCAATAAGATTGCAGAACGCGATCAAGAAGCCATCATCCAAAACAATACAGTAAGCGATGAAGCGTTAAACGAAGACGACCCTTATGCCGATTTCGTCGTGCCAGACGACCTAATGTGGTAATTCGCAGATGAGTCAATATAAGGTCATAACCAAAAATCAGCTCAAGCTCGTGCGCTCGCTCAGTCAAAAGAAACAGCGTAAAGCCCATGGGCTATTTTTGGTACAAGGTGAAAAAAATGTTCTTGAGTTGGTACAGAGCCAACTGCAAGTGAAACATGTTTTTGCCACAACAGAATTCCTAGCGGAACATGCTCAAGATCTATCGCAATACGATTGTGCTGAGGCCTCACTCGATGATCTCACCAAAGTGAGCACGCTGGTAAGCAACAATGCAGCAATTGCAGTTGTTGAGATTCCATTGACTCAAGCGCCTGAAGCACAAGGCTTAATGATAGCCCTTGATGGCGTCTCCGACCCGGGTAATCTAGGTACGATCATCCGTCTTGCTGATTGGTATGGCATCAAACATATCGTTGCAAGCACAGACTGCGCAGACCCATACAACCCAAAAACCATCAGCGCGACGATGGGCAGCTTCGGACGCGTTCAAGTAACACAGTTGGATTTACCTGAATACCTTGAGACGTGTAACCTCCCTGTTTATGGCGCATTCCTAAATGGTGAAAGTGTACATAAGACGGAGTTTTCCCCTGAAGGAATATTGTTGATGGGTAGCGAATCTCACGGCGTGCGTGAGGAAGCAGAAAAATTTGTCACCAACAAAATTACCATTCCTGCTTTTGGTGGGGCTGAATCATTAAATGTTGCAATGGCTACAGGGATTATTCTCGATAATCTGCGCCGTCAGCATCAGTGATCTCGACATAAATATTAAAAAGGCGATGAGATTAAATATCTCATCGCCTTTTTTATATTCTATAGCCGAAGCTTTAACTTCAACAACCTACTTTTCAAGCATGTGGAGTTTGTTCTCTACACCATTCCATTTTTCGGCTTCGTCCATCGCCGGCTTAACTTCGGTAAGCACTGGCCAATGTTCAGATAGCTCTGCATTGAGCTCAACATACACAACTTGATCGTCAGGTAATTCATCTTCTTGGAAGATAGCCTGCGCATCACATTCTGGAACACACAAACCACAATCAATACACTCAATCGGGTTAATCACCATAAAATTTGGCCCTTCATGAAACGCATCCGCAGGGCATACCGCGACACAGTCAGTAAATTTACATTGAATGCAGTTATCAGTTACGACAAACGCCATAATTACCCGCTCTCCCGTAGTTAGCGTAAAGGGTCAAAAATCTGGAACGGCGATAATACTGATAAACCGCCAAAATTCAAGCTACTAATCCACCCTATCGCCTCGTATAAGCAGTCGCACTTAGCTTAATCAATTCTTAAAGGTAGATGGGGTAAACCAACATAAATAAGTATGACAGATGTTTGCAGTTAACGTAAAATGCGCGCCATTGTGAGCCAATAGTTAGATAACCTCCTGCTATTCGCTAAGACACCTAAAAACCAGAGAACACTCTATGATTCGTTTAACCGACATTAAGCTGCCCCTTGATCATGAAGAAGGCGCGATCACTGAAGCAATCCTAACCAAACTCGATATTCCTGCCCAACGCATGATTTCGTTTAACGTCTTTAAACGTGGTTACGATGCACGTAAAAAAGCAAAAATCCTTTTGATCTACACGCTTGACGTTGAAGTAGACAACGAATCTGAGTTACTCGAGAAGTTCTCAAACAACCCGCACGTTCGCGAAACGCCTGACATGGAATATAAGTTTGTAGCACAAGCTCCAACGAACTTAACTGAACGACCAGTTGTTATTGGCTTTGGCCCTTGTGGTCTGTTTGCTGGCCTGGTTCTAGCTCAAATGGGCTTCAATCCAATCATAGTCGAGCGTGGTAAAGAAGTACGCGAACGTACAAAAGATACCTTCGGCTTTTGGCGTAAGCGTAACCTTAACCCAGAATCGAACGTACAGTTTGGTGAAGGTGGCGCAGGTACTTTCTCAGACGGTAAGCTCTACAGCCAAATCAAAGATCCTAAACACTACAGCCGTAAAGTAATTAACGAATTTGTAGAAGCAGGAGCGCCTGAAGAAATCAAATACGTGAGCAAGCCACATATTGGTACCTTCAAACTGGTTACTATGATTGAAAAAATGCGCGCTAAGATCATCGAACTTGGTGGCGAGATTCGCTTTAGTACCCGTGTAGACGACATCCATATGGAAGACGGTCAAATTACTGGACTAACGCTGTCTGATGGTGAAACCATTCAAAGCCGTCATGTTGTGTTAGCAGTTGGCCACAGTGCTCGTGATACCTTTGAGATGTTGAACGAGCGCGGTGTATACATGGAAGCAAAACCCTTCTCTGTGGGTTTCCGAATCGAACACAAGCAATCCATGATTGATGAAGCACGTTTTGGACCTAATGCGGGCAATCCGATTCTTGGTGCGGCAGACTACAAACTGGTTCACCACTGTAAGAATGGCCGCACTGTGTACAGCTTCTGTATGTGCCCTGGTGGTACTGTGGTTGCTGCAACGTCTGAAGAAGGACGTGTGGTAACAAATGGTATGAGTCAATACTCGCGTGCTGAGCGTAACGCAAACAGTGCAATCGTTGTAGGTATTTCTCCAGATGTGGATTACCCAGGCGACCCATTGGCTGGTATTCGTTTCCAACGCGAGCTTGAAAGTAATGCTTACAAGCTAGGTGGCGAAACCTATGATGCTCCTGCGCAAAAAATTGGTGATTTCCTTAAAGGTCGCGATCCTAGTCAACTTGGCGATGTTGAACCATCATTTACGCCAGGCATTAAACTGACAGATCTTTCTAAAGCCCTTCCGCCATTTGCTGTCGAAGCGATTCGCGAAGCCATTCCTGCATTCGATCGTAAGATTAAAGGCTTTGCTACAGAAGATGGGCTATTAACGGGTGTAGAGACTCGTACGTCATCACCTGTTTGCATCAAGCGCGGGAAAGACTACCAAAGCGTAAACTTAAAAGGTTTCTTCCCAGCGGGTGAAGGTGCAGGTTATGCGGGCGGTATTCTATCTGCGGGTATTGACGGTATTAAAGTTGCCGAAGCGTTGGCACTTGATATGGTAGGTCAAGAGTAACAGTCACTAAACACTTTTAACTTAATTGAGAAGCTAGCCCGTTGACGGCTAGCCTTTTTATTTTTGCATGTATCTAACTCATTCCCGATTTTTCTACTGCCTCAAGAACGTCAAAGTTTGCTCAGACGAAGCTTCCAGTACTCTTAATTGAAGCACATCTCCATTTACCGTGGCGAACATTTGCGTGATCACATTGGTTATCGCATCAGATAAACCTACATCACCATTTAAGTCCGTTAGATTTTGATTGTCGAAAGAGACCATTAACTCATTAGTCTGAGCGTTCAGGCTATAGTTACCCCACTCTAACCCATTATTCTCGTCTGGATTTGTTGCGGTGCTTAGATCAGTGTCAACTTCGGCATGGACGTATGTTCCATCGTTTAAAAAGGTAAACATCAGCAGTTCGTTTTCATTGTCGCCAGTGATGACCCAAGTACCGATAATACCCGTACCAGTGAGCTTGTTGAACGTTAGCGTGCTCGTGTCGGTCTGTGAGCCAGACTCATACTCAGTGATATTGAAAGTCAGAACGGTTGCATCACTATTAAAGGTAAATTTCAGCACTCCACCATCCCGACTGTTGATATCGCTTGTACGGATGATATCCGTTAAGCCGGTATCTCCGTTTTGATCAAAGTAAGTCGTATCACTGTAAAACTCGCCTAAGTCATTGACGCTGTATTTACCCCACTCCATGCCGCTAATTTCATCTGGATTCTCTGCATTCTGTGGATCGGTATCAATCTCTGCATGAACATAGGTGCCATCTGCAAAGAAAGTAAACATCAGTAATTCATTTTCATTAGTTCCAGACACCAACCAAGTTCCGACAAACTTACCAAATGTCACCCCAACCGAACTCAACGTTGACTCAAAGTGGGCTAAAGCCGCAGATTCACTAATAAGCTCGGTTACAGAACTGTCCTGTCCGCCTTGGCTGATTAACGACAATACAGTTTGGTTTGCTGCAAAGCTGGCCTTATCGACATCAAAATCTATATCTGTGGTTGCGGCATCCTTTGCGTCATCACTAATCGTAATGCCATTGCTTGGATCGCCGTCGGTGTCTAACGTCTGCAAAAGCCTAATGATGTTGATGACCTGGTCATCTTCGGTGTCATTCGTTCCTGCTAAATCCAGAGGCGTAACAACGCCAGATGCCGGCACTGGTGGGAACTCAATACTACCAATTGAAAACGTAACGGTTTCACCTAAGTTATAGGTATATTTCCCTTCAGAGTCTGTTACTCCGGATACGGTTTCTGTCCTGTAGTTAACGTTTGCAACGGCTGAATCAACAAATACACCGCTTTCAGAACCCGTTGTACCCGTCGTACTTGAAGAGTCGCTGCCACATCCAGCGATTACGCCAACCAGTAAAGACGTAACAACTGTTTTGCTATAAGAAATCATATGATTCTATCCTTATGATAGTAAGCCTTGTTACTTTGAAAGCTAGAAACCCTTATGCAACTTGTCAAAGTGCCTACATCACGTTTTTTATCCTTGTTTACAAAACAATCAATAAAAGAATGAGTTATGGATTCTAATTATTTAAAGGTGGTAATTCACCTTATAGGCAATTAATGTATGCGCCACAGTCTTGCTTGATTGGCAGACATTCAAATTACAAACGTGAGTGAGAGACAAGATGATCAACGACGACAAAATTATTAGTAGCTTAGAAGAACTAGAAGCATTCATGATTTCAGTAGAAAGTGGCGTACTTGGATTGCAAAATGTCGCAGGTATTGCCCTTGCGACGAACAACTCGGACGGTCGTCGTTTTATCGCAGTGTTAGATGAGAATCACCAATTGCTGTTGGGTCGTTGGGTGACAGAGGAAGTCTTTCAAACTGGACAGGATCTTGTGCGCAAAGGTCCGACAAAGAACTAGAGTTCTACAACGCTAGCTAACTAGGGTGCAGGCTAAGCCATTATATATGACGGTGATTAGCCTGCTCTTATAGTGGGCTCTTAATCCGTTTACATCGTCATCCCCCATCGACCTCCAAAACCCGCCCTGTGTAATAGTCATTTTCGAAGATAAACTGAACCGCATGAGCGATTTCGCTTGGATCGCCAATTCTACCCACAGGTACCATTTGGTTGAGTCGATCGATCGCTTCCGGTTTTAAACCATCAGTCATTGCGGTTTTCATGATTCCTGGAGCAATAGAAGCAGAACGTATACCAAACCGAGCGAGTTCTTTGGCCCAACAGTTTGACATTGCGACCACTGCCGCTTTAGAGGCAGAATAATTGGTTTGGCCGACGTTACCCGCCCGCGCAACACTGGATATATTAACGATCGCCCCTTTGCTTCCTGTTTCGACCATACGTGCTGCCGCTTCTCGCCCACAAAGGAAAGTCCCAGAAACATTGACATTCATAACGAGATTAAACTGCTCAAGCGACATTTTAGTGACGCCGTCACTACTTACTTTAATCATCAGACCATCGCGCAAAATGCCCGCGTTGTTCACCAAGCCATTGAGTTGGCCAAAATCCTCTGCAATCGAATCGAAAGTGTTACACACGTCTAGCTCGTCCGTGACATTACAGCGATAGATCAACGCTTTAGCACTAAGCATATGGCATTGCTCTTGCGTGCTCCGTAAGCCCTCTTCATTCATATCAATGAGGGCAAGTTCAGCGCCATGATGAGCTAAAGTGACAGCCATCATTTGTCCCAGACCTTGTCCAGCACCCGTTATTGCAATTACGCTGTTACTTAAATCCATTGCCTCTCCTTTCATACCGTTGAATCATGTCTTTGATTTAAACGATGACGTTATTTAGACGTTACGATAGAACTCAAATAAACTTGAGAAGTCCAACTCCTGATTTCCATTTTGATTATGAAATGCGTATAAGTTTCGAGCCAACGATCCCATCGGGATGCTCGACTGTGAGTGTGTTGCAGCTTCTAGCCCTAAGCCGAGATCTTTGAGCATAAGCTTACTCATGAAGCCACCTTGATAACCGTTACTAGAAGGGACATTGTCCATCACTCCAGGACACGGGTTGTAAAGCTCAAGCGCCCAATTACGCCCTGATGACTGCATGATAATGTTTGATAACACTTTCGGGTCGAGTCCGTTCTCGATACCAAGATTTAGGGCTTCACAAGTTCCCGCCATTAAGACACCGAGTAAGAGGTTGTTGCAAATTTTACCCATTTGACCACAACCGCTTTCGCCCGCATGAAAAATGTTCTTACCCATTGCCCCTAAAATCGGTTTGGCGAGTTTGAAGGCATGCTCTTGACCACCAACTATAAAGGTTAGTGTTGCTGCTTGTGCCCCTGCAACACCGCCTGACACAGGTGAATCTACGAAATAAAGTTGATTCGCTTTAGCCTGCTGTGCAACATGACGAGCGGTTGCAGGATCAATGGTAGAGCAATCGATGAGGAGCGTGGTCGGCGCAACAAGCTCAATAACCCCTTGATCGCCTTCACCGTCACCCAAATAGACATCTCGTACATGCCTGCCTTCCGGTAACATGGTAATGATGCAGTCCGCTCCAACCACCACGTCGGTCAACGTTTTGGCAACAGATGCACCTTGTTCTTTTACCAACTGGAGAGTGTGCTCATTTTTATCGAAAACTTGTACTTTGAAACCCGCTTTTAATAAGTTCACTGCCATTGGCGAACCCATGTTTCCAAGCCCTACAAAAGCCACTGTTCTCATCATCTGACTCCCTAATTTCGCTCATTCTATAGCTTGCGCCAAGTCCATTCAAAGGATGGTTGTCTACCGTCCAAAGCGGTGTAATTAACGTGTCGATGGTTTCTCTATCCACGCTCTCTATAGAGTCAAATTTCCAATTTGGCATGCCATCTTTATCAATCAACCTTGCCCGAACGCCCTCTTTAAATTCCCCCAACAGGGCACAACGTACCGACATACTAAGCTCAAGTTGAAAGCTCTCTTCAAGGGATAACTTATTGTAGTGGCGCATTTGAAGAAAACAGATGTACTCGGTTATTGGGCTACCGCTGACCATGTTTGTTATCGCTTTATCGAGCCATTTTTCTTCGCAATTGATCGCCTTAATATTTTGAACGATCATGTAGAGATCCGGGTGGCTGCAAGCAAGTTCGATTTGCATTTTGAAAGGCATCAGTTGATTGGCGGGGCGGCTTTCTGCCGCAAAAATTTGTAGGTTGCTCAACGTATCTGAAACAATTTCATGTCGGTGTGCATTATCCGGCCAATGTGTCGTGCACAGTAGCGTTGTCAGTTCCTCGAACTGCTCTTCCAAAAGTAAGTAATCGGCTAACCCCAAATCAACTGAATCTGAGGCGTTAACACTCATCCCTGTCAGGCCAAGAAAAAGACCAATACCCTCATCGATTTGATTCAAGAACCACGTTGCGCCAACATCTGGGTACAGCCCAATACTCACCTCCGGCATAGCCAGTTTAGAAGAGGGGGTTACTACCCGATGACTTGCTCCCATGAAGAGTCCCATTCCTCCACCCATAACGAAGCCAGCTCCCCAAGCAATAACAGGCTTTTTGTACTTATGAATTAGATGGTCACATCGGTATTCAAGACTAAAATAATCTGTACAAAACTGAGCAATATCATCGTCGTTTTTTTCGCTCATCACTTTATACATCGTACGTACATCACCACCGGCACAAAAAGCTTTAGCACCAGCCCCATTGAGCACTACGCAAACTATCTGTGGATTGCATTGCCACTCAATGAGCTGCTGATAAAGGTTCTCGATCATGTCATAAGTGAGTGCATTTAATGACGACACGTTGCTCAGTGTCGCAATGCCTATCTTATAACTGCTGTCGTGACACGTCGGTTCTTCAAAAATAACCTTCCCTGCCATTGTTCCCCCTTGGACCTTTGAATGTTTGGATAAGGCCTAGGCTATCTATTGATTTTTCCACTGCGGCTTACGCTTTTCTAAAAATGCGCTCACCCCTTCTGCTTGATCTTCTGTATCAAACAATTTAATAAAAAGTTCTCGCTCTCGAATCAGTCCATGAGCTCGCGATGAATATCTGATCGTCTGGATTAGAGTTTTACATGCTGCCACGGAAGAAGGAGATTGGTTTTCAACTTTACCGGCTAACACAATTGCACTCTGCAAGCTTTCGCCTTTACCGACGACTTCCTCAACTAGTCCCATCTTTAATGCTTTTTCACTGGAGACTTGTTCGCCACAAAGAATAATTAACTTAGCCCATCCTTCACCGACTAAAGCAGTTAGGTTTTGAGTCCCCCTGCACATGGCAAAAGCCCCACCTTCGCTTCCGGTAGCGCCATTACAGCCTGCTCTTCAGCTATGCGGATATCGCATGCGAGTGCTACTTCAAGGCCTCCTCCCATTGCATATCCATTAATGGCTGCAATTGTCACTCCTTTGAAATCAGACAAAGCCTCAAAGGCTTCTGAAAATGCTCGTGACATATCAATGGCCGCTTGATGTTTTCCTTCATCAAATACTTTTAGATCGGCGCCTGCTGAAAAAAACTTTTCTCCAGAACCAGTGACGACCACCGCGTAGATTTCTTTGTTAGCTTCAAGCTCTAGAATATGCTGTTTAAAGGCATAAAGACTTTTTTCCGTCCAAGTGTTGGCGGGAGGGTTATTCATTGTAATTACGGCAATGTGGTTTTGAATCTCAACGTGTATTGCTTCATTCATTGTCATGACCCTTTTACAAATTTTTTCGCGCTATGTAATTGCATCCAACTTCCAGAAACTCGCTTTGAACAAGCTATCCCAACATACTTTGGTGTTGCTTCAGAAGATGCCTCGCAATAATCACTCGCATTACTTCGTTTGTTCCTTCCAATATTTGGTGAACACGGGCGTCGCGAAAATATCGCTCTAATGGATACTCTTTGATATAACCATAGCCCCATGTAGCTGAAGTGCATGGTCACAAATAGTAAAACCTGTGTCTGTGGCAAGCCTTTTAGCCATTGCGCACAATGACGTCGCGTCTGGCGATTGCTTATCCAATTGGCTTGCGGCGTACCTAACTAGCTGTCTTGCTGCCATTAACTCCGTTGCCATGTCAGCCAATTTGAATTGCACCGCTTGGAAATCAAAAATAGCTTGATTGAACTGCTTGCGCTCGGTTGTATACCTCAAAGCGTCATCCAGCGCTTGTTGGGCAGTGCCTAGAGAGCAAGTCGCAATGTTTACTCGACCTCCATCTAAGCCTTTCATTGCTATACGAAAACCTTCGCCCTCTTCACCTAATCTGTGATTGAGTGGCACTCGCACTTTGTCTAGTGTGACACTTCTTGTTGGTTGACTGTTCCAACCCATTTTGGGCTCTTTTCTACCATAGCTCACTCCATCTGCGTTCGCCGGAACAACAAAAGCACTGATACCACTCGCGCCATCGTCGCTGGTTCTTGCCATTACAACGAGCACATCGGTTTGACCCCCACCTGAAATAAATGCTTTGGTTCCAGACAGAATGTATTCATCCGAATTTTTTTCAGCTCGTGTGGTTAAGGAGGCGGCATCTGAGCCTGAATTTGGCTCCGTTAGACAATAGGAACCTAAGTGTTCACCCGTTGTAAGCTTGGGACAATACTCACTAATAACTTGTTCATTACCAAATGTCGCAATCATCCACGTGACCATGTTGTGTATGGTCATGAAAGCGGTTGTCGAGGTGCAGCCAGTACTTAGCTGCTCAAAAATGATAGAGGCATCTAACCTTGATAATCCTAACCCACCTGCGTTTTCGGGCGTGTAGAGCGACATAAACCCGAGCGCACCTGCTGCTTGTAGCGTCTGTTTGGGAAAATATTGTTCATCATCCCAAGCGGCTGCATTAGGCTTCAATTGCTCGTCTGAAAATTGCTTAGCCAACTCTGCAAAAGCTTTTTGTTCTTCACTGAGTTCAAAGTCCATTGCTCACTCCTTATCAGGTACTTACTGCACCGCGCTAACCACTTGAGCCGCTTACTATTTAAGCTGCTTACTACTTAAGCTGAATCGTCAGGTTTGGTCCGTTTACCACTTCGTCGTCAAACCACCGTGCTGTGATGGTTTTCGTTTCTGTATAGAACTTTACTGCCTGCTTGCCATACGCGTGCAGATCGCCATAAAAACTTCCACGCCAACCTGTAAAAGAAAAGAACGGTAATGGCACAGGGATTGGAACGTTTACGCCCACTTGCCCAACCTTAATTTGATGCTGATATTGCCTTGCAGCTGCCCCACTATTCGTGAAGATAGAAGTACCGTTTCCGTACGGGTTTTCGTTTATTAACTGAATGGCCTGAGACAAAGTCTCTACCTCAATACAAACTAAAACTGGGCCAAATATCTCTTGTTGATAAATCGACATATCGACAGTTACACCGCGAAATAACGTTGGACCAATCCAGTTACCCTCAGGGCTTGAGTCGACAACACACTGGCTACCGTCCAGCACACAAGTCGCTCCCTGAGCTTTGCCTTGATCGATTAAATTCAATACGCGTTGTTTAGCTGCCTTGCTAATTAAAGGGCCATACGCTGAATCGTCTTCAATACCTGGGGAGTGCTTTTGCATTTCCTCAGCCAAACCTTCAATCCATTCATTTGACTCACCGACGAAGATCGCTACGGAGATCGCATACATCGCTGACCCGCTGCGCCTATCGACGCGCCAACCAAATTACTTATCACTTGCTGTTTATCCGCGTCTGGCATGATAACCATATGGTTCTTCGCCCCTGCGAAACATTGGGCGCGCTTAAAGTTGTCCGTTGCTTGCTGGTAAATCGATTTCGCTACTGGCACTGATCCCACAAAAGACACCGCTTGTATGGATGGATGTGCCAACAGATGTGCAACTTGAGGCTCTTGCCCATGAACAATTTGGAGTACACCTTTGGGTGCCCCAGCTTGTTCAAACAATGAGGCTAAGCGCATCGCGGTTAGGGGGACTTGTTCAGAAGGTTTGAGTATAAAGGTGTTCCCACTAGCAATCGCTATTGGGAACATCCACAGCGGAATCATGGCTGGAAAGTTGAATGGCGTAATACCTAAACATACACCTAGTGGCTGAATGATCGAATAGCTGTCGATGTCTGTGGCGACATTCTCGACGAACTCGCCCATCATATTACTTGCAATATTGGCCGCCTGTTCGACAACTTCAATACCCCGCCAAACATCACCTTTTGCATCCGCCATGGTTTTTCCAGTTTCGCTCGACAATAAAACGGCAAGTTCATCATGGTTTTCTTTGAGTAAATGCTGATAACGCAACATTAGGCGTGCCCGCTCAGGTACCGCCACTTCTTTCCATGTTTCAAAGGTATCTTGCGCACTTTTTACCGCCCTTTCGATCTCATCAACGGTGGCACAGGGGACTTGCGCGAGCACTTGGTTATTGGCGGGATTGGTTACATCAATCCACTTCTTTGAGTTAGATTCGACGAAATCACCGCCCAAAAATAAAGGCACTATAGAAACTTCTGACGATTCTGTTCCGGTATGAGTCATAACCGCTCCTTAGAATATTGTTTTCTCACTCGCCAGTAGAGTGAACATGAAATCGGCCTACATCGCCGGAATTTCTATCGCAACAGCCGTAGCTTCCCCGCCACCGATACATAAAGCCGCAATCCCTTTCAGCGACGTTTTATTGTCTGTTTTCTGCAGTTGTTGCATCTGCCTTAACGAATGAGTAAGAGTAACGATGATGCGCGCACCAGTAGCGCCAATAGGATGCCCTAGCGCACACGCGCCACCTTTAATGTTCACTCGATTTGGATCGAGATTAAGTTGGTCGACAGCAATTTGAGCAACAACTGCGAACGCTTCATTAATTTCCCAAAGATCCACATCTTCCGCCGCCCAATTCAGCTGAGACAACAATTGTTCAATGGCATAGACGGGGGCGACCGTGAACTCTTCCGGAGCTCTAGCATGGGTTGTGTGACTATGAACAATTGCCATGGGCTGAATGTTATGATTTCGTGCGGATTCTTCACTCATCAGTATCGTAGCCGCAGCCCCGTCACTTATCGCGCTTGAGTTAGCAGCGGTAACGGTGCCGTCATTACTCGTAGGATCAGCGACAAAGGCAGGCTTTAGTTTGGGAATTTTTTCTGCAGATATGGACGTTGGATGCTCATCATTAGTGAGCATTGCGTCACCCTGTAACTTAACGACATCAATTTCGTCATAGAATTGTTGCAAATCTTGAGCTTGTTGGCTTCGGGTTAGAGATTGAATTGCCCATTCATCCATGAATTCTCTGGAATAACTTAGCTTATTGGCGACATCTTGCGCATAGCATCCCATGAGCCTGCCTTCATACGCATCTTCAAGCCCGTCACAAAACATGTGGTCTAATGTTTGATGATGTCCAAGGCGTAATCCGCTTCGTACTTTAGGCAAAAGATAAGGCGCGTTGGACATACTTTCCATTCCACCAGCCACAGCACAGTCTACGTAACCAAGTTTGATTGCATCAAACGCCAGCATGAACGCCTTCATTCCAGAGCCACAAACTTTATTTACCGTCGTACAAGGTGTCGACGGGGATAAATTCGCTTTCAAAGCGGCCTGACGAGCAGGAGCCTGCCCTGTCCCAGCCGACAGCACACAGCCCATGTAGACTTCTTGAACATCATGGCGTGACAGGCCACTCGCTTTGAGTGCTGCATTGATCGCAAAACTTCCCAACTCGGGGGCAGTGAACGACGATAGCGCCCCTTGGAACCGCCCTATTGGCGTCCTTTTTGCCGCAACTATCCAAACTGAATCTGCCATCGCCCCTCCTCAATATTCGCCTGCCAGTGTTGAAATTTACCCAGGAGCAACTCATGTAGAGCTTTCAACAAAGCCAGTTACGCTGTCTTGAACACGCATTACTGAATACTTGACGTTTACGTAAGCATAGCACTAACATTTACGTAAACGTCAAGAAACAAGTTGGTGAAAATTGGCAGTGCGTTTGACGGCATTAGCTTCATTACAGTTTTGTTTCGATCAATGAATAGAATCAAAAGGACTTTATGTGCATGGAAACATTCAAGATTAGTGATTTAGCGAAAGAGTTCGACGTAACCACTCGAAGCATTCGTTTCTATGAAGATATGGATCTCATTCACCCTACACGTAAAGGCAGCACTCGCATCTATCAGCAACGAGATAAAGTGCGTTTAAAGTTAATTCTACGTGGTAAGCGGCTCGGTTTTTCATTGGCCGAAATCCGAGAGTTATTTAAGTTATACGATACCCATCAAGGCGAAACGCAGTTAGTTAAAATGCTTGCGATCATTGATGAGAAACAGCAAGTTCTGCAACGCCAATTGGATGACATAAACGTTGTTATGAAAGAATTATCTACCGCCAAAGTGCGATGTGAGCAAGCGCTTGAACAACTAGAAACTTAGTTATAATGCGTTAGCTTGTAAGAGCAAACTTAAGCTGAACACGGTTTCTATTTGATTGCGGCAGATAATCTGGGAGGTTCCATGACCGAACATTATCGCCCTCTAAATTTTGGTTTAGGAGAAACATTAGATCTTCTAAGGCAACATGTTCACAGATACGCTACTGAACACATCGCTCCCCTCGCGTCAGAGATAGACGCGAGTAATCAATTCCCAAACAAGCTCTGGCCAGAGCTCGGTGCTATGGGTATGCTTGGCGTTACCGTATCGGAAGAGTTCGGTGGCGCGGACATGGGCTATCTTGCCCACACCATCGTCATGGAAGAGATTAGCCGTGCCTCCGCATCCGTAGCATTAAGCTACGGCGCTCACTCCAATTTATGTGTCAATCAACTCTACAGAAATGGCACGCAAGACCAAAAGCAAAAGTATCTACCCAAGCTTATTAGTGGCGAACATATCGGCGCTTTAGCATGAGCGAAGCTAACGCAGGTTCCGATGTCGTCAGCATGCAACTATTGGCTAAAGACGAAGGTGACCACTTTTGCCTTAACGGCAATAAAATGTGGATTACCAATGGCCCGGATGCAGACACACTGATTGTTTACGCTAAAACCAGCCCTGAGCATGAAGCGCATGGGATATCCGCCTTCATTATCGAGCGCAACTTTGAAGGATTTAGCCATGCGCAAAAGCTCGACAAGCTGGGAATGAGAGGTTCCAATACCTGTGAGCTTGTCTTTCAAAACTGCAAAGTCCCTAAAGAAAACGTACTCGGTGGCGTTGATAAAGGCGTCGAAGTACTCATGAGTGGTTTGGATTACGAGCGTGTTGTACTCGCCGGTGGACCGGTGGGCATCATGCAGTCCTGCCTCGACCTCGTCATCCCCTACGTTCATGACCGCAAGCAGTTTGGGCGTTCCATCGGCGAGTTTCAATTAGTTCAAGCAAAAGTTGCGGACATGTATACCCGAACGAATGCCGCTAAGGCTTACTTGTATGCCGTCGCAGCAGCTTGTGACCGAGGTGAAACCACACGCAAAGATGCCGCTGGGGTAATCCTTTACGCCGCTGAGCTTGCCACTCAGATAGCGTTAGACGCAATACAGTTACTCGGCGGTAACGGTTATATTAATGAATACCCTGCAGGTCGTCTGTTACGCGACGCCAAATTGTACGAAATCGGTGCAGGGACCTCCGAAATACGTCGGATGTTAATCGGGCGTGAACTATTCAACGAATCTGAATAAGTCACTGAGTAAAAGGAGGCGACAATGCCAGCTATTCGAAGTAAAACACACATCGATAGTGAACTGTATGTCTCCAATCGAGAGGCGATGATCAAACTTGTTCAAGACTTGAGAAACTGCCAAGACATAATCCGTCACGGCGGGAGCCAAGTTCAACAAGACAAACTTAAACAAAAAGGGAAGATTCCAGTTCGCTCGCGCATCGCGAATGTTCTAGATGAAGGTTCAGACTTCTTAGAGATAGGCCAGTTTGCAGCAATGAATGTCTATGACGACCCTGTTCCATGTGCCGGAGTTGTTGCAGGTATTGGTCTAGTCGAAGGCCGCTATTGCATGATTATTGCCAACGATCCCACAGTGAAAGGCGGAACCTATTACCCGTTGACGGTAAAAAAACACTTACGTGCTCAAGAAATTGCCCAAAAGTGCCGTTTACCCTGCATCTATCTTGTTGACTCAGGTGGGGCAAACCTCCCCTACCAAGACGAAGTGTTTCCAGACAAAGAACACTTTGGCCGCATCTTTTACAATCAAGCACGCATGTCTGCTCAAGGCGTTCCCCAGATTGCCGTCGTATTAGGGTTGTGTACAGCAGGTGGTGCCTACATTCCGGCCATGGCAGATGTTTCGATTATCGTTAAAGAACAAGGGACAATTTTTTTGGCCGGTCCTCCTTTAGTGAAGGCTGCGACTGGAGAAGTCGTCTCTGAAGAAGAGCTCGGTGGCGCTGATGTGCATTGCAGGAAATCTGGCGTTGCCGACTATTACGCCAAGAACGAGCAACACGCACTCATGTTAGCTCGCCAATGCGTCAACAGTTGCCCTATAGAATCGACTCACCATCTGAAGCAGGAGCACAGTACTCAACAGCCAAACCTTGTTAGCTTTCAGCCCCCTAAGTATGAAGCCGATGAGGTCTACGGAATCGTCAATTCAGACCTGAGGTTAAGCTTCGATGTCCGAGAGGTAATCGCAAGGGTTGTAGATGGGTCTGAATTTGATGAGTTTAAAGCGCTATTCGGTAAAACGCTTGTCTGCGGGTTTGCACAACTAGAAGGAACTCA
Source organism: Vibrio aestivus (assembly GCA_003263845.1). Classification (GTDB taxonomy): domain Bacteria; phylum Pseudomonadota; class Gammaproteobacteria; order Enterobacterales; family Vibrionaceae; genus Vibrio; species Vibrio aestivus. Next base: position 84,673 of record JYJN01000172.1, on the reverse strand, counting down.
AGTTGGAATCATTGCCAATAACGGAATTTTGTTTTCCGAGTCAGCCCAAAAAGGCGCGCACTTTATCGAAATCTGTGCCAGCAGAAAGATTCCTTTGATCTTTTTGCAAAACATAACGGGATTTATGGTGGGCAAGCAGTATGAGGAAGGCGGCATCGCCAAGCATGGTGCAAAGTTGGTCATGGCAGTCTCATGTGCAGATGTACCAAAAATCACGGTGGTGATTGGCGGCTCATATGGCGCGGGGAATTACGGCATGTGCGGTCGTGCTTATGACCCTACGTTTATGTGGATGTGGCCCAATGCCAGAATTTCGGTAATGGGAGGAGCGCAAGCAGCAGGTGTCATGACCCAAGTCATTCGGGAGCGAAAGCGAAAACAGGGAATTGATTGGGACGAAGATGAAGCCAACGCATACAGTGAAGAAATTCGCGCGAAATATGATGAACAAGGTCACCCGTTCTACGCCAGTGCCCGTCTCTGGGACGACGGTATTATTGATCCCGCTGATACAAGAAAAGTCTTGGTTCAGTCGCTTAAAATCGCTCTAAATGCACCTATTAAGGAATCTAAGTTCGGCATTTTCCGAATGTAGATTAGACAGCTAACGACACCTTCACAAAATGTTGTAAGGAATCTCAATGTCACTACCACAATCCGTCACGCTATTTGAGGTTGGGCCTAGGGATGGTTTGCAAAATGAGAAATCCGTTCCGCTAAATAGCAAGGTAGATTTAGTCAACGCGCTCTCACGCTCTGGTCTCACCCACATAGAAACCGGTGCGTTTGTTTCTCCAAGATGGGTCCCTCAAATGGCTGATTCAAACCAAGTCTTTGCCAAAATAGAACGTTCTAACAGTGTTTCATACACAGCGCTGGTACCAAACATCGTCGGTTTTGATGCGGCTCTTCAGCATTCACCGGATGAAGTCGCGGTTTTTACTTCTTGCTCGGAAAGCTTCAGTCGCAAGAACACCAATTGTTCGGTTGCCGAAGGCTGCAGCGTTTCACGCCAATATTAGAAAAAGCAAAGGCGAACAACATCCCCGTTCGAGCCTATTTGTCGTGTGTAGTGGATTGCCCGTATGATGGACCTACTTCACCAGAACGTGTATTAGCGATCACTAAGCAGCTACTCAATATGGGCTGCTATCAAGTGTCGTTGGGAGATACGATAGGAACAGGTAATCCCAAAAGTGTTCAGGCAATGCTTAACTGCTTGCTACTAGAAATCCCACCTGATTGCCTTGCCGTCCATTTTCACGATACATGGGGCCTAGCGCTGGCCAATATACATCAGTCACTACTAATGGGCATCTCAACGATTGACACGAGCGTCGCAGGCCTAGGTGGCTGCCCATACGCCAAAGGGGCATCAGGTAATGTTGCAACAGAAGATGTTATCTATCTTTGTCATGGAATGGGGATTTCAACGGGTATCGATTTAGAGGCGATAGCCAAAGCAGGATGGGATATCTGTAACGTCCTCAACCGTCGCCCTAGCTCCAAAGTGTCCTTGGCACTAAAATCAAGCCAATTAAGATAGCCATACGGTCTAACGGTACAAATCAACGAGTTAAATCAAGGAATAAAATGTGATTGATAGTACTTTGGCGTTACCGCTAGTTTCTTTTTGAAATGGCGCTGGAAATGCGCTTGGTCCGAGAAACCAAGCTCGTTGGCCACGTCTATCACCTTCGACCCATTTTTGAGCATGAGTTTAGAGCGTTTGATCTTTTCATCTAAAAGATAGGCATGCGGCGGTAATCCGTAGTGTTTTTTGAATGTTCTAAGTAATTTATATTGGCTCAAGCCCGCTTCGTGGGCCAAATCTTCAAGTGAATGAGAGGCATGCATTTCATCCAACAGTTTATCTCTCACCCGAGCTACATTTTCCTGCGCATTCGGAGTTCGATAACCATCAACATCATTCGCACCCAATATGACTTCGACGAAATCGAACATTAGTGACTCTGAGTTCAAACTGTCGGTGCCTGTGCTTAGCGTATCATACAGAGCTAAGTATCGCTGTTGAATAAGGGGCGATTTTTCTAGATCATTGTTAAAGGATAAATAGTCTTGCGTGTGAACCCTTATCTCGCGTTGAACATCACCTAATTTAAGCGCATCAACAAAAAGCATGGAATACGACCATTTCCCTTTATCCGGATTACACGAATGTACATCACCAGGATTAATTGTGACGACATCCCCCTGTCCTATAAGATGTTGATTTCTTTGATTTCTGTACTTTGCACTTCCACAATTGATGATGCCGAAGGAAACTTCATCGTGAGAATGAGAGTCATAGCAGGCAACGCTGTTCAAGGCGGTTCTTATTTCGACCCATGGCATTACCGTAGGGCAAGTAAACTCCGCACTCTTATCTCTTTTCATAGTCGCTCCTTTTACTCATCCTCTAATGTCCTTAAAGCCATATCACGACCACGCATAAAACTAATAACCCAGCCATCACTCGATTAAAAAGGCAAACTTTGGATTCTGAGTTCAAATGCTGTCTTAGTAACCTACCCGCTACAGCCCATACTCCAACGCCAATCATACAGATAACAAAGGAGACGAGCGTAAATATTAGAAGTAAATCATTCTCGGTTTCGCGACCCACCACGTATAAGCTTACGCCAGAACTCGAAAACAGCCATGCTTTGGGGTTGATTGCCTGCGTAAAACTTCCAGCCCAAAAACCAGCGCTTTGATTCTCGCTAGCATCGTTAAAAGAAGAACCAGCGCGCGTAAGCTGAAACGCGACATACAGTAAAAATGCACTTCCGAACATTTGCATTGCTAACGTCACTTTGGGAAGTAAAGCAGACACTTCATTGAGCATTAGTCCAGCGATAAACACAACGATACTAAATGACAGTGATGCGCCCAAAACATAAGTAAAAGCCTTGTATATACCCGCATTTAACCCGGTATTCGTTGCGATGACATTAACCGGCCCTGGTGTAATTGAACCCACTAAAACAAACCCCGACATCGCCAATAATAGACTCTCCATGTGTCCCTCTCATTTAACTGCTGTTGAGGGACTAATCTAATCAATCAATAGACAGAGTTATTGAACGAAATTGCAAACAAAGAAAAATATTACGACCTCACAGTTAACGCTTGTGTACGGACATACCTTCAACGAAACTCGATACCAAAGGGTTAGCCACAGGCTCTTTCCAGATTAGCCCGACATCCCAGCTAGAATATGCCCCGTGCAAAGCAACATACTGAATATTGGGCTGATCGATGAGTTGGGCACTGAGCGGAATAATCGTGAATCCGAGGTTCGCAGACACCAATCCAAGTAAGGTTAGTATGTCGTCCGCCTGCTGTTCTACACCTAAGTTTAGATCCTGATGGGCTAGGTACTGCTCTATCTGACGACTTAAACCCGGGCCGCGCGGCGACGCGAGTTTGAGATAACTTCGATTCCGTAGTTCTTCCCAAATCGTGTCGGGTTCGATGCTCACTGAGTCATGTACTGCGACTACAAGTCGGTCGATATACAAACTTATCGTTCCAAAACTGCCAGAATCTGGCAGGCGATTAAAACTCAGGTGCAGGTCGCCATCCTCTAACATGGTGTATTGAGTCTTTGATGGGATGTCATTGAGAGTGACTTTTACATTCGGGTAGGACTTTTTGAACTGAGCAATATGTCTTGGTGCTTCGTATAGGGTAGATATACCAAAACCAATCTTTAAATGCCCTGTCGTCCCTTGCGATACGGACAAAGAAAACTCTTTAAACTGACCAAAACTAGAAACCAAACGTTGCGCATCATCCAGTAAGGTTTCGCCAACCAATGTTAACGTCGCCCCTTTTCTGCCGCGCTCAAACAAAGGAGACCCAATCGTTGCTTCTAACCGCTGAATCTTTTTGGTTAATGCCGACTGAGTAATACACAACCGTTCTGCCGCGAGACGATAACTATTACATTGAGCGAGGGTGCAATAGGCATTTAACTGATCAAAATCCATTCCATTTAGTCATCATTAGTTAACTAATATTCAATATTTGGAATCGTAAAAGTTTTTTAAACTGATGTCATCGAATCAATGTTGGAAGTTTGACATGAAAGATCTCCGAGTCGCATCAGTCCAGTTTAATCACCGTGCAAATGACAAAGCCTATAATCTGTGGGTCATCGAACAGTTTGTTGAAAAAGCACAGCGCCAAGGCGTTGATATGATTGTCTTCCCAGAGATGTGTATCACCGGCTATTGGCACGTTTCTAGGCTTGATCGCGCAGGATTAAAGCGATTGGCAGAGCCCGTCCCGGAAGGAAGGTCGACTCAGCGATTACTCGCACTGTCTGAGAAAACTAACATGAACATCGGTGCAGGCCTGATTGAAATTGACGCCGACGGCAAACTTTACAACACCTTTGTACTCGCTATGCCAGATGGTAGTTTCGCTAAACATCGGAAATTGCATACCTTTGTTAACCCGAACATGAGTAGTGGCAATGAATACACCGTGGTTGATACTCCTCAAGGCTGGCGTGTTGGAATTCTAATCTGCTGGGACAACAATTTGGTTGAAAATGTGCGTGCGACTGCGCTACAAGGTGCTGATATCCTTCTCGCTCCCCATCAAACCGGCGGGTGTGACTCCCGAAGCCCCAAGGCCATGGGGTTAATTGAACCTCAACTCTGGCATAACAGGAGATCAAACCCAAACGCAATCAAGGCCGAGTTTCAAGGCCGAAAAGGACGAGAATGGCTAATGCGTTGGCTCCCTTCACGTGCGCACGATAACGGCATGTATCTAATTTTCAGTAATGGTATTGGCGTCGATATGGATGAAGTACGGACTGGCAACGCATGATCATCGGCCCATATGGAGAGATCATCAATGAATCAGACAGTATTGATGACGATATGATTATTGCAGACATCAAGGCTGAAGAGTTAGAACTGTGTACAGGTCGTCGATGGATTCGTGGCCGCCGGCCTGAGCTGTATAAACTACTCACCGAGCCTAGTGGCAATGAACTCAATCCCTTCCAAGCTCGGTTCAATAAACACTGATTAGTTTACTGTTAGTAGCCATGTAGTGACTATAAATATGATTATCACGCATACAATCATAATCACCTAGTTTCACAAATAAATTTCGAGGTCAATAATCCTTAGAAGATAAATTAAAAGTTGCAAAAAAATAATCGAATCAAACTAGAATAGTATGCGTTTATTACGCATATCAAAATAAATGCTCTCGCCAAGAAAATTCTCCTACAAGCCATATAGACACATAAGTTACGTGCTACTGATAATTCTAATTATTAAAAACCAAAACAAGACAATATTTTGTATCTAATTGTTATATTAGTGATTAAATTTGTAATAATTAGTTAATAGAATTATATGCAACAAATGAAATACTGCAGTTAATGACGAGAAGCTGATCGATTTGGTTGGCGTCGCATTTGAATACTTGAGTACTATGATGATTACATCCTTTTTTCGAATTGATGTGGTTTTAGTTTGTCTTAGTGACAAAGGAAAAAGTGATGTATTCAAAATTTGATACGCTTAAAGATGTACTTGCTAACGTAAGTGAAAATGAAGATAAGGGTATCTATTTCTCGCACCATCGAGACGATGATGTCTTTCTTAGTTACAAACAGTTATCGTATGAAGCCCACTTAATCGCAGGGTCATGGCAGCGACAAGGAGTCAAAGTCAATGACAAAATCGTGTTCCAATTGGAAGACAATAAAAACTTTGTTACGGCTTTTTGGGCGGCCGTTGTTGGGAACTTCATTCCTGTTCCTGTCGCCTCCGGAAATTCTGAGGCGCACTCAAATAAACTAAACGCTATCTACGACGTGTTACAAACATCATGGACAGTCACCGATAACTGTCTTGGTTTAGGTGGTGATTTTTCTGAAACGCGCTCTAAACTCCTAAAGATTGAACTCGATGACAAAGTCGTCCTGCCTGAAATAGCATTCCCCACTTCAACAAACGAAGAACTCGCTTTCATTCAATTTTCTTCGGGTTCTACTGGTCAGCCAAAAGGTGTCATGCTGACTCACCAGAACATCATCACCAATAATATTGCTACAATCGAAGCGACTAGGTCGACAAAGTCCGACATCACATTCAGTTGGATGCCTTTGACACATGACATGGGCCTAATTGGGTTTCACATTAACCCTATGATGGTTGGTTGCGATCAGTACATCATGCCGACAGCGAGTTTTATCCGTGATCCTCTGAGCTGGATTTCGCGCGTTGGCCAATCTAAGGCAACCGTACTATCCTCTCCTAACTTTGGGTATCACCATTTTCTGAAGCGCTTTAAATCAACGAAAAAAACACTTAATTTAAATCTCAAGCACGTGCGCCTTATTTTCAATGGTGCTGAGCCAATCAACGCTCAATTGAGCCGAGATTTTGTTGCCAGTTTGAAAAAGGCTAATCTCCAAGACAATGTCATGTTTCCGGTATACGGACTTGCTGAAGCTACTCTTGGAGTCACGTTTCCCAAAGCAGGCGAACCGCTAGAAACGATCTCATTAGACAGAACTTCATTAAGTATCGGTTCAACGGTTACGCGTACACCAAAAGGCGTCACATTTGTCGCTCTGGGTAAACCGATACCTGAAATTGAACTAAAAATTACCAACCAGGGCATTCAATGCGATGACCTAACAATCGGTGAAGTGATCATTCGAGGAAAAAGTGTTACACGCGGCTACTACAACGCCGAGGACAAAACGAATGATTTAATTTCCCAAGATGGCTGGCTAGCCACTGGAGACCTTGGCTTTATCGCCAATGAAAAACTGTATATCACCGGGCGAGTTAAAGATCTTATTATTGTCAACGGGCAGAACATTTATCCTCACGACATTGAGCAAACTCTATCAACCCACCCTTCAACACCGCTAGGTTCAACGGCAGTGGTCGCTGCAGATACTGCGGGTACATCCTCACTCGCTGTATTTGTTCAATTCCGCGGATCACTAGAATCATTTTTAAAGGTAAAATCGTCAATCGAAAATACACTTTCATTTCAACATGGTATTTTCCCCGATGCAGTTGTCCCGATAAAACTAATACCCAAAACAACTAGTGGAAAAGTACAGCGTTTTCAGTTAAAACAACGACTAGAGGATGGCGAATTTGATGGTGTAGTTTCTGAAATTAGCGACTTACTAAACTGTGATTCCGACAATGCTCCTCTTTCAAAAACAGAAGAGAGGCTTTCTAAGCTATGGCAAGAGATCCTTCATTGTTCCCCGCCTAGTAGAACTGATAATTTTTTTGCGAAAGGCGGAAATTCTTTAGATGCTGTTCTTTTATATCAGAAAGTAGCCGCTGCTTTTGATATTGAAATATCACAACCTTCTTTTCACTCCTGTGTGACGCTTCAATCAATGGCTAACGCCATCGACAATGTGAAAGAACATTTTCCAAAATCAAAGAGACTCCCTACTTCAACTAACACTAATTATCCTCTGACTTCTGCTCAGCAATCGATGTTTGCCCTATGTCAGAGAGATACCTACACCGCCTATAACGTCACTGCAGCGATCTCTATTGACTCTGTAATTTCTAAACTGATTTTGAAAGCGAGCAGCACTTTACTGCTCTCAAAGCACAAACGGCTCATGTCATCGGTAATTCGTTTCGACCACGGTGTTCCTCACTGGGTATTTGACGACTTTAATCTTCAACATTTTAAAATTAAGCAAGTTACCTTTGATGACAACGCTTCTCTAGAGCCACAATTAGAAAACATGGCGGAGCTTTTGACGTATTAGAAAGCTCACTAATTCGGCTCAAGTTTGGCTATTACCAAGACAAAACAATTTTACTTATCGATTGTCACCACTTGCTGTGTGATGGTTTATCTATTCCAGTTCTATTCGATGAATGGAATACATTTATTCACGGTGAACTAAATCTAGAACCGGGAGACTTAGACTCCGGAAATACTGAACGAAGAAATCCAGATGCCTTCGATTATTACTTAGCATCTTCAAGCTCTACTTCTGAAGGGAAATTAAGTTTTTGGAAGTCTAATATCTCTACCCGCCCAGCTGACTTAAGATGGCCTCTTCAAAGTACCCGCCCAGCAAAACAAGATTTTCGCGGTGTTGCCGCCTCAAGTACGTTAAACGCTGAAGATACATGTGTACTCGAAAGGGCCAGTGCGACGTATGGGGTAAGCTCACAGACCTTACTTCAAACCCTTTTTCAAATCTGGGTTACCAAGCATTGTGGCCAAACACAGTTCTCTTTGGGTATTCCCGTAACTCAAAGAGACTATACTTCCATTTCCTTACCCGGAATGTTTACCGAAAGTTTGCTTTTAGAGTCAGATATTGACTACTCGGACTCGTTGCAAGGGAATATGTTAAAGCTTCAATCGCACATTAACTCCCGCCATGAGCAGATGATCCCGTTCTCACAGTTAGTAGGCTTAGAAGAAGTTAAAACCTCTCAAAGCCGAAACCCTCTATTTGATTTGATGTTTGTCTATCAGCCGATTCCTAAGCAATTCATCAATGCTGGCTATGACTATATTCCATTCCACAATTTAGGATCAAAAGTCGATCTTACTCTGTTTGCACAACATGAAGCCAACAAACGAACCGAGTTTATTTTAGAGGGTTCTTGCTCATTGTTTAGCAGTGAATCCCTACAGATTATGCTCGATGAGTTCATTTCAGTCATTCAAGGCTTAGTCACCCAACCTGATAGACCACTAAAAGAATGTTTGAATTTAACCAATACTGTCTATCCGGTAAGCCAAAACATTACTCACTATGACGACAACAATACAATCAGCAAATGGTTTGATCAGGAGGCAATCGCCACTCCTGATAAAGTCGCTTTAATTGATAACCATTGCCACTGGACATACAAAGAACTTTCTCAAACGAGTCACCAAGTGACCAATGCCCTTGTTGATTCTGGTATTACTCAAGGTCATGTTATTGCGGTAGTCGGCAGTGCTACCAAGGAACTGCTTCCTTTGCTTATTGGTATTAACAGACTTGGCGCATGTTACGTTCCGATAGACGAAAGCTTACCGATGTTAAGAAAGAGAAAGATTCTAAACGCAGCCAATCCTGATCTGGTTGTTTTTGATGAATCGAGTGAACCACCAATTGAATTAGCTTCTGACCTAGAATGTCCTTGCATTGAGTTCAGAGAGCTTGTTGATGGTGCTTCGTCTGTTCAAAAAATTGACTTCGCCGCAAAACCTAGTGACCTCGCATACATAATCTTTACATCTGGGTCTACGGGAGAACCCAAAGGTGTCACGGTTACCAACAAAGGTCTTACTAACTATCTGGAATTTGCCAAAAACTATAACGGCAACCAGCCAATGAATATGGCCCTTTTTACAAGTATTTCATTTGATCTGACAGTGACCACCCTCTTTGGTCCAATATGTTCCGGTGGACATCTTGAAGTATTGCCACAAAAACCTTTGATTGAACAATTGTCCCACGTTCTATCAAACACCAACATCAATACACTAAAAATTACGCCCGCTCATCTAGAAGTGTTAACAACTCTTGCAGAACAGCTTGGTGAGCGAACTCTGCACCTATCTTGCTTCATCGTTGGTGGAGAACAGCTTTCAACCGCGTTAGCACACCGTGCGCAAGCCATATTCCCTAATGCAAAGATCATCAATGAATATGGTCCTACAGAAACCGTCGTGGGATGCATAACACATAGATACTCAACTAAAGACGACAACTCACATGCAGTACCGATCGGCAAAGCGGCAAGCAACGTGAGCATCTACCTACTTGATAGCTGTGGTCAGCAAGTTGAGCCGGGTAGCTCGGGCGAAATTTGGATCGGTGGTGATGGTGTCTCTCCAGGTTATTTCAACGATGAGGAAAAAACGGAAAGAGCCTTTGTAACTCCCGATTTCATGTCAGATGGCAAACTTTATAGAACTGGTGATATCGCCTATCAAAACGCCGAAGAAGACCTTGTTTACGTCGGTAGAGAAGGAACTCAAATACAGTTACGCGGCTACAGAGTAGAAACCGAAGAAATCGAATCGACAATACTGAAAGTAGATGGAGTAACGAATACCAGTGTAGCTGCAGTCGACGTTGCAGGAACAACTCAACTCGTTGCCTTCTATGCTGCTACTAATGAAGTCGAAGATATTTTGCAAGTTTTGGCAAAAGAACTCCCTGATTATATGGTGCCTCAATTCGCTATACGTTTAGATGCAATGCCATTGACAGTAAACGGCAAAATTGACAGTAGCGAGCTTGAACTCATTGCCCAAAATCACACACACGAACAAAACAGTTCGCTTAAAGAACATGATTTGTCACCAAGTCAAATAGCGTTGCAGTCTGCATGGGAACACGTTCTTAATCAGCCAGTGTCTTCGTTTCGATCGAGATTTTTTCCATGCCGGTGGCGATTCAATAAAGGCACTACAGATCGTAGCACATCTTCGTGGACATGGATGGACCATAGAAACAAGAGATATCTTAGTACACTCAACCTTTGAATCCATGGCTTCAAAATTAAGCGTCGTCGAGCCAACCCAATCATACTCTCAAGAAACATTCAGTGGTGAGGTAGAGCTTACGCCAGCAATGAACTGGTTCTTCAAACAGAGCTTCACAGCGCCATCGCACTATCATCAATCAGTACTGTTAGATGTTTCTGAAAGTCTGTCGACAGAGGTCCTACAAACAGCCCTTAAACAGCTTCTACTTCACCATGATGCGCTAAGATTACGGTTCGAGAACGAGAATGCTAGCTATCAAGATGGTGAAATAATTGACGATTTCTTCCTTGAAGTGGAACCATGCTCGTCTGGCAAGTCAATTTTAGAGCGAGCTAGAGAAACGAAAGCAAGCTTTTGTTTTAGCGACAGTTTATTGTTTAGAGCAGTCTATTTCGAAGGCAGCCAACCTAAGCTTCTACTTGTCGCGCACCATCTAACTGTAGACGGTGTTTCATGGCGCATCCTGCTTGATGATTTGGCTTCGTTATTAAATAGTATTAACCAAGGCCAACCACTATCACTGCCGTTAAAGTCAGCAAGCCTTCATGACTATCAAGAATACCTTGCGAGCACGTCACAACATGCCTTCGAAACCGAACAACAATATTGGATTGATCATTCAGTTGACCCATTAGATCTAAATCTAACTAATGACTATGAACTCGCAAATACTGGGGGCCTAATACATTCAGTGTTAATTTGGATAACCCAGATAATGAAATCAATGCAGTATTCAATACCCAAATACAGGATATTTTACTCGCGTCACTTGCGTTAGCTTTAAAACCTCTAACAACACAACAACAGTTCAATATTGAAGTCGAGTCTCATGGTAGAGATCTCGATAGCATCGACCTTTCTCGTACAGTTGGTTGGTTTACCACTATCTATCCTGTTCTCTTTACAGACATTAATAATGTAGACACTGTTATACGTAATGCTAAGGAAGGTACGCGCAGCGCACCACGCTGTGGAATTGGGTATCTTCTCAATCATGAGGTCGCTCCAAACACCTCAAAACCTGCATGTCGATTTAATTATCTTGGGAATCTCGCGATTGACGAGCGCTCACGCCATTTTTCGCTGTGTAACGATCCTAATGGAGAAAATAGCGACGATCGAAATGGAACAACGGCGAGTTTTGAATGTGATTGTTGGTCAGACAAGGATGGTCTCATATTGCAGGTCAAAACAACGCATTCTCACCTAGCACTATCCGGGGACAGCTTACTCAATCGATGGAAACAACAGTTTGAAGAAGTCGTATCGCGCTTAAAACAAGCCAGTGACATTCAGTTTACGCCGTCCGATTTTAGTGATGCAGATTTAAGTCAGGAAGACTTAGACGCCCTGTTCTAAAGCAAAGATCGAACCCGTACTAGCAGCAACATAATCAGATTCAACAAGGAAGAAAACATGTCAGGAATTGACAAAAGTAATGTCTCGGCGATTCTACCCCTACTACCACTACAGGAAGGCTTACTTTTTCATCATATTTCCGATCCGCAAAGCAGTATCTACTTTGAGCAGCTTAGGTTAAATGTTTCGGGTACGCTAGACATAAACAGGCTTCAAATGGCATGGAACCGTGTCATTCAAAATAATGAATCATTACGCACAATATTTCGTTGGAATGGTATCGACAAACCCGTTCAAATTGTTCTCAAGGAACACTCATTAAATATCGAGTTTGTTGCTTCCTCTCAAATCAGTAGAAATACATTTGTTGATTTACGCAGCCCTTCTCATTTGGACTTACAAACTAATCCAATCAGCTTATGCGTAATTGAACAAACAAAAAGCGCTTTCACCATTGTATTTAGTTTCCATCATATCCTTTTGGATGGCTGGAGCAGTGCGATCATCATCAAGTCACTGCTCGATATCTACAAAGACGACAACATAGAGCTTGAAGTTTCCGCAACGACGAAAGATATCCATGAAGTTTGGAAAAATGCCGATAGACAAGAAACGAAGAATTGGTGGGTAGAGTCCACCAAACAGTGCCAAGTTAACAACCCTCTTCCATATAAAACAATTCGTTTAAGCAGCTCGGCCAGTAAATCAGTTTCTGATACCAAACTCGTACTGCCTATCAATTCTGATTTACAGAAGAGTATGGAACAACTGTGTGAACAAGAAGGGCTAACGTTAGCAACGCTTTTTCATGCAGCTTTCTCAGTCTGTCTTAAGTTCTACCAGAACCAAAATCAACTTACATTTGGTACCACAGTTTCTGGCCGAGACTTGCCAATTAATAACATAGCCCATACAACCGGGTTGTTCATTAACACACTGCCGTTCTGTGCTGAGATGTCGGTCACTACACCTTTTATTCAATGGGCAAAACAAGTTCAATTGCAACTCGCCAACATTAACCAACACAGTACTATCGCACTCAAAGAGATTCAAAAACTGAGTCCAGTCCCAGATGACGCGATGATGTTTGATAGCCTGCTTGTTGTGGAAAACTATCCAATAGACACTCGCATTGCTGAGGGCACAGGTTTCACTATAGATAACCTAGAAACAACAGAGGAAACCAACTTTGATCTTACCCTCGCCATTACTCAGCTTAATGGCTTGGAATGTAATCTACTCACTAAAACGGATAGATTCGATCCATCATTTGGGCATGCTTTTTTATCTCATTTTCAAACGATTTTAGAAAATGTCACCTCGTGCCCTCAAGTTTTACTGGGAAATTTATCATTGGCACAAGAGCCTAGCTGGCAACTCGATATCACTCGTACTCAATACAAAAGCGACCTAGTCAGCCAATTCAAACAGTCCGTAGAAAACTATCCAAATCTTACTGCTGTATCCAACGAGGATAGGTCCCTTAGTTATACAGAACTAGATAGCAACAGCGACAAAATTGCTGCTGCGTTATCCGGAAAGGGAATCACCAAGGGCGATGTAGTAGGAATTCGCTTACCTCGCGATATTTGTTTAATCGAAGCAATCTGGGGGGTACTCAAAGCTGGCGCGACATATCTCCCTCTTCTACCCGACCTACCTACAAAGCGGGCTGAGTTCATGATTGAGGATACTGCAGCAAAACTATGCATTGTTGAAGATCAAGAGGCTCATGATAACTCGCAGTTCTTCGTTAGGTTAAATGAACTATCAGAATCCGAACTTGCTGTCCCAGATATAGACATAGAGTCGAAGGACACCGCGTACATAATATACAGTTCTGGGTCAACGGGGACCCCAAAGGGGATACTCACGCCGCACGGCGCTGTCGCTGGTTTTGCTGCCTCACCAACTTACGTTGATATATCCGAGAAAGACCGCGTTTTACAACTCTCTTCGTACGGATTTGACGGTTCAGTATTCGATATTTTTACGACGCATGCTAATGGCGCAGAACTGGTTTTGGTGTCTGAAGACGTACTTTCTAACCTCGACAAACTCACCAACTACATTGAGATACGCGATATTTCTCTGTTCTTCGTGACTACAGCCTTGTTCAATGCAATTGTTGATACAAACCTAGAATCCTTACAACAAGTGAAGAGTGTTTTATTTGGTGGTGAAAAAGTATCAATACAGCACGTAAAAAAAGCTTTTAGAGCTTTAGGTCCTGGCCGCCTTACCCACGTTTACGGCCCTACTGAAACGACAGTATTTGCTACTGCGTACAATATTAAATCTACCGAACTTGTTAACGGTTCTATACCAATTGGAACGGCCATCAATGACTCGCAGTGTTATGTCTTAGATCAGAATCAGCTTCCCTGTTTACCAGGTGTTGCCGGCGAGCTTTATATAAGTGGCCCTGCTTTAGCGAACGGTTATTTAAATCGCGATGACTTAACAAACGAAAGCTTCATATCATTACCGGGGATTGAGCAGGTTGCTTACCGAACCGGTGATGAAGTAGTCGCCACAGAAGAAGGTATTCTCACTTATCAATCTCGATTAGATTCACAAGTTAAGATCCGTGGCTTACGTATTGAGCTTGGCGAGATCGCTACGCGGATCATTGAAGTCTCAGACGCCTCTGACGTTTACGTCGCCGTCAAAGGCAATGATTCAGGTAACGGATATATTGTCGCGTATCTAGTTCAAAATCAAACCCCAAATAAGGACGAGCTGACTCGCCAACTTTGCGCGTTTTTGCCACGTTACATGCTACCCCAGCATTACGTTCAACTCAGTTACTTGCCCTTAACTTCAAACAGTAAAGTCGATGTCAGCGCGCTCCCTGAGCCCGTTCTTCATAAGATTACATCAGATGCACAACCGAGCACGGACACCGAGCGACTCGTTTTGTCAATTTGGCAAAAGGTACTCGAACAACCAAAACTTAATGTCACGGATGATGTTTTTGACTTCGGGGCTAACTCAATTGCAATTAGCCGAGTTTCCGCCCAAATGCAGAAACATTTGTCAAAGAAACTAGAAATAAAGGCGCTATTCTCCACAACGAATGTACGCGCGCAAAGTCGTCTAATTGATAAGTTAGGTGCACAATGTCAGCAGCAAGATATCACACGCAGACCGGACTTAGTCTCCGTTAAGGCAACACCAATACAACAAGGCCTTTTTACCCAAACTCAAATGCAACCAACGAGCACTGCATACAATATGCCGCTCGCCTTTTCATTACAGGGTAACTTCAAGACAGAAGAAATTGCTGCAACTCTAGAACGCGTAGTCAGTCGTCACCCTGTGCTATTTTCTAGTTTCGATTTTGATGGTGAAGAGTTATTCGCGACATCAAAACCATCTTCTATCCCTGCTCGTCTTTATAGCTCATCACTATCAGTAGATCAGTGTCTTGATGATTTCATTCAACCGTTTGATCTCAGTGAAGGCCAATTAGTACGTTTGGCATTACAGGCATTTGAAGACAAACACCATATATACATCGACGTTCATCACATAGCAGCGGACGGCGTGGCAATAGGTGTGTTAATTAATGAGTTCTTATCCGAACTAGAAGGAATCGCTCATCAAACAAATGATTCAGCGGTTCTGTTTGCCGATTATGCTGCGTGGCTTTCTGACGATACCAATAAAGAGTTGATCAAAGGTCAAGAAGAGTTTTGGGCAAACTCGCTGCAACATCCACCGCAAAGACTTGATCTATACACCGATTACCCTCGCCCGCAAACGCGTACATTTGAAGGTGCTCAAATTAACTTCAAACTCGACAAAGAGACGTCGTCAAAACTCGACAACTACACTCAAACAAAAGTCAGTGTTAATACAATCCTTTTTACCGCGTTTCATTTAGTCCTATCAAAATATTCACAGCAATCTGATTTCTGCACATCAGTATTAAGCACAGGACGAACCCACCACCAGCTACAAGACATGGTAGGTATGTTTAACAATTTTCTACCTGTTCCATTTGTTTGCGATAAAAACCAGAGCCTAAAAGAGTTACTTGAAGAACAACAAGACCGACTCATTAATGCACTGGAAAACCAAGATTACCCATACCATGATATGGTCTCCAACTGGTCTCAATCGGAACCGGGGAGAAATCCGTTTTTTGATACTATGTTTATTCTTCACAATCAGCTTTCCTCAGCTGATGGAATCAAAACAGACCGTTTCTCACTCGAAAAAATTAATACGCGATCTAGTTACGCAAAACTTGATCTCAAACTCGACGTCTATCCGACTAGCGACCAATCATATTCAGCCGTAATGGAGTTCAGTACAGAGCTGTTTAAACGAGAAACTATCGAGTCATTAGCAACACATTTCAGAACCATACTGGATCAAATCCTCAACGATTCGAGTACTCTCATCCGGGATTTAGCGCTGATTACAGACCGAGAACAACAGCAAATTCTCGTCGACTTTAACGATACCAAAACAGAATTCTCGTCTGAACAATCACTTATCGCTAGATATGAACAGGTCGTTGAAGACAAAACTGATGAGATAGCGATTTCAACCCAGCATCAACGCTTAACTTGGGCCGGGTTCAATAAGAAGGTCAACAAACTAGCTCACTACTTGCGTAACGAGGGCATTGGTCCAGAGTCAATCGTTGCACTTCAGACACCTCGAAGCATCGACATGATGATAGCAATTTTTGCGATCACCAAAGCGGGTGGCGCATGGCTTCCGATACAAGTAAGCAATCCTTCCCAAAGAACCAAATACATTCTAGAAGACAGTAAAGCAGCACTGCACTTACACTGTGGGTCCCCATTGGTAGAACAAATATGCCCTTCCATTGATCTTACCAACCTTGACACCTCAAGCTTCAGTGACATTAACCCTCAAAGCCTACACAGTGCCGATAACCTAGCATACGTCATCTACACATCCGGCTCCACGGGAGAGCCTAAAGGCGTTCTCATCGAACATGGAGCTTGGTTAATCGACTAGACTGGATGCAAGCTAATTATCCGTTATCCAGCTCTGATACAGTGCTACAAAAAACGCCATTTACGTTTGACGTGTCTGTTTGGGAACTTATCTGGTGGTCATTTACGGGTTCACAACTGTTCCTCATTGGACAAGATGAAGAAAAAGATCCTTCAATCATTGCAGAGACGATTTCCAAGCAAAATATTACCTGTATGCATTTTGTTCCGTCCATGCTTACAGAGTTTCTCTACACCATTTCAGAATTAGACTCGTTTAATTTGCAATCTCTAAAACAAGTATTTACGAGTGGAGAGGCACTAACCCATACACAAGCTTTTGACTTCAATCGCCAGATCCATGCACCGACCGGTGCAACGCTACATAACCTATACGGCCCTACAGAAGCAACAATCGATGTATCCTATTACGACTGCATTAATTCTGAGTTACCTAGTGTTATTCCTATCGGTAAACCTATTGACAACACTACATTGCTTGTTCTTGATCAACATTTACAACTTTGTCCTGTGGGTGTTCCCGGTGAACTCTATATTGGCGGTTCCAATCTCGCACGCGGCTATTTGAACAAGAATACACTCACTGAAAATAGCTTTATTCCGAATCCGTTTGGCCTAGGTCGCCTGTACAAAACGGGGGATCGAGCAAGATGGTTAGAGTGCGGGAATATAGAGTATTTAGGACGACTTGATCATCAAGTTAAGATACGCGGTCAGCGCATTGAGACGGGGGAAATAGAGCATGCTCTTGCCGATCTAACACAAGCAGTGCACGTTGGTACCTATACTGACACAAACGGTGACATGCAACTTGCGACTTGGTATGTCGAAAGTTCTAAACATAAAGCATCAGTGCAATGCTTCAGAGAACACCTACTCAAGAGTCTACCTTCATATATGGTCCCACTGGCTTTTGTGCGCCTTGACTCCTTTCCTTTAACAGCAAACGGGAAGCTTGATCGTAAGGCATTGCCGACACCACAAGTAGTCAGTACATATCTCGCACCTCATACTCCAACAGAAAGTAAGCTTGCTAAGCTCTACGAAGGTATTCTGAAACTGAAAAGCGTAGGCCGCGAAGACGACTTCTTCTTAGTTGGAGGTCAATCATTATCCGCAACTCGCTTAATGACTCAAATTAGGCAAGAATGGAAAATAGCCCTACCTCTTAGCGATATCTTTTCTAATCCGGTATTAAAAGATCTCGCGAATAAAATTGATCAGCATACCAATATTGCAGTTAGCTCAATCAGAAAACAGCCAGCTAAAGAACCCAAAGTCCTTTCATTTGGGCAGCAAAGAATGTGGTTGGTCGATAAAATTGATCATGCTAAAGGTCGATACAATATCCACACGCGACTTGTTTTAACGGGCAAGTTGGATGTCAATGCCTTAAAGCTCGCACTAAAACGCACCATTCAACGTCATGAAATTCTTAGAACGACCTACCAAGACGCTGAAGGAGTTGCAATACCGACACTTCTTGAAGCTGAGTTGTTTGAAATAGTAACAAGCGATCAAAGTCAGTTGAGCCAACACTCGTTAGATGAACAATTGGCTCGTCTGTCAGAGACTGAAAGCAGCCATGCTTTTGACCTAAAGGTGGAGTTTCCCCTTCGTACTCACCTAATAAAAATGTCTCACGACAGCTACGCCCTGCTACTAACAATGCACCATATAGCATCGGACGGTTGGTCGTTGGGCGTACTGACTCAAGAGATAAGTCGCCATTATCGCGATATCTCGCTTGGAAACAGCACATCAATTGAACCGCTTCCAATTCAATACTCTGACTATGCCCGTTGGCAACGTGACTTTGAAATCAGTGAAGACTTCAATGAACAAAAAGAGTTCTGGCTTTCATCGTTAGATGGCTTACCCGAGTCTCATAGCTTAACTCTCGATCTTCCACGTAGTTCGGTTCAAGCCTTTGACAATGGGCGTCATACTCAATTGATATCAAAACCGATTCGAGACGCTATCCATTCCTATGCTCAAGCGTCGGGAAGCACTGTCTTTATGGTTCTGCAAACTGCATTTAGTTTACTCATTAGTAAATATTCTAATGAATCTGATATCGTTATTGGCACGCCAATTGCCAACCGTGAACAAGCAGATGTAGACAGCCTGATCGGCTTTTTTGTTAACACACTTGTTCTTCGTTCTAATATTGACGGTTCCCGAACCTTTGCTGAACAACTGGAAAATAACAAAGCGTTTCTATTAAAAGCATACGCAAATCAACAATATCCTTTTGAAAAGCTTGTTGAAGAGCTATCCCCCTCTCGAAACCTAAGCCATCATCCTTTGTTTCAGATTATGATGGTTATGCAGAATCAGGACGTTTCATTCAATGAGACTAATGAACTCGACATTTGCGTCAATGACGTCATGCCAACCACGGCTAAGTTCGACCTTACACTTGATATTGCAGATACAGAAGATGCGCTTCGTCTACATTGGGATTTTGCAGCCTGTTTGTTCACACAGCGGACAATTGAAAACATGGCGGACAATTTTGAGTTGTTACTGAAAAGCGTTCTAAATGCCCCACATTTACCGCAATCTTCAATCAGTTTACTCGAACCCTCAGTCCAAGTTGAACACGCGTCTCACCTACGACAGTCGTGTACAACACATTCATTCTGCCATGACTCTATCGTAGATCGATTTTATGCTATCTCAGATCGTTTTCCGGCCAACACAGCCGTGTCATATCAAGGGGCGACTCTTAGTTACAGTGAATTGAATAAACGTTCGAACCAACTTGCCAACCAACTCGTTGAACTCGGTACTAAGAAAAATGACAAAGTCGCGCTCGTTACAGTACCCGGATTAAACATGATTGTATCCATCTTAGCGATACTAAAAACCGGTTCTGCTTACGTGCCAGTCGACCCCCTAGCCCCATCGGATCGCATTGAGCATATCCTGACAGATGCCCAAACGTCTCTCGTCGTTACAGCAACCGAAATGGAACTGCCAGAACTTTCTATTCCTGTATTAGATCTCAATACTAATGATGTTATTTCAAAAGTAGCGACTCAATCAACTTCATTCAATTCTGACATTAATGCGAGTCAAACAGCGTATATCATTTACACATCAGGTTCGACGGGCTTACCAAAAGGCGTTCAAGTCACTCATGAAAATGTTGTTCGCTTGTTCGATAGTACCGAGCAAAACTTCCAATTTAATGAATACGATGTGTGGACTTTGTTCCACAGTTTCGCTTTCGACTTTTCGGTATGGGAGATTTGGGGCGCGCTGTTAAATGGTTCGAAACTCGTCATTGTTCCCCCAATGATCACACGTAGTCCAAAAGAGTTCTTAACCCTACTCAGCACCGAAAAAGTGACGGTTCTCAATCAAACACCAAGCGCTTTTTATCAGTTAATCGACGCGGATGGTAAAGAAGCTCAACCGCTTGATCTTCGTCTTGTGATATTTGGCGGAGAAGCACTAACTCTTGGCGCACTTTCACCTTGGATTGAAAGACACTCAATTGAAAAAACGGCCTTGGTGAACATGTATGGAATCACTGAAACAACCGTACATGTTACCTACAAAGCACTGAGCCAAAATGACATACTCAATGCGAAACAAAGCTTGATCGGGACGCCGATCAATGATCTGTATGTGTACATCCTAGATGAAAGCAAATCTATCCAGCCTAATGGTGTGCCAGGTGAGATGTATGTTGGGGGAGCCGGCGTTTCAAAGGGATACTTAAACAGACCTGATCTAAACCAATCTCGCTTCATACCTGATCCATACTATCCAGAAAATACGTTGTATCGTACTGGAGACCGAGCACGACAAACTGATACTGGGGAACTGGAATATTTAGGCCGATTAGATGAACAAGTAAAAATACGTGGATTCCGCATCGAGCTAGGTGAGATCCAGCATCAGTTATTGTCGATTTCCGGTGTTTCGGAGGCCATTGTCTTAGTAAACGACCAGTCATTGTCTGCTTTCGTAGTGTCTTCTAACGCTAGGACACGCCAAGAATACAAACGTTTACTCGAGCAATCACTACCTGCTTACATGCTGCCATCGTCATTTACTGAAGTCAGCTCTATTCCTCTGACCATTAATGGAAAAGCTGATAAGCGTAAGCTCATCTCGCTTGAATCTTCTGCTGTTTCAAGCGCTGAGTATGTCGAACCTGAAACCGATACAGAGCTTAAATTATCCAACATCTGGCAATATGTGCTTAACACTACTTCGGTTAGCGTCGAAGACAGTTTCTTCGATATTGGCGCAAATTCCTTATTAATAGTGAAAGCTCATAATCTAATTGAAGCTGCGTTCCCGAACACGGTTAGGGTGACTGATTTATTCAGCCATACCTCAATAAGAGAGCTTGCATCATTTATCGACAGTAACGCGAATATCGTAATGTTGCCTGCAACTGATTTGCCCGTTTCATACTTCAACAAGACCACTGGCAGAGCGATTCAAACCCTCAGAGCCACCTATCCTTCTTCGACGTTCGAGCGATTTTCTGCGGCACTTGATGCACGATCGGTCTCCTTATTAACAGGACAGGCTGGTATCGTTGCCTATCTAATAGCGCAAATAAACAAAAAACACGACGTTAACTTTAATGTTGCCAGTGAGAAAGGGCAGATATTGCCATTCTCGATTGATTTGTCAGCAATTCAGTCTATCGATGCATTAATTATTCAAACCAATGCTGAAATAGAAAAATTTGATCATTTTGATAGCAAAACTGACCTTGTAATCCCTTCTCAATCGCAGGCGCAAATCTTGATTAAAGGTGAACGCACCAATATCAAGTCAGAGCTATCGAATCAATTTGATCTAGTTCTTACCCTTCCCGAGGACTCTAAGAAACTGTCCGTTTCTTTAAGCTTCGACAGCGGAAGATTTAATAAGAACGCCCTTAACGCACTCTTAAGCGGTTATTTCAAACTTGTCTCTTACAGTATTGAACAGTTGTCAGAGGTTTCTAGTGTTGAGTAACAAACTGATCGTTGCAGGAGGCTTATTGAGTTCCCAGCTTGCCACTGGGTGCCTCTCATTCGCAATAAGCTTATATCTGTTGGATGCGACTCAATCGGCCTTCCTGTTCTCTTTAGCAGTAGGTATGTCCTTTGTTCCTTCAGTCATTATCAGCTTATTAAGTGGTGTGTGGGTAGATCGATGGAACAAAAAGCGTGTTATTTGCACGTGTGATTTCTTAGCCGGACTGATCGCACTGACCTTCGCATTGACTGTCAACTTTGCGCAGAACCTCAATGCATTGCTGATTTACATCGTTGCCATTGCGAGTGTGCAATCGTTATTAACCCTAGCATTTAACAGTGCGTTGCCAGAACTCTTCAGTAAAGACGATTTACCCTCGGCAAATGGTGTAGTTCAATCTATATCCGCAGTTACCCGCATCGTGGCACCAATATCCGGTGCTTTACTCTATGCCTATGCGCCGCTCAAGATCATTTTCTTTGTATCTTGCTCTATCTACTTTGTATCGGTACTAGTCCAGTTGCACCTACGTTTTACACACAATAGTACTGATGTAACTTCCCCCAAGCTCGGTTATTTAGAAGCTCAAGCAGAAGCACTGAACTATATAAGGTCGACACCTACAATTCGATTTTTTCTTTTCTTCGAAATTGTCCTTAACGGGCTATACCTGCCGATTGTGCTAGTCGTTACCCCTTTCATTATTTATCAAGTATGGGAAGTCAGCCCTTTTCAACTTTCATTGGTTGAAGCCTCAATGGCCGTAGGCACCATCTTAGGGGCCGTTATCGCGAGTAAACAAAAGATTCAAAAGGAGGCTGTTCGTTACTTCTGCCTACTTCTAATCCCGCAAGCAATATTGGTCTCGTTATTTGTTTACCCTTTCTCAGAGCATGCTGGGGCCAGCACAATCACAAGTGTCTTTGCGGTGTTTTTCCTCATTTTGGCCAGCCTAAATACTATACAAAACATTCCTGTGCTTTCGAAGTTTCAGCGAACAGTACCTCAAGAAATGTTAGGTCGATTATTTGGCTTCTTCTTTGCGTTACTTAATCTCGCCGTGCCTGCAGGTATTTGGTTTATAGGCAGCGTTCTTACAGTTAATAACTGGGAACTGATCATCCTGACTTTAGCGGCTGTCATGGCGCTATTAGGAGTCATTGGCAATTACAGTAAAGGGTTCCATGCCTTCGTTAATGAAAATGGCAAACAAGACAAAGCACTCGAAATATCAACGGAACACTAATAGTGAATTTAAGGGAACAATATGAGTAGTTACATCGAAGATGCGCCTAAAAACGCACCGTCTACATTTAAGAACATCGGCCGTTCAGTTGGTTGGACAATAGGTCATTCCGCCATCTATTTTGGCATCTTAGTACCGCTCATCATGCTGTGGTATCAAGTGATGGGAAAACATGAAAGTTATGGAGAGTGGTTCAACCATAATGGCATCGTAATGATTGTTATTAACGACATTATTCAAGTGTCCGTTTTCTATTTTTTCATTAAACTTGTTAAAAAAGAGAACCTTTTTAAGCGCTGCAACTTCGTCTGCTTTGATAGAACAACTGCACTCTATGTCATTGCGCTGAGTATTGCTGCCGCTATTTTTACCCATACTCTGTTTGCCCTACCTTATCTAAAAAATAACTTTGGTGGCTACGAGTCTGTAATGGCTTTCCTTGTCGACACGCCAAGCACATGGTCTTTCGTATTATTTCTGATTATTGGGTCGTTTTACAAAGAGATATTCTTTCGTGGGCTCTTGTTTAATGAAATGCGTAGAGGCCTGAATCTCGGTGTTTGTTACGTCCTACTCTGCGTTATCTATACCTACTATTTCGAACTGATGCGCGACATTCCACTTATGGTTTACGCCGCTATTGGTACGTGTTTGTTTACCACTCTATACGTTTGGACGCGTTCAATGTACGCCGCAGTGATCATGCAAGTATTGTCCACTGGCGGCATTTATGTTCTGCGCCACAACGCCACGATAGAAGAGTACAACCACACCTATCACAACGTGCTCGTTGTTGTGACTTTTGCGGTGATCGTCTTCTCTCTTTTCAAGATCTACACCTTATCACAGCAATCGAATGTGCAAGAGCACAGTGATTTCAAGAAATACGCACAATAATAAAGGAACTTAATTATGAGTATGGATACAACGTTAAACGCTAGTCAAATAGACGATGGACAAAAAACCTCTTGGGGGAAAGTCGTCGCCTTAACCTTAGGATACCTAGCTGTCTACGTAGGATTAGGTTACGCGCTGATCTATCTTCTTTTTACGGTATTGCTCGACGTAAAACCGTTACAAGAAGCTTTTTACAACTTACCTCTCTTAACTGCGTTACTCTATTTCACGCTATGTGTCATTTTGTCCGATATCTTTTTTAGAGTACGCGGTAAGAGTCTTTACAAAGCTTGTCAGTTCCGAAAGCTGGATATGACCACAACTTTGCTCACTATATTTGTCGCGATTTGCATGTCTATATTCACAGTGACAGTAGTAAA
This sequence comes from Vibrio aestivus, assembly GCA_003263845.1. Classification (GTDB taxonomy): domain Bacteria; phylum Pseudomonadota; class Gammaproteobacteria; order Enterobacterales; family Vibrionaceae; genus Vibrio; species Vibrio aestivus. The sequence continues at coordinate 60,266 of JYJN01000172.1, read as the reverse complement.
CCTTTCTAGTGTAAAGGCTTCTCTTCCTGAGCTAGATAACTACATGGCATGGATAATGGACAAAGAAGCGGCACCTCTAGTTTTGCTTTTTGCTCTTGCTGTTATCGTTCCATTCGTGGAAGAAATCGTATTTCGCGGCGCAGTTTACAACGACATCAAAGACTACAGTAACATCACGGTCGCAATTATCGTGCAGGCTCTCGTTTATGCAGTGATGCAGTTCGAATTGGTTGTCGGAATCTACTCCTTCGTTTCCTCTGTTTTTTACATCATGGTTTATATCTGGTTCCGCTCACTGTGGGCTTCGATACTGATTCAGGCAGCCAGTCTTGTATGTGTAATTGGCTGGCGTAGATTCGGGTTAAAAGATCAGCTGATCACTTGGGGCGATCAAACGATGTACCTCGTTGCTGCTGTGGCATTTACCCTAATGCTGGGCGCTTACTTCCTACTATGGAAACACTACAAACGCCACTACGCATAAAATGACCGTATAAAAAACATCGTCACCACGGATAGGTTGTAACTGAAGGTTAAAGAAATGGATTTAAATATCATCGACCAATTGGGTTTTTCAGAAGAAGTTCCGAACCAGATTGAAGAAGTAAGTAACAAAGATATCGCCGTTATCGGCTTCGAAGTCGTTCTACCCAATTGCGAACATAAATATGATTACTGGTCTCTGTTAGCATCAGGAGATCACGGCGTATCTGGCTTTCCGCCTACACGAAAGGCCGATACCGATGCCTACTTTAACTATAAGTTTTCCGACCAAAAGCCTTCGTATCGAACTGGCGGCTACTTAGGCGAAGTTGACAAATTTGATCCTGCTTTCTTCGGTATGTCACCTAAAGAAGCGGCGTTGATGGACCCTCATCAAAGGCTTTTTCTTCAAACGGCCTACCATGCTATTGAAGATGGAGGTTACTCAGGAAAAATTCAAAACTCCGAAACAGGTATTTATCTTGGCTACGCTCATGATGCGATGTACAGGCAATACATTGATGATGTCGCACCTCATGAAAAAGCCTCATCAACGCTGGGAAACCTTGCTTCGCTAACAGCGAGTCGACTGGCCTATATGCTAAATCTTCAAGGTCCGTCAATGGTTGTTGATACCGCCTGTTCATCGTCTTTAACAGCGCTACACCTTGCTTGTCAGGGACTGAGAAATGGTGACTGTGAAACGGCAATCGTGGGCGCTGTAAACCTTATGCTGATGCCGATCGAGACTGGTGACAAAATCGGTATTGAATCAGAAGATGGGTATACACGGGCTTTCGACGCACAAAGTACGGGTACTGGCTTGGGTGAAGGTGTCATTGCGATCATGCTAAAACCTCTTTCTAAGGCAATGGAAGACAACGACAATGTCTGGGGTGTGATTAAAGGCAGCGCCATCAACCAAGATGGCCGCTCAGCGGGCATTTCTGCGCCAAACGGGGATGCACAACAAAAAGTACTAGTAAAAGCATGGCGAGACGCAGGTATCAACCCTCGCGACCTGAGTTACATTGAAGCGCATGGCACAGGAACAAAGCTAGGTGACCCTATTGAAGTCTCCGCTATCAATGGTGCATTTAAGCAATTTACACCGGATACGGACTTCTGTCAGATAGGTTCCGCTAAAACCAATTTAGGGCACTTAGACTCAGCAGCTGGCTTAGCCGGTTTAACTAAAGTTCTCATGTGCTTGAAGAACGAGCAAATCGTACCTTCGCTGTTCTTTAACAAGCCAAATCCTTCAATTCAGTTCAACGGTGCCGTATCTGTCGCGACCCAAACCCAATCTTGGACAGGAGACGAGCGTTACGCGGGCGTGAGTGCTTTTGGTCTTAGTGGTACGAACTGCCATATCGTTCTACAAGCACCACCAGCCTCTTTGTCAGCACACGAAGAAGAAGGTATTACTTCACAATATCCATTTTTCTTATCCGCTAAAACAGAGTTGTCACTTTCACTTCTGAAAAATAAAGTCGCGAACTGGTTGAAAGCAAACCCTGAAGTAGCTCCCGCAGATTTAAGCTTCACCAGTATGGCTGGTCGAGCTCATCATGATTACCGTCTTGCAGTGCGATTCTCTTGCACAAACTCACTGGTTGCAGCGCTTGAATGTGAATATACTGATCGAGATAAACAGTTCATTGATCAAAAAAGCGGTTCGGCCGAACTGAACGAATTAATTGATCTCTTTGAATCTGGCAGTAACGATTTCGCTGATTACATTAATGCAACGGCCGGACGTTTAATATCGATGCCAGGTTACGCCTTTGAGCCACAACGTTGCTGGGTGTCAGTACCTGAACAGGCCGAAATAATTGCACCCACACACCAACAAAATGAAGAACAAAAGTCAGCGATTATATTACCTAGCGTGGCTGTTGAAGGCGAAGATTACTCATCAGTATCTGAAATCGTAGCTAACATTTGGGGCTACACGCTAGATATCGACTCCCTATCTTTGGACGATGATTACTACGCTTTAGGTGGAGACTCAATATTTGGACTCGATGTTCAGCAGCTAGTGAAAACTGAGCTTAACGTTAATGTTGAACTTCACGAACTACTAGAACACTCTGTCTTTAAGGATTTTGTTGCGCTCGTAGAGTCACGACTCGCATCCGACACTGCCCAACCCAGCGAATCAAATTTGGTTATCGATCAAAACAACCAAATACCACTCTCTTTTGCTCAAAAGCGATTATGGTTTTTAGAGCAACTCGAAGATTTGGGCGCAGCCTTGAACCTACCAACCGCGCTCGAAATTAAAGGGGATCTTGATACTTCTGCATTACAAAAATCCATAGAAATTATTATACAAACTCATCCCGCTCTTAAAGCTAGATTCTTAGACGAAAATGGGACTGTAAACCAGGTATTTGATGTCGAAAACACTTCGTTTGATGTCCTTGATGTGACCCATGAGGAGCTTGATGACACTCTCGATAAACTCGCAAATCAACGCTTTGACCTGAATGAAGGTCGCTTATTTTCGCCAACTCTTTTAAGGCTAAACGCTTCTCACCACATTTTGTTGATCAATTGCCACCACATCATTGTCGATGGATGGTCCATTGGCATTATGATTCAAGAGCTAGGCAGCAACTATGCTCAGCTTATACAGGGCATTAATCCTTCAATTAAACGTGTCTCGCCGTTCTCTAACTATGCCGTTGAACAGCAATCTCATTCTTCTTCACAGCAAGAAGAACAATATTGGGGCCAGTATTTAAACGACCTACCGACTAAACCCTGGCTACCTACCGATTACCCGCGACCGGCAAAACAGAGTCATGCCGGTGCCACTCTTGAAATTAACTTAGATGACGCGCTATCACGTAGAGTAAAGGATTGGAGTAAGAACCAAGGCCTTACGTTATACATGACGCTCAAGGCAGCATTTGATATCGCACTATCGGCATATAGTGGCCATACCGATATCGTTGTCGGCACTCCAGTGTCAGGCAGAGAAAGTAAGACAGGAAATGACTGGCGCCAAACCATTGGTCTATTCATCAACAATATTGTTTTACGAAGCCAAGTTTCATCAGACAAAACACTCAATGCTTTTTTGTCTGAAGTTAAGCATAACTGTGTTAGCAGTTTTGCAAATCAAGCAATGCCATTTGAGCGCCTTGTAGAGCTACTGCAACCGGAACGAGACCTCTCTTCCAGCCCTTTGTTCCAAGTCATGTTCGCTCTACAGAACTCGCCAACAAGCACTGTTCAAATCGACAACCTAACCATGAACGCGTTACCGCCCCTCAAGCAAGCGAGCCAGTATGATCTGACCCTTAACTTATTTGAGTCTGCTGATACTATTTCGGGTGCATTTGAGTATTGTTGTGACCTTTTCGATCAATCTTCGATTAAAGAGTTTTCAAAACTCTATATAGACATTGTTAGTAACATGATCGAAATGCCAGAGGCGACACTCGAAGAGTTAACTCGTTGTAATACAATCAGTCGCCCGATTACAAGCTCTCTCGCAGTCAACTGGTGTGCTAACGTCCTAGACATTCACACTAACACTCCTGAACAAGTAGCGTTCGAACACGCCGAACAGACGACAACCTATCGAGACTTGGTTGGGAAAGCACGTCAACTTGCAGATGATATTCTGCGAAATGAAGTCAACACATCATTGATAGCAGTTCTAGCCAGAACACCAGACGATGTCGCTACCGCTGCAATGGCCATCAGTTTCGTTCAAGGCCAACTACTGTTTTTAGATGGATTAGAATCGCCTACTCGACTCAAAGCGTTATTACGACAAACAAACGCTACGGCATATATCGGTACAAAGTCAAACTACATCGATGACAGTTTACCCTACTTCGAATTAGTGAAAACAACAGAGAATCAATTTACTAATAAGGTCGTCTATCCGAAATCCAAGGATCTGTCGTTAGTTGTTAGTATATGGGATCATAACGCAGAGCAACTCAAAAAAATTGACCCACAAGAGCTGTCTTATTGGTTAGGTGACCTCTGCCTCTCGGCGCCTATCAGCCGTGGCCAAAGTTGGTTAGCTGCACAGCATGATGACATACAGCAGTTGGCGCTTGATGGCCTATACCCTGTCTCTCAAGGGGCCTCTGTGGTCGTAAGCAACATACCGAGTGCTCATCCCACATTACAAACTTGCGACATCGTCAAAGGGAAATTAGCATCAGATCTGCCTACTTACATGGTGCCATCAGAAGTTATCGTACTCGATGCGCTGCCAACAACGCCTAACGGTAAGATTGACAAGAAAGCACTCCCGAACGCTGACGAAATCGATGGGAAATCTGTCGCATCAAATCAGCTATCACCGACCATTTCTCAGTGGTACCAAAGACTGCAACACGCTCCGATGCTGCACAGCTTACCACTCACTTATGAGCGCAAAAATAGTAACTACATCAAAGGGACGCTGGAGTCTAAGCTTCCTGAAAGTTGTAGTAACGACCTATCCATACTAGCGGCTAGCCACTCAATCGACTTACAGTGGTTACTGCTTGCCCTTCAAGCTACTACAATAGCGTACCGAGGCTACGAAACGTCACTGGTAATGGCTGTTGAGTTCAGTAACCACACCAAGCCTTTAGCCTTTGAGTTCGTTGGCGAACAATCTCTAGTTGAGCTTGCATCTGCGTTATCCGATGCTTGGGGCTCGTTACCTCACTGGGATAGTGAGCAATATTGCAAAGAGTTAGCGCTTTTTTCTGATGCATACAACCCGGTGTATCAGATCGGCTTTGGCGATATAAACGCTAACCTTGACCTGCAATTGATAAGTTCAAAGACAACACTTAAATGGCAGTTTGATCAAAGTGTTTTTGATGCACAGTCTATTAATGATTTGGACTCTACATTTGTCCAACTCGCCACTCAGCTACTGGCGTATTCAAGTGTACCTGCATCCCAGCTTACGCTTATTGACCCGCTTGGTTTAGAAGAACTCAAGGACTGGAATTCACAGACTCCGGCCAGGGCATTTGACGGAAATCTAGTTTCATTATTTAGTGACGCTGCTGTTCATTTTAACAACAGAACTGCGACTAATTTTATTCAACCGGATAGCACAGAAATCACCTTAAGTTATGCCGAAGTCGACGCTCGCTCAACAAATATGGCGAAGTACTTAGTACAATCTGGCGTAAACAAAGGCGATTTGGTAGGGCTATATTTATCGCATTCTGATGAACTGCTCATTTCACTCATCGCAGTATTGAAGGCTGGCGCAGCCTATGTCCCTCTCGACCCTTCGCATCCAATCGCAAGAAACGCGACCATATTGGATGACGCATCTTGTAAATTTACAATCACACATTCAACTCTGAAAGATGAATTAGTCTCCGCTGGTAATGAAACGATTTGTATCGACTCAATTCCAGTAGTTGAAGAACTCATTGAACTGCCAACGATGAACCATAAAGACCTTGCGTATGTAATCTATACATCTGGCTCTACTGGCAAACCAAAAGGCGTCATGATCAGTCATGGTGCAGCGTTTAACTTCATCAAAGGTATGCACGAACGATTACCAGTTTCAGAGCGTTCAGATTGGCTATGGGTTACAACGGTTAGCTTTGATATTGCCTTATATGAATGGTTAGGCTGTTTAAGCTTAGGACATTGCTGCGTTATCCCACACAGCGAGATTATTGCCGATGTCCAACAGTTGACTGAATTAATAAATAGCCAAAACATCGACCTTATCCAAACCACGCCATCGCGATGGAAAACCATTTTAGATGCAGGTTTAGAAACTAGCCCAGACTTACTTGCCCTTTGTGGGGAGAAGCTCTCCCGAAAGACACCAAGATGCAGCTCGTACAAAAAGTTGAAGCACTGTGGAACTGTTACGGCCCCACAGAAGCCACGGTGTGGTCACTGTTATCAGAATGTCGCGTCGATACAGACGTGTCACTGGGAACAAACTTGCCTGGATATCAGCACTATATCCTATCCCCTTCTGGACAAATTTTGCCAAAAGGATCCATTGGCGAGTTATGTATTGCCGGTGTGGGTTTAGCCGATGGTTACTACCAACGCGATGAACTCACTGCGGCACAATTCTTAATGACAGATGCTGGCTTTGTGTACCGTACTGGCGATTTGGCTCAACTGAATCAAAACGGTACGATCACTTATAAAGGTCGTATTGATGATCAAGTTAAACTTCGAGGACACCGCATCGAGTTAGGTGAAATCGCCAATCATATTAAAGAAATAGATCATATTGAAAACGCCGTTGTGATTGCACGTAACAATGTGTTAATCGCTTATGTCGTCGATACCGAAAAAGGCCAATCAGCTGCGCTTAGCTCACTAAAAGAGGTTTACAATAATCCTTATTGGATCCATTTAAGCGACAATCAAGCTCGCCTGACCCACAAACAGGACCTATCTAACGTCTCTTATATCGTCACGGGTGGTCTAATAGCCTCCGACAGCGTACGCCACCTTTATGATGAAGATCGCATGATCCTCCTTAACAATACAATCGATGGGGTATTTCGTGCCACACATCACAAGCTAAGTGAAACTGACCTTGATTGGCCATATCTACCGTTAGGTGCATTTGAAAGCTTTAACACGAGTAACGCTACTAGCGACTTTCAAGCTACTCAAAACATCAAACGTTTGCCAATCGAGAACTCAGTCCACGAGTATGTTTTGGTCACAGGTTCGAATCATCGCCCCGTGCTTTCTCAACCATTTTTGAATACTTACCTAAATTCGATACTGGATGAAACGCAATCGATATTATTAGAAAGAGACGATGTTACTGACGCTTGGTTAGTAGAAATCAAGAAAATCAGACCATTGCATGCATTTCCACTGAACGAGGTCATATCTCTTTCCACGAGCTCAATTACTTTTTGTTTAATCAATTGGGCCGACAATCACTACCGCAACAGATTTATTTTACTGATACAGCGGATATCGAACATCACAGAAATGATCCTGTTGCACTTATTGAAAAAGTCGTGGCAAATCGCCCGCTTAGTGAATTGGAAACCCAGCTAAAAAATATCTGGGCAAGCATTCTTGATGAGCAAAATATTGCGCTGTCAGACAACTTTTTTGCGATCGGTGGGCACTCTCTATTGGCTGCGAGAATTATAGCCCGTATTAATGAACAGCTCGGTGTTTCGGTTCCACTTAAGGCGCTGTTTACCCATCCAACAATTGGCCAACTAGCCACGCTTATCGAAACACAGACTCTAAGTACAAGTGATAAACAAACGGGTATGATTCCAGTGAACCGGAATCAAAAGCTGCCATTATCGCTTACTCAGCAACGCCTATGGCTAATTGAACAAATAGGTGATCGTTCAGCTGGTTACAACGTCTATGACGGGTATCAACTTGATGGCGCTTTAAATGTTGACCTTCTACAAGATGTCCTATCACGTATCGTTGCTAAACATGAAGTTCTAAGAAGTCGTTTTCCAACCGAAGATGGACAACCTTATTTGTCGATTGATTCAGGCGCTGATCTTTCGCTTGAGGTTGAATCATGCAATGAAGAGCAGCTCGTTGACATATTAGAGCAAGACGCGATGGACCGTTTGACCTAGTCAATGGCCCACTCTACCGGATTCGTCTATTTACATTAGGCTCTAATAAGCATGTCCTGTGGATCAACATGCACCATATCATTACTGATCTATGGTCTGTTGGCCTACTAATGGAAGAAGTTATTCAAGCGTATACTACAGAGAAAATAGGTGAGACAGCAGATTTATCTCCGCAGGCTCTACAATATGCTGACTATGCAGTATGGCAGCGTCAAAACGTTTCATCAGAGTCATTCAATCGCGAGTTAGATTATTGGCAAGACAAACTACATGGACTACCGCCATTACTTGAGCTACCGACAGACAATCCTCGACCAGTTGTACAGAAATTTGAAGGTGAAAAGATCTCGGTTGCTCTGCCTATTACTCTATCTAACAAAGTAAAAGCGTTATGCGAAAGCAATGGCACAACACTGTTTAATGTCTTGCTAGCAACGTATCAGATCTTGCTATCAAAATACGCGGGTAGCCAAGACATTGCGGTAGCGTCGCCAAGCGCGGGAAGAATGCACAGCGATGTAGAATCAATGCTCGGTTTCTTCATCAATACGCTCATATTACGTTCCAGTGTTAACACTGAGTTATCGTTTAGCGAATTTGTAAACCAAGTCAACGAGACCGCAGCCGATGCTCAAACCAATCAAAGCGTTCCTTTTGAGCATTTGGTCGAAGTGCTGCAGCCGGTAAGGAATACAAGCCACCAGCCATTAGCACAAGTATCAATTGCATTGCAAAACGCAGTATCTAGCTCTCTGTCACTTGATCATCTATCACTTCCTGACCTAACTTTATCGCCGGTTAACATTGATGCTAGTGTCACAAAGTTTGATCTAACTTTGTGGATATCTGATCAGCAAGAGTCGCTAAATGCAGTCTGGGAGTTCAACACCAGTTTATTCAGTCGCCAAACTATTGAGCAAATGGCAACGCACTTCGAAATGTTGCTAGAGTCTATTGTCGCTACTCCTAACGCCCTGATTAAAGATTTATCGTGGCTCACTCAACAGGAATGGCAGCGTTTAGTCCATGATTGGAACCAGACAGAAGTCAATTACGATCAAACGATGACACTTCATGGATACTTTGAAGAACAAGTACGCGCTCAGCCCCAGGCTACTGCACTGGTAGAACAAAATGGACGCGAAGTCACCTACTTAGAACTTAATCAAGCTTCAAATCAATTAGCAAACCAGCTTCTCTCGCTGGGTGTGGAGCAAGGTTCATTGGTTCCAGTGTGCTTAGAGCGAAGTGCCGACATGGTCGCCGCGGTAATGGGAATCGTTAAAGCTGGTGCTACTTACGTGCCTATAGAGATAGATTCGCCCGCATCTCGTGTTAGAAACATCTTAAACCAGGTTGCCAAGGGCAATGTCGTGACGTCAATTGTGACTTGTCAATCTCAGCTAAACCGACTCAAACACGCTAAATGGTTAGATGGACATATCGATCACTTTATTGTGATGGATGTTGATACTCAGCAGCTCCCTATAGAATCTGGAAACTTTACCGAAACACAAGCAATGTTTGATCACATTGCCGAAACAGCAACGGATGACATTACAGCCGGCGGCTTTACAAGTATCTATACTGGCCGCTGCTTTAAGCAGCATCAAGTTGATCGATACCAAAACCATGTTGTCCAACTGTGTAAGCCGATGGTGTGCGAAAAGTCTCATGTTCTTGAACTGGGCTGCGGTTCTGGTCTAATCGCTCGCGAGATTGCGCCTCTTGTTGAGCGCTACTATGCCATCGATCCATCTGAAGTTACGTTGGAGTCCAATAGATGTAAGTTAGCCAACGTCTCAACAAATCTATTGTTCCAACAAGGTTTTGCACATGATGACCTGGATATAGAACCAGAGAGCCTCGACCTCATATTACTTGCCAGTACCGCGCAGTTCTTCCCTGGATATCGCTATACTGAGTACGTCGTCGAGCGTTTAACTAAACTCCTTAAACCTTCCGGCCAAATAGTTTTCTGCGACTTACCTGACTTAGCACAAAAAGGGGCATTAGAAACTTCTTTACTCGCTTACCAAAGTGAAAATCCAGAGAACACGAACAATGCATGGAAGCAAGACTTAGAAAAGCCACTTTACTTCCACAAAGGCTATTTTGAAGAGCTTACTTCAACTATTTCTGGCCTTGCCAAGCCAGAGTTCATCACTCGAAATGAAGACTTTGATGATGAGTTAAAATATCGATTCGATACTGTTATCAAGAAGTCCAACACAGCAAAGTTAAGTGACAACGTAACCACAACCAAGTGGCATCAACGCCTCCAGCCTGCAACTAACCTTGATCTTGTGGTACTTCCTGACCATTCTTGCTACATCATCTTCACTTCAGGCACGACTGGCACGCCAAAAGGTGTGGAGATGCAACATCAAGCGGTTTACAACACATTGAATTGGGTCAATACAACTCAAGATGTCGACCGTAATCATCGCTTGTTGTTTGTCACCTCTCTCTCTTTCGATTTATCCGTATACGATATTTTTGGCACCTTAGGTGCTGGTGGTAGTGTTCGAATCGCTTCTAATGAAGAGTGCAAAGACCCGGAACAACTCGCTAATATCCTCTTACACGAGCCAATTACTTTCTGGGATTCGTCACCAGCCTACATGAAGCAGCTTATGCCTTTGATGGAAGGCTTGTTACAGCAACCAAATATAGACAATACTAAATTAAGAAAAGTGTTCTTCAGTGGCGATTGGATCGGTTTAGCTCTACCTCAACACGTCAAACAGTATTTTCCAAATGCCGAAGTCCTAGCCCTAGGTGGTGCTACCGAGGCTGCAATTTGGTCGAATTTCTACCCTGTAAATAAGATAGAGAGCACTTGGGCGAGTATTCCTTACGGTAGGCCGATTTCAAACGCACAATATTACGTACTTGATGATGCCCTGTCCCCGAGCCCTGTCGGGGTACCTGGTGACCTATACATTTCAGGTGATTGTCTTGCAAAAGGCTACTACGGCGATCAGGACATGACTGCTAAGAAATTTATACCTAACCCGCTTAAAGGTGCTCCATGTTCACGCTTATACCATACTGGTGATAGAGCCCGCTGGATGCGCTCGGAAGCTGGCGTTCTTGAGTTCCTTGGTCGTCAGGATTTCCAAGTAAAACTTCGCGGCTTCCGAATCGAACTTGGTGAAATAGAGGCAAAGCTTCTCTCCAATGATGCAATTGAAGAAGTGTTTGTTCATCTTCACCGCGATCCTAATGGAAATGAAGCCTCTGATTACTTAGTGGCCTACTACATTTGTACCGAGCAGCATTCATTGTCTTCCGATTCGCTACGCTATTTCCTTTCTGAACACTTGCCGGACTATATGATACCGACTCACTATGTGGAGATGGAAAGTTTTCCTGTCACATCAAACGGTAAGCTCGATAGATCAGCCCTACCAGAGCCACAATCAAACATCGATGGAAACAGCGAAATCACGTTGCCAGAGAATGAGGTAGAAGCCCAGTTACTGGAACTATGGGAGACTGAGTTCAACCTCAGCCAAATCAGCACGACAGACGATTTCTTCCATATTGGCGGTAACAGTATTAGTGCCGTTCGCCTCATTGGTTCAATCCAAAAGTCTTTTGGTATTGCCGTGCCACTTAGAGCTATGTTTGAACATCGCTCAGTAAAAGCGATGGCAACGATGCTAAGTGAGCTATCCAATGAACAAATGGCTTCGCAATTTCCCGCACTAACTGCTGAGCCGCTGCGTAGCTGCGCTCCGCTTACCCCTGCTCAAGCGGCCTATTCTTCATAGATCAATTTGAAGATAAGTCTTCGGCTTATCATATTCCAACAGTCGTCAAACTCATCGATTCTGTCAATATCGACATGCTTGAAAAAGCATTCGGGCGCGTGGTCGAGAAGCATGCTGTTCTTAGATCTCGCTTTACCTTAAATGAAGCGCAAGAGCCCGTGCAAATTGTCACCGAATCGACACCAAATATTTCGAATCATCAAACAACGGAAAACCTTACCCTACAAGACGTTATAACTTCGTTGGTTGACGAAAACTTCGATCTTGGAATGGTTGACCCATATCGCCTAGCAATGATCGACGATGGCAAAGATTTATACTTGTTGATGGTGTTCCACCATATCGCTTTCGATGGTTGGTCGGCGGATATTTTCCTCAAAGACTTAGCCACGGCATACAACAAGCTAAATAAAGGCGTCGATTCTCCATTACCTGCTCTTGAAGTTGGGTTCGGGGACTATGCTGCTTGGAACGCCGAAGTACTGGCTAACGGGCGAATGGACGAGCTTGAACACTATTGGCTCCCTCAACTTAAGGGGTATCAAAACCTAGAACTTAGTACAGATCATTCGCGCCCAAGTTTATTCGACTATCAAGGCATCGAAACAAGATATGAACTGTCTGAATCGCTATCAAGCGCGCTTCGCCACTTAGCGGAAGCGCAGAGTGTTACCCTAAATACCATCATGATTTCAGCGTTTTACGTTGCTCTGGCTAAACTCTCTGGCCAACAAGATATTGTCATCGGTATCCCGTCTGATAATCGAAGCAATAGAGACACTCAAGAAATCATTGGTCTGTTCATTAATGCCCTACCTATTCGTTTCAATGCGGATAGAACGTCTAGCCTTGAAACCTTGTTCATCGATGCAAGCTCTACGCTGCTAAATGCGAAGACACATGAGGATATGCCATTCGAAGCGTTAACACAGTGTTTAGGGGTAGAAAGAGATTCATCAAGGCATCCGATTTTTCAGGTCATGTTTAGCGTTCAATCGTTCGCGTCTAATGAGCAAGAGCGTTCAGCCCTTCCATTTACAACACCAAGTTCAGAGGTCAGTGAGCTATTCCCTCAGCGTGCAAAGTTTGACTTAAACATGTTCGTTGATGACAGCGGTAATCAGTTGCAAGGCGAGCTAGTCGGTGCGTCTGCGTTATTCTCTGAAAAGAGGTTAACCCAAATCGTAGACATGTACCGTCATGTCCTCGAAAGTTTCATTGCATCACCAACGCAATCTATTTCTGACATCGCCTCTTTAACCCAAGAAGATCAGGATAAACTTTTATCGCTGTCCCATGGTGAGGCACATTATGATAATGAAAGTGCATCTTTACAGAGCCGGTTTGATAATCAAGTAGCCCTGACGCCGAACGCCATTGCTTTGATAGAAGATGGCGTTCAGATGACTTACAACGAACTCGATGTTTATTCAAATCAATTATGTCACTTATTGATTAGCCAAGGAGTTAACGCTAGAGACAAGGTTGGTATTTATTTACACCGCAGCATTAACAGCACCGCTGCCATAATAGCAACGCTTAAGGTTGGCGCGACGTACGTCCCCCTTGATCCTACTTATCCTCAAAGCCGATTAAGCTACATGATTGAAGACTCTGCGCTTACCGCTATGTTTGTAGAATCTTCATCTGTACCACTCACTGACATCGACGGTATTGCTCAGATAGACATCGACCAGGTCAACCCCGACACGCTACCTCAGCATACAGCGATAGAGGCTGATTCATCCGTACCAATTTACGCCCTATACACCTCAGGCTCAACCGGTAAACCCAAAGGCGTTTTAGGGACCCAACAAGGTTTGGTAAATCGACTTAACTGGATGTGGGATCGGTATCCGTTTGTTCAAGGTGAAGTCAATTGCCATAAAACATCACTTAACTTCGTTGATCATGCGTGGGAGCTATTTGGCTCACTTCTCAGGGGTGTTCCAACGCTAATCATTAATGGTAATGACAGCAAAGACATATTCGCTATGTCGTCTCAGGTGGCCCAATACAAGGTGTCGAGACTTGTACTTGTTCCTTCGCTCTTAGATGCGATACTCAGCTTGCCAGAACACAGAAAGGAAGCGTTCAAGACGGTGCAGTATTGGACAAGTAGTGGCGAAGCGTTGCCGTTTGACAGTGTCAGAGCCTTTTACCAATCTTATCCAGCTTCTGCTCTGTTAAATATCTATGGTTCATCTGAAGTTGCTGCAGATGTCACTTACTTCGATACTCGAGAACTGAATCTCGAAAATACCAGCTCAGCAACGGTTCCAATTGGCAAACCTATCACCAATGTTTCACTCATTATTGCTGACTCGCAAGGCAACCCAGTACCTGTAGGGTCAGTCGGTGAGCTATATATAGGTGGTGATTGCCTCGCACATGGTTACACTCAAATCACACCCACACTCGAGCGCTTCGTGACTCTTCCTTCATATCACGGCAAGCTGTTCAAAACAGGCGATCTTGTAAAATGGAACATCAACAACCAACTTGAGTTTATTGGACGTACCGACTTCCAAGTCAAAATTCGTGGTCATCGAATTGATATTGCAGATATCGAATCTAACTTACGCGCTATTGAAGGCGTTGAGCAATGTATCGTAACCAGTACCCATTTAGGTACGGAGACGTCACTTGTCGCGTATATTGTCGCAGCGTCTGAGGATAGCAAACCGTCCTGTGCACAGCTCCGCATTCAGCTCCTTGAGCGCTTACCAGAATACATGGTACCCGCGTTTATCGAGATATTAGATACCATGCCACTCACACCAAATGGCAAGATTGATCGAAATGCTCTCCCTAACCCGACAATAGGAACATTAGACGTTGTATCGAACATTGAGCCACCACGCAGTGCTACTGAACTAGAGATTTCAGCGATATGGAGTGAGTTATTCAAACTAGATGAAGTCTGTATCAATCAAAGTTTCTTTAGTCTCGGCGGTAACTCGATCCTCGCGGTTAAGTTCGCTGCATTAGTTGAGAAATCTATGGGCAAAACAATTGGCTTACAACAGCTCTTTGCAGACCCAACCATTAAAGGGATTGCCTCATCTATCGCAATAAACAGTGCTACGGTTATCCCTAATCGAAAATCCAGTAATGCACCTCTGTCTTTTGCTCAGGAAAGACTTCTATTTATTGAGCGACTTGAACAAGGGACAGATGCTTACCACTTACCGACGTTGCTTGAACTAGACCCTTCAGTCGATACTTGCCGCTTGAAGGAGGCGATCGATATCGTTGTTGAGCGACACCAAATCTTACGGACGGTGTTTTCAACCGACTCGACAGGTGCCGACTATCAACATGTCACGTCAAAGTCTTGTTTCACGAATGAATTCAATGCGGCTGACAACGACGACATCTACGCGCTCATTACTCCAGTGATAGAGAAACCATTCGATTTCGAAAATGAATGCCCTCTAAGGGTCTGTTTTGTATCGCAAAGTGACAAGACGTACCTATTGTTTGTTTTCCACCACATTGCTGTTGATGGCTGGTCCACTGATATCTTTATGTCTGAAGTTTCAGCCATCTACAGCGCATTACTCAGAGGTCAATCACCAACGTTAGCCGACCTTGGTATTCAGTATGCCGACTATGCCGCTTGGCAACGAGATACTCTAGATGAAACTGCCATTAACCAACAAGTGTCCTACTGGAAAAAGCAAATAGATGGCGCGGATACCTTATCGCTAATCACTGATCATAATCGACCACAGAATATTGACTATCGTGGTGAAAATGTTCTGTTCGAGTTAGATGAAGTGCTTTCCAGTTCACTGCGTGAATTAGCACAAAGTTGCGACACAACTCTCTACACCGTATTGTTGGCAGGTTTTGCAAACATGCTTAAAACGCTATCTGGACAGTCTGATTTCATTATCGGTACCCCTTCCGATAATCGTGAGAATGCTCAATTACACAACTTGATCGGCTTTTTTGTTAACACACTGCCACTAAGAATTTGCGTTGATCCAGAAGCATCAAGTGAGTCTCTAATTAAAGATTTGCATCTAACTTTGGCCGAAGCCAAGTCTCACCAAGCGCTTCCATTTGAGAAACTGGTTAGCTCACTAAACGTACCGAGAGACACGTCAAGGCACCCTATTTTCCAAACGATGTTCAGCTTGCAATCATTCGGTAGTAACGCTGGTAATCACGGTGAAACCCAGTTCGGTCAAATCATTCCCACGGGTTCAACCACAGAGTCCGTTGCGCGATATGACTTAAGTTTGTTCATTGATGACAGTGAATCATGCATAAAAGGACGATTTAACTATGCGCTGTCACTGTTCGATCATTCGACCATTGAGCACTACGTGAGTCTCTATATTCAATCACTTAAAAATATTGTGGCTAGCCCTAAGAAAGCTCTATCTAAACAGCACCTTATTACTGATTACGATAAGGAAATTGTCTATCAGTACCAGAACACCTTAGGTAGCGTTTCCAGTCAACATTCGCTGCCAACGATATTTAGCAAGTTTGTTTCAGAAACCCCAACTGCGCCCGCTGTTGTGACACCAGATGGTGTTCTGTCTTACGAGCAGCTCAACGAAAAAGCAAACCAACTCGCCAGTACACTGATCAATGCGCAAGCTTCGTGCGAGTCCACGTCAAACTTGATTCCGCTGATGATGACTCCATGTGCAGATTTACTGGTCGCCATAATTGGTATCTTAAAGGCAGGGTGTGCATATGTACCAGTCTCGCCGGATTACCCTTTAGATCGTATCGAGTACATTTTGAAAGATATAGGTGCGAAAACGATCGTTACTCAATCTTCTTTCTCTACGACGTTAGAAGCCGTGTCAGAAGACATCGAACTCTATGCAATCAATGTTGACGATGAGAACCTACAACTGGCGTCTAGTGATGACCCGAAAGTTCGTTGTAATACTGATGAACTTGCTTACGTCATATATACATCTGGAACGACAGGCCAACCTAAAGGTGTGATGGTTGAGCAAGGAAACGTCATTAATTACCTTAAAGCGATTTCACCATGGATGGATTCGCTTAACAACATCGACTTCTCCACAAACTATTGTTTCGACTTAACGGTAACTACGACGCTAATCCCACTCCTTAGCGGTAAGTGTGTTTGCGTCTATACCGGGGATATTTTAGATAGCAACGAGTATCAAGAGCACTTAGTCAACAACCGTATTGAGATGGTAAAGACAACGCCGAGCTTAGCGAAAGTGTTGCTCAATCATTACAAGGGCAATCCACTATCTATGTTAATGCTTGGGGGAGAAGCATTAGAAGCGTCAACTCTCGAAAGTTTAGCGCTAAACTCTAATCTTATTCTAGATGAATACGGCCCTACAGAAACCACGGTTGGCGCCATGCTCGCTCAGGTACACCCGCGAAGGGATAACGGTATTGGCTTCGCCTATCCAAATGTGGGCCTTTACAACCTTTCTTCTAACGGACAACCCTCCCTATTGGTGCTAAGGGTGAACTCTTTATTGGCGGTTCTTCCGTAACTCGTGGCTACTTAAACAAAGAAACATTGACTTCAAACAGTTTCACCACACAACCACTTGGTCCAAATGGTAGCCTAATTAGGTTATACAAAACGGGTGATGAAGTAGCGTGGAATAAAGACGGTTCTTTACAGTATCTGGGCCGTATTGATGAACAGATAAAACTGCGAGGGTACCGTGTAGAGTTGGGCGAAGTATCTTCACGTATTTATGCATTAGAAGGGGCAGAAGATGTAGCCGTTCTACCAATCGGAAAACCCGCCACTAACCTTGCCGCTTATATTGTGCGTTCTACGGCTTCAGAGTTATCAGCGGAGCAGATCAAACAATCGCTCAGAAAGCACTTACCCGATTATATGGTCCCTGCATCCTACATATTTGTCGACGCATTACCAAAAACCTCAAACGGTAAGTTAGATAAAGCAGCACTGCCGCAACCGTTAGATATTCAATTGAAAGCTTCTGTGACACCTACTACTGCGACAGAACTGCGCCTCGAACCAATTTGGTCAACGTTATTGAATATAGAAGAGGTTTGCGTTGAACGTAACTTCTTTGAACTTGGCGGGCATTCCCTACTAGCCGTTCAACTAGTCAGTGAAATTAACAAAGAATTCAGTCTTAACTTATCTGTACGTGAATTTATTGAACGTCAAACGCTAAGAGAAATTGCTAAACGGATTGATGAACTACTGTTGTCCGAAGCACTTGAGCGCGCTCTGGACGACCAAGAAGTCTTCACTGAAGAAGAGTTCTTCTAAATTCAGGTTTAAGGAAAAACGATGAACATTACTCATAACATAGAAAATTGGCGAAAGGCTGGCATCGCCCTATTCGTCAAAGACGGACAATTAGGAGCTCGGTCGAAACCGGGCGCTATGACGTCGGAAATATCTAGCCAGATCAAAGCGCATAAAATCGATATCATTCAATTTTTGGAACAGATTGAAAGTGAAAAGGCTCAAACTTTTGAGATAGGTGACCCAACACTATCCGTAGCTTCCTATGCCCAACAGCGCTTTTGGCTCCTTCATCAAATCACCGGTGAAAGTCCGCACCACAACATGGCGTTTACATTACCATTAGCAGACAATACTCAGCTGACTCTTGTAAAAGAGTGTATTGATATGTTGGTTTCTCGCCACACAAGCTTGCGAACATATTTCTACAAAGAAAATGGGCAAATCTTTCAACAAGTCGATGAAGATACGGTACCTAATCTAAGCATTAGCTACGTTGCAGGAGATTCAGAGCTGGTTTCAGCGATTAGCACTCATCACTTGAAGACGTTCGATTTATGTCGAGCGCCATTGGTGGATTTATCCGTTTTCAAGTCCTCTGAAGGCAAAGTTCTTCTGTCTGTCGTGATGCATCATGCTATCGGTGATGATTGGTCGACCGCAATTTTAGGTAGGGAGTTTCTAAGTATTTACGAAGCGTTGGAACAAAACCGTCATCCATCACTTCCGGAAATTAAGCATTCATACGCAGACTACGCTCGTTGGCAGAACAAATTATTGCTAGAAGATGGTAAGCCGTCAAAGGCACTAAAAGAACACCTTGAGTTTTGGCGAAATGAACTAAGAGACGCGCCACGCTCTATTACTTTTCCTATCGAGGAAATTAAAGGCAATCAACAATCATATCATGGTGAGCGCGTAACCCTTGCCATGCCTGAGGAGGTCTCGTCTAAGGTTCGAGATTATGCTAAACGTAAAGGCGTTAGCATGTTTGAACTAATGATGACTTCTCTAAGTACATTAATGTTTAAGTGGAGCGATACGCGCGACGTCGTTATCGGTACCGTTGAAGCCGGCCGAGAACAGCAAGAAGTCATTAACATGATTGGCTGCTTCATTAACTTTCTTGCAGTGAGATCACAATACAATTCTGATGACACGCTCGCATCATTTCTTGACTCTGTTCAACGTAAGTTTGGACAGATACGTAAACATCAAGCTTGCCCTTTTGACTTAATAGTCAATGAAATCAATCCTGCTAGAGGAAACAAAAGTCCTCTTTATAATGCGTCCTTACGTTATCAGAATATTGAGTTGCTTGAGTCTTCTAGCCAAGAATCCCTTCTAGAAGAGCTTGTACCTGACGCCGTTAACGCTCAACTCGACCTTATGTTTTCGTTCGTCGACATTGGTGAAAACACCGCTTTATGCCTCGACTACAATGCAACAATGTTTAAACCAGAGTTAGCAGATGCCCTGCTAAGCGAATACTTAAACTTAATTCTGCTGTTTGTTGAAAGAGAAGATCTCCTTGTAAGTGAACTCGAATTAAGTGAAAACTTACTCTCATACTCTGAGTCATCCACCTACATCCTGAGCAATTTTACCGTTGAGCCAATGCAGCCCACGCTATCATTTTGGCAAAATAAGCTCGATCTTATGCAGCATTGGAAATTTGCGCCTTTCAATCAAATCCAGCAAGAGTTACTCAACCCAAATAGCCCCGTATACTCTGATTTAACTTCAGGCTGCGCCATTATGATTAATTGGGAGAGTTGGTTGGTTGGCGATGATCCCGTGAGCTTTTCCAAAACTCAAAGCCAACAACTGCTCAACATCGTCCTACAACAAGCGTCAATATTGAAATCTTGTCACCTTGTATTTTGCCCTACTTCTCCCTCTGTAAAAGAAAGATACCACCGGCAACTCAAAGAGCTTGAAGAAGAATTTGTTACAGAGCTTGCTAAGTTTTCCACTATTTCCATCATTACAAGTGAGCAGATTTCAAAACTCTATCTAACCGCTAACCCCTTTGACGAAGACAGTTTCAATACCGCTAGGATTCCCTATACCGAGCAAGGGTACGCCGCCTTATCGACGGTACTTGTCCGAAGCATGTATCGCCCCAAAAAACAGCAAACTAAGGTACTGGTTCTGGATTGTGATAACACCCTTTGGCATGGTGTCGTCGGAGAAATCGGTGCTGAAAACCTTGAAATATCAACCCCATTCAAGGCGATTCAAAAACTCGCTCTCTCTGTGAAAAAGCGAGGTGTTCTTCTCGCTTTATGTAGCAAGAATGAGGAATCCGATGTATGGAGTGCATTTAA
Source organism: Vibrio aestivus (assembly GCA_003263845.1). Taxonomy (GTDB): domain Bacteria; phylum Pseudomonadota; class Gammaproteobacteria; order Enterobacterales; family Vibrionaceae; genus Vibrio; species Vibrio aestivus. The sequence continues at coordinate 39,832 of JYJN01000172.1, read as the reverse complement.
AGAAACTCCAGAAATGCTCTTAACCTTAGATGACATCACTACGACTCGCATTAACTGGGAGTCAAAGTCTGCAAACATTCGGTCAATGGCATCGGAGCTCAACTTGGGGCTGGATAGTTTTGTCTTTATCGATGATGATCCAATACAGTGCGGAGAGGTTATCGCTAACTGTCCGGAAGTATTAGTTCTTCAGCGCCCAGATATTTCAAAGATATCAGATTGGCTCGATCATTTATGGGTATTTGATGATGTATTATCCGATGACAGTGGTGCTGATAGAACCACTCTATATAAAGAAAATAGTAAACGGCATCAGCTTAAAAACACGGCTAGTACCTTTTCAGACTACCTTGAATCATTGGAGACTAAAGTCACATTTAGTACTATCAATGATGATAGCATCTCCCGAGTGGCTGAACTAAGCCTTCGAACTAACCAATTCAATACTAACTTACAGCGCTATGATGAGCTAACCCTAACAGAGCACATAAAAGCGAAACAACTTAACGGCTTCACGGTTCAAGTCAGCGATATTTTTGGCAACCTTGGAATCGTTGGTGCTGCCCTTTGGGAAAAGAAAGAAGGCCGATGCAAGCTTGATAGTTTTTTGCTGAGTTGCAGAGCGATGGGCCGTGGTATCGAACATCAAATGATATCTAAGTTCGGTGAACTAACCCGTGGCCATATCTGTGATATCCCGGTTACCGTAGGAGAAAGAAATACTCCAGCGCGGAGTTTCCTAAGCGATATCGGCGCATACCCTGCACCAAACAACTTAACCGGGGATGTTCTTGCTCAAGTTCAATTTAGCGCCCCAAAAACTAACTTAGATTCGCCGATTTCATCCATTTCGGGAACGGCTAGTCAACCGATTGCTAAAACCGCAATACCTCTGGCTGCCTGGACAGCAAGTGCGCTTTATTACGACATAGAAGATATTCTAAATGAAAGTGCCCAATACACTCCAAATCACGCGAAAACCCGTGAATATGTTGAACCGTATACCGAGATTCAACGGCTTTTGTGCCATGAAATAGCCTCACTGCTGCACATAGAAAAAGTAGGTTTAAGAGATAATTTTTTCTCTCTTGGAGGGAACTCTATTCAAGCGGTTCAGTTACAATCAGCGCTGACTAAAAAAGGCGTAAGTTTTGCCCTTCCGCTACTGTTCGGCGAACACGATATAGAAACATTAACCGCAGGTATTGAAAATAGTTCAGGCCATCATTCAAAGCTCGCGGCCATTGATGACACTGCCTACGAGATTGGACTGAATGATCACTGGCTGCTAAAGCGGCCTCAACGTAACCACTGGAACGTGTCTGAACTGATAGTGGTAAAGGAAGACTTTAATACCACTAACGCTAAAAAAGCCGTTACAGCAGTCATCGAGCACCACGATGGCCTACGCCGCGTTTGGCGCCAATCAGAAGGTGCATGGTACCAATTCTATCAATCACTCGATGAGATGAGTAACTGGTGGATCGATTACGACCTATCTCAGTCCGATGCCACTAACCAGCTTACCGAGATTGAGGAAATCTGCGACTCTTTGCAGCGACGCTTGGATATTGAAAATCAACTGTTCTATGTCGCTAGGTTCAATCTCGGAGATAATAGCCCAGGCAGAGTCCTTTTAGCCTTTCACCATCTTATCGTTGATGGTTATTCACTGGGTGTTCTTAAAGAAGATTTGGCGATTGCTTACGCCAGATTCAAGCAGGCCAACCAGTCGACCTACCGAGTACGCAAATACAGTTTAACCAGTTTGTAGACCATCAAATTGAACAAGCCAAAACATTCGTTCAAACCCATATGGATTACTGGTTAAACAAGGATTGGTCTCTATGCGAGGATATCTCTCGTATACCTCTGCGTTGCTGTAACGATGTAACTGGCTCCACGACAAACGTAAGTCATTCCTATTGTGAGCTAGTAGAGCCTTTACTTATTTCCACCCCACTCGATGACGAGTTGGCAGGTTTATTGGAAAACGAACTCCTATCAACTCAATTCGATATCGAAACCGTTGTTATAAGTGCCCTCTCACTAGCCTATGAGAAATGGACGAACGGCAACAAACCTTTCCTTTGCATTACGAGAAACAATCGCTCTCATGAAGTTCTCAACCTAAGCAGGACTGTGGGCTGGGTGTCTAGATACGATTTTATCTATATGGATCAGCCTGACACCAAAGTTATTGAGGACTACTTAGTGTCGATATCGCAACAGATCTCTGAATCCGATCAAGCAAGTCAAGCCCTCCAGTATGCAAGGTTTAAAGATACGCCATTTAACAAAATGGTCTCTCAAATTCCTGAACATAATCTCGAATTTAACTACGTGCCGAATGTTAGCGTCATCGATGCCATCGCTGACAATTTAGCGCCAGAGAACAAAGGTAAAGAAGAAGGAATGCACCCGAGTCGATTTGCGCCATTTGGCAAACTATACACTGACAATGGAAAGCTGACATTGGTTTGGGGATACAGTCCAGCAATGTACTCATATGAAGAAATTTCTCGCTTCTCGTCTCTACACATACAACAAATTAAAAAAATCGTGACAGCGCTTGTTACAAACAAGCGATAAGTGAATAAGGAGAATCACTTGAATTCAGTCAACACCGGAAAACTAATGAACAGTGATTGGTTCGTTATTCCGTCACCCAAGGTTAACCCTACCTTAAGATTAATCTGTTTCCCTTATGCAGGAGGCAGTGCCGCCAATTATCAGCCATGGAGCATAAAACTGCCTGACTTTGTAGAGCTCGTGATTGTTCAACCTCCAGGACGAGCTTCTCGACTGTTAGAGCCAGCAATTTCAACAATGCCGGAAATGGTGGATGCCCTATTACCTTTCAAGAAGGAACTCACATCCTGCCCTTATATTCTTTTAGGCCACAGTCTTGGTAGTCGGGTAGCATTCCAGTTTGCGCTTGACGTAATACGGTTGGGGGAACGCCACCCCAGCACTTTATCGCTTCTGGAAGTCGTGCACCGCATACACCAAAACTCAGCGAGCGCATCTGTGATTTACCAGACGATGTATTTTTACAAAAAATTGAAGCTATGAACGGTACACCGGACGAAGTTATGGAGAATAAAGAGTTAATGAGCCTACTCCTACCGATGCTTAAAGCCGACTTTACTATTGCAGACAACTACATAGCCCCTAGAAAGTCGTTGCCGTGCCCCATTACCGCCTTCTCAGGTCAAGACGATGCTCAAGTCAATAAAGATCAACTGATGTCTTGGTCTGAACTCACCTCGCATCAATTCAACTATCAGTATTTTGAAGGTGGTCATTTTTTTATCGACACCAATGTCGAAAACGTCGTCAACAAAAATAAATCAAATCCTAAAGGAAGAAGTAGGAACACCGGCATGAACAGTAAAAGCACAACATTCGACAGTAACCAAACCAATATAGAGAACTTCTCGAGCTATAGCATCACTGCCGACACCCATACATTTTCCAACAATGGGAAAGATCTGAATAGAAAGTATGTCAGCCTTTTTGAGCCAAGACATAAGATGGACAGCTACCGTCTAGAAGAACGCAACCCGTCATCGAAAGGGGAGCTCTTTCATAATTTCGACCATCTCGACGACAACATATTAGACCAAGAGCAACTAAGTTATGAACAGTATCTAGAATTCCTGGGTAATAAGGTACTTCCTTACACAATTGATGTTTCTTCACCAAAATACATCGGCCATATGACTTCTCAGCTTCCGAGTTTCGTCCCTGAGATTTCAAAGCTTATCGCCGAAATGAATCAAAACTTGGTAAAAGTCGAAACTTCTAACATTCTGACAAAGTTAGAAAGGCAGGTCTTGTACACATTCCATAAACTGTTTTTCAATCTAAGCCAAGCCCATTATGGCTCAGATATCCACAATGAAAATTCTGTCTATGGCACCATAACAAGCAGCGGTAGTGTTGCTAACATTACCTCAATGTTCTATGCACGAAATAGAAAACTTATTGAACTTGGAATCACTAAAGAGCAGGTGAAAAAGCTCGGTTTTTACAAGTGTTTAAATCTACTCGGATATAAAGATGCGGTCATCGTGGGTACCCGATTGATGCACTACTCGTTCAAAAAAGCAGCCAACCTTCTCGGCATTGGTGAAGACGGTATTTTGTACGTAGACACTGACGATAACAACCGTATGTGCCTCAATGATCTCGACTCGAAACTCGCCCAATGCGAAAAAGATAGAGTATTCGTGATCGCTTTAGTTGGAATTGCTGGCGCAACTGAAACAGGGACAATCGATCCGCTGAAATCGCTCCGTGCCATTTCAAACCAATACGATGCCCATTTTCATATTGATGCTGCATGGGGAGGGGGCTTTATTTTCTCAGATGAACATAAACACAAGCTTAACGGCATTGATGCATGTGACTCATTAACCTTCTGCGCCCACAAGCTCTTATATTCAGCTCAAGGAGCAAGCATGTGCTTGTTTCGTAACACATATGATGCTGACTGTTATTCGACAACTGCTAGCTACCAATCACTACCTGGCAGCTTAGACCTGGGCCAGTATTCCATTGAAGGATCTCGTGCTGCAAACTCATTACTCATTCACTCACTTTTACGGATCGTTGGCAAGGACGGATACTCCTATCTGATCAATAAGTCTATGAACAACACCGAATACTTGAAAGGGTTAATAACGTCTAACTCTTGTTTTCAGTTACTAGAATCAAGCGACTTAAACATTACAAACTTTCGCTATATCCCCAAAAGGTATGTAGGTAAGGTGCTCTCTGATTCTGATAATCTAGAAATCAATATTATTAACGAGCAAATTCAACAATCTATCTTTAAGTCGACAGACTGCTTTGTATCTAAAACCACTTTATTCGAACGTAATCTATCCTCAATACCAGTTACCGTCTTTAGAGTCGTTATCTCGAACCCTCTTACCACTAGGTCAGACATTCGCACAGTGGTCTCTGTTTTAATGGATACTGCGAAAAAATATGATGGCGATTTCCGGTTAAGCAATTCAATCGCTTAAGGATCTAAATCTAAATGTTATATGACCTACTTGAGATTCGATTGTCTAGGTAGGTCATGAGCGTCCTCTTGTTCGACAGGTAGGCCGCCCATAAAATCGGTGATCTTTGGGTCTGTCCAGTAGTAGTTAAGCCACGAGCCCAAGTACCATGACTTCCACTCGGTTGACGGTCTCTAGTGAAGGTGCATGCTTTGTATTGCGGTAACAATCCCGCTTGCATGGCCACATCTTCCATTCGGGAAAAACAAGTAACTCGCCATGCATATCAACACTACCCCACGCTTACAGTTGAACATTAGGCTGACGTGCATGTTCCAGCAGTGTAACCAGAGGCCGACCACGAGCATAATTCCGTGCGCTTAGTCTATCCGCAGCTGATCTATCAATCGGCGAAAATGAAAGCCTTTATTGAGTTTGTGAAAAAGTACTTTTAAAACTGATTATGAAAAAATACCTGTCCTTCAATCATCAAAAAAGCGAGCTCCAGGCTCGCTTTTGAATGACTATTGGGTGTTGAAGTCGCTTAAAGTAGTTCTACTGATTGCTGAGCAATAACGAACTCTTCATTAGTTGGGATAACCATTGCTACTGCATCAAGAACTGTCGATTTAGCAATAATACCTGCCGCACCAAAACGAGCATCTTCGTTGCCTTTTTCATCTTCAACAAAACCTAGTAGCTTAAGGTTGTTCAGGATCTCACGACGAATTGGCAATGAGTTCTCACCGATACCTCCGGTGAAGATCACTGCATCTAGGTTAGACAGAGGAATCATGTAAGAGCCGATGTACTTAGCAACACGGTAAGTGAATACCTCGAATGCCAATTTCGCACCTTCGTGACCATCTTCCATAGCTTCTAGGATGCCACGAGCATCAGAAGTAAGGCCTGAAACACCTAAGAAGCCAGATTTCTTGTTTAGCGTTTCGAATACTTTCTCTGCGCTCCAACCTTTCTTGATAAGAAACTCGATGATACCTGGATCTAGATCACCTGAACGTGTGCCCATCATAAGGCCAGCTAGCGGTGTGAAGCCCATAGACGTATCAACAGATTCGCCATTTTCAATGGCACAAACTGATGCACCGTTTCCAAGGTGAACAGAAATGAAGCTGGCTTCTTCAACTGGCTTGTTCAGCATTTTCGCTGCTTCACGGCTTACGAAATAATGGCTAGTACCGTGGAAACCGTAACGACGAATGCCATACTCTTTGTATAGCTCATTAGAGATTGCACCGGTAAATGCTTTTTGCGGCATCGTTTGGTGGAAAGCCGTATCGAATACTGCAAACTGAGGTAGGCTTGGGAATGCCTTCATTGCCGCTTCAATGCCCTTAGCTCCTGCTGGGTTATGCAGCGGAGCAAGGTCTGACAGGCTTTCGATTTCAGCTAGAACTTCTTCGTCGATACGTACCGTAGAAGTGAATTTTTCGCCACCGTGTACGATACGGTGACCAACAGCAACTAAGTCATTGGTGAAACCCAATGTATCCATTAGGCGAACAATTCGGTTGATAGCGTGTTGATGGTGATTGTCTGGAGCGCCGATCGCCTCCTCAGTCTTTTCACCGTTGTATTTCCAACCAATAACAGCTTCTGGTAAGCCAAAGCACTCACCTAGACCAGAGATTACTGCATCCCCAGTTTTTGAATCGATCACAGCAAACTTGAGAGAAGAACTGCCTGAATTGATAACCAGTACAAACGAATTAGACATTAGGGATAGTTCCTATTAAATGACTGTAGTGTGAGAGTAACTTTGTTTCTGGCACTATTATTCAATAATTTTTGAATGATTCAACTTTATTTTGGCTAATTATAATTTAATTTGTATTGTAAATTGATCTGACGCAAATTTAGAATTTTTTTCTGACTAAAATTAAATCGAAGGAGTAAGTTCTTTCACTCCTACTATGTATATAACCCAGTTATGAGTACAATCAACCCAGAGAATTTTGATAGGAGTCTTCATGAACATTGGTGCTATCGCAAAACTCACCGGGTTATCCGCTAAATCCATTCGCCTGTATGAGGACAAAGGGTTAATCACCCTGCCCAACCGAAGTGAATCCGGCTACCGAGAATATACCAATCAGCATGTGCAAGAGCTCACTCTTATTGCCAAAAGCCGCAAGGCGGGTTTCTCTTTGGCTGAATGCGCCGAGCTCGCATCTCTGGCTCGTAACCCAAATCGCAAGAGCTGTGATGTTAAAAAGCAGACGGAAAATAAACTTGAAGAGATTGAAGTTCGAATCAAAGAACTCAAAGAGATTCAAAAACAGTTGAAGAGTTGGGTGTCATCTTGCCCAGGTGACAGCAACAGCGACTGCCCAATTATTGATGATCTCACAAAAAAATAGAGCCACATGGGCTCTATTTTGACTGGAAAGTAAAGCTAACTTTACGCGGGCTCAGCGCTTTCAGTTGTTTCTTCAACTTTCACAGGAAGTACTTGCTTGACGTAGTTACCAGGTGCGGTGCCAAGCACTGGGTAATTTTCATTACCCACACTAAATGGTTCTACTTGCTCATCAGGTTGAATCCCATCAACCATTCATGCCAATGAACCCACCAAGATCCATCGTTGCGTTCAGCATTAGCCATCCACTCATCCGCAGAGTCATCTAAGTTATCATTCAGCCAGTAACCGTATTTACCTTTAGCTGGATGATTGACGATCCCTGCGATATGGCCCGACTCACCCAATACAAACGTTTTGTTGCCGCCTGTTTTAAGAGCGCCGCGGTAAGTACCTTGCCAAAGTGCGATGTGATCTTCTTTTGTCGACACGAAGTAGCTTGGAATTTTGATCTTATTAAGATCAATCCAAACGCCGCCAACTTTCACACCCTTATCTTGAACCAACTTATTTTCTAAGTAGAGCTCGCGAAGCATGAAGTTATGACATTTCGCTGCCACGTTTGTGCTGTCGCTATTCCAATAAAGGAGGTCAAAGTCGACTGGGCTTCGGCCTTTTAGGTAGTTATCAACGTAGTAGTTCCAGTACAAGCTGTTTTCACGCAGCATACTAAATGTCACGCTGAGTGAACGGCCATCCATGTAACCTTTCGCACTGTTCTGCATTTCAATTGCGCTAACGATCGTATCATTAATATACGCACCAACTTCTCCAGGTTGGCCGAAATCAAGAAGCGTTGTAAAGAATGATGCCGATTTGATGCGTTTCTTCATGCGTTTGGCTGCGTAATAAGCGACTGTCGACGCCAATACAGTACCACCAATACAGTAACCCGCCGCGTTGATTTGCTCCTGACCGGTGATATCCTCAATCGCAGACACCGCTTTAACAACACCGTCCGTCACATAATCGCCAAATTCAACGTTAGCGTGTTGCTCACCAGGATTCACCCAAGACATCATAAACACTGAATGGCCTTTTTCTAGTAACCAACGTACCATGGAATTCTTCTCGCGAAGATCCAAAATGTAGTATTTATTGATGAAAGGTGGAACGATAAGAAGCGGTGTACCATTCACTTTTTCAGTCAAAGGTTTGTACTGGATCAGTTCAAACAGGTCGTTCTTAAACACCACATCGCCCTGAGTATTCGCGACGTCTTCTCCAATGCGAAAAGCATTGTTGTTCGTCATTCGAATTTTCAGAATGTCCGCACTCGACTCCAGATCTTCTTTAAGTACTTCAAGGCCAGCGAGAAGGTTCTCACCATTCTGCTCTAAAGTAAGTTTAAGAAGCTCAGGGTTTGTTGCGATAAAATTACTTGGCGATAGCGCATTAATCGCTTGACGGGAGAAGAACGAAAGACGTTCTTTGGCTTGCTCATCAATGCCTTCGATACTGTTAATCGTGTCAAGGTAAGTTTTACTAAACAGTAAATAAGACTGTTTGATGAAGTTGTAGAAAGCCTCAGACTGCCAAGCATCATCAGCAAATCGTTTGTCGCCACGCTCAGGCTCTACCACATTGGCTGCATTCCCGGCTAGAGCAACGTTCTGCCAAATTTGCAGTTGCTGTTCCCACCATTGAGTTTGCAGAGAAAGAAGAGTTGAAGGTTGATTCGCGGCTTTTTCAAATAGCTTAGCAGTGTCGTCAAAATTGACTTCTTGCATTGCTTTATTAAAAGGGGAATTAACGGCTGCCTTGCTCAGTTCGAGATCTTGCCACCATTTTTGATTGCTTTCTTGGAGCTTAACAAGGTAGTCCGAAAAGAAGTTTTGAAACATGATGTTACTCCTATATTCGGAAAAGCCGCCCCAAAAGGGGCGGCGGGAAAGACAAGTTATGCTGGTGCTACTGTCTTCAGGTTTTCCGTTGTAAGAGTATCAACGTCATCTTTGAACTCTTTAGCAATGTTTTGAAGCTTTGCGCTGTCTTCTGTCATTTGCTGAGAAAGTTTAGTCAGTACCGAAAGCTGCTGGCTATTGAAAGCAGTAAGAGACGTTACGTCTTTGATTTCGCTTGCCGCTTTCATTTGAGTCAAACCCATTTCGCTGTAAGTACGAATTGCGTTAAGTTGTAGCTCAGTCAATACTTCAACATTTTTAGTAACAAGCTTGTTGAACTTTAGGTATGGCTGAAGGTTTTGTTCAGTTTGATCTGTGAATGTTTTGAAAAAATCAGTGTACATAATAACTAGCTCCTAATTGAGATATTTTAATTTCCGTTAAACTAACTAATTGCTTTTACGATCACTGCGGTTCCCATACCGCCCCCACGCAAAGCGAGGCTACGCCATACTGGCTTTTGCGACGTTTCAACTCATGTATCAACGTCACCAAAATTCTATTTCCTGAAGCACCTAATGGGTGGCCAAGTGCTATCGCGCCGCCATTAGGGTTAGACTTATCTTTAATCGATTCTTCAGCGACAGAGTGCTCTTCTGCTAGCCCTTTAATCACACCTAACGCTTGCGCAGCAAATGCTTCGTTAAGTTCAAAAAGGTCGATATCAGCGATTGTCAGATCGGCTTTATCAAGAGCTTGAGTCACCGCTTGCACTGGGCCAAGACCCATTACCTTTGGATCAAGGCCTGTTTGCGCGTAACCTGCAATCTCTACGATTGGCTCAAGGTTATACGCTTTCACGGCACTTTCAGACGCTAGGATAATGGCACTCGCACCATCGTTAATGCCTGATGCATTGCCAGCAGTCACAGAACCTTCTCGATCAAAGGCTGGGCGAAGTTTTTGTAAGCCAGCAAGAGTGGCATCTAACTTTGGATATTCATCAGTGTCAAAACAGATTGTCTCGCGGCGCTTTTTGACATCGACAGGGACGATTTCGTCCTTGAAGTTGCCAGACTCAATGGCTGCTGCTGCTTTCATTTGACTAGATAGCGCGAACTCATCTTGCTCTTCGCGACTGATATCGTATTGCTTAGCAATATTTTCTGCTGTTACACCCATATGGTATTGGTTGTAAACGTCGGTTAGGCCGTCTGCAACGAGTAAGTCTGTTAAAGACATATTGCCCATTTTGTTACCATCACGGATTGATGCTGGCGCAACAAATGGAATTTGAGACATAACCTCTACACCTGCGGCCACAACAACTTGAGCATCACCTGCACAGATGTGAGACACAGCATCCATAACGGATTTCATACCGCTACCACAAACCATGTTTAAGCTGTATGCAGGTACTGTTTCTGGAATATCAGCGAAAATCGCCGCCTGACGGCCGACACCCATTCCTTGACCTGCGCTCACCACGTTGCCAACGATAACTTCATCGATGTTTTCAACGTTTACTTTCCCGCTTTCAAGTGCACCTTTAATCGCTTTCGCGGCTAGTTGGCCTGCAGATACGCCTTTTAGACTTCCACCAAACGATCCTAGCGGCGTGCGCTTAGCGGCAACTACAAATACTTTTTCCATCTTAAAACTCCTTAATGCATGTATAAGCCGCCATTCACAGACAGTGTTTCGCCTGTGATGTATGCACCCGCATCGCTGACTAAGTAGCTAACGGCTTGTGCAATTTCTTGCGGCTTAGCAAGGCGTTTCATTGGAATTTGACCTGTGATTGCGTCAAGGACTTCTGGTTTCATTTGCTCAACCATAGGGGTTGCTGTGTAACCTGGTGCAACAACGTTTACCGTTACACCCGCACGAGCACCTTCCATGGCAAGCGCTTTAGAAAAACCAATCATTCCCGCTTTGGCTGCTGAATAGTTAGCTTGACCAAATTGACCTTTTAGACCATTTACAGAAGAGATATTGATAACACGACCATTGCCTTTCTCGCACATAGCAGCGAACAATGGTTGAGTCACATTGAAAACACAGTTGAGGTTAGTATTGATAACATCAAACCAAGCATCTGCGCTCATTTTCTTGAAGAGGCCATCACGAGTAATACCCGCATTGTTTACGATTACGTCAACCGTTCCTTCTTCCTCAAGCAGAATACTTAGTTTTTCGGCACACTCGCTTGTATCGGTTACGTCCAGCTCCAATAAACGAACTTGGTCTTCGTTAAATTGTTGTTCATTGAACCAGTCCAACGCACACTGATAATTTCCAGTAAAATACGTTGCAATTACACGATACCCGTCATCGACGAGTTGTTTTGAAATAGCAGAACCTATTCCGCCTTTTGATCCCGTGATCAAAGCGACCTTCTTCATTAAGAGACTCCATTCTTAACAGCAGTTTTCAAGCAAATACTGGTGCCATTAAAAACGACACCAACTAACGTATAATTTTTCTTTGGTCTTATTTGTTATTAGATTTAAGACACTTAATACAAATTAAGTTACGCCTTAATTGTTACAATTCAAATAAAAAATCAATTAACATTAATAAAGTTGAGCACGATCCCAACAGCCATGAAATGTTATGGGCTTGTTAATCAAGATAAGTCATTGAATTTTAAATATTTATTGCGAGATGCGACTTTTATCAATAGCGATAAGCTGTTGTTTGTTAAGGAAAATAACATCCAATGAAACACAATACTGAAAAACAAAGAGGTATAATAAATCTGAAATAACCGAGGGGAATATGTGGAATTTAATTTATTACCAAAAATAAATTAAATTATAAAATTAGCATTAAAGTAATAACACTAAATATTACCTAACTATCATGCAATTTTTCAACGGAAAGTAATAATAACAAAATATTCAATAAGAGCTTGAATACAAAATAAAAAGAGCGAGTCAGATCACTCGCCCAGATATATATTTGGAAGTCGCGCGTTTTTCCTTTATCTCATTAACGTTCAATTAGAATAAGGGACCAAGCACTGAGTCCCGCGCTTAAAATGACTAGGTACAACGCAATTCACCTTTTATTCTTAACGTCTATTTTTTCCGCGATTAGCGTGAATTTTGAGTTTCGCTTTCATCTTCTTTTTATCTGAGTTTCTGCCCCGTTTTCTTGGCTGACGATCATCGTTGATAACCTCCTCTAACAAACTCGGTTCAAAACCATCTAACCACTCTTGTGGTAGCCGTGTATCTAATAGTCGCTCGATCGCTTCCAACAAATATTCTTCATCACGACTCATTAATGACACGGCCAAACCTTCCTTGCCCGCACGACCAGTTCTACCGATACGATGAACATAATCCTCCGCCTTGTATGGCATGTCGTAGTTGATGACTTGTTCTAAAGCAACAATGTCGATTCCCCGTGCAGCAACATCGGTAGCAACTAACACACGAACCTTATTATCTTTGAAATCATCTAATGCTTTTTGGCGGGCACCTTGGCTTTTGTCACCATTGATCGATGCTGCCTTAATTCCGTCTAGCTTGAGCTCCTTCACCAATGAATCACTACCCTGCTTTGTTTTCGTAAAAACAAGAACCTGTTTCCAATTACGAGATCCTATTAGGTAAGCTAGTAGCTCACTTTTACGCTTCTTATCAACGGGATAAACAATCTGCTTTACTCGTTCTGCGGTACTGTTTTCGGCCGCCACTTGAATTTCCGTTGGTTCGGACATCATCTTATAAGCAATGTTTTTAATGCGTTTGTTAAACGTTGCGGAAAAAAACAGGGTTTGTCTTTCACGATTCATACGTCGTAAGATTCTTTGAATATCCGGCATAAAACCCATATCGAGCATACGATCAGCTTCATCCAAAACCAAAACTTCACTATCGGCCAGAGATACATTTCGACAATGCATGTGATCAAGCAAACGGCCCGGTGTGGCAACCAAGATATCAGAGCCGCCCTTTAGGTTTTTGGTTTGTACAGACATACTGGTTCCGCCATAAGCGGTAACTATTTTCAGATCTGTCCCATCAGCATATTGACTCAAGTTATCAAAGACTTGTTGAGCCAGCTCTCTAGTTGGGACCAAAACCAATGCGCGTGCACTAGTCCTGTTTGATTGCCTTTCGATAGGTGAATCGACAAACTTTTGAATAATGGGTAAACCGAACGCAGCCGTTTTACCTGTACCAGTCTGGGCACCAGCCAACACGTCATCACCTTTAAGCACCGGCGCTATCGCTTTTGACTGGATCTCCGTTGGCGATGAGAAACCTAATTTATCCAGTACAACTGTTAGCTGCACTGAAAGGCCGAGATTTTGGAATTGTTGGGACATATATATAACCGGTAATCGAACTTGCTGCGCATTCTATCAAAAGCTCTGTGCCTTGGCTGCTGCTAATACGTCTGGATAAAGTAATTCAAACAGTTCCATCAGTTGATGATAATTGTTTTCGATATGCTCAAAACATCCTTGAAGTTCGTTCATTCGTGGGGAACGACTCGATATTCTTATTAATGCATATTCAATATTACCTAGATGCTGGTACGACTCGAGCCATCGTTGATCCCACATAACACTCATAAGATTTAGGTATCTGGTTGGAAGTGGAAATTCTGACTGCTGCCTAGCTTGTTCCTCAGCAAGGTGACAGAAACTACGCAAAGATTCATCATGATATCGTTCCCAGTTCGAAGCTAAGCAGTGATCCCAAAACATATCCATGGCAATGGGCGAAAACCTTCTCACTTCTTTAGGAAATAATGATTTCGTTTCTTTCATGATTGCGTGTGTATCGGTGTAGGAATCGACAAATCTATGCAGTTTTATCCCTTTGACTAACCGCTCTTCATACTGTTTTGATGGATCGCCCTTTACAAAATCACCTAGCAGGTTCCCTTGCAAGTCCGACTCACAGTGATTGGCAATGTGCAAATGCGCCAAAAAATTCATCTATTTTCATTTCCGTCTTATCTTAATCAATCAACTTGGTGTAATAATATATTTACACCAAAGGAATATTTTCATTACACCCATTGATCTATAGTTTTTATCACTGCATAATCCGCACAATACCAAACCATTTGCCACCTATTTCACACTGGTTAATTGTTTATCTTCTTTAAATTGCCGTATAAAGAATTTTACACATGACAACATCTAAAACTATTGGTAGTACTTTGATCATAGCAGGTACTACTATCGGTGCAGGCATGCTTGCCCTTCCTATTGCCTCTGCAGGCATTGGTTTTACAACATCGATTTTTACTATGATTCTACTTTGGGCCCTAATGGCATTTACCGCACTTCTAATGGTAGAACTTCATCAGTATGCCGATAACGACGCGACATTACATACCTTAGCGACACAGATCCTCGGTAAAAAAGGAAAATTTGTCGGTGCATTTGCCATGCTATTCCTGTTTTATGCGCTTTGCGCAGCCTACATTGCCGGAGGCGGTGCACAGTTTAACAGCAGGCTTAATGAATGGACTTCTTTTAACCTCTCTCCTTCTAGCGTTACGGTTGTTTTTACCTTAATCGTCGCCACAATTATTACGATCGGCACCAGTACCGTGGATAAGGTGAATCGCGTGTTGTTCATTGTCAAAGTCATTACAATGGCCATGGTGTTAAGTTTCCTAGCGCCAAACGTCACAAGGGGGTACTTGATGAGTATGCCTGTTGAGCAAGGGCTAATCTTTGCGGCGCTTCCTGTCGTATTCACTTCATTTGGTTTCCACGGAAGCATTCCATCCATTGTTCGCTATTTAGATGGTGATACCAAAAACCTACGTAAGGTTATGCTCATAGGTTCCTCTCTACCTTAGTCATTTACATCTTTTGGCAGACAGTAACTTTGGGCGTGGTTGAGCAGAATCAGCTGATTGAAAACTCTGGATTAACTGCATTGATCTCGACACTTTCTACTACGGTTAATAGCGATAAATTGGCAAACATCGTTGGCGTATTTGCTGACCTCGCCTTGCTTACCTCGTTCTTGGGTGTGAGCCTCGGCTTGTTCGAGTTTTTGAATGATATGTTGAGCTCTAAATCTAGAAGCTCAACTGCAAATCAATCTGAAATAAACCGCATAAAAGCAAGCATTGTTACTTTTACACCGCCGCTTGGGTTTGCGCTGTTTTATCCTGAAGGCTTTATCACTGCACTAGGGTACGCCGCAATCGCTTTGGTTATATTGGCGATCTTTTTGCCTGTTATCATGGTGCACAAGGTAAGACGCAACAACTGCCAAGACAATATGTATCAAGTGATAGGTGGTAACGTAACGCTATTAATTGCCATGGTAACGGGAGTCATGATCATTTCTGCCCAACTTCTTGTTACTGTAGGCGCGCTGCCAGCACTTGGTTAACAATCGCCAAAGACAATTTGATGCTATATAACAAAGCCCCTATTTTCAGGGGCTTCTAGTTTTAGAAACGCAAAATTTCGGTAACTGAATAGCCTAAGAGCTTATAGCCTAAAAACTTAAGCGACGAGACTCATTCGATACTTTTGTTCATCGCCCGGCTCTTTGACAAATCCTACTTGCTCTAAATACTCTGCATGAACGTCAGACGGTGCTACAGCGACAATTTGCTTCACTCCACGTTCGACCAAATGTTCCGGATGTTTCGAATAGAAAAACCTGGCGACTTTCATGTCGCGATATTCCGGAGTTACAAAATCTAAGGCAACTTCTAGCTCACCACTTTCATCAATATTGCCCACCAACACTCCCGCTACAGTGTTGTTTCGCAGCATATAGAATGCGGTGTTAAAGCTACTCAGTTCACTAATTTGAATTTGGTCATCGATCTCAACTTTATTTGTCGATGTGAAGTGCTGGAAGTATTCAGAAGCCGTTGAAGCAGAAATAAGCTTAAACTTCTCTTTATAGTGATAAAGGTGATACAAGTAGTAGACGTTGATCCCCGCGATACCCAGATTCATAAACATGGTTGGGTAGGAATCAATAAAATAGGCAAACGCCGCAAACAGTAAACAACCGATGAAGTTGATTACCCTAAGCTTCACAATGGAAGTCATGGTTAGTGACACCAAGACCACCAGCGATGCTAGGTAACCGAACCATTCAACCCAATCAAACTCCATATCACTTCCCTTTAACATTCATGTTATTAATAAAATAACACAGAGTTCGATTCTTAGTTGTTACTTAGTCGCGGTATTTATCTCCAGCAGCCGCGACGAAGGCCATTTCGACAAGCAACTCAGGGTCAGCAAGTTCTACTTTCACACAGGCGCGACTTGGTGCCGTACCCTCAGGAAACCATGCATCCCACTCTTTATTTAGAGCATCAAAATTCGCAAAATCAGTAACATAAATCGTAACTGAAAGAATGCGCGAACGATCACTATCCACAGTTGCCAACATCTGTTCTGCTTGAGCAAATATCTGCTGGACTTGCCCTTTCATATCAGCTTTTGTGTCTTCTTCAGCTACTTCCACAAAATGCGCAATACCATTGTATACAGTCACATCTGACCAACGTTTACATGGGTTAATTCTATGAATTGTCATGATTTTCCTACCTATTGAATTCTGAACGCTAGTGTACTGCACTTAACACGGTATTGGCACTGCGTGATTACTTTCTCACGGTGCAAACTTGAACACTTTCTCCGCTACACTGCTACATTCGCGTTCAGCTTCCGGTCGATTAATACCAATCGCATATTGCTCAGTAAGTAGAAGGTAACCAGCGAGTTGTTCAATATTGCCCACAGCGGCAACAGAAAGAGCTACTAGTTCGAAGCTGTAACGAGTATCGTTCACCATTGGATAGTACGCTTCACGTATCGTTTGGTCGAACTCGCTATATGGTGTCCACTCCTGATAAAGAATTTTGGATACACGCGCTAAGGTCTCCTCATCCACCGTTGCCTGGGGAGTTCTATTTAAACCTTGAATGATCAATTGCCTTATACCGTTAGAAACCGAAGCACCATCGCAAGGCTGTTGCTTGACGACAAAGTGACGATTATCAGTCAGCTCATCAACCGATTCCCATTCAGACAGATATACCCAATACCCCACAAGATCTGCACCTGGCATTATGGCTTGATAGTCTACACAAACAACACGGTCGCTGAGTTTTGCTGGGTACTGAGTTGGCTCAAGCCCATAATGGCCAATAATGGTTGGATAAATGGGAGGTTCAACCCAATTTAGTTCTGATGATCTAACATGCTGTTCGATATCTGGCGATAGATGAACTTCAGTATTAACCGTTAGGTCATTAATGGAACCAATTCCATAGCGGTTTTTCCACCAAGCTATGCGAGCAACTGCGGAAGGACAACCATTTTTATTCAAATAATAATGACCTTTTGGAAGCATGGCTTTAGGCCCTTCCAATAGAACGGAAAGTAACTCGGACAACTCATGTTCAGGGTCCGAGATATAAGCCCAACACTCCGGCTTAATTGCATTTGCTTCAGTCAAATAAGGTTTCAGGCTGTCAATCGTCTCTTGATGCCAGCATGCATGTACCGCTTTGATTTCTCCAAAGTCGAGATAAACCGGCAAGGTTTTAAACCACTCTACCCAATACAGCGCTGTCTCTTCTCTTTTCTGCACCTTGTCAACAAAACTGCCTGAGTCACACTCTGTTGTGAAACCTAATTGAACTTTGATCGCATTAAGTTCATGATTCCCCATCAAGCAAAATGCTCTATTGGTCTCAGTTAAGCTTCTTACTCTTCTCAATACCGCAAGATCATCACCTTGAATGTTTGTTGGCATATTCACTAAATCGCCAACAAATACAAGATGAGAGTTTGTGAATGCTGTCTCGTATTGATCTTCAATGCAGTCTTGGCTTTGCATAAGCTCGAATAGCTTACTGCTCTGACCATGCACATCCCCAACAAATAACAGATTTTGAATATTGTGAGTCGCTTTAGACGCTAAGCCTTTTTCTAACTCAAAAGTACGAGTCGAAATTTCGCGACTAAGGGTCTCTATCGACTCAGGAGAGTGAGCACATACCCCTAATTCCTTTGATATGAGTTGCCTTAGTCGCTCAATTATCGAAGCTGCTAATTCTTTAGCGTTATACGTGCTATCTCGACCACTTTGCTCCTCTTGTATACTCGCGAGTATCGGCTGGATAGATTTCGGGGCAGCTTTAGAAAATTGAGCAAAAAGAAATCGAAGGTGTTTGGGATGGATATAGTTTATTTTCATTGGTCACTTTGATAACAGACAATTACGCCCGTCGCATTCTCAAAGTACGACAAGTCTTAACGCTCAATACTCGTACTGCTGCGACAAGGAGATTTCTACTGATATCATAACCCTGTGATATACCCATAATGGTAATATCGGTTATTCCAAATAGAATAGTCGAACTAAGAAATAGACGTACTTTGACGTCTATTAGAAGAAGTGGAATGCCAGTACGGACGCAATAATACCGACGCCTAAACCGCTAATTACATCACGCCAATGGTGTTTAAGCGCTCTGACTCTTCCCAAACCTACCAAAGTTGCTAAACCATAGGACATGAGGCCAATAATCCACCCGTTCCACATCATAAGCGCTGTTGAAGCTGCGAAAGCATTGGCAGTATGATTGGACGGAAAGCTATCGTTACCACTTAAATCAGGTCGTTTAGCATCTATTAATGCTTTACCAACCAAACCAATAGTGGAAGCTATGGCTACTATTGTCGCAGCTTGTTTGAACTGCGCCCAGTCGCCATGAAACATCGGAAAAACGATCGCGGTTGAGACCAGACCATAGACACCAATGTCACTCCATAACTGCCAGTTCATGGAACTCACGAACTGAAAACAGAAATAGATCCAAAGTGCAGAAATCAAAATGACAGGAGGTAGAGCAGATATGTAATTCAGCATATTCAGTTCATCGAATCAAAACCAAAGTCATTGTTGCAGAATGATGCCGTTCAATCGAATCGCGATTGTAACGAAACGTTGTCGTTATATAGGCAGGTCTGGCCATCTAACACAATCATTCAGCCATCCTATGTTTGATTTATTGGCGCCAGTAGACGTCTCGTGAATTGTATCGAGTTATTCAGTAAATTAAGACTGAAATCCTAGCCCAAGTTCGCTATATTTCACCACTCTTGAATAGTCATCATAAAAACCGAGTCACCTGTCTATGAAAACTCCTTGTATCGCTGCTTGTAAAAACAACGAAGGAATCTGCTCTGGTTGTCATCGTACCATTGCCGAGATTCAAAACTGGCGACATATGACTGATGAAGCACGCGACCATATCATGGATAAACTCGCCAAGAAGGTAGCCACACATGCTTGCCCAAAGTGTGGAGAACCGGCTCATTGTGATGTTAGCGCCGGAAAATCATCTTGCTGGTGTTTTGAAATCGAGCGCCGGGACACGTCATCAGAACCCCAAGAGTCGACATGTTACTGTCGTTCCTGCCTATCAGCTTTACCAACTCGATAGTTCACTTTGAATTCTGTATTGTTAACAACAAAATAACCGACACAAAACGATATACGCAACCACTAAACACTCTTGGTTTTAGTCAAGACAACCTATACTCCTCATTGACTTGCTTGGATGCAATTCAATCTATTGAAGTACATTCATTCTGAGACCAGTGTAAGCCCTTCAGAGAAAACAGTCGAAAATCCTCAAGTATTAAGTAACAAGAAAGCCCCTATCTATTCATCACAATGATTGCAGCAAAAACGTGAACATAAGCACTTTTTTCATTTTCCACGTCTTCGTATCTTCATTTAGACCCAAATATATTCTACATTTTTCATATGCATCTAAATAAAAGCGATAGACTATGCTCAAGGATAAAGCGCCTTCTGATGACCGTTCTAGCATGAGAACGCAAAAAGGAATGACTCTACGCTTCAAGCTTCTAGGGTTAGCTCTGTTACCACTTTTCCTACTGCTCACCTTTGCTGGATTTCAGGCCTTCCACCACAATGCTGAACTAGAAGACTACAGCAAGGCTAAGCAACTATCGAGCTACATTCGAGCGCTTTCTTACGTTTATCGCAACCAACAAACCAATAACCTGACACCCGAACAAATCACTGCTGCGAGCGAAAATTTGTCTAAAATCTCTTCTAAACTCTTCGAAGAGCGCTCAGCGGTTTCGAACGATCTGGTGTCCCAATACATTCAGACCAGCCAAGCATTTCATCAATCTGATGACATCTATCAGAAACTTGATCTCATCAGTGAGCAAGCAAAGCAATATGAAGCTCTGCTCTTCGAATTCGAAGGCATTCCTTTCAGCTACGCTAACTCAATGGTTCAACAGCAGCTAAAGGCTCTAATAGCACTCGAATGGTTAATGTATTGGTATAACGAAGAGTATATCTTAAGCACGCAGCTCCTTAAGCTAGTGAACAAAGAACAGCCCTATTCGCAAGAAATAGCAGACGCGATCCTAGGTTTAAGTTATCGACAAGCTCTGTTTGCTGATCGCTTCATTTCACTCAATACTGCTGCAGAACTCACTCCTTTCATGGCCAACACACTTGGTAATCAAGCGTTTGTTAGAAGCAATGAGTTTCGCGACATTCTGATGCAACCTGCAAAGTTACAAGCACTAACCCCATTTCAAGTTCAAGACGGATTAGAGGCGTTGAGCACGCGATTTAATTTATTGCAAAAACGTCTCAAGCACTGTTCAAGAAAGTTTGTCGAACGAGGTCAATAGTTCCATTAATACTATACAGGGAGCGCGTTTCTTATCTATCGCTGCCGTCATTCTTATGATGCTGTTCGTAATCTGGGCAAGTACAGCAATGGCACGAACACTCAGCAAAAACCTGAACTTAATATTGGCATTTCTTAAATTATCCAATCACCAGGACAGGCCTAAACTTGATGTCTTAACGGCTGGCAAAGATGAGATTAGCCGATTCGCCAAGGAAGTCGAAAAGCTCACACTAGAAACAGAACTCGCCAACCAACGTTTGACGCTAGCTAAAGAGTACGCCGAAATCGCAAAAGACCAAGCCATAGAAGCAAGCAAGGCAAAAAGTAGCTTTTTAGCCAACATGTCACATGAAATTCGTACACCGTTAAATGGTGTCATTGGGATTTCGGAAATTCTATCTGATACCGAGTTAAATCCAACGCAACGCGACTATGTGGACACCATTGAAACTTCCTCTCAACTTCTATTAAGCCTAATTAACGACATTCTCGACTTCTCTAAGATTGAATCAGGTATGCTGTTAATCAGTGAGCATTCAACTAATATCCGTGAATCTATTTATGACATCGCCGCTATCACCATTCCAAGGGCGAAAGAAAAGAAAATAGGACTAAATGTAGAAATTAGCCCTGACATCCCGAGCCGCTTGTTGGCCGACGACCATCGTTTAAGGCAAGTGATCATGAACTTTATGTCGAATGCGGTGAAATTCACCTCTCAGGGTAGCGTGACACTGTCGGCTCAAACACTAAGCCGAGACATTGACAATATTACCGTACGGTTTTCTGTGCAGGATTCAGGGATTGGAATCGATGAGGAACAGCAGAAAACAATCTTTGAGCCATTCGCTCAGGAAGATGAATCGACCACACGCCAATTTGGTGGAACAGGCTTAGGCTTGGCGATTAGCACACAGCTCGTTGAACTCATGGGAGGACATATTCAACTAGACTCTCAAAAAGGCATTGGTAGCTGTTTCTATTTTGATTTAACGCTGGATATTGAAGAAGACAAAGCCAAGCCTCATCCCGTGGAATCCCCCATTATTCTAGTCTGTCGAGCTGAAGGGCTAGCAAAGCGGATTAATGACGAGCTCGGTTTTTATGGTATTCAAGTAACTAGTAGCTTTAAAGATATTGCCAAGCTTAACGAAATCAATGCTGTTCCTTTTTCAGTTACAACCGCAACCGTTTTGTTTGTAGAACCTAACGATCTTTTATCCCGTGACTTTCAACAATTATCCATGATTAAACTGCAAGGGGCCAATATATGCCTCATCCGCTCTTTTCATGGCCAGTATACCGAGCTGGAAAGAATCATTAGTGCACAGGTTTCACTCCCTCTGCTCGGCAGTCGCCTTGTCAAAGCAATCGAAGCTTGTGAACTTCATGAGTCTAGCCTTGATGGCGATTTAGTTGTCAATCTCAATTCCAAGCCCAAAAGAAAAATTCTGATCGTTGAAGACAATCAAGTGAACCAAAAGATTGCAGGATTGCATATAGGAAAAGCAGGTTACGAGTATGAATTTGCCCATAATGGACGAGAAGGGCTCGACATGTTCATCAACAATCCGGACTATCTCGTCATAATGATGGATTGCATGATGCCAATAATGGACGGCTTCACCGCAACTGAAAAAATTCGCGAATACGAACACTCCAACGGCATGGAACGACGTATTCCTATCATTGCATTAACGGCAAGTGTTGTTGATGACGATATTCAGAAATGTTTTGATAAAGGGATGAATGACTATATTCCTAAGCCATTCAAGTTCTCCGTCCTTAAAGAGAAAATCCAACACGCCATTGACCAAGATCCTTCAAATGACGTTGATCATAACGTAGAACAAAGTAATTCTGTCGCGGCGAACTCACAGCAAGAAATGCCCCCTCGAGCAGACACCTTTGAGCCGAGTTCCCTTCAACCAAACCAAGTTATACCAAGCAGCGTTGCATCAAGTACAGAAAAACAAACGGAAGTCCCTTGCGTAAACAAACTAACAAGTCAAAACGAAAGTGTGACAAATCAATCTCCTAACAACACTAATCTTAGTGACGTAACCAATACACAAGGCAAGGCAGAAAAAGTGCTGTTAGTTGAAGATAATCGGGTTAACCAAATGGTCGCCTCAACGATGTTGAAGAAAGCTGGCTATTTGCTGGAAGTCGCTGAAAACGGCCAGATTGCGGTGGACATGTACACCAAAGACAACTCGTTCGACATCATATTGATGGACTGTATGATGCCTGTGAAAGATGGTTATACGGCAACTGAAGAAATCCGCCAATATGAACAATCAAGTGGCCTAAATAAAACCCCCATCATTGCCCTCACAGCAAGTGTCATTGATGAAGACATCAAGCGCTGCTTCTCTTCTGGTATGGATGGATATATACCAAAACCCGTCAATAAAGATGCGCTCATACATGAAATAGAAACCTTAACCGCTTAGCTCTTGAACCGAAAGATAGGGAATGAGCTTAGAGGTCGCGTTTCGGTGAGGGTTAGGTAGCATTTCAGCCCAGTTTTTGTCGAACTTAGATCTAATCATAATGAAACATTAATGAAAGCCAATTTAAAAACATGTGATATACTTCATGAAAATTCTCTAATAAATCATTACTCATGAAGTTTCCTGGCCAGCGCAAATCAAAGCACTACTTTCCAACTCACGCTCGTGATCCTTTAGTAAACCAAATTCAACAAACACCAAAGCTCCATCGACCAATCATTGTCGGTGTTGGACAAACCATTGTTGATATCGAGGCTCGTGTTGACGACGATTTCCTTAAACGCCATGAATTAAGTAAAGGACATTCACTCGTTCTTGAGGAAAGCAAAGCAGACGCGTTGTACGATGAGCTTGTTGAACGCGGTTTGATCACCCATCAATACCCAGGTGATACCATTGGCAATACCCTACACAACTACTCAGTTCTAGCGGACAGCAAGTCAGTATTGTTAGGTGTCATGTCCAAAAACATCGAGGTGGGTTCTTACGCGTACCGTTACCTTTGTCGCACCTCTTCACGCATGAACCTAAACCACCTTCAAACTGTCGATGGTCCAATCGGCCGTTGTTACACGTTGATTTCTGAAAATGGTGAACGCACATTTGCCATTAACGAAGGCGACATGAACCAGTTAATGCCAGAAAGCGTACCGGAAGATGTCTTTGATAAAGCATCAGCATTGATTGTCTCTTCTTACCTAATGCGCGGTAAACCAGAAGATCCAATGCCTAAGGCTGTGGCACGTGCCATTGAGATCGCTAAATCGAAAAACGTCCCTGTTGTTCTCACGCTCGGTACCAAATATGTAATCGAAGGTAATGAAGCTTGGTGGCAAGAGTACATTAAAGAAAACATTACTGTTGTCGCAATGAATGAGGAAGAAGGTGAGGCTCTCACCGGTGAAAAAGATCCCCTTCTCGCTGCAGACAAAGCTCTAGAATGGGTAGATTTGGTATTGTGCACTGCAGGCCCAATCGGCCTTTACATGGCAGGATACACTGAGGATTCGGCAAAACGCGAAACTGAGCTACCTTTGTTGCCGGGCAACATACCTGAGTTCAATAAATATGAGTTTAGTCGTGCGATGCGCAAGTCGGATTGTGAAAGTCCGCTTAAAGTCTATTCGCATATCGGTCCGTATCTTGGTGGTCCGCTTGAGATTAAAAACACAAATGGCGCAGGTGATGCAGCATTGTCTGCCCTACTACATGATATGGCAGCGAACAGCTACCACGTAACTAATGTACCTAACTCATCTAAACACGACCAACCGTATCTAACTTACTCATCACTCTCTCAGATTTGTAAGTATGCCAACCGTGTGAGCTATGAAGTACTGACTCAACACTCACCACGTCTTGGCCGTGCCCTGCCAGAGCGTGAAGACAGCCTAGAAGAAGCGTACTGGGATCGATAATATCCGCCTAGACGTAGGACATAAAAAAGCCCGCTTTAACGCGGGCTTTTGAATATTTTAAAGCGAGTTCTAATTTAGAACCATACAGCCACTATTTCTTAAACTTGTCTTGAACGTACTTCTGGCTGACATCAACAATAGCGATGTCCTTGAAGAAGCTGCGACCAAGTAAGATTGGGAATTCTAGGTGAGTGCGATCAGTCAACGTAAATTCCGTTTTCTCTTTCACATCACCGACTTGAATCCAAGCTAAAACCACAGCGCGCTTTTCGGCATTATCATTATTCGACTGCTTTATCTTCGCCCAACGTTGAACAGGTAACGCGATCTCATCACTATTGATACCATCGTGTAGGATCTTAAACTTAACCCAATCATTGCCGTCACGTTCAAATGGAACGATATCTACCGCACTTACTGATGAGGTTGTCGCACCTGAGTCTATGCGAGCCTTGAAACTGTCTTCTAAGCCTGGGAAGTAAACCCACTCGTTCTGACCCAAAATCAACTTACCATCTGCCGTCTTTTGAACTTTTTCCGGTTCAGGCTCTGGTTTTGGTTCTGGCTTAGTTTCAGGTTCCACCGGTTTTTCTGGTTCAGTTACTTCCGGTTCTGGTTGAGGCTCGACCTCTGGTTGTTCCACTTCCGGCTCTGGCTGTTCAACTGGTGGTGTTTCTGGTTCAATGGGCGCTTGGGTCGTGGTACACGCGGCCAAACCACCCGTTAACATTAAGGCTAAAACTAATTTCAACGCTCTATTCATGCAGTCACCTAACTGATATCCCTAAGGCTTTAATTAAGACACTTTTACAATTGCATCTGCTACGTAAGGAATGTGGTTTTCAGTCAAACCAGCAATATTGATGCGGCCATCACCCACTCCATAAATACCAAATTCTTCACGTAGACGTGTCATTTGTTCTTGGCTAAAGCCTAGCACAGTAAACATACCTTTATGACTTTCAATAAAGTCGAACTGTGATGTATTGTGGTTATTTCTCAGTTCGTTACATAAGGTGTGACGTAGACTAACCAAACGTTGCTGCATCTCACTCAGCTCTTGTTTCCAAACTTGAGTTAAGGTGTCACTTCCTAGGATAGTTTTCACTAGTGCCGCACCGTGATCAGGTGGCATTGTGTAAGTAGAGCGTGCAAGAGTAAGTAGTTTACCTTTCGCATTACCTACGTCTTTTTGGTTTTTACCCACAACGATAGCTGCACCCGTGCGTTCACGATACAAACCAAAGTTCTTTGAACAAGAGGTGGTTATCAACATTTCTTCAACGTTGTCTGCCATAAAGCGAAGACCTTTCGCATCTTCTTCTAGGCCATCACCAAAACCTTGATAAGCGATATCAACAAACGGTGTGAAGCCGTTCTTCTGAGAGAGACGCGTAATTTCTTCCCATGCTGCAAAATCGATGTCTGCACCTGTTGGGTTATGGCAACAACCGTGCAGTAAAACCACATCGTTTTTACCTGCTGTCGACAAATCGTCTAGCATCGCAGCAACATCAACCTGTTTAGTTTCAGAGCTAAAGTAGCGATAGAACTTAACTTTAAGACCCGCCGCTTCCATCACTGGTTTGTGGTTCACGTAGCTCGGGTTTGAAATCCAAACAACCGTATCAGGTTGAGCGACTTTCATTAAGTCGCCTAACATACGAAGAGCGCCACTCGCGCCAGGCGTTTGAATTGCGGAAACACGGTCCATTGCTGAAGTGCCTACAAGCAGAAGATCAACCATACTTTGGTTAAACTCTTCGCAGCCAGCTAAGCCTACGTACGCTTTGGTTTTCTGTGTTTCAACAACAATATCTTGAGCTTGAGAGATTGCCTTCATAACAGGCGTTTGGCCTTGGCTGTCTTTATAAACGCCAATCCCTAAGTCAACTTTGTTTTCGCGTTGATCGTTGCGATAAGCAACAGAAAGAGAAAGAATCGGATCTAGTGCCGGTGTTGGTAAGTGTGAGAACATGAAAGTCACAACCCTTTGAAATTCAAGTAATGGCGTTCAAGTTAACATTTGTTGTGGGAAATTCGAAGCGAAAACTGATTCACAACACCATAAATTGATGTAACGATTACTTAACACTAAAGATTGATGAAAGACTAACCGGAAAATTCAGTAAATCGATGGATAATTTGATTGCTAGAGCCTCGCCAGTCAAGGCTTGGATCCGCTTTGTCTTGCTCGAACTTACCATCAATCAAAGTATCAATATAAGGCAATAACGCTTTCTGTTCTTCGGAGAGTTCTTCCAGCGTGTAGCCAGTCCAGAGCCAAATATCCTTGCTATCACATTCGGCTTTAACTCGCTTTACTAGCTTCAAGACCGCAGAAACATTCGCAGGATGCATCGGGTCGCCGCCAGACAGCGACAACCCTTTTCGTTTGATACGAGTATCGTTCAGATCCGCGATAATGTGATCTTCAAGCTCTTGAGTGAACAGATGACCAGAATCGAGCCTTTGTGTTGATTGATTGTAGCAACCACGGCATTGATGTACGCAGCCTGATACGAACAAAGTACAGCGCGTACCCGGTCCATTCACTACATCAATTGGGTGATACTGGTGATAGTTCATCTTAAGAGCTTCTCGTTTGTTGCATTTTGACTATTAATTGTCGTTTAAAGGTGCTTCACGCGGCGTTTGACTTCTTCTTGCTTGCCGAAGTTAAACGGACGAGCGTCAGGGCTACCTAGGTAACCACATACTCGACGTGTTACCGATACTTTGGTTGAGTCATGGTTACCACATTTAGGGCAAGTAAAGCCTTTACTTGTACAGTCGAACTCACCGTTATAACCACATTCATAACACTCATCGATCGGCGTGTTTGTGCCGTAATATGGCACTCTTGAATAGCTGTAATCCCAAACGTTCTCGAGCGCTTCAATGTTCTTCTGCATATTCGGGAATTCTCCGTAGCAGATGAAACCACCGCTTGAAATGTGTGGGTAAGGCATTTCAAAATCAATCTTGTCGTACGGGTTTACCTTCTTCTGAACATCAAGGTGGAAACTGTTCGTGTAGTAACCGCGATCCGTCACACCTTCAATGACACCGAACTCTTTGGTATCAATACGGCAGAATCGGCTACATAAATTCTCACTTGGCGTGCCATACAAGCTGAACGCGTAACCTGTCTCTTCAGCCCACTGATTCACGTTCTCTTTTAGGTACTTGATGATATCGAGTGCTTTGTTACGTAGCTCTTCGTTGTCGTAAACGTGCTCGTCATTACCAAATAGCGCTGTAATGGTTTCATGAATGCCAATGTAACCAAGTGAGATTGAAGCTCGGCCATTTTTGAAGATGTCTGCGATAGAATCATCGGCTTTCAAGCGAACGCCACAAGCCCCTTCCATATACAGGATAGGTGCCACGCGAGCTTTCACGTTTTCTAGTCGACTAATGCGAGTTTCCAGTGCACGACGTGCAACCACCAGCTTCTCATCGAGTAACGCATAGAATGCCTTCTCATCGCCTTGAGCTTTAAGTGCAATTCGCGGTAGGTTCAAACTTACCACACCTAGGTTGTTACGACCTTCGTGAACCAATTCGCCATTTTCTTCATAAGTATTTAAGAAGCTACGACAACCCATTGGCGTTTTGAATGAACCGGTTACTTCAACCACTTTGTCGTAGTTAAGAATGTCTGGGTACATACGCTTAGACGCACACTCCAGAGCCAACTTTTTGATGTCGTAGTTTGGATCGTCTTGCTTGTGGTTTAATCCATCTTTAATTGCAAACACAAGTTTAGGGAATACCGCTGTTTTACGGTTTTTACCTAAGCCAGCAATACGGTTCTTTAAAATTGATTGTTGGATCAACTTCGATGCCCAGCTTGTGCCAAGACCAAAGCCAAACGTAACAAAAGGAGTTTGGCCGTTTGCTGTATGTAGTGTGTTTACTTCGTACTCAAGTGATTGGAATGCGTCATAACACTCTTTTTCAGTGCGAGCAGATGCAAAGGCTTGAGGATCTGGAATGTCCCACTCTTTAGCAATCTCAAGGTGTTTGTCGTAACTTGCCATTACGTAAGGTTCTAGCACTTCATCAATACGGTTGATGGTTGTACCACCGTAGATATGGCTCGCGACTTGCGCAATGATCTGTGCCGTAACCGCTGTTGCCGTTGAAATTGATTTAGGGGTATCAATCTCCGCATTGCCCATCTTGAACCCGTGAGTCAGCATGCCTTTCAAGTCGATGAGCATACAGTTAAACATTGGGAAGAACGGTGCGTAGTCTAAGTCGTGGTAATGAATATCACCTTCATCGTGAGCTTGAACCACATCACGCGGCAAAATATGGGTTTTCGCGTAATGCTTCGCCACGATACCTGCCAACAGATCACGCTGAGTTGGGATCACTTTGCCGTCTTTGTTGGCATTTTCATTAATAAGGTCAACGTTGCTCTCTTCGATCAACCCTTCGATTTCACGCGTAAGTGCACTTTGCTTCTCACGTGCGATATCACGATCGTGGCGGTATTCGATATAAGAGCGAGCAAGTGCTTTAAATGGGCCCTGCATCAACTCATTTTCAACTAAGGTTTGGATTTCAGCGATATGCACTTCATCGTAATCAGCCAGCTTTAACTCTACGGCTAATGCAACGTTAAGAGCGTAGATTGCCACTTCTTTATCTACGTTATCCGACGCGGCTTCCACTGCTGCTTGAATACGATCCCTGCTAAACGGAGCTCTCGAGCCGTCACGCTTGATTACGATTGGTTTCACTGTTTCTCCTTACCCTTAGCATACTCACAGACTTATCCACAAACACACTATATAGGGTGATTTATTATTCGATTGGCACTATATATTGTGGCGTATTTAACGAGATGCACCACTTAAAAGTATTGATTTGGATCAACAAAAATGGGCACAAGAACAAGATCAACACGATCTTATTGCGATTGATCTCAGTTACTAAGAAAAGCATGAAATTTGCAAAAATGATGTGGTTTTCACTTGCTTTTTTATGAGCTCTTGTAGAATAAAGGGTGCCAATATTTCAACATTAAGAATCGCATGAAAAAGCATCTATCCACGTTCTTTCTTCTCACACTGTCTCAAATAACACTCGCGGCTCCAATGGAGCCACTGAATATAACAACATGGAATATTGAATGGCTGTCTCATAACTCTGTGCCGAAAATTACTCCATCCAATCGAAGTCATGAAGATTTTGATAAACTCACCACTTACTTCGATAAAACAAACAGTGATGTACTCGCCTTCCAAGAAGTCGATAGTGAAGAGGCAATCAAAGCCGTTGTGGGTGAGGGGTACACGGTTTTCTTGTCAGACCGGTCTAAACCACAAAACAGACACAGGCAATTTGACGATCTGAACCAATACACTGGGTTCGCGATAAAGGATTCACTCAAGGTCAGCAATGCAAATGATGTGATACTAGATAAGAGCAATAATAGTCGATTGCGCTTTGCCAGTTATATCATCATCCACCCTAGCCAAAGCGAACCCATTCACATGCTGTCGGTGCACCTTAAGGCTCGTTGTCATGGCGCCTATAAGAACAATCGCCACTGCCGAACATTAAAAGAACAAGGCCAAGCCTTGAATCGCTGGATGGTTGAAAGGGAAAACAACAAAGAAACATACATAGTTTTGGGCGACTTCAACCATACATTAAGCCACTCTAAATCTTGGCTATGGAAGATCATAAGCCAAGACAATCAATCACAGCTCGCCACCCAATCAACTCAACCAAATTGTATTGTCCGTTCAAACCGTAACACGGGAGAAACATACCAATACAGAAGCGTCATTGACCATATTGTGGTGAGCAAAGATTTAGCAACATCGGGCAATAACCAAATCTTGTTTACAGAGCAGGACGTACTCAACTATCAGTTGAGCGATCATTGCCCGATTGTTTCTACTGTATTACAGCGCTAAAGATAAAACTCCAAATCAGTGTGTGACAGTGCTTTCATCTGTTTCGGTGACAGTGCTTTCAACTGTTCCATAATCACTAATTTGGGGCTCCCAGAGCTGTGAGATTCTTCTTACTGGTTATTCAGTTACGAACAAACCGTTTTTGCGACATCTCGTTTCGCTAAGTAGGCCTTAGCTAGAGCGATACCCAACAGCATACTGACCACAAAAATGACAATCGTTGAGCTACCACCAGACAAGCTACTCACTGCTGGCCCCGGACAAATGCCCGCTATCCCCAACCTAAACCAAAAATTATTGAACCCGTTACTAGTGTGCTATCTACTTTATTAGTTGCTGGGAAGTTAAGCTCATCGCCATTTAGTGCGTGCTTACGCTTCTTGATAACCAAATGATAAAAGGGTGCAAATATAAGCAAGGCGCCACCCATTACAAACATCAAGCTAGGATCCCATTGCCCTGTAATATCAAGGAAAGCGAGAACTTTTTGTGGGTCTGCCATGCCCGATACCACCATTCCGGCACCAAAAAGCAGGCCAGATACTAACGCCGAAGCTAACTGTATGACTTTTGTTCTGTTCATTACATCCACCCCATCAAGCGTTTAACAAGAACAACCAATACTGCTGTGGTCATAAAGCTCGCAGTAGCCACAATAGAACGTTTAGACAAGCGCCCAAGCCCAATGATGCCATGTCCACTTGTACACCCATTCGATAGGCGTGTACCAAACCCAACCAGCAAACCGGCAATCGCGACTAAGCCAAGGCTCGTGTTTGATACATCAGGAAGATCAAAACCAAATGGCGCAACGATCAACGCACTTGTGACCATGCCGAAGACAAATACTAAACGCCATCCTAAATCATTAGTCTTCGAGTTCATTTCTCTCAGGTTCACAAATGCACCGACAATGCCGCTGATACCTGCGATTTTGCCTGTCGCAATCATCAGAAAAACCGCTGAGAAACCCAGCAGCATGCCACCAAACAAAGACTCCCAAGGAATGTTATACATCTATTACACCTCAATAATTTTTTAATCTTTAAATCATCTATGCATCAAGCCAATTCTTGACCGCAAAAAATGCTATGCATACTGGCAATCAACGCAGCGGCTCTTTCATCTTTTAATGAGTAAAAGACCTGCTGAGCTTCTTTGCGAACCTGTACTAGATCGTGTTTTCTCAACACAGTTAAATGCTGTGAGAATGCTGATTGGCTCAAAGAGGAACGTTGTTGCAACGTGCCCGCTCCTAGTTCACCCGTCGTGAGCTGACACAGTACCAAAAGCCTTTCTGGGTGGGCCATTACACGCAGCAGGTCAGCGGCTTCTTCAACTCGTTCGTACATGTCATTTATTTGCTGGCTATCGTTCATTACGCCTGCCCTTTTTTAAATAGCGTCACCACTTACTAAATTAGAGAATACTAATAATTATACATAAGTCAATGCTAATTTAGTATTTTCCAAATTAGTCACATTAACATTAGACAAAGCTAATTTAGAGTTGTATTGTGTTTGTAGATGCTATTACTTTGGCTTTCAAAACAGCCGAATTGAAGTAACCCATATTAATCATAATAATTTGTTGATCAGAATATCTATTACCCGCTCAACGTACAGGTTCCATGCATTGAGGTATATAGCTTGACAGGTGTTAGGAGAATCTAATGACTAAAATAGTAATCATCGGCGGTGTTGCTGGTGGCGCTTCAGCAGCGGCAAGAGCACGACGTTTAAGTGAAGACGCAGAAATCATCATGTTCGAACGTGGCCAGTTTGTGTCATTCGCAAACTGCGGTTTGCCTTATCACATTGGTGGAGACATCCAAGAGCGCAGCAAGTTGCTTCTTCAAACACCTGAAAGCTTCCTTGCCCGTTTTGATGTCGATGTCCGTGTGATGAACGAAGTGGTAAGCATCGACCGCCATAGCAAACAGGTAACGGTTCGAAACCTATTAGATAACACGCAATACAGCGAATCCTACGACTTCTTGCTGTTAAGCCCGGGAGCTGCCCCTATCGTCCCCCCTATTTTAGGCATCGATAACCCGCTGACTCATTCACTTCGCAATATTCCGGACATGGATCGTATTCTAGCCACGCTTAGAGATAATCAGCCAACCCATGCAACCGTAGTGGGCGGCGGCTTCATTGGTTTAGAAATGATGGAAGCTTTTCACCAGCTAGGAATCCAAACAAGCCTTGTTGAAATGGCCGATCAGGTCATGACACCGGTGGATAGAGAAATGGCAGGCTTTGCCCATGCAGAAATCAAAGAGAAAGGCATCGACCTCAAGCTAAATGTCGCCCTGGAGTCTGTAGAGCACCTTACCGAGTCAAACACTCTTAAGCTCACTCTGAATAATGGTGACCAGTTTGAGACTGGCATTCTTATCATGGCAATTGGCGTTAAGCAGAAACTAAACTAGCACAGCAAGCTGGGCTTCAAATTGGAGATCTTGGTGGAATCTGGGTCAATGAGCAAATGCAAACAAGTGATCCTTCAGTCTATGCCGTCGGTGACGCCGTAGAAGAATTAGACTTTGTAACAGGTAGACAAACCCTAGTACCACTCGCTGGACCGGCGAACCGTCAGGGCCGCATGGCTGCCGACAATATGCTAGGAAGAAACGAATCCTATCAAGGCACACAAGGTACCGCGATTTGTAAAATTTTCGACCTTGCCATTGCCTCAACCGGTAAGAATGAGAAGCAGCTTAGGCGCGAGGGCATTCGCTATGAGAAGGTCTATGTTCATACAGCGAGTCATGCAAGCTACTACCCAGGTGCAGAAACGGTGTCTCTTAAAATGTTGTTTGACCCAGAAACAGGCAAGATCCTTGGCGCTCAAGCAGCAGGCAAGGACGGCGTTGATAAACGCATCGATATTATGGCAGTAGCCCAACGAGCTGGTATGACGGTCGAGCAGCTACAACACCTTGAACTCACCTACGCGCCTCCATATGGCAGCGCAAAAGATGTGATCAATCAAGCCGCCTTTGTTGCGAATAACCTAATCAAAGGCGATTCGTCTGCGATTCATTTTGATGAAGTAGATACTCTGTCTGACAATCAGGTTCTGCTTGATGTCCGTAACCCAGGTGAGCTTACCAATGTCGGATTCATCGAAGGTGCGATAAACATTCCTGTTGACCAACTCAGACATCGCATGGATGAGTTACCAAAAGACAAGGAAATCGTCATCTACTGCCAAGTCGGGTTACGCGGTAACGTCGCATATCGCCAACTCGTTAACAATGGCTACAAAGCCCGAAACCTTATCGGCGGCTACCGTACTTACAAATTTTCGCAAGCGTAACATACAGCTTTAAAGCTAAAAGAGCATAAACAAAAGGGAAGCCAATCAGCTTCCCTTTTCCCAATGTTAATCTCAACTTGTTTGATACAAGAAAGTCTAGTGCTACTCACCAAGCGCGAACTTTACCGCAGCTTCCGCATGGATTGAGGTCGTATCGTACAGTGGCACTCTAGTGTCATACGCCGACACTAACAGTGTTACTTCGGTACAGCCTAAAATGACCGCCTCTGCTCCCTGCTCTTGCAAGTCGTTGATAACTTCGATGTAGTCTTGTCTAGATCTTTGATTGATCTTACCAAGGCATAATTCATTGTAGATAACGTCGTGAACCAGTTTGCGCTGTACGCCATTTGGAACAATAACCTCCAAGCCAAATTTTTCGCTAAGTCTACCTTTATAAAAATCTTGCTCCATCGTATAGGCTGTTCCAATAAGCCCTACCTTCTGCACACCATCCTCAATCAATCTTTGGGCCGTGGCATCGGCGATGTGTAATAAAGGAATATTGATATCAGACTCTACTTGCGGAGCGACTTTATGCATGGTGTTGGCACCAATAAGAATGACATCTGCGCCGGCACTTTGTAAGGTTTGTGCACACCCCAGAACCAAGTCTGCACTTTTGTCCCACTGCCCTGTTTTTTGTAACACTTCAAGCTCTGCAAAATCGATACTGTTAATGAGAACTTTTGCAGAATGCAGACCACCGAGTTTCTCTTTAATAAAGGTGTTTAATGCTTGATAGTAAACAACGGTTGATTCCCAGCTCATTCCGCCAATCAATCCAATAGTTTTCATCCTTGGTCCCCGTAGTAGGTTGATTCAATTACAAAGCATACAACTCAATATTGATTATTGAAAAAAAATCCCAGCTTAATGCTGGGATTTTATGAACTAGAAAAAGTCTATTGAATTGCGCCCACTGTTTTTGTCTCTCTGAGGAGCGGGTTTAGACTCGCCTTTTGCTTTCTTCGTTGGAGTATTTGATTTATTCGCTGCTTTTGATTGCTTGCTCTTCGATTTGTCTTTCGATGCATTCTTTTTTTCAGCTTTAGCAGACCTAGATGATAAGCTATCAGGCTTACGTTCTTCAGGCTCAGTGACAGGTTGATCACAAACAACAACATAATATTCTTGGTTAAACTCGAAAAAGTCACCATCGTACATCTTGCGACGTTTGCGAGTCTCTAGCTCGCCATTCACCGCAACGTAACCTTCAGAGATTAGGTATTTGGCTTCACCACCGCCGCCAACAAGGTTAGCAATCTTGAACACTTTATAAAGCTCGATTGGGTGACTCGAAACTTCTATGCCGATAGCTTCAATTTCAATCTCTTCACCGTCTAATTCAGGCTCAAATTGGGTGTCGTCGTGGTTCATCATATTTCCAGTTGCAATCGAAAACGGCAGTTTACCTTCAATCTGAAGCGAAGGACAGCTTTGGTTGAGTGACATCAAATCTTAAGCACAGGCCGCCACGCGCTGGTTAAACATCACTTTGATACGCTTTAATGAATGCAGCGCTTCCTTGCGCTCCAACGCTGTCAGTTCCATTCCGTAAACCATCACTTTTTCACCGCTAGCAATGACATTTCTTAATTCCACCAAAGAAGCATCACCACACCCAATTTCATCAGCCAAATTAATGAAAGCTGACGCGGAACGCTGACACAACTGTCTCGACCGGCTGAGCTCTAACGCAATTCCAATGGTTGATCTTTTATTCGTATCTTTTTCTCGGGAAATATACTTTTCAACCCGTTGCAGGCTCGCAAAACGCTCTTTCCTGCGATCGTTCAATTGCTCTATCCAACGTTGAGTACAAATAGAAAGTAAATCGTGATGCTTTTTCATCCCTTTTTCGTAACGTCTGTATAATTTGTCAAAAAGTTGGTAGTTGTGAGTCAAGTGCAATAGATACAATAAATACCCAGTATAAGCTGGCCCAAGCGTGTGATAGCTTTTTATTAACTGCGTTAACTTATGTCGTATGCCCTTGTGGTCCTCTTCAAGCACATTAATATGCAGTTGAACTAGCATTAATGCGAGATGCTCCTCTTCCCTAAACTCCGTTTTTCCGAGGCTCAGCGCTTCATTGCGGATCTTCTCTAGGTTTGCTTTACGATTCGATTCAACCACCATCAACTTAAGACGAAGCATTGTGATAGGCAATAACAATCCGTCTTTAAACGTCGTCACCGATTGATGCATATAGGCTTGATAGTCTTTTATCGCTTTCTCAGGCATCAGTAGCATTTCGTTAACCACAGCTCGCGCCAAAAGCGTCTCATGCGCTCCCTTCGTTAGATCTACTGCTTGAGTAAGCTGCTCATGAACGCTCGTTAAATCCCCTTTACGAGCTGAAATCATGGCTAATAATTCATATATCTTTTGGCGTTTTGGTCTTTTCCAGATGATAACCAAGATTGAACCATAGACTCGGCTTGCTCTAGCTCGTTCAATGCGATTAAAGACTCAGCCAACCCACAAATCGCCCAGTGCCTAGGTTGCTTACGCAAACACTGGTGGTAATGACGAGCTGCAGCAACATAGTCACCGCGTTTTACGAACGTATAGCCTTTGAGGCGATGGATGTGGCCCGCATAGTCCGGCATCAAATCCAATGCAGAGTCAAAAGCTTGCTGGATTTCTTTAACCGTCGCTTTCTTACTAAGCTGGTAAAGATGAGACATCTCTTGCTTACGTTTGTACGTTCGTGCCACACGACGCTTAAGCTCGAATAATGAATAAGGCTTAACCAGATACTCGTCTGGATCAAGATCTAGGATCGATTTCACAACACCACCACTTGTGTCAGCAGTAAGCATCACGATAGAGCAAGATTTTTGAATAAAGTTGTTCTCTCTTAGCTCTTCAATGATCTGTTTGCCATTTCGGCGCTCATCAAAGTGATAGTCGCAAATAATCGTATCAATGCGAGTTTTCTTAGCTAAAGAGACAATCGAACGAACATCCTTGGCAATGTGTATCAGTCGGTCACTAAATCCTATTTCCCGAAGCAGAATTTTAATATTCGCAATTACGATAGGCGAACTCTCTGCGACAAGTACCGAAGACTGACTAATTTTCGTACTATGCGCCAACGACGTAACCTCTCAATAGGTAGGCGGTTTTATTTAGCCGCTAGACTACCGAATCGGTTACCCCAATCACATGGCGTGTTTATCAATTTTCTGTCAAAATCACAGTCAAAAATCAGAGGCGTTACGACACTTTAAAGAGCAAATAAAAAGACTGTTACATCTGATTAATTATCCAAAATAAAAGCACTGTAAACATAGATATTTATTAACATACACGATACTAACAACGCTTGATTAGAAGACGAAATAACGATGCAAATTTCACCTATAGCTATTCGGCTAACCAATGGGCAAGACCTTAAAAAGATGCTAGCCGATCTCGTCAGCCAGCATCAGATCAAAGCGGGAACCATTGCTTCTTGTGTAGGGTGCTTATCTCACCTTTCAATACGCTTAGCTGGTGCAAAAGGCACGCTCAACATATCAGCCCCATTTG
Source organism: Vibrio aestivus (assembly GCA_003263845.1). Lineage (GTDB taxonomy): Bacteria > Pseudomonadota > Gammaproteobacteria > Enterobacterales > Vibrionaceae > Vibrio > Vibrio aestivus. The sequence continues at coordinate 2,138 of JYJN01000172.1, read as the reverse complement.
AAATTGTGTCGCTTGTTGGCACTCTCACTCCCAATCATCTTCATATACACATTGCCGTCGCTGATGAAAAAGGTACTGTTTGGGGTGGCCATCTGCTGGAGGGTAACATCGTCAATACCACGGCGGAACTTGTTCTACATCACTATCCGTGTCTAAATTTTGGCCGTGAGTATGATCCCTCTACTGGCTATAGTGAGCTCACAATACGTGAAAAAGCCGTCAAACGATCGCACCGTCTTAGAGCCATATCAAAATTTATAAACATACCTGGCTATAAGATCAGCGATTGAGTGGCTCTGACCCATAGTTTGCTGTAAAAAGGTTAGAGATGTGGCAAACTCATTTAATGAGAATGATTTTCAACAACCGCTAGCGGTTACTAAGCGATGGACATGCGATTAAAAAACTTTACGGAACAATCATCAGTTACTCATAGCAAAGGATTTAGCCTTTAAAATGGGTAATCTCGCTCATATGGACCTCATTCAACAAGGGCCTCTTTGCGGTGCTGATTTTGATCAACTTATGGATAACAACTTTATTCATATGTTTGATGTGTTTAGTGAAGGCGTCTTTTACTTGGCACCAGATGGCGAAGTATTCTTCTACAACCCAAGTTTCTACGAACAATTTGGCATTATGTCAGGCACCATTCATTTCAGTGAGTGGCAAGCCTTAATTCACCCGCAAGACCAACCTGCTTTTGCCCGAAAAGTTGACCATCACCTTCTTAATGACAACCAGAAAATCACCTCCCAGTACCGTGTTAGAAAATTAAACGGTCAATATATTTGGATTGAGGGAACGGCGATTACCAAGAAACGTGATGGTGAGGTCATTATGATCGGTTCGCACCGTGATGTATCTCATCAAAAGTTGATGGAGTCTTACATCCAACAAGCCGCTTTCCGAGATTCCACATCCGGCCTTCCTAACCGAAGCCAACTGCTACTCGATATCGAGAAAGCGCAAATTGATGTTGCGAACAATTACTCGCTTATCTACCTACAAGTCGAAGGCATTAAGTCTTACGTAAACCAGTATGGCTCTGACATTCTACAACAGCTTCTCGATAATCTGATCAGTGCTCTACATGAACTCTCCGACAGATTTACCGATTATTACCATATTAGTCCGGATGATTTTGCCATATTGGTCAAAGGCAAGTACGGTTCAGAAGAGTTAACACGCCTTTGTGAGCGCATCATGAAGCAATACAAGCGTTCATTGTCACAGCAAAATAATTTGTACAACAAAGATATCTGTCTCGGTGTTGTTCCGAATTTCAGTTCCCAGTTGCCGCCTGATGAAATAGTTAAGATTGCGTCTCGTACTTGTCACTTTAGTCAGGTTAAGAAAGAGAACCGTCTATCGATTTATGAAGGCGGAACAAAGAAACAGGTAGAAAGACATTTCTATATCGAACAAGGCCTAGAACAAGCGATTCTTAACGATACGCTCTCTGTCAAATTCCAGCCTATTGTTTGTGCCAAAACTCAAGAGGTCGCGAGCTTTGAAACTTTGGTTCGGTGGCGAACTAAGAATCATGGTGAGATTTATCCAGATGAGTTTATTCCTGTTGCCGAACAAAAGGGGTTTATTGTTGAACTCGGCAATCTAGTCTTTGAAAAAGCGTGTCGTTTCATTCAGAAATATCGCCACTTTCACAACCATCATAAGATACGCGTGAACGTTAATGTTTCTGTTCTTCAGTTACTTAACGTTGAATTTCCAGACACGGTTTATCAGGTTGCTCAGCAATATGGCGTGCCTACTCACCACATTGTTTTAGAGTTGACCGAAACTTTCATACTTGATGGTAACCATAACGCTAAAAAGCAGTTAGAGCGCTTAAGTAATTATGGTTTTAAATTATCTCTGGATGATTTCGGCGCAGGCTACAGTTCTTTAAACAGTTTCTTTGACCTACCTCTTGATCAGATAAAAATTGATAAATCGATGGCGTGGCGTTCATTAGAAAACCATGCATCAGGAGAATATCTTCAGTTCGTGATTCAACTATGCCGAGCAAACAACGTCGATATTGTGATAGAGGGCGTTGAGAATGCCTTTATGCAGCACAAGTTTGCTGAGATGGGCGCATCGTATCTTCAAGCTATTGGGTAGCCAAGCCACTA